>NZ_FPJG01000006.1:6211666-6917500 GCF_900119165.1 Amycolatopsis australiensis | reverse complement strand
GGGTCGGCGCCTGGAGGGTCGGTTGTTCGCTGTGCACACTGTTGGGTCCTGAGGCAACACGCCGCAGGGCTATCGCCCTAGGGACGTTTGTTTCTGGTGTGGTGTTTGAGAACTGTAGAGTGGATGCGAGCATCTTTGTGGTCAAGTTGTTAAGGGCACATGGTGGATGTCTTGGCTTCAGGAGCCGATGAAGGACGTGGGAGGCTGCGATATGCCTCGGGGAGCTGTCAACCGAGCTGTGATCCGAGGATTTCCGAATGGGGAAACCCAGCACCAGTGATGTGGTGTTACCCGCACCTGAATATATAGGGTGTGTGGAGGGAACGCGGGGAAGTGAAACATCTCAGTACCCGTAGGAAGAGAAAACAACCGTGATTCCGTGAGTAGTGGCGAGCGAAAGCGGATGAGGCTAAACCGTTTGCATGTCAAGCTGTCAGGCGTTGTGCAGGCGGTGTTGTGGGACCCAGCGTCGAGGATCTGACAGTCCTCGGAATGATCACGTGTGTTAGTGGAACCGTTTGGGATGGCGGGCCGGAGTGGGTGAGAGCCCCGTACGCGAAAACGCATTGTTGGTTGTTTGTTTGGTGTTCCCGAGTAGCAGCGAGCTCGTGGAATTTGCTGTGAATCTGCCGGGACCACCCGGTAAGCCTAAATACTTCCTGAAGACCGATAGCGGACGAGTACCGTGAGGGAAAGATGAAAAGTACCCCGGGAGGGGAGTGAAAGAGTACCTGAAACCGTGTGCCTACAAGCCGTCAGAGCCTTTGGGTGATGGCGTGCCTTTTGAAGAATGAGCCTGCGAGTTAGTGCTGCGTGGCGAGGTTAACCCGTGTGGGGTAGCCGTAGCGAAAGCGAGTCTGAATAGGGCGTTTGAGTCGCGTGGTCTAGACCCGAAGCGGGGTGATCTACCCATGGCCAGGGTGAAGCGTCGGTAAGACGTCGTGGAGGCCCGAACCCACCAGGGTTGAAAACCTGGGGGATGAGCTGTGGGTAGGGGTGAAAGGCCAATCAAACTCCGTGATAGCTGGTTCTCCCCGAAATGCATTTAGGTGCAGCGTCACGTGTTTCTCTGCGGGGGTAGAGCTACTGGATGGTCTAGGGGCCTTACCGGGTTACCGAAATCAACCAAACTCCGAATACCGTAGTGTGAGAGCGTGGCAGTGAGACGGCGGGGGATAAGCTTCGTCGTCGAGAGGGAAACAGCCCAGAACACCAGCTAAGGCCCCTAAGTGTGTGCTCAGTGGGAAAGGATGTGGGATTGCCCAGACAACCAGGAGGTTGGCTTAGAAGCAGCCACCCTTGAAAGAGTGCGTAATAGCTCACTGGTCAAGTGGTCCTGCGCCGACAATGTAGCGGGGCTTAAGCACACCGCCGAAGCTGTGTCATTCGCACAATACATCGGCTCAGCTCCTTGAGGGTTGTGTCTAGTGGTGTGGATGGGTAGGGGAGCGTCCTGCATCCAGGGAAGCCGCCGCGGAAGCGAGTGGTGGAGGGTGTGGGAGTGAGAATGCAGGCATGAGTAGCGAATGCAGAGTGAGAAACTCTGCCGCCGGATGACCAAGGGTTCCTGGGCCAGGCTAATCCGCCCAGGGTAAGTCGGGACCTAAGGCGAGGCCGACAGGCGTAGTCGATGGACAACGGGTTGATATTCCCGTACCCGAGCATGTGCGCCCATGACGAGGCGTTTGATACTAACCACCCAAAGCCGGCGCGGAAGTCTTCGGATGGAAGTGTCGTGTGGAGCGTGGGACCTGATTTCGTAGTAGTCAAGCGATGGGGTGACGCAGGAAGGTAGCTCCGCCAGGCGATGGTTGTCCTGGTGTAAGCGTGTAGGCTGGAACATAGGTAAATCCGTGTTCCATGAGGCTGAGACGTGATGCGTAGCCGTTTGAGGCGAAGTAGAGTGATCCTATGCTGCCGAGAAAAGCCTCTAGTGAGTGCATGCACGGCCCGTACCCCAAACCAACACAGGTGGTCAGGTAGAGAATACCAAGGCGATCGGGTGAACTGTGGTTAAGGAACTCGGCAAAATGCCCCCGTAACTTCGGGAGAAGGGGGGCCAAACACCTTGAAGCCTTTTTCGGGCTAGGGGTGGGTGGCCGCAGAGACCAGCGGAAAGCGACTGTTTACTAAAAACACAGGTCCATGCGAAGTCGCAAGACGATGTATATGGACTGACGCCTGCCCGGTGCTGGAACGTTAAGAGGACCGGTTAACTCCTTCGGGGGTGAAGCTGAGAATTTAAGCGCCAGTAAACGGCGGTGGTAACTATAACCATCCTAAGGTAGCGAAATTCCTTGTCGGGTAAGTTCCGACCTGCACGAATGGCGTAACGACTTTCCGGCTGTCTCAACCACAGGCCCGGCGAAATTGCACTACGAGTAAAGATGCTCGTTACGCGCGGCAGGACGGAAAGACCCCGGGACCTTTACTATAGTTTGGTATTGGTTTTCGGTTCGGCTTGTGTAGGATAGGTGGGAGACTGTGAAGCTGCGACGCTAGTTGTGGTGGAGTCGTTGTTGAAATACCACTCTGGTCGAATTGGGAATCTGAACCTCGGGCCATGATCTGGTTCAGGGACAGTGCCTGATGGGTAGTTTAACTGGGGCGGTTGCCTCCTAAAGAGTAACGGAGGCGCCCAAAGGTTCCCTCAGCCTGGTTGGCAATCAGGTGTTGAGTGCAAGTGCACAAGGGAGCTTGACTGTGAGACAGACATGTCGAGCAGGGACGAAAGTCGGGACTAGTGATCCGGCACCTCCTGGTGGAAGGGGTGTCGCTCAACGGATAAAAGGTACCCCGGGGATAACAGGCTGATCTTGCCCAAGAGTCCATATCGACGGCATGGTTTGGCACCTCGATGTCGGCTCGTCGCATCCTGGGGCCGGAGTAGGTCCCAAGGGTTGGGCTGTTCGCCCATTAAAGCGGCACGCGAGCTGGGTTTAGAACGTCGTGAGACAGTTCGGTCCCTATCCGCCGCGCGCGTAGGATACTTGAGGAAGGCTGTCCCTAGTACGAGAGGACCGGGACGGACGAACCTCTGGTGTGCCAGTTGTTCCGCCAGGGGCATGGCTGGTTGGCCACGTTCGGAAGGGATAACCGCTGAAGGCATCTAAGCGGGAAGCCTGTTCCAAGATGAGGTATCCCACCCTTTGTGGGTTAAGGCCCCCAAGAGACCATTGGGTTGATAGGCCAGAGATGGAAGCACAGTAATGTGTTGTCGAGTTGACTGGTACTAATAGGCCGAGGACTTGCCTACGAAGATGTTACGCATCCACTCTACAGCTCTGAAACACCACACCGGGTGTGTGTGTTGTTTCGTAGTGTTTCGGTGGTTATAGCGTCAGGGAAACGCCCGGTCCCATTCCGAACCCGGAAGCTAAGCCTGACAGCGCCGATGGTACTGCAACCGAAGGGTTGTGGGAGAGTAGGACACCGCCGAACTTACCTTCCGTACGGCCCGTTAGGATAGCCAGTTGGCTGCCCTAGCGGGCCGTACGCGTATGTCCAGAACAAGATTTTTCACGGCAGGAGGCCAGGTGTCCGAGTTCGGTCGACGAGACTCAGCGGATGATGGGTCCGGCCGGTCGGCACGCCGGGACGAAGGCTCCCGGGGCCGGCCGGACGGACCAGGAGGAGAACGGCGCGGCGCGCGGCAGGACCGCGGCGGCCGCGACGGCGGTTACCAGGGCGGCCCTCGCCGTGACGACCGCGGCCAGCGTGGAGGACCCGCAGGTCAGAGCCGCAACTTCGGCGATCGGGACGACCGCCGAGGCGGTTCCCGGTTCCCGGGCGGCGACCGCACCGAACGATCCGGTCGCGGCTACGACGACCGAGGCGGCCGCCCCCAGGGCAAAGCCTCATCCGGCGACCGCAAGCCCCGCTGGGACGACCGCGGCACGACCCGCCGCGACGACGACCGAGGCCCCCGTTCGGGTGGTTCCCGCGACGACTACCAGCGCCGCGAAGCCGGCGGCTACGGCCGCCGCGACGACGACCGCCGCTCAGGCGGCTTCCGGCCGGACGACCGCCGTGGCAACGACCGCGGCGCCCGCCCGGGCGGTTTCCGTTCGGACGATCGCGGTCGAAGTGGCGATGATCGCCGCTCGGGCGGCTTCCGTTCCGATGACCGTGGGCGGGGTGGCGATGATCGCCGCTCCGGTGGTTTCCGCTCGGATGACCGTGGCCGTAGTGGTGACCGTCGCCCGGGTGGCTTCCGCTCGGACGACCGTGGCCGTAGTGGCGATGATCGCCGCCCCGGTGGTTTCCGTTCCGATGAGCGTGGGCGGGGTGGCGATGATCGCCGTCCCGGTGGTTTCCGCTCGGATGACCGTGGCCGCAGTGGTGACCGTCGCCCGGGTGGCTTCCGCTCGGACGAGCGTGGCCGAGGCAACGACCGCCGTGATGACGACAGTCGCCCCGGTGGTTTCCGCTCCGATGAGCGTGGGCAGGGCGGCGCCCGCCGCGATGATTCGCGCGGCGATCGCGGGGGTTACCAGCGGCGCGATGATGACCGTGGCGGCCGTCCGGGTGGTTTCCGCTCGGGCAGCGACTCGCGTGATCGCGGCTCCTACCAGCGCCGCGACGACGACCGAGGTGCCCGCAGTGGCGGCTACCAGCGCGACGACCGCGGCAGCGATAACCGCGCCGGCTACCAGCGCGACGACCGCAAGACCGACGACCGCAAGACCGGCAACCGCAGCACCGACAACCGCGGCGAGCGCACCGGGGGCGGTTTCCGCGACTCCGGCAACCGCCCCGACCGGCGCGACGACCAGCGCCGCGAGGAGCGGCCGCGCCGGGAGCCGCGGCCCAAGGTCTCCGCTCCGCTCGATGACGAGGCCCTCGCCAAGGAACTGCTCGAAGCCCCCGAGCTGCCCGAGGACATCGAGTTCTCCGACCTCGACGAGGAGGCCCGCCGCGAGCTGAGGACCCTGCCCAAGGGGCTCGCCGAGACCGTCGGGAAGCACCTCGTCGCCGCCGGTGGGCTCATGGACACCGATCCCGAGGCCGCTCTCGAGCACGCCAAGTACGCCAAGGCCAAGGCCTCGCGCGTGCCGATCGTGCGGGAGGCGCTCGGCCTGGTCGCCTACCACGCCGGCAACTGGTCCGAGGCCCTCTCCGAACTGCGGGCCGTCCGGCGGATGACCCGCAGCGACGACCACATCGCCATCATCGCCGACGCCGAACGCGCCCTCGGCCGGCCCGAACGCGCGCTCGACCTCGCCAAGGAGGCCGACACCGCGAAGCTCAGCAAGGCCACCCAGGTCGAGCTGGCCATCGTCGCGGCCGGGGCGCGGCGGGACCTCGGGCAGCTCGACGCCGCCGTCGTCTCGCTGCAGAGCGACGACCTCAAGCCCGAGAAGCGTGACCCGTGGAGCGCCCGCCTGTTCTACGCCTACGCCGACAACCTCGCGGCTGCCGGGCGCGCGGACGAAGCCGTCCAGTGGTTCCTCAACTCGGCCGAGGCCGACGAGAACGACGAGACCGACGCGGCCGAACGTGCCGCCGAACTCGCGGGCCGGCAGCGGGGCGAGCAGCAGAACGATGAGTGACGCCCTGCTCGCGGCCTACGACGCCGTCCTGTTCGACCTCGACGGCACCGTCTACCACGGCTCCCGGGTCATCCCGGGAGCCCCGGAGGCGGTCCGGGCCGCGCGCGAGCACGGCACACCCGTCCGGTTCGTCACGAACAACGCGTCCAAGGCCCCGGCCGAGGTCGTCGACCACCTCACCGGCCTCGGCCTGCCCGCCGACGCCGGTGAGGTGCACACCAGCGCCCAGGCCGGTGTGCAGGTGCTGAAGGACCGGCTCGCGCCGGGCGCCGAAGTGCTCGTCGTCGGCACCGAGTCGCTCGCCGCCGAGGTCCGCGAGGCGGGGCTCAAGCCGGTGCGGGAAAACGCGCCGGGCGTCCAGGCCGTCGTCCAGGGCCACTCGCCCGACAACACGTGGGCCGCGCTGGCCGAAGCCTGCCTGGCCATCCGCGCCGGCGCGCTCTGGGTGGCCTGCAATGTCGACGCCACCCTCCCCAGCGAGCGCGGCCTGCTGCCCGGCAACGGCTCCATGGTCGCCGCGCTGCGGACCGCCACCGACGCCGTACCCGTGGTCGCCGGGAAGCCGGAGCCGCTGCTGTTCGAGACCGCCGCGCGCTCGGCGCGTGCGGAGCGGCCGCTGGTCGTCGGCGACCGGCTGGACACCGACATCGCCGGCGCGGTCGCCGCGGGCATCGACTCCCTCGTCGTCCTGTCGGGTGTCGCGACGCCGAAACAGCTGATCGAGGCGGCGCCCGCCGAGCGCGGCACCTACGTCGCCGAAGACCTCACCGCACTCACCTGCAGCGCCGAGGACCTCAAGATCGGCCCTCGCCCCGGCTGGACCGTCGAAGTGCGCGACGACGTCCTGGCCGTGACCGGCGACGGCGACGACCTCGACCTGCTGCGCGCGCTGTGCCACACGGCCTGGGAGACCGGCGTCACCGAGCTCGGCGACGCCGCCAAGGCACGGCTCGGCCTCGCCTGACTGATACCTTCGTACTGTGCAGGATCATCCGTACCCCGTCCCGGGCCCGCCGCCCGGTTCGTTCTCCCAGCAGACCGACCCGCGGGCCGGTATCGAGGAAGCCGTCGCCGGCCTGGACGACCTGGACGCGCTGCCGCTCGCGGAGCACGTCGAGCGCTTCGACGCCGTGCACACCGAGCTGACGGTCGCCCTGTCCAGCATCGACAAGGTCTGACCACGGTGCCCAAGCGGGCGCGCCTCGACGCGGAACTGGTTCGGCGCGGCCTCGCCCGGTCGCGCGAGCAGGCTTCGGCCCTGATCACCGGCGGCAAGGTCACCGTGCGCGGCATGGTGGCCACCAAGCCCGCCACCGGCGTCGAGTCCGACGCGCCGATCGTCGTCAAAGACGAAGACGACCCCGGCTGGGCCTCGCGCGGCGCCCACAAGCTCCTCGGCGCGCTGGAAGCGTTCACGGACCTGAGCGTCGAGGGCAAGCGCTGCCTCGACGCCGGCGCGTCCACCGGCGGCTTCACCGACGTCCTGCTGCGCAACGGCGCCGCGGCCGTGATCGCCGCCGACGTCGGCCGCGGCCTCCTCGACTGGCGGATCCGCACCGACGAACGCGTCGTGGTCATGGACCGCACCAACGTCCGCAACCTCACGCCCGAAGACCTCGGCGGGCAGGTCGACCTCGTCGTCGGGGACCTCTCGTTCATCTCCCTCAAGCTCGTGCTGCCCGCGCTCGCCGCCTGCGCGCGCGAAGGCGCCGACCTGGTGCCGATGGTGAAACCGCAGTTCGAGGTGGGCAAGGACCGGCTCGGCAGCGGCGGCGTGGTCCGCGATCCCGGGCTGCGTGCCGAATCGGTGCTCGGGGTCATCGACGAGGCCGCGAAACTCGGGCTCGCGCTGCGCGGGGTCACCGCGAGCCCGCTGCCGGGGCCGTCCGGGAACGTCGAGTACTTCGTGTGGCTGCGGAAAGAACACGTGGCCGAGTCCACTGTGGACGCGGTAGACAGGTCTGAGGCCGAGCGGCTCGTCCGAACCGCCGTCGAGGAAGGGCCCGCATGACCACCGAACGTGAAGTGCTCCTCATGGTGCACCCGGATCGCGACGCGACGGGGGAGGCCGCGCGCGAGGTGTCGGCGCGCTTCGCCAAGGCCGGCATCCGGATCCGCGTGATCGAGGACGACGTCCGCGCGCTCATCGACCCGGACCGGCACGGTGTCGGGTCGAAGTGCACCGTCGTCGACCCGGACGAAAACCCCGCCGACGGCGTCGAGCTCGTCTTCGTCCTCGGCGGCGACGGGACGCTGCTGCGCGCGGCCGAGCTGGCCCGCCCGGCCGGCGTGCCGGTGCTGGGCGTGAACCTCGGGCGCGTCGGCTTCCTCGCCGAGGCCGACTCCGACGCGCTCGCCGACACCGTGCAGCGCGTCGTCGACGGCGACTACCAGGTCGAGGACCGGATGACGATCGACGTCACGGTCACCGACGGCGGCACCGAGCTGGCCCACACCTGGGCGCTCAACGAGGCCAGCGTCGAGAAGAGCACGCGCGAGCGGGTCCTCGACGCGCTGATCGAGGTCGACGGCCGCCCGGTTTCGGCGTTCGGCTGCGACGGTGTGTTGTGCGCCACACCCACCGGTTCGACGGCGTACGCGTTCTCGGCCGGCGGCCCGATCATCTGGCCGGACGTCCAGGCGCTGCTGGTGGTGCCGAGCAACGCGCACGCGATGTTCTCGCGGCCGCTGGTCGTCTCACGCGACTCGGTGATCACCGTCGGGATCGACCCGGACGGCTCGCCGGCCGTCCTGACCTGCGACGGGGGCCGGCTCATCGACCTGCCGCCGGGCGCTCGTGTGCGCGTGACGTGCGGCAAGACGCCGGTGCGGCTGGTCCGGCTGTGGGACGGGCCGTTCACCGACCGGCTGGTGCAGAAGTTCTCGCTGCCGGTGAAAAGCTGGCGGGAACGGCACGCCCGCCCCTGCGAGTAGCTCCGCAAAGGAGGCGCTTCGCGCCCCTGGTTCGACTCGAATTCGAACATATCGGCGACTCGCCGGGGTGCCGCGCGCGCAGAGTGTCGGTGGGGGCCGCTACCGTAGGCGGCGTGCTGGCCGAGATGCGCATCCAGGGCCTCGGAGTCATCGAGGACGCCCTGCTGGAACTGCACGCGGGCTTCACCGTCGTCACCGGTGAGACGGGTGCCGGGAAGACCATGGTCGTCACCGGGCTGCACCTGCTCTCCGGGGGCCGGGCCGAGGTGTCCAAGGTCCGGACGGGGATGCTGAAGGCGTTCGTCGAAGGGCGGTTCACCTATTCCGGCGTCGAAGGCGCCGAGCGGATCGTCGCCGAGTCGGGTGCCGACGTCGACGAGGACGGCAGCGTGATCGCGCTGCGCGCGGTCGCCGTCGACGGGCGCTCGCGCGCCCACCTCGGCGGCCGGTCGGTGCCGGTCGGCGTGCTCGCGGAGCTGTCCGAGCAGCTGATCGCGGTGCACGGGCAGAACGACCAGCTGCGGCTGCTGCGCCCGAGCGAGCAGCGCGCGGTCATCGACCGGTTCGCCGGCGATGCGGTGGCGAAGCCGCTTCGGGCGTATCAGGAGATCAGGGCCGAATGGCTCGCGGTGATCGCCGAGCTGACCGAGCGGTCGACGCGCTCGCGGGAGATGGCCCAGCAGGCCGACCTGCTCAAGCACGGGCTCACCGAGATCGACGCCGTCGCGCCGGAACCGGGCGAGGACGTCGAGCTGACCGAGCAGATCAAGCGGCTGGCGGCGGTCGACGAGCTGCGCGCGGCCGCGACCGAGGCGCACGTCGCGGTGTCGGGCTCGCCGGACGGCGACCCGGACGCCCCGGGCGCGATGGGCCTGGTGTCGGAGGCGCTGCGGCGGCTCTCGACGTCCGAAGACGCCGTGCTGCGCGAGCTGGCGCCGCGGCTGGAGGAGGCGTCGGTGCTGCTGTCCGACGTCGGGGCCGAGCTGGGCAACTACGTCGAGACGCTGGACGCCGACCCGGCGCTGCTGGAGAAGGTGCTGGCCCGGCAGGCCGACCTGAAGCGGCTGACGCGCAAGTACGCGGCGGACGTCGACGGCGTCCTGGCGTGGGCCGACGACGCGCGACGCCGTCTCGAGTCGATGGACACCTCGGAAGAGGCGCTGGCCGAGCTGGCGCTGCGCCGCGACCAGCTCGCGGTGCAGCTCGCGGCACACGCGGCGGAGGTGTCGGCGGCACGCAAAGATGCGGCGGCGTCGCTGGCTGCGGAGATCACGCGCGAGCTGTCGGGGCTGGCGATGGGCCAGGCGGCGATCGAGGTGACGGTCGAGCAGCGCCCGGCCGAGCACGGCGACACGCACGCGCTGGCCATCGACGGCCGCGCGGTGCACGCGGGCCCGGACGGCGTCGACGACGTCGAGCTGCTGCTGCGGGCCCACGACGGCGCGCCGCCGCTGCCGGTGCACAAGGCGGCGTCGGGCGGCGAGCTGTCGCGGGTGATGCTGGCGATCGAGGTGGTGCTGGCACACGCGGACACGGTCCAGACCCTGGTGTTCGACGAGGTCGACGCGGGAGTGGGCGGCCGCGCGGCGGTCGAGATCGGCCGCCGGCTGGCCCGGCTGGCGCGCACGCACCAGGTGCTGGTGGTGACGCACCTGCCGCAGGTGGCGGCGTTCGCCGACCAGCACCTGGTGGTGGACAAGGGCCACAGCGGCGGCGTGACGCGCAGCGGGGTGAAGAGTCTCAGCCAGACCGAGCGGGTTTCGGAGCTGGCGCGGATGCTGGCCGGGCTGGACAACGAGACCGGCCGCGCGCACGCCGAGGAATTGCTCGCCACCGCGGAGAAGGACAAGGCCGAGTTCGAGCCGAAGCGGAAGCGGGCGGCGAAGAAGAAGTAGCGCCGGCGGGCAGGTGGCCGGCGCCGGGGCAGGTTGGGAAGGGCCGGCTCGGCGGGGCGGTGCCAGACCCCGCGGACGGACGGGGCCGGGCCGGTGGGGTGGGTCCGGTGGTCGGGAGCTCCGGTCCGGTGGCGGTCCCGCGGGCGAAAGGGGCCGGGCCCGGCGGGCACCGGGTAGGTCCCGCGGACTCAAGGCACCCGGAGCGGTGGGTGGATCCGGCGGCCCGAGGGCCTGGCCTGGCGGGGTCCGTAGGGCGGGCTGGGCCTGGCGGGCACCCGGGGCCGGTTCTGCGCGCGGAAGGCACTGGAGCGGCCGCCGGCGGGTGGATCCGGCCGTCGGAGGGCCCCGAGGATCGGTCTCCCGGCGGGCGCCCTCGAGAACCGCGGGCCCGGCTGGGGGTTCGCCTGCGAAGAAAGGACTTCCGATGCGCGCGGTCGTGCTCCGGGAACCCGGTCCCGTCGAGAACCTCCACCTCACCGACCTGCCGGTACCGGAGGTGAAACCCGGGTGGGTGCGGATCGCCGTCAAGGCGTTCGGGCTCAACCGGTCCGAGCTGCACACCCGGCTCGGGCTGGCCGAAGGCGTCACCTTCCCGCGCGTGCCCGGCATCGAGGCCGTCGGTGTCGTCGACGCCGGGGGCGGCTTCGCGCCCGGGCAGCAGGTCGCCACCATGATGGGCGGCATGGGCCGCACCTTCGACGGCGGCTACGCCGAATACACCCTCGTGCCCGAACGCCAGGTCATCCCGTTCCGCTCCGACCTGCCCTGGTACGTCATCGGCCAGGTCCCCGAGACCCTCCAGACCGCCTACGGCTCGCTCACCACCGGCCTCGACCTCCAGCGCGGCCAGACGCTGCTGATCCGCGGCGGCACCTCCGCACTCGGCTTCGCCACCGCGACCCTGGCGAAAGACCTCGGCGCCACCGTCCTCGCCACCACGCGGCAGCCCGAACGCCTGGAAATCCTGCGCGCGCATGGCGTCGACCACCCGCTCCTCGACGACGGCGACGTCGCGAAACAGGTCCGCGAGATCGTGCCCGGAGGCGTCGACGCGGCCCTCGAACTCGTCGGCACGCCGACCCTGCCGGACACGCTGCGCGCCACCCGGGTGCACGGCACCGTCTGCTTCACCGGGATGTTGTCCAACCAGTGGATCGTCAAGGATTTTCTATCTGATCGGTTACCTTCCCGCCGGGGTGCGGCTGACCGCTTATGGTGGTGAGGCGGACGACCTGCCCGCCTCCGTCCTCCAGCGGTACCTGGACCGGATCGCCGCCGGCGAAGCCGGCCTCGGCCCGGCCAAGGTCTACCGGATGGACGAGATCCGGCAGGCGCACGACGACCTGGAGCACAACCGGACGGCGGGCAAGCTCGTCGTGCTGACCGGCCGAGCGGAGGGAGCCGCCCCGTGATCCTGCCGCCGCCCGCCGACGTCGAAGCGCAGCTCGCCGCCGCGCGGCGGGACGGCGACCTCGACCGCTACCTCGGCCTGCTCGCCGGGGAAGAGCTGTTCGTCCCGATCCGGCGGCTGGACGCCCACCGCATCCTCGACGAGCGGGCGGAGACCTTCCCGAACGTCTACTTCGAGACCGGCGGCGACGAGTTCCTGCAGGTCTTCACCCGCGGCGCGCTGCCCGACCTCGGCCCGGACGTCGTCGCCATGAGCGGCGCGCTGGACTGGGCGGTCGACGGCGTGGGACGGCACGAGCGGGTCGTGTTCAACCGCGGCACCCGCGGCGAGTGGCGGCTGCCGGGCGCGACCCTGCAGCCGTGGCTCGACGCGCACCACGACGACGTCACGCCGCTGGACGAGCAGGTCGAACGGCTGATCACCGCCCCGTACGGGCACCTCGACGGCCCGATCGCGCACGCGCTCGCCTGCGGCGCCCACCTGGCCGTGCTCAACGCGGCGCCGTGGAACGTCCTCGACGCGCGCCGCCACGACTACGTCGCCGAGGTCCGGGGCCTGCGGGACTGGTGGGGCGTGCCCGACCCGCCGGCCTGGCGCGCCACCATGACCGAGCTGATCGGCGACGGCTATGCGCTGACCCCGGGCAACCTGGTGCTCATGCTGCGCCTGCGGTTCGCCGCCGAGTACGGACTGTCCGGCGATGAGTTCGACCCGCTGACCTGGGCGGAGCTCGTCGGCCGGTGGTGCGTGGAGAACGACGCCGAAGACCAGGCAGCCGAGCTGCGGGACACCGTCCGGCGCGTGTCGCGCTACGAGCAGCGGTTCCGCGCGGACGGCCTGCTCGACACCGACGGGTTCGTCACCACGACGTTGGCGTGGGACGTCGGGCGCGCGGTCAACATCGCCCGGTGGGGCCTGGCGGCCGGTTATTGTGACGACTGGACAGCCGAGCTGATGGTGCTGGAGGCCGGTTCGCTCGCCCGCCGCTACCACCAGTCATGGCCCGACCTGTCGGCGGGGTACGTCATGGGCCGCATGCTGCAGGCCGGCGACGAGTTCGGCGAGTGGTACGCGGCCGCCGCGCGGGTCCACCACCAGCTCCTTCAGGACCCCTCGAGCCCCTGGCTGAACCTCGGTTTCGGCTCCCTTTCGGAGGAGTCCGACGCCTGAACCGAGGCGCGGGTCACCACAACGAGTCACCTGCGCTACGGCGTGGCGTGCCTCGTCCCACGAGCAAATTTGTCACCATCGGCCACATGAAGCTCACGGGCCTGCTCACGCGGAACCAAGAACCCCTCCCGGGGATCACCGGGGTCGCCCGGGTCGACCGCCGCACCCGGGAGCTGCTGCGCCGGATCAGTCCCGGCGACATCGTCGTGCTCGACCAGCTGGACCTCGACCGCGCGACGGCCGACGCCCTGGTCGAGGCCGAGGTCGCGGGCGTGGTCAACGCGTCCCCGTCGATCTCCGGCCGGTTCCCGAACCTGGGCCCCGAGATCCTCATCGGAGCGGGCATCCCGCTCGTCGACTCCGTCGGCGGCGAGCTGCTGCGCACCATCAAGGACGGCACGAAGCTGCGGCTGCACGACGGCGTCGTGTACGTCGGCGAGCGGCAGGTCGCCTCCGGCATCCTGCAGACCGCCGAGAGCGTCGCCGACCAGATGATCGAGGCCAAGGCCGGGATGTCGACGCAGCTGGAGGCGTTCTCGGCGAACACCATCGAGTTCCTGCGCCGCGAGCGCACGCTGATCCTCGACGGCGTCGGCGTGCCGGAGCTGAAGGTCCCGATCCGCGACCGGCACGTGCTGGTCGTCGCGGGCGGCAACGGGCACGCCGAAGACCTGAAGAAGCTCAAGAAGTACATCGCCGAGCACCGGCCGGTGCTGATCGGCGTCGACGCCGGCGCCGACACCCTGCGCGTGCAGGGCCACCGGCCGGACGTCATCGTCGGCGACCCGACCGGCATCGGCACCGCCACGCTGCGCGGCGGCGGCGAGGTCGTGGTGCCCGCCCAGCCCGATGGGCACGCTCCGGGCGTCGAGCGGATCCAGGACCTCGGCATCGGCGCGGTGACGTTCCCCGCGTCGGGCAACGCCGAAGACCTCGCGCTGCTGCTGGCCGACGCGCACGGTGCGAGCCTGGTCGTCACGGTCGGCTTCCAGGCCACGCTGCGCGAGTTCCTCGACCACGGCCGGTCCGGCTCGAACCCGTCGACGTTCCTGACCCGGCTGAAGCTCGGCACGAAGCTCGTCGACGGCAAGGCCGTGGCGACGCTGCACCGCAGCCGGGTGTCGATCGGCGCGGTCGTCCTGCTCGTGCTCGCCGCGGTCGTGGTCGTCGCCGCGGCCCTGCTGGTGTCCGACGTGGGCTCGGTCTACCTGGACTGGCTCCGGGACACCTGGAACTCGCTCTTCGCCTGGGTCAAGGGATTGTTCACGTGATATCGCTGCGCTACCACGTCGTTTCCATCGCCGCCTGCTTCCTGGCGCTCGCCGTCGGCGTCGTGCTGGGCTCGACCGCGCTCAACGGCACGCTGCTGTCCGGGCTGGCGGGGGAGAAGAAGGACCTGGGCAACCAGGTCGCCGACCTCGAGGCGCAGCGCAACGCGCTCAACGCCCGGCTGGCCGACGCCGACGCGTTCGCCGGCTCGATGGGCCCGAAGGTCGTCGCCGGAGCCCTGGACAAGCGGTCGGTGGTGCTGGTGACCACCGAGGACGCGCGACCGGCCGACCGGGACGCGCTGAAGCAGCTCATCGGGCAGGCCGGGGCGTCGGTGACCGGCGAGGTCCAGCTGACGGCCGCGTTCGCCGACCCCGGCAAGGCCGACCAGCTCCGGGACGTCGTCACGCGGCTGCAGCCGGCCGGCTCGAAGTTCCCGACCGCGGGCGACTCCGGCACGCTCGCCGGCGCGCTGCTCGGCTCGGTGCTGCTGCTGGACAAGACGACCGCGAAACCGCAGTCGTCGGGCGAGGAACTGGCGGCGGCGATCGGCGGGCTCACCGACGGCGGGTTCGTCAAGGCCGGCCCCGAGGTCAAGCCGGCGCAGCTGGCGATCGTGCTCACCGGCGCGCAGGCGACCGGCGACGGCGCGGGCGACCGCGCGGCGACGATCGCCCGGTTCGCCACGCAGCTCGACCGCTCCGGCGCCGGCACCGTGCTCGCCGGTGACGCCGGCTCGGCCGAAGGCACCGGCGCGCTGGGAGTCGTGCGCGCCGACACGTCGGCGACGTCGATCTTGTCCACAGTGGACAACGTGGACACGTCGGCCGGACGGGTGAGCACCGTCCTGGCGCTGAAGGAACAGCTCGACGGCGGCGCCGGGCGCTACGGCATCGCCGGCAACGCCCAGGCCCCCGCACCGGGAGTCAGCGCCCCCAACGGCAACTGAGGTCGTGAGTGAGAAACAGGGTTGGAACCCTGTTTCTCACTCACGACCTCTTTCAGCTTGCGAGCCAGAGGGCCGGGACGTTCGGCGGTTCCCAGCCCACCAGTGACGTGTGGGCCTGGCGGCACGTGTACGTGACGCCGTTGTAGGTCACCTTCGCTCCCACCGCGTAGGCCGTGTTCGGTGCCCACGCGGGGATCGACGGCGGTGTGGTGGTGGTCGTCGGCGGGGTGGTGGGTGTGGTCGGAGTCGTGGGGGTGGTCGGGGTCGTCGGTGTGGTGGGTGTGGTGGGCGTGGTGGGCGGGGGTGCCGAGCAGTTCGGCGTCGAAGCGGCGAGGCCGTCGACCACCGCGTGGAACAACGTCGAGCCCGGGTCCAGGTCGTAGAGCGAGAACATCATCGCGCCGCCGAGACCCGTGCAGTGGATGTAGTCCGTGCGCGCCCTGATCGACTGGGCCGACGAGCCGCCGTAGAAGTTGGTCCCGTCGTAGAACCACGCCGACTGCGTGACCGGGTCCCAGTAGGTGTCCGCCGGGTTGTCGACCACGCCGGACAGCTCCTTGTACATCGCGACACCGGGAACGTTGCCGCTCAACGGATGCCCGGCCGACGGACCGGACGCCGCCTGGTACAGCCCGTGGTTCGGCCCGGCGGGCACACCGGTCCAGCCCCGGTAGTAGAACGGGATGCCCAGCGTCAGCTTGGACGCCGGGAAACCGCCCGCGATGCCGTACGCGCTGCTGCCGTGCAGGTAGTCCTTGACCACCGAGTCGATCGTGTACTTCTCGGTGCCCGGCGGGATCGTGCCGGACGGGTCGTTCGGCGACGGGTACAGCGGGTCCTGGAAGTTCGTCGGGCCGGTCGCGTCCCACGCGCCGTGCATGTCGTAGGTCATCGCGTTGCCGAAGTCCAGGTACTGGCCGATCTTGTCGGTCTGCAGCTTCGCGATCTTGTCCTGGCCGCCGGGCAGCGCGGCCGACAGCGCGTAGTGCTTGCCGCCCAACGCGTCCAGCTCGCTGCGGAACTCCGCGAGCAGCGCGGTGTAGTTCGCCGTGTCGGCGGCGCTGTAGTGGTTGCCGACGTGCCCGGTGGGCGAACCCGGGTACTCCCAGTCGATGTCGATGCCGTCGAAGATCCCCGCCGCCGTGCCCGGGCCGCCGTAGCCGCCGGAGGCCGGGATGTTGCCCTTGATGAACATGTCGAGGCAGGAGCTGACGAACTTCTTGCGGGAAGCGTCGGTCGCGGCGGCGTCGGAGAAGTACTTCGAGTACGTCCAGCCGCCGATCGACAGCAGCACCTTGAGGTTCGGGTGCCGCGCCTTGAGCTCCTGCAGCTGGTGGAAGTTGCCGGCGATCGGCTGGTTCCACGTGTCGGCGCTGCCGTCGACGCTGATGTCGGAGCCGAAGGTCTTCTGGTAGTCGGCGAACTGGTCCTCGGCGCCGTCACCGGCGTTCGGATCGCTTTCCCCGCCCGGATCCGGCGTCGTCGCCTTCGTCGCTTCGAAGCACGTGAGGTTGTTCGGGTCGATGTTTTCGAAGTCGTAGAGCAGGTAGTCCAGGTTGCCGGCGATGGCGTCGACGTTCTTCAGGTAGTAGGCGTTCTGGTAGATGCTCCACTGGTCGTAGTAGGCGATCCGCACCCCGCCGGAAGTCGCGGCGGCGGCACCGGGGGCCGCCGGGCCCGCGACGGCCAGCGCACCGGCCACGACGGCCGCGGCCGCGGCGGCGACCAGGGCGATTCTTCGCTGCATGGATGTCTCCTCGCGCAGGCGGACGGCCCTCTCCCGGGCCGCGACGGCGCGGGAGAGGGCGTACGCGACGGTTCTTCACGAAGCGGGTCCGGCCCCGGTCATGAATGTGCGCGCGGAGACGACGGGGTGTCAAGACTTTGGACTAGACCAATTTGGGAAACGGTGCGCTATGCGGTGTTGTGTCCGGATTTCCCCTACTTCAGTGGCGGGTCGAGCGGGAAGCACGACACGCGCACCGGCCACGTGTCGCCCCCGGCCGGCAGCGGCATCTGCTTCAGCGCCGCGGCCGCGTCGGTGTCGTGTGCCTCTTCGGCCGCGGCGTGGAAGATGTCCGCCGCGATCGACTGGTCGAACACGCCGATCTGCTGGTGCGGCCAGGCTCCGGCGCCGTGCAGAGCGCCCGGGATCAGCTGGTCGACGACCTTCCGCAGGGTCACGCCGTTCGGCGCGGTGTACTTCCAGACGTCGACTCCGAGGTTCTGCCCGACCTCCGCCATCCGGCCCCACGCGGTGAGGTTGAAGTTGGCGTAGTGCCACGACATCGTCCGCGACAGCTCCAGGGGCTGGCTGCCGTCGGCGGCGAACTGCGCCGTGAACCGCTTCTGCTCCGCGTCCAGGACGATCTTGCGCGCCGCGTCGCGCCGGCCGAGGTAGGCCGAGATCGCCGCGTTCTGCATGTCGAGGAACGTGCCGTGGTTGTTGGTGGCGGCCAGTTCCAGCTCGGCCTGCGGGCTCGTCCGCATCCAGTCCAGGTACTGGGTGAGCCACGTCCTGATGCCGGAGCGGTCCTTGCCGGTCCAGCCCGGGGCGCCGCCGTCGAGCAGCGCGAACGCGTCCATCAGCTGGCTGAACGACTGGGTCGAATCGATGATGCCGGTGCCGCTGATCGTGTTCCTGCACGGGACGAGCTGCGAGTACGTCATGTTCGGGTTCATCTTGGTGGCCGGGTCGAGGAACCACGTCCGGATGTCCAGCGCCGCCCGGTTCGCGTACTTCGCGTCGCCGGTGTAGTACCAGGCGAGCGAGAGGTAGTACATCGCGTCCCAGGCCCACATCCGGTAGGTGTGGTCGGTGATCGCGTCGGCCTCCGGGTTGCGCTGGCCGTCCTTGCTGACGTACGGGCAGCCCTGCGGGTTGTCCGGCGTCTTCGGCCGGCTCGCCCACCAGTAGGGTGCCTGGCTCAGGTAGTCGTGCTTGTCGCCGCTCGGCGGCGCCGACGGTTTCTGCACGACCGACCACGGCCCGGCCGTCAACGCCGCGTTCGCCTTGTCCACCACCACTTTCAGGGCGTCACGCTGGGCCTTGCCCGCGTGGCCACTGCGGATCGCTTGCCGGATACCGGCGAGCTTCGCGCCGTCGGTGACGACGGTGTGCGGTGGCGGCGCGGCCACCGCCGTCCCGCTCACCGGGACCAGGAGCATGCTCGCCGACAAAGCCAGCGCGCCCAGAACGCTTCGCACTTCGACCGCCCTTTCGGGGACGCCAGGATCCCCACTCGTCACCGGGCGGCGGTACGGCGTGTGGCGGTCGAATTCTGCGTGGCTGGCGCGGAAGTGTCAATCAGCCGGGCCAGGTGCGCCGCTTGTCCAGCGGCTTCGCGTACGACCCCGCGCGGCTGGTCCGGAGTCCCAGCGCCACGAGCGACTCCGCGAGCCGGACCGCCGCCGCGACCCCGTCGATGACCGGGATGTCCAGCATCGTCGCGATCTTGCGGTCCAGCCCGGTCATCCCGGCGCAGCCGAGGACGAGCACCTCCGCGCCGGCGTCCCGCGCGCGGCGGCCCGCGGTGAGCAACGCCGACTCCGTCCGGCGCTCGTCGGTCAGCTCCAGCACGCCGAGGCCCGCGCCGGTGACCGTGACGCAGTTCTGCCCGACGCCCGCGGCGTGGAGGCTGTCCTCGATCAGCCCGCACGTGCGGTCCAAAGTGGTCACCACGCCGTAGCGGCGGCCGAGCAGGCAGGCCAGGTGCGCCGCCGCCTCGGTGATGTCGACGACCGGGACGTCGAGCAGCTCGCGCGCGCCTTCGCGGCCGTGCTCGCCGAAGCCGGCGAGCACGACCGCGTCGAACGGTTCGTCCAGGCCCCGCAACAGGTCCAGCACGGCCGCGGCGGACAGGAAGCTGTCCAGCCAGCCTTCGGCCGACTCCGGACCCCAGCGCGGCGTCCTGGCGAGGATCTCGGTGCCGGGGCTCGCGGCCGCGCGGGCCCCGGCTTCGATCTCCTTCGTCATCGCCTCGGTGGTGTTGCAGTTGGTGACGACGATCCTCATCGGAGCTTCCTCGAAACGGCCCAGTAGAGTGCGGCCGACGACGCCGTGCCGATGAACCACGAGTACGGCGCCGCGGGCGCGAAGAACGGCACCAGCGCGATCACCGCCGACAGCGCGGCCGCCGGGAAGAACGTCACCAGCGCCCGCGGGTTCACCCGGGGGTACGCGCCGCCGTCGACGAACAGCTGCGCGACGTCGACCTTGCCGCGCCGGATCAGGTAGTAGTCGACGATCATGATCCCGAACAGCGGCCCGAGGAACGCGCCGAGCCCGCCGAGGAAGTAGTTGACCACCGCCGGCGAGGAGTACAGCTTCCACGGCAGCACGCACAGCGCCGCGACCGCGCTGATCATCCCGCCGATGGTGAACGTGATCCGCTTCGGCCAGATGTTGGCCAGGTCGTAGGCGGGGGAGACGAAGTTGGCGACGATGTTGACGCCCATGGTCGCCACCGCGAACGTCAGCGCGCCGACGATCAGCACCGGCGTGTTGTGCACCTTGGCCAGCAGCTCGGCCGGGTCGGTGATGGCCTCGCCGAAGACCTGCATGCTGCCCGCGGTGACGATCACCGACAGCAGCGCGAACGCCGTCGAGTTGACCGGCAGGCCCCAGAAGTTGCCGCGCCGCACGGTCTTCTGGTCCGGTGCGTTGCGGGAGAAGTCGCAGAAGTTCAGCATGAGCGTGCCGTAGGTGGCCAGGATCAGCCCGGCCGCGCCGAACCACTGCCGGACCTGCTCGCCCGTCGACAGGTGTTTCGGGCTGCCGGTCAGGGAGATGTGCCAGTGCCCGGCGGCGAGGATCCAGACGGCGAGGGCGATCATCACGACCCAGATCGCCGGCCCGCACCAGTCCTGGAACTTGCGCACCGACTCCATGCCGCGGGTCAGGATCAGCGCCTGGACCGCCCACAGGGCAACGAAGCAGATCCAGCCGAGGAAGTGCAGGCCGAGGAAACCGTGTTCGGTCAGCGGTTTCAGGCCCGGGTCGATGGCGAGCGCCAGCACCGTGATCGCGACGCTCGCGAGGTAGGTCTGGATGCCGTACCAGAAGATCGCGATGATCGCGCGGATCAGGGCGGGCAGGTTGGCGCCGAACGTGCCGAAGCTGATCCGGGCCACCACCGGGAAGGGCACGCCGGTGCGCTGCCCGATCCGGCCCATCAGGTTCATGCCGGCGTAGATGATCACGAACCCGAACAGCAGCGCGGTGAACACCTGCCAGGCCGACAGCCCGAGCACGAACAACCCGGCCGCGAAGGTGTAGTTGCCGAGGTTGTGCACGTCGGACATCCACAGCGCGAAGATGTCGTAGACCTTCCAGCGGCGTTCCTTCGCCGGGGCGAGGTCTTCGTTCCAGAGCCGGGGGTCCGGTGGCGCGGCGGTCTCTTGCCGAGTGGAGGCGAGCGGGGCGGCGGTCATGCGGGGCCCTCCGATCGACGTGCAGGGACGACGATTTGGGATACCAAAATTTGGCATCCCAAATATCACCCCCTGGTCCGCCGCCGTCAACCCTCCTGCCGATAAACTCCTGTTACGGCCGGTTACGACGGTGTTGAAGGGGGAGCGGTGAACGAGCGGCAGCCCCTCGCGGCCACCCGGCAGCGGGTGCGGGAAGAGCTGCGCGAACGGATCCTCACCGGCCGTCTCCGCCCGGGCGACCGGCTGGTCGAGCGCGAACTGGCCGAGGACCTCGGCGTCTCGCGCGTCCCCGTCCGCGAGGCCATCCGCAGCCTCGAAGCCGAGGGGTTCGTCGTCGTCCAATCGCCGCGCCGGGTCGTCGTCCGGCAGCTGGCGCGGATCGACGTCGAGGAGCTGTTCGACGTCCGGGAGGCGCTCGAAGGGCTCGCCGCGGGGCTCGCCGCAGAGCGTGCCGGCGCGGCGGAGCTGAAGCGGCTGGAGCGGATGCTCGCCGACGCCGCCCGCGCGACGGCCCGGGGCGACGCGGCCCGGATCACCGTGCTCAACTCGCGGTTCCACGACGAGATCGTGGCCGTCGCCGGCAACGGGCTGCTGAGCACGATGCTGCAGCCGCTGGAGGGCAGGCTGCGCTGGCTGACGAGCCAGAACGAGCACTGGACGGACCTGCTCGGCGAGCACCGCCGGCTCTACGAGGCGATCGCGTCCGGGGACCCGGACCGCGCGAAGGCGTCCGCGGTCGAGCACGTGCGGGTGAACCGTGAGGTGACCCTGCGTTCCCTCTTCGGCGACGAGCCCGGCGAGCGGCCTGCGGGCTGACACTGCCGGATTTGCGCACCAGCGCCCGGTTTTTCCTCCGTTCGCACCAAAGCTGACACGACTTTGGTCTGTGTCACACGGCCGAACGGCGGCTTACCGTCTTCGCTCACCGGTCCGCGCCGGCCGGGTCCCCACCTTCCGGAGGTTCACTGTGCGTAGAACGCCAGTATTCGCCGCAGCCTTCACCGTCGCCCTCGCCGTCACGGCGCCCGTCGCCGAGGCGGCCCCCGCCCAGCACGGGCACGCCCAGCGCGTCTGCTCGGCCGCCCCCGCCGGGTTCGCCGCCTGCAACGCCTGGATCGACACCGACGCCGTCCCCGCGGCGGCCGCCGCCATGCCGTCCGGGCTGGGCCCGGCCGACCTGCTCTCCGCCTACAACCTCGGCACGCTCGCGGGCAGCGCCGGTGCCGGCCGCACGATCGCTATCGTGGACGCCTACGACGCCCCGACCGCCTTCGCCGACGTCAACGTCTACCGCGCCCAGTACGGCATCCCCGCACTGGCGTCCTGCACGCCGTCGTCGGTCGACGCGAGCACCACGCCGTGCTTCGCCAAGGCCGACCAGAGCGGCGGTACCACCTACCCGCGCAAGGACGGCGGCTGGGCCCAGGAGATCTCGCTCGACCTCGACATGACGTCGGCGATCTGCCCGAAGTGCAACATCCTGCTGGTCGAGGCGACCACGCCGAGCATGGCGAACCTCGGCACCGCCGTGAACACCGCGGTGGGGCTCGGTGCCGAGGTGGTCAGCAACTCCTACGGCGGCAGCGAGTACTCCGGCGAGACGACCGACGAAAGCCAGTACTTCAACCACCCCGGTGTCGCCGTCACGGTCAGCTCGGGCGACTCCGGCTACGGCGTCGAGTTCCCCGCGGCGTCGCGCTACGTGACCGCCGTCGGCGGCACCAGCCTCACGAAGGCGTCGAACACCCGCGGCTGGAGCGAGACAGCGTGGAGCGGCGCGGGCAGTGGCTGCTCGGCGTACGTCGCCAAGCCGTCCTGGCAGTCCGACAGCGGCTGCGGCAAGCGGACGGTGGCCGACGTCAGCGCGGTCGCCGACCCGGCCACCGGTGTCGCGGTCTACGACAGCACGGCCTACCAGGGCCGCTCCGGCTGGATGGTGTTCGGCGGCACCAGCGTCGCGGCCCCGCTCGTCGGCGGCGTCTACGCGCTCGGCGGGGTCAGCGGCGTCACCGGCGCGAACACTGTGTACTCGCACACATCGTCGCTCTACGACGTGAGCGGCGGCAGCAACGGCTCGTGCGGCGGCGGCTACCTGTGCACCGCCGTGACCGGCTACGACGGCCCGACCGGCCTCGGCACGCCGAACGGCGCGGCCGCCTTCTGACCCGGCCGCGGACGGTCCGCCACGCGGGTGCCCACCCCGCCCGTGTGGTGGGCCGTCACGCACCGCACTAGCATCATCACCGGTTCTCCGCTCCCCGAGCGGACGTGGCATATCCGACATGCCCGGGGACCTGGGCCAACAGGCGGTTCCCAGTGGCTTCATGGGAAATTCACAGAATGGGTGGCAAGTCTGAGAACGTGAACCACGCCGACGACGGTGCCGGAACGGCGGCACGATGACGACCGCCCAGGCCACGCTCGAAGCGCCCGCCCACGTCGCCAGACCGGGCGGCAAAGCGCCGTACCTCCACCAGATCGACCTGTTCCGGTTGATCACGTTCGCCTGCGTGATCCTCATCCACGTGGTGGGCGCGACCAACTACGCGCAGGACGTGGGGGCCAACGCCGTCGAGACGCCGCTGCACTTCACGCGGGAGGCGTTCTTCGCGCTGACCGGGTTCGTCCTGGTGTTCCAGAACCGCCGCCGCGAGATCGCCCCCGGCGACTTCTGGCGACGGCGGCTGCCGCTGGTCGCGACGCCGTACCTGGCCTGGTCGATGTTCTTCTGGGCGTACTCGCTGGTCACCGGCACGCAGCAGCCCGGCTCGCTCGAAGCGTCGATGCGCCTGCTGCTCAAGGACCTGGTGACCGGCGGTGCGTGGTACCACCTGTACTTCCTGCTCGTGACGATGCAGGTGTACCTGCTGTTCCCGGTGCTGCTGAAGCTGCTGCGGGCGACCGCGGGACGGCACAAGTGGCTGCTGCTCGGCAGCGGCGTGCTCCAGGTCGGCGTCGTCGCGTTCATGACCTACCAGCCGTTCGGCGTCAGCTACGAGACGATCACGCACCTGTACGCCACGGTCCTGCCGTACCAGTTCTACACGCTGTTCGGCGCCGTCGTGGCCATGCACTTCGAGGCCGTGCACGCCTGGGTCGGCCGGCACCGGCTGCTGCTCGGCGGCGCGCTCGTGGCGGTGCTCGCCGGCACCGAGTGGTGCTACCTGCACACCGTCCACAATGGAACGTTCCCGCAGGTGGCCAGCGACCCGTTCCAGCCGTACCTGATCCCGTGGTGCGTCACGGTCATCGCGGCGATCTACGCGTTCACGACGTGGTGGGCCGCGCGCCGGCGGGACGGCAGCCGCGGGGCCCGGCTGGTCTCGTGGGCGGCGAACCGGTCGTTCAGCGTGTTCCTCGTCCACCCGCTCGCGCTGGCCCTGCTCGGCCCGGTGATCCCGCGCGTGGCGGAGCGCTTCGGCGCACCGTGGCTGAGCGTGATCATCTACGGCGCGACGATCGCGCTGACGATCGTGATCGTGGAGGCCCTGCGGCGCCTGCCGGGCAGCCGCGCGCTGACCGGACGGCCCCGGTTGCGTCCCGTGAAGGTCGCCGCCTGACCTCACCCGGGTGGGTGGCCCGGGTCACGTCAGACGATTCGGGCATGTCACAGCGAGCGGATCCCCGCGGGTGGGATATGCTGGCGGCCCGTGGGACTTCAGTCACGGGCTACCAAGTACGTCTTTGTCACCGGAGGCGTCGCCTCCTCTCTGGGTAAGGGACTCACGGCTTCCAGCCTCGGTCAGCTCCTTACCGCGCGCGGGCTTCGCGTCACGATGCAGAAGCTCGATCCGTACCTCAACGTCGACCCCGGGACGATGAACCCGTTCCAGCACGGTGAGGTCTTCGTCACCGAAGACGGCGCCGAGACCGACCTCGACATCGGGCACTACGAGCGCTTCCTCGACCGCGACCTCGACGGCAAGGCCAACGTCACCACCGGCCAGGTCTACTCCGAGGTGATCGCCAAGGAGCGCCGCGGCGAGTACCTCGGTGACACCGTGCAGGTCATCCCGCACATCACCGACGAGATCAAGGCCCGGATCACCGCGGCCGCCGAGCCCGACGAGTCCGGGAACGCCCCGGACGTCGTCATCACCGAGGTCGGCGGCACGGTCGGCGACATCGAGTCCCTGCCGTTCCTGGAGGCCTGCCGCCAGGTCCGCCACGACGTCGGCCGCGACCACTGCTTCTTCCTGCACGTCTCGCTGGTGCCGTACCTGGCGCCCTCGGGCGAGCTCAAGACGAAGCCGACGCAGCACTCGGTGGCCGCGCTGCGCAACATCGGCATCCAGCCCGACGCGCTGGTCTGCCGGGCCGACCGGGAGATCCCCGAGGACCTCAAGCGCAAGATCGGCCTGATGTGCGACGTCGACACCGAGGCCGTCATCGCCTGCCCGGACGCGCGGTCCATCTACGACATCCCGAAGGTGCTGCACGGCGAGGCGCTCGACGCCTACGTCGTCCGCCGCCTCGGCCTGCCGTTCCGCGACGTCGACTGGACCGTGTGGGGCGACCTGCTCGACCGCGTCCACAACCCCAGCGAGACCGTGCGCATCGCGGTCGTCGGCAAGTACATCGACCTGCCCGACGCCTACCTGTCGGTGACCGAGGCCCTGCGCGCGGGCGGGTTCGCCCACCGCGCCAAGGTCGAGATCGTCTGGGTCGCCTCCGACGACGCGCAGACCGCGTCCGGCGCCGCCTCCGTGCTGTCCGGTGTGGACGGTGTGCTGATCCCGGGCGGATTCGGCATCCGCGGCATCGAGGGCAAGGTCGGCGCGATCGAGTACGCCCGCACCCGCGGCGTCCCGCTGCTCGGCCTGTGCCTCGGCCTGCAGTGCATGGTCATCGAGGGCGCCCGGCACCTGGCCGGGATCGAGGGCGCGAACTCGGCCGAGTTCGACGAGGACACCCCGCACCCGGTCATCTCGACCATGGCCGACCAGCGTGACGTCGTCGCGGGGGAGCGGGACATGGGCGGCACCATGCGGCTGGGCGCCTACCCGGCGAAGCTCAAGCCCGGCTCGCAGGTCGCGAAGGCGTACGGCACCACCGAGGTGTCCGAGCGCCACCGGCACCGCTACGAGGTGAACAACGCCTACCGCAAGCGGCTCTCGGACGCGGGTCTGGTGTTCTCCGGCACTTCGCCGGACGACCACCTGGTCGAGTTCGTCGAGCTGCCCGCCGACGTCCACCCGTTCTTCGTCGGCACGCAGGCCCACCCCGAGCTGAAGAGCCGCCCGACCCGGCCGCACCCGCTGTTCAGCGCATTCGTCAAGGCCGTGGTGGACCGCAAGGTCGCCGAGCGGCTGCCGGTCGAGCTGCCCGAAGCGCCGGTGGCGGCCCGGTGACCGCGCCCGGGGAGCACGAGTTCAGCGTCGCCGCCAGCCGTGACGTCCACATCGGACGCGTCGTCGGCCTGCGCATCGACGACGTCGTGATGCCGGGCGGCGGAACCGCGGTCCGCGAGGTGATCGAGCACCTCGGCGCGGTGGCGATCGTCGCGCTCGACGAAGACGGGCAGGTCACGCTGATCCACCAGTACCGCCACCCGATCGGGCACCGGCTGTGGGAGCTGCCGGCCGGCCTGATCGACCACCTCGGCGAGGACCCGGTCGACACGGCCCGCCGCGAGCTGGTCGAAGAGGTCGGGCTGGCCGCTGCGGAGTGGGAGACGCTGGTCGACGTCGCGGCGTCACCCGGCTTCACCGACGAGGTGGTGCGCGTCTTCCTCGCCCGCGGGCTGTCCGATGTGGACCGCGACGTGCTCGGCGAGGAGGAGGCGGACCTGGTGATCCGCAAGTTCCCGCTGGCCGAGGCGGTGCGGATGGCGCTGGCCGGCGAGCTGGTCAACGGCGCGACGGTGTCCGGCGTCCTGGCGGCGCACGCGGTGGTGACGGGCGCGGCCACGCCGCGTCCGGCGGACGCCCCCTGGGAGGACCGCCCGACGGCGTTCGCCAAGCGCCGCGAGTCCTGAGCGACGGCCGTGAATGCCACATCGACGGGCCAAGCGTCCGGGAATGCGGCATTCACGGCGTCCGCGGGGTTTCTGCCGGGCGAGGGACCGCCGGCGGCCTAAGGTGACGGCGTGGCCTCCAGCCCACACAGCACGGCCGACGTGATCGCCGCGTATCTCGACCACCTGGTCGTCGAACGCGGGACCGCGCGCAACACCCTGGACAGCTACGCCCGCGATCTGCGCCGGTACGCCGCACACCTCGACACCGCGGGGGTCGCGAAGATCGCCGACGTCACCTCCGCGCACGTCACCTCCTTCGGCGCGG
Source organism: Amycolatopsis australiensis (assembly GCF_900119165.1). Taxonomy (NCBI): domain Bacteria; kingdom Bacillati; phylum Actinomycetota; class Actinomycetes; order Pseudonocardiales; family Pseudonocardiaceae; genus Amycolatopsis; species Amycolatopsis australiensis. Next base: position 6,890,603 of record NZ_FPJG01000006.1, on the reverse strand, counting down.
CGCTGCGCGAAGGCGACGACGAGCACAAGCCGCTGGCCGCGTCGTCGGCCGCGCGGGCGCTCGTCGCCGTCCGCGGCCTGCACAAGTTCGCCCACGCCGAGGGCCTCACCGAGCACAACCCGGCCCGCGAGGTCCGGCCGCCGACGCCGGCGAAACGCCTGCCCAAGGCGTTGCCGGTCGACGACGTGCTGCGGCTGCTGGAGACCCCGCCGCCGGACGGCGAGCGCGCGCTGCGCGACCGGGCGCTGCTGGAACTGCTCTACTCCACCGGGGCGCGGATCTCCGAGGCGGTCGGCCTGGACGTCGACGACGTCGACGACGCCGAACGCACCGTGCTGCTCGACGGCAAGGGCGGCAAGCAGCGGCTGGTCCCGATCGGCCGTCCCGCGCTCGCGGCGCTGCACGCCTACACCGTCCGGGCCCGGCCGGCACTCGCCGCGCACGGCCGCGGCACGTCCGCCCTGTTCCTCAACGCCCGCGGCAGCAGGCTGTCGCGGCAGAGCGCGTGGCAGGTGCTCAAGGACACCGCCGAACGCGCGGGCATCACCGCCGGGGTGTCGCCGCACACCCTCCGCCACTCGTTCGCCACGCACCTGCTCGAAGGCGGCGCGGATGTCCGGGTCGTCCAGGAACTGCTCGGCCACGCGTCGGTGACGACGACCCAGGTGTACACGCTGGTCACGGTCAACACCCTGCGCGAGGTGTACGCGACGGCGCACCCGCGGGCGCTCGGCTAGAAAGCACTAGAAACGGCGAAGGGCCTTGCCGGCCTGCACCGACGGTCGAGTGACATTGCCCCGTCGAGTCCGGCGCGTTGCTTTGCCGGGGCTCCGACTCCGGACATAGGCTGCGGCGGACGCGACGAACAAGGAGCCTTCTCGCCATGTCGACACCGAACCAGCCGGCCCACCCGGCCGAGTCCGCCGGGTCGGCGGCGGCGAACCTCAACGACGTCAAGATCGCGACGCCGGACCTCCACGACGGCGACGAGCCGCAGGAGCGCAACGGCAAGAAGGTCAGGCTCGAAGGCATCGGCCCGACCGGGCGCCCGATCCGGGAGCACCCCGAGCCGCCGCCGCTGGACAAGCACGGCCCGGCCAAGATCATGGCGATGTGCAACCAGAAGGGCGGCGTCGGCAAGACGACGTCGACCATCAACCTGGGGGCCGCCCTCGCCGAGTACGGGCGCAAGGTGCTGCTCGTCGACTTCGACCCGCAGGGCGCGCTCGCCGTCGGCCTCGGCATCCAGCCGCACGAGCTGGACCAGACGGTGTACAACGCCATCATGGAGCGGTCGGTCAGCGCCACCGACGTGCTCATGAAGACCCGCGTCGACGGCGTTGACCTGCTGCCGAGCAACATCGACCTGTCCGCCGCCGAGGTCCAGCTCGTCGCCGAGGTAGGGCGCGAGCACACGTTGTTACGGGTCCTTCGTCCGGTCATGAACGACTACGACTATGTTCTTGTCGACTGCCAGCCCTCGCTCGGCCTGCTCACGGTGAACGCGCTGACCGCCGCGGACGGCGTGATCATCCCGCTGGAGTGCGAGTTCTTCAGTCTGCGAGGCGTCGCCCTCCTGATCGACACCATCGAGAAGGTGCAAGAACGCCTCAACCCCAAACTGGACATAGTCGGGATTCTCGCCACCATGTACGACCCGAGAACCCTGCATTCGAAGGAGGTCATGGCTCGCGTGGTGGAGGCATTCGGTGACACCGTGTTCGACACGGTCATCAACCGCACCGTGCGGTTCCCCGAGACGACGGTCGCGGGTGAGCCGATCACGACCTGGGCGCCCAAGTCGGCCGGCGCGGCGGCGTACCGCCAGCTGGCCCGTGAGGTGATCGCTCGGTGAGCAGGCGCGCTTCCCTGCCCGGAGCGTCGGAACTCTTCCGCATCACCTCCAGCCCCGCCCTCGATCTCCCTCCCCAGCCCCCGGCCGAGCCCGCGGAGAAGCCCAAGCCTTCGGGCAACGGCCGCGCGGAACAACTCGCCCGCAGCGCGGCCCCGCACGGCTCGGGCCGGACCAAGCACGACGCGAAGATCACCGTGTACGTCTCCGGCGACGAGCTCGTCGCGATGGAGCAGGCCCGGCTGACGCTGCGCGCGAAGCACGACCTGGTCGTCGACCGCGGCCGGCTGGTCCGCGAGGCCGTCGCGGTGCTGCTGGCCGACTTCGACCAGAACGGCGAGGACTCGGTGCTGGTGCAGCGGCTGCGGGTGGTCGGCTCAGACGGCGGCGAAACCGAGGGCTGATGGACGAGCCGGAACCGGCTCCGGAGGTCCCCGAAGAGCACCAGACGGTGCACGGCGGGATGATCCCCGAAGGCGTCAACACCGAAGAACTGAGCACGTCGAAGTTCAAGGTGCGGCTGGCCAACTTCGAGGGCCCGTTCGACCTGCTGCTGCAGCTGATCTCCCAGCACCAGCTCGACGTCACCGAGGTGGCGCTGCACCAGGTCACCGACGACTTCATCGCGTACACGCGGGCGCTGGGCACGGACTGGAACCTCGACGAGACGACGGAGTTCCTGGTCATCGCGGCCACGCTGCTGGATTTGAAGGCGGCGCGGCTGCTGCCCGCGGCCGAGGTCGAGAGCGAGGACGACCTGGCGCTGCTGGAGGCCCGTGACCTGCTCTTCGCGCGGGTGCTGCAGTACCGGGCGTACAAGCAGGTGGCGGCGCTGTTCGGCGAGCTGGAGCAGAACGCGCTGCGGCGCTACCCGCGGTCGGTGGCGCTGGAGGAGCGGTTCGTCGGTCTGCTGCCCGAGGTGATGCTGGGCGTGACGCCGCAGAAGTTCGCGGAGATCGCGGTGGCGGTGTTCCGCCCGAAGCCGCCACCGACGGTGTCGATCGCGCACATCCACATGGGCCGCATCTCGGTGCGCGAGCACGCGGCGATCCTGCGGGTGAAGCTGGCATCGGCGGGACAGGCGACGTTCGGCGAGCTGGTGGAGGACTGCGAGCACACGGTGGAGATCGTGGCGCGCTTCCTGGCGCTGCTGGAGCTCTACCGCGAGGCGACGGTCCAGTTCGAGCAGAGCGAAGCACTGGCGGAGCTGCATGTCCGCTGGACGGGCGGATCGGTGGAGGAAGCCTCCGTTGCGGCGGAGCTGGACCGCACCGCCGGAGACGAAGAGGAGTACGGGTGAGCCCCGAAGACAACGAGCCGGTCGCGCCGGAGTCCCCGGCGAGCGAGGCCGCGGAGGTCACGGAGGCCGGGGCCGCGGATGCCGCGGAGGTCGTGGCCGCCGGGGCCGCGGATGCCGCCGAGCCGGTCTCGCCGCCGGAGCCGGGGGAAGCCGCGGCGGAGCTGGCGCTGGACGAGGCGCTGTCCGGCGAGCCGGTGACCGAGGAAGGTGAGCCGCTGGAGCCGCTGCTCGAGGCGGCGGTCGCCGAAGCCGCTGAGCCGGTCGAGGGTGGGGTGCCGGGCGAGGGGAGTTCGGTCGAGCCCACAGTCGCCGAGCCAGCCGAGGGGAGCTCGGCCGAGCCCACAGTCTTCGAACCCGCCGAGGAGACCGGGGGCGAGCCCGCCGAGCAGCCCGCGGCCGAGGCCGAAGCCGCCGCGCCGGGGACGGGTGCCGCCGGGGCGGATGAAGGTCCCGCCGAACCCGAGGCCAACCCGCAGCTCTCACCCGAAAGTGTCGCGCTTGCGGAGCCCGAGACCGCGGCCGAGCCCGATGCCGTCGGCGAACTGGCCGAGCCGGACCCGGCCGAACCGGCCGAGCCCGGTGCCGCCGGCGAACCGGCCGCCGCCGAAGCCGAGCCCGGCCCGGCCGATCCCGAGTCCGACCTGGTCGCCGCCGGGGATGCCGACTCCCTGCCCGACGTCACCTCCGACGAGGCCCTCGAAGCCGCCCTCGAAGCCCTTCTCCTCGTCGTCGACTCGCCCGCCAGCGAGGAACTTCTCGCCGACACCCTGAACCAGCCCAAGGCTCGGATCGTCGTCGCCCTGCGGACCATGGCGCAGAAGTTCACCGAACGCGCCTCCGGGATCGACCTGCGGCGCGTCGGCGAAGGGTGGCGGTTCTACACTAGGGACGTCTATGCCCCGTTCGTGGAGAAGCTCCTGCTGGACGGCCAGCGGTCGAAGCTGACCAGGGCCGCGCTGGAGAGCCTCGCCGTGATCGCGTACCGGCAGCCGGTGACCCGCGCGCGGGTTGCCGCGGTGCGTGGCGTGAACGTGGACGGCGTGATCCGGACGCTGCTCGCCCGCGGCCTCATCGAAGAGATGGGGACCGATCCCGAGACGACCGGCACGCTGTACGTGACGACCGAGCTGTTCCTGGAGCGACTGGGGCTGTCGTCACTGAACGACCTGCCCCCGATCGCTCCGCTGCTACCCGAAGTGGACACCATCGATGACATCCAGTGAACACCCCGACGGCGTCCGGCTGCAGAAGGTGCTTTCGCAGGCCGGCGTCGCCTCGCGGCGCGCGGCGGAAGACCTGATCGTCGCCGGCCGGGTCGAGGTGGACGGCGAGGTCGTCACCGAGCTGGGCCGCCGCGTGCACCCGGACGAGGCGGTCATCCACGTCGACGGCACCCGCGTGAACCTGCGCGACGACCTGGTCTACCTCGCCTTGAACAAGCCCAAGGGCGTGCACTCGACGATGTCGGACGACCGCGGCCGCCCCTGCGTCGGCGACTACCTGCGCGGCCGGTACGAGGAGACGCCCGGCGTCGTGCACGTCGGACGGCTCGACGAGAACACCGAGGGCCTGCTGCTGCTGACCAACGACGGCGACCTCGGGCACCGGCTGATGCACCCGTCCTACCGGGTGCTCAAGACCTACCTCGCCGAGGTCGACGGGCTCGTCCCGCGCGGGCTCGGCAAGGAGCTGCGGAAGGGCTGGGAGCTGCCGGACGGCATCGTCAAGGTCGACCAGTTCCGGGTCAAGGACATGCACTCCGGCAAGTCGCTGGTCGAGCTGGTCATCCACGAGGGCCGCAAGCACATCGTGCGCCGCCTGCTCAAGGACACCGGCCACCCGGTGCTCAAGCTGGTCCGCACGGCGATCGGCGACGTCCAGCTCGGCAACCAGCGCTCGGGCTCGATCCGCCGCCTGACGAAGGGCGAGGTCGGCTCGCTCTACCGCGCCGTCGACCTCTGACGCCCGCTTTTCGAGAGTCCGGGTGGCGCCGCCCGGTTGTCACAGCACGGCGGTGACGAACCCGCCGGCGGTGGCGTCATCGTCCGACGGCCGCCCGTACCGGGCGGCCAGCTCGGCGCGCGTGACCGTCGACGGCTCCCAGCCGTGGGCGGCCAGCCACTCCGGTGCGCGGCCGCCGAGCCCGCCGCGCCACAGGGCCGTTACGGGCTCGCCGCCTTCGGTAGCGCGGGCGCGGGCGATCAGGCTCTCCGGCGGCGTGCCCGGCCGGTGCTCGAACGCGATCCGGCTGCCCGGCGCCGACAGCTCCCGGACGGCGGTCAGCAGCCGCTCGGCGTCCTCCCGCGCCAGGTAGATCAGCAGCCCTTCGGCCAGCCACGCGGTCGGGACCGCCGGGTCGAACCCGGCGTCACGCACGGCCTTCGCCCAGTTCCCGCGCAGGTCCGCCGGCACGACGACCCGTTCGCACGCCGGTGACGCGCCGTGCGCGGCGAGGACCTCGTCCTTGAACGCCAGCACCTCCGGCAGGTCGATCTCGAACACGCGGGTGCCTGGCGGCCAGGCCAGGCGGAACGCCCGGGCGTCGAGCCCGGCCGCGAGCAGCACCACCTGCGGGCAGCCGCTGCCGAGCAGGTAGTCGTCGAAGAACCGGGTGCGGATCACGACCTGCGGGTAGAACAGCATGCCCAGCCGGGCCTGCGCGTCGCCGCGGCCGGTGGCGGGCAGCGCCGGGTGGCCGGCCGCGGCGAACGCGGCCGCGTACGGGTCGTCGAACAGCCGGTCCGGCCGGCTGCTCTCGTAGGCGCGCAGGGCGGCGACGCCGACGGCGGTGCGGCTCACAGCGGGCAGGGACTCGGTCACGACCGCCAACGTACCCCCGACTTTCCGCCGTGGTGGGCGGGTTCGCCGGCTCGCTAGCGTGACCGGCATGCGACTCGGTGTGGTGTGCGGGGTCCTCGCGGTTCTCCTGTCCGGCGTGGTGGCCCCGGCCGCCGCGGCGCCGGCGGCGAGCGAACCGGTCTACGACTACGCGAAGGCGATCCGCGAAACCGTGTGGGTCGACATCGGGCACGACGGCGACGGCGACGGCCGCTCCGACCGGGTCGCCGCCGACATCGTGCGGCCGGGCGAACCGACGTCGGGCGTTCCGGTGATCATGGACGCCAGCCCCTACTACTCGTGCTGCGGGCGCGGCAACGAGAGCGAGCTCAAGACCTACGACAGCGCCGGGAAACCGGTGAAGTTCCCGCTGTTCTACGACAACTACTTCGTGCCGCGCGGCTACGCCGTGGTGCTCGTCGACCTGGCCGGGACGAACCGCTCGGCCGGCTGCGCGGACGTCGGCGGCTCCTCCGACGTCGACTCGGCGCGCAAGGTCGTCGACTGGCTGAACGGCCGCGCGACCGGCTACCGCGCGAAGACCGGCGGCAGCCCGGTCACCGCGGGCTGGAGCAGCGGGAACGTCGGCATGATCGGGAAGTCCTACGACGGCACCGTCGCCAACGGGGTCGCGGCGACCGGCGTCGCGGGACTCAAGACGATCGTGCCGATCTCCGCGATCAGCTCGTGGTACGACTACTACCGTTCCGACGGCGCGGTCTTCGGCTCCAGCCCGGCGGGGCTCGCGCAGACCGTCGAGGACCGCAACGGCGGGCAGGACTGCTCGGCGCAGAACCAGGCCCTCCGGCAGGGCGCGACGGCGAACGGCGACTACGGGCCGCTGTGGGCGGACCGGGACTACGTCACGCACGCGGCCGACGTGCGCGCGAGCGTGCTGCTGTCGCACGGCGTCAACGACCTCAACGTCAAGACCATCCACTTCGGACAGTGGTGGGCCGGGCTGCGCGTCGAGAAGAAGATCTGGCTGTCGCAGACCGGGCACGTCGACCCGTTCGACTACCGGCGCGCGGACTGGGTCGACCTGCTGCACCGCTGGTTCGACCACTACCTGCTCGGCATCGACAACGGCGTCCAGAACGGCCCGCAGGCCACCGTCGAGCGGCAGCCGGACCTGTGGGTGACGCAAAGCGCGTACCCGGCGGCCGACGCGGTCGCGACCACTTTGCGACCCCACGTTTCGGGAACGCTCGGCACGTCGGCGGCCTCGGGCACGGCGTCCTTCACCGACAACCCGAGCGTGGGCGAGGACACCTGGGTGACCGACCCGGGCAGCGCGGCGCTGACCTACTCGACCGGGACGCTGTCCTCGGACGTGCACGTCTCGGGGACGTCCTCGGTGACCGTCACGGCGACACCGAGCACGTCATCGGCGCGCTTGTCGGCGCTGCTGGTGGACCTCGGCCCGGCGACGATCCGGAACTTCACCGGAAACGGTGAAGGGATCAAGACGGGAACGGCGGAGAACTGCTGGGGCGCGTCGACGCCCGGCGACGACGCCTGTTACCGGATCACGTCGGCGGACGTGAAGAAGGTGAACTACACGATCCTCGGCCGCGGGTGGGCGGACCTGGCGAACTACGCGTCCCTTTCCCAGGAACGACCGCTGACGCCGGGGACGGCGTACACGATGACGTTCCGGCTGGCCCCGACCGACCACATCGTGCCGCGCGGGCACGCGCTGGCCTTGATCATCGGCGGCACGGACGGCAGCTTCATCCGGGGTCCGGCCCAGCCGGGCCGGCTGACCGTGGACCTGGCCCGGACATCGGTGTCGGTCCCGCTGGCGGGCGTGGTCCCGGCGGCGGCGACCCACCAGGGCCGCCCCGGCGGCGACGCGTTCGTGCCGTCGGCGGCCCAGGCGGCCCAGGCGGACCTGCGCTGACCCGAGCGCCCCAATGTGGCCTTCGGTGCGTGAGACGCACCCAAGGCGGCCTTCGGTGCGTGAGACGCAACCAAGGCCGCATTGGGGCGCTTGGGGCCGGTGCTAGTTCGCTTCGGCTGTCGCTGCTCGGGCGGCCGACTTGCGTTGCAGTGCCCGGGCTATCGGCTCCACCACCCGGGCCGCCGTCGGGCCGAGGATCGCCATCAGCAGGACGTACGCCGTCGCCAGGGCCGCCAGCTCGCCCTCGACCGCTCCCGCCGTCACCGCCAGGCCCGCGATCACGATCGAGAACTCGCCGCGCGCCACCAGCGCCGCGCCGGCCCGGGCCCGGCCCATCTTGCCGATGCCCTGGCGGCGTGCCGCCCACCAGCCCGTGCCCACCTTCGTCAGCGTGGTCACCACCGCCAGCACGATCGCCCAGCCCAGCACCGGCGGGATCGATGCCGGGTTCGTGTTCAGCCCGAACACCACGAAGAACACCGCCGCGAACAGGTCGCGCAACGGCTCCAGCAGGTGCGTCGCGTTCTCCGCCGTCGAGCCCGAGATCGCGATGCCGAGCAGGAACGCGCCCACCGCCGCCGACACCTGCATCGCCGACGCGACGCCCGCCACCAGCAGGGCCGCGCCGAGGACCTTGAGCAGGAACACCTCGCGGTCGGGGCTGTCGACCGCCGCCGAGACGTAGCGGCCGAACTTCAGCGCGATCACCAGCACCACGGTGATCACCAGCAGCGAGATCCCGACGGCTTCCATGCCGCCCAGCAGCGACACCCCGCCGAGCACCGCCGTGAGGATCGGCAGGTAGAGCGCCATCACGAGGTCCTCGAACACGAGGATCGAGAGCACCACCGGCGTCTCGCGGTTGCCCAGCCGGCCGAGGTCGCCGAGCACCTTCGCGACGATGCCGGACGACGAGATGTACGTGACGCCCGCCATCACCATCGCGCCGACCGGGCCCCAGCCCAGCAGCAACGCGACCGCCGCGCCCGGGGCGGCGTTGAGGACGATGTCCAGCAGGCCCGCCGTCCAGGAGCGGCGCAGCCCGGTGAACAGCTCGGCCGCCGAATACTCGAGGCCGAGCAGCAGGAGCAGCAGCACGACGCCGATTTCGCCGGCCAGGTGGGTGAAGCCGCCGATGTCGGTCAGCGGGATCAGCCCGCCCGAGCCGAAGCAGAGGCCGCCGAGCAGGTAGAGCGGGATGGGGGAGAGGCCGATCTTGCCGGCCAGGCGCCCGAGCACGCCCAGCGCGAAGAAGACCGCCCCCAGTTCGATCAGGGACAGCGCGGTGTGGTCCATCGGCCGCTCAGCCGTACTTGAGGATCTTGGCGGCGGCCTCGAGACCCTCGCTCGTGCCGACCGCGACCAGCAGGTCGCCCCCGGTGAACGTGAAGTCCGGCGCCGGCGAGGGGTGCACCTGCCCCGCCCGCGCCACCGCGACCACCGAGACGCCGGTGCGGGTGCGCATCGCGGTGTCGCCGAGCGTCCGGCCGTCGAACGGGCCGGACGGCTTGATCGGCAGCTGCCGCGTGCTGATCCCCGGCAGGTCCCGGTGCTCCTCGGTGAGCTGGGCGACCAGCTGCGGCGCACCGAGCAGGTTGGCCAGCGCGCCCGCCTCGTCCGCGGTCAGCGGGATCGAGGCGGCGCAGGCGTCGGGATCGTCCGATTTGGACACGATCAGCTCGATGTGCCCGTCCCGCTGGGTGACGACCCCGATGCGGCGGCCGGTACGGGTGGCGAAGTCCTTGCGGACCCCGATGCCGGGCAGGGGAGTTACTTCGACGTTCACCCGGCCACCGTAACCCACGTGTCCGTTTCGCGGGGTTTTCAGCCGAGCAGGAGCAGCAGCGCCGCGACCACCATCACGACCGCGGTCAGGCCGTGGACGCCGAAGGCCGTGGCCTTCTTTCCCCGGTGGCGCAGCACGATCAGCATGTCGAAGAAGGGCCAGACGGCCGCGGTCAGGATGACCCAGCCCAGCGCGTGCGCGTCGCCGTAGATCATCAGGGCTAGCGGGATCAGGCCGGCCCCGACGTCGCGGCCGCCTTTGACGTTCAAGAAGGACTCGGCGTTCTCGGGGACCTCGTTGAACCCGAAGCCCGCGGCGATCTTCCGCGGCGCGAAGAGGTAGTTGAGGCCGACGTAGATGATGCCGAGCGAGACGAGCGAGACGAGGACGTAGCCGGCGACGATCATGGTGTTCCCTCCAGGTTGCTAGCATCGCTAGAATTACTAGCAACGCTAATCTAGCGACGCTAGTTTGTCTAGCGGTGCTAGCATCGAGGGCATGAACCAGCGAGAACGGCGGGTGCGGGACCGGGCCGAGCGCGGCCGGCGGATCGTCACCGCGGCACGCGAACTGGCCGAGGCGGAGGGCTGGGACGCGGTCACCACCCGGCGGCTCGCGGCGCTCATCGAGTACAGCCAGCCCGTGCTCTACAGCCACTTCCCGGGCGGCAAGGACGCGATCATGGCGGCCGCCGCGCTGGAAGGCTTCGCCGAGCTGGCCGCCGTGCTGGCGGCCGCGCGGGACGGCGGCCTGGCGGGCGTCGTCCGCGCGTACGTCGAGTTCGCCTTCGAAAAACCGGCGCTGTACGACGCGATGTTCACCCTGGCGTCGGAGCTGCCGTTCGCCCAGGACGACACGCCCGCCGTGATGAAAGAGGCGTTCGCCGGGCTCTTCGCGGTGGTCGAGCCGGTCGCGCGGGGCGAGAGCGCGGGCGCGCTGACGGAGGTCTTCTGGGGGGCCCTGCACGGCCTCGTGACGCTGGACCGGGGCCGTCGGCTGTCGCCGGACCACCGTGACGAGCGTCTCGCGCTGGTGGTGGAGCGCTTCGGCGCGCGGGCCGACTGATCTCCTCCGCGGCCCGACCGGCAGAATGGACACCGGCCCGGAACGAGACGAGAACGCGAGGAGAGTGCCGGTGACGGGAGCCCTACGTGGTGTGGTCGCGCTGGACGGCCCGTCGGGGACAGGGAAGACCACCGTCGCCCGCAAGCTCGCCGACCGGCTCGGTGCCGGCTACCTCGACACCGGCGCCATGTACCGGATGGTCACCCTCGCCGTGCTGCGGGCCCGAGTCGACCCGGCCGACGCCGTCGCCGTCGCCGAGATCGCCGACCGGGCCGAGTTCAGCATCGGCACCAGCCCCGACCGGACCGACATCCGCCTCGGCGGGGAGGATGTCGCCGCCGACATCCGCGGCCCCGAGGTCACCAAGGCCGTCTCGCCCGTCTCGGCCGTGCCGCACGTGCGCGAGCTGCTGGTCGCCCGGCAGCGGCGGATCATCGGCGAAGTCCTCGGCAGCGTCGGCGGGATCGTCGTCGAAGGCCGCGACATCGGCACGGTCGTCGCGCCGGACTCGCCGCTCAAGGTCTTCCTCACCGCGTCGGCCGACGTCCGCGCCTCGCGCCGCAGCACCCAGGACACCGCCGCCGGGCGGAAGTCGTCGGTCGCCGACGCGCTGGCCAGCGTCGAGCGCCGCGACCACCTCGACTCGACCCGCGCTGCCTCGCCGCTGCGCGCGGCCGACGACGCCGTGCACGTCGACACCTCGGAACTGTCCATCGACCAGGTGATCGTCGCCCTCAGCGAGCTGGCCAGCCACCGCGGCCTGCTCGCGGGCTGCAAAGAAGAAGTGGCGCGATGAAAGCTGGGTCTTCCGGGGCCGAGCCCCGGACCCCAGCCGGGGGGCGAGCCTCCTCGGACCCCCCGAAAGCGGCTGACGGACTGCCGGAAGGCTCCGTCGGCGCACTCCACGACGCCGGGCGGGTCTTCGCCCGGTACTATCTGCGGTCGGCCTTCCGCGTCCGCGTGCACGGCCGCGAGCGCATGCCCGCCACCGGGCCGGTGCTCGTGATCGCGAACCACAGCTCGATGATCGAGCCGCAGCTGATCTTCGGAATGCTGCCGCGGCGCTCGGCGTTCCTGGTCAAGGCCGAGATGTTCTCGGGGATCGTCGGGAAGTTCCTGCTGGCGATCGGGCAGATCCCGCTCAAGCGCGGCGAGATCGACCGCACACCGCTGATGACCGCGGTCGCCGTGCTCAAGGGCGGCGGGGTCGTCGGGATCTTTCCCGAGGGCACCCGCGGCGCCGGGGACGTCGGCGCGGCCGAACGCGGCGCGGCCTGGCTGGTCCGGGCCTCCGGCGCGACCGTGCTCCCGGTCGCGACGCGGGGCACGCGCAAGCCTGCCGGCGGCAGGCGACGGTTCCGGCCGCGGGTGGACATCCTCGTGGGGGAGCCGTTCACGCCGAAGGTCGGCCCCGGGAAGACCGGGCTCGACCAGGGCACCGAGGAGCTGCGCGGCGAGCTCGCGGCGCTCGTGAAGACTTTGGACGATTGGCGTAGCGAAAACGGATTCGTCACGCCATAAGGGAAAATGGGTTAGCAATGGAAGAGCTGGACAGCGTCGGCGAAGTCGACGGCACCTGGTCCGACGAGACCGAGTTCGCCGCGCTCGACGCCCAGATCGAGGCGGCCGAGCTGGCCGAGGAGGCCGCGCTCGCGCAGCCGGTGCTCGCCGTCGTCGGACGGCCCAACGTGGGCAAGTCGACGCTGGTCAACCGCATCCTCGGCCGCCGCGAAGCCGTGGTGCAGGACGTGCCGGGCGTGACCCGCGACCGCGTCGCCTACGACGCCTACTGGGGCGGGCGCAAGTTCACCCTGGTCGACACCGGCGGCTGGGAGCCGGACGCGACCGGGCTGCAGGCGGCCGTCGCCGCGCAGGCCGAGCTGGCCATGCAGACCGCGGACGCCGTGCTGCTGGTCATCGACGCCACGGTCGGCGCCACCGCCACCGACGAGGCCGTCGCCCGCGTGCTGCGCCGCTCGAAGAAGCCGGTGCTGCTGGCCGCGAACAAGGTGGACGACGACCGGCTGCTCGCGGACACCGCGTCGCTGTGGTCGCTCGGCCTCGGCGAGCCGCACCCGGTCAGCGCGCTGCACGGGCGCAGCTCCGGCGACCTGCTCGACGCGATCCTCAAGGCGCTGCCCGAGTCGCCGCGCGAAGGCGGCGCGGTGACGTCGGGGCCGCGGCGTGTCGCCCTGGTCGGCAAGCCGAACGTCGGCAAGTCGAGCCTGCTCAACAAGCTCTCCGGCGAGGAACGCTCGGTCGTCGATTCGGTCGCGGGCACCACCGTCGACCCGGTCGACTCCCTCGTCGAGCTGGACGGCGAGACCTGGCGGTTCGTGGACACGGCGGGCCTGCGCAAGCGCGTCAACTTCGCCGCCGGCGCCGAGTACTACGCGTCGCTGCGCACCAAGACCGCGATCGACGCGGCCGAGGTCGCGATCGTGCTGCTGGACGCGTCCGAGCCGATCTCCGAGCAGGACCTGCGGGTGCTGACCATGGTCGTCGAGGCCGGCCGCGCCTGCGTGCTGGCGTTCAACAAGTGGGACCTGGTCGACGAGGACCGCCGGCACGCGATGGTCCGCGAGCTGGAGCGCGGCCTGGTCCGCGTGCCGTGGGCGGAGAAGGTCAACATCTCCGCGCTGACCGGCCGTTCGGTGCGCAAGCTCGCGCCGGCGCTGCGGACGGCGCTGGCGTCGTGGGACCAGCGGGTGCCGACCGGCCAGCTCAACGCGTGGCTGTCGGACCTGATCGCGGCCACCCCGCCGCCGGTCCGCGGCGGCAAGCAGCCGAAGGTGCTGTTCGCGACGCAGGCCGGCATCCGGCCGCCGACGCTGGTGCTGTTCACCACGGGCTTCCTCGAGGCGGGCTACCGCCGGTTCATCGAGCGCAAGTTCCGGGAGCGGTTCGGCTTCACCGGCAGCCCCGTCCGGGTGAATGTCCGGGTCCGGGAGAAGAAGGCGAAGCCCAAGGTCGGCGGAAAGGCCGCCCGGACCAGGTAGGGCAACGCCCGCGTGAGGTCCGACACTCCGTCGTGACCCTGTGGACACCTTTTCTTGACCCGCGGGTATCGTTGATGGTCGTTGCGGGCGCCTCAACCGGAGAGCGAGCCCGGTTGAGGCTCCCGAAAGGTGAGTGGTGGGCTTGCGCGCCCATGGTTTTGTCCTGCCCGGGGTGAGCGGCCGATGACCGTCACCGTCGAACCCGCCGAATCCGCAGCCGGGGTGATGCTCGCCCCGGTCGCCGACCGGGCGCTCTTCCGGACCAGTGCCGGCGCGAGCGAGCGCACCCTGCTCGGCATCCTCGCCGCCACCGCCGAGCGGTACCCCAACGCCGCCGCGATCGACGACGGCACGACCACGCTGACCTACCGGCGCCTGCTGGAAGAGGTCGACGCCTACGGGCGCCGCCTCAAGAGCTACGGCGTCGGCCTCGGCGACCGCGTCGGCATCCGCATCTCCTCCGGCACCGCCGAGCTGTACGTCGCGGTCCTGGCCACCCTGTCCGTCGGCGCCGCGTACGTGCCGGTCGACGCCGACGACCCGGACGAGCGCGCCGAACTCGTCTTCGAGGAGGCACAGGTCGCGGCGGTCGCCACCGACGGCAGGATCACCGTCCACAGCACGCCCGGCGGCCGTGACGGCGTCCCGGGCCCGGCGGACGACGCGTGGATCATCTTCACCTCCGGCTCCACGGGCAAGCCGAAGGGCGTCGCGGTCACGCACGCCAGTGCCGCCGCGTTCGTCGACGCCGAAGCCGAGCTGTTCCTCGTCGACGAGCCGATCGGTCCCGGTGACCGGGTGCTCGCCGGGCTGAGCGTCGCCTTCGACGCCTCCTGCGAAGAGATGTGGCTGGCCTGGCGCCACGGCGCCTGCCTGGTTCCGGCGCCGCGGGCGCTCGTCCGCACCGGCGTCGACCTCGGGCCGTGGCTGGTCGCGCAGCGCATCACGATCGTCTCGACCGTGCCGACGCTGGCCGCGCTGTGGCCCGCCGACGCGCTGGAAGACGTCCGCCTGCTCATCTTCGGTGGCGAAGCCTGCCCGCCCGAGCTGGCCGAGCGCGTCGCCGTCGAAGGCCGCGAGGTCTGGAACACCTACGGCCCGACCGAGGCCACCGTCGTCGCCTGCGCCGCGCCGCTGACCGGCGAGGGCCCGGTGCGCATCGGCCTGCCGCTGGCCGGCTGGCAGCTCGCCGTCGTCAACGACGAGGGCGAGCCGGTCGCCATGGGCGAAACCGGCGAGCTGGTGATCGGCGGGATCGGGCTCGCCCGTTACCTCGACGCTGCCAAGGACGCCGAGAAGTTCGCGCCGCTGCCGTCGCTGGGCTGGCAGCGCGCCTACCGCTCAGGCGACATGGTCCGCGCCGAACCCGAAGGCCTGCTCTTCCTCGGCCGCCTCGACGAGCAGATCAAGCTCGGCGGCCGCCGCATCGAGCTGGGCGAGGTCGACGCCGCGCTGCAGGCCCTGCCGGGCGTGCAGGGCGCGGCCGCCGCGATCCGCCGCACCAAGGCGGGCAACCAGGTCCTCGTCGGGTACGTCGTGCCCGGCACCGGGGAGTTCGACCACGACCAGGCCGCGAACCGGCTGCGCGAGCAGCTGCCCGCCGCGCTGGTGCCGCTGCTCGCCGTCGTCGGCGACCTGCCGACCCGCACCTCGGGCAAGGTCGACCGCGCCGCCCTGCCCTGGCCGCTGTCCACGGTGGACGCCACCGGGCTGTCCCCGACCGAGACGTGGCTCGCCGAAGGCTGGGCCGAGATCCTCGGCGTGTCGGTCGACGACCCGAAGGCCGACTTCTTCACCCACGGCGGCGGCAGCCTGACCGCCGCGCAGGTCGTCGCCCGCATCCGCACCCGGCACCCGCAGGTCTCGGTGGCCGACATCTACCAGTACCCGAAGCTGGGTGCGCTGGCCGCGATGCTGGACGCGCTGAGCGGCCAGGCCACCGAACGCCGGGACATCGCGCCGACCAAGCGTCGCGCCGGCGTCATCCAGACGCTGGTGATGGTCCCGCTGATGGGGCTCGTCGGCCTGCGGTGGGCGACGCTCGCCGCGGCGCTGTCGAACGTCCTGTCGCTGCTCGGCTTCGCCTGGGCGCCGACGCTGAACTGGGCGTGGCTGGTGCTGGCCTGGGTGGTGCTGTTCAGCCCGGCGGGCCGGATCGCGATCGCCGCGACCGGTGCGCGCCTGCTGCTGTCGGGCGTGCGCCCCGGCACCTACCCGCGCGGCGGCAGTGTCCACTTGCGACTGTGGGCGGCCGAGAAGCTCGCCGGGTTCAGCGGCGCGGACAGCGTCGCCGGCGCGTCCTGGACGACCACCTACGCCAAGGCGCTCGGGGCGCGGATCGGCAAGGACGTCGACCTGCACTCGCCGCCGCCGGTCACCGGCTTCCTCAAGCTGGGCCGCGGCGCGGCGATCGAGCCCGAGGTCGACCTGTCCGGCCACTGGGTCGACGGCGACGTCGTGCACATCGGCAAGGTCCGCGTCGGCGCGGAGGTCCGGGTCGGCGCGCGCAGCACGCTGTTCCCGGGCGCCCGGATCGGCAAGGGCGCGGAGATCGCGGCCGGCTCGACCGTACGCGGCGCCGTGCCGGCCGGGCAGCGGTGGGCCGGTTCGCCCGCCACCCGCGTCGGCAAGGACGAGCGGGACGCGCTGAAGTGGCCGTCGAGCCGTCCGCCGCGGTCGCACTTCTGGGCCGCCGTCTACGGCGCGACCTCCCTGGCGCTCGGTTTCCTGCCCGGCGTGGCCGCGCTGGCCGGTGTGGCCGTGCTCGGCCACGCGATCGCCGGGGCACCGACGCTGCTGGACGCGTTGACCCGCGCCCTGGTGTTCGTGCCGGTGGCGACCGTGGCGTACTTCCTGGCCTACATGCTGCTGGTGCTCGCCGGCGTCCGGTCGCTGAGCATCGGCATGGTCGAGGGCTACCACCCGGTGCACGGCCGCGTCGCCTGGCAGGTCTGGGCCACCGAACGCCTGATGAGCATGGCCCGCGAAGGCCTGTTCCCGCTGTACGCCAGCCTGTTCACGCCGGTGTGGCTGCGGCTGCTGGGCGCGAAGGTCGGCCGCAACGTCGAGGCGTCGACGGTCCTGGCGCTGCCGAAGATGACCAAGGTCGACAGCGGCGCGTTCCTCGCCGACGACACGATGGTCGCCACCTACGAACTGGGCCACGGCTGGCTGCACGTCGCCCCGGCGCGGATCGGCAAGCAGGCCTTCCTCGGCAACTCGGGGATGACCGCGCCTGGCCGTTCGGTGCCGAAGCGCGGCCTGGTCGGCGTGCTGTCTTCGACGCCGCTGAAGGCGAAGAAGGGTTCGTCGTACCTCGGGATGCCGCCGCTGCCGGTCCGGCGCGCGGTCGGCGAGGCCGACACGAGCCGCACCTACACCCCGCCGCCGCGCCTCAAGGTGGCGCGGGCGCTGGTCGAGCTGTGCCGGATCGTCCCGGTCATGTGCGGGGTCGCGCTGACCGTCACCGTCGCCTTCGGCCTGCTGTGGGCCGCTTCGGCGGTCGGCTTCGGCGTCGCGCTGCTGCTGGCCGGCCCGGCGCTGCTGGCCGCCGGGATCGTCGCCGCGCTGACCGCAACGGTCATGAAGTGGCTGCTGGTCGGGAAGTTCCGCGAGGTCGACCGCCCGCTGTGGAGCTCTTTCGTCTGGCGCAACGAGCTGGCCGACACCTTCGTCGAGGCCCTGGCCGTGCCGTGGCTGATCGGCTCGGTCGGCGGCACGCCGCTGCTCACCGCGTGGCTGCGCACGATGGGCGTCAAGATCGGCCGCGGCGTCTGGCTGGAGACGTACTGGCTGCCCGAGGCCGACCTCGTCGAGCTGGGCGACGGCGCGACGATCAACCGCGGCTGCGTCGTGCAGACGCACCTGTTCCACGACCGGATCATGAGCATGTCCCGGGTGACCCTCGGCGAGGGCGCGACGCTCGGCCCGCACGGCATCGTGCTGCCCGGCGCCGGCATCGGCGCCCGCACCACGGTCGGCCCGGGCTCGCTGGTGACCCGCGGCGACGAGGTGCCGGCGGACACGCGCTGGCTCGGCAACCCGATCTCGGCGTGGCCGGGCAAGTAACGAAGCGGGGACCGGGCTCGCCGGATGCACACGTCCGTGCGAGCCTGGTCGCAGTACGGCACGAGGAAAGGTGCGCCACGGGTGATTGCGAAGGCTCCCGCTCCCGGCGCGGACACCTCCGGTGACCCCTACCTCCCCGCCCACGGCAACGGCGGCTACCGGGTCCGGCACTACGACCTGAGCCTCGACTACAAGGTCGCGCCGAACCGGCTCTCCGCCTCGGCGGCGATCACCGCCGAGGCGACCCAGGCGCTTTCCCGCGTCAGCCTGGACTTCGCCGAGTTCCGGATCAACCGCGTACTGGTCGACGGCAAGCCCGCGAAGTACCTGAAGCGCGGCGCGAAGCTGCACGTCAAGCCGACCAGGTCGATCGCGGCGGGTGCCACCTTCACCGTCGAAGTGCACTACGTCGGCAACCCGCGTCCGGTGCCAAGCCGCTGGGGCGACGTCGGCTGGGACGAGCTGACCGACGGCGCGCTGGTGGCGAGCCAGCCGGTCGGCGCGCCGTCGTGGTTCCCGTGCAACGACCACCCGGCGGACAAGGCCACCTACCGGGTGAGCGTGACGACGGCGTCGCCGTACCTGGTCGCGGTGACCGGGAACCTGGTCGGGCGCTCGACGTCGGCGAGCACGACGAGGTGGGTCTTCGAGCGGCCGGAGCCGACGGCGACGTACCTGATGAGCGTGCAGATCGGCCGCTACGACGAGGTCGCGCTGACCGGTTCGGCGGTGCCCCAGCGCGCGGCCGTCCCGCCGCGGCTGCGGCGGCAGGCCGAGCGCGACTTCGGCAGGCAAGGCCGGATGCTGGAGGTCCTCCAGCGGCTGTTCGGCCCGTACCCCTTTGGCGAGTACGTCGTGATCGTCACCGACGACGAGCTGGACGACCCGATCGAGGCGCAGGGCATGGCGATCTTCGGCGCCAACCACCTCGACGGCCGCCGCACCCACGAGCGGCTCGTCGTGCACGAGCTGGCGCACCAGTGGTTCGGCAACAGCCTGACCGTGGCCGACTGGCGCCACATCTGGCTCAACGAGGGCTTCGCGACGTACGCCGAGTGGCTGTGGTCGGAGGAGTCCGGCGGCCAGGACGCTTCGGCGCTGGCCCGCAGCTGGCACACGCGCATCAAGGCCAAGCCGGCCGACGTCCGGATCGCCGACCCGGGCGTGGCCCGGATGTTCGACGAGCGCGTCTACAAGCGCGGCGCGCTGACCCTGCACGCGCTGCGGGCGGAGATCGGCGACCCGGCGTTCTTCGCGCTGCTGAAGGCGTGGGCCGAGGGCAACCGGCACGGCCTGGTCACGACAGCGAGCTTCGTGGCCGCGGCCGAGGCGCACGCCGGTGGCTCGCTGGACGCGTTCTTCACGCGCTGGCTGTTCACGCCGGCGCTGCCGCCGCTGCCCGGCGGCTGAGGGGCAACGCCGCTCGGGGTGGCATGGCGGGCGGGCCCGCCGCCCTGGACCCGATCGCTCAGGCCGCGCCACTAACGGCCGCATTCATCGGATGTATCTGCCGCTTTCCGGGTGAACTTCTCTGGTGTTTTGTGTGCCTCTCTGCAAGTATGACCGGACGCCGCCGCATGATCTCACCGAAACGTAATATGAATTCGGAGGATGCTTCATGGACGCAGTGTCCCGGCGGACGGTGCTCCGGTCGGCCACGGTCGTGGCGGGAGCCGCCGCTTTCGGCGGCCTGTGGGCTCGCGCGGCGCCGCCCGTCCTCGCCGCGGCCGATCCGCACCGGGACGTCGCCGCCGACGCCCGGATGCGCTGGCGGCGGCTGCCGGAGAACTGGCAGGAGGGCCCGTTCCTGGCCAACGGCTACCTCGGCGCGCAGGTCTACGCCGGGACGGCGCCGCAGGTGCTCAAGGTGATGCTCAGCCACACCCAGGTGCAGGACCAGCGGATCCAGTGGGAGGCCGGGATCGGCCTGTCCCGGCTGCCGATCGGCTACCTTACGCTCACCTTCGCCGGCGCGATCACCGCCGTCGACTGGACGCTCGACCTCTACAACGCCGAGCTGGGCGGCACGATCACCACCACACGGGGATCGGTCGCGTTCTCCGCGGTCGTGCACAACGACCTGGGCGTGCTGCTCTTCTCGCTGACGCCGGGCGCGGGCGAGGCCGGGGCGGCGTGGGCGTTCCAGCCCCTGGAGTCGGCGACCACCCGGACCGTCCGCAAGCCACCGGAGTACGTCGCCAACCCGGCGCCCGAGATCGGGGACGGCTACTGCGCCCAGCCGATGCTGGCCGGCGGCGGCTACACGACCGCGTGGCGGGAGCGCGCGATCGGCTCCCGGCGGCTGCTCGCCGCCACCGTCGCCTACAGCTTCCCCGGCACCACGCACACGGCGGCCGCGCTCGACGCCGTCCGGAAAGCGCTTGCCGCGAACCCGGACGCGTTGCTCGCCCGGCATCGGCGCTGGTGGAACGACTACCACCGGCGCAGCTTCGTCTCCGTGCCCGACAAGCAGGTGCAGCGGTTCTACTGGATCCAGCTCTACAAGATCGCGGCCGCCACCCGCGCGGACGGGCCGGTCGTGTCCGAGTGGGGGCCGTGGTTCCCCGAGGTCGGCAACAGCTGGACGGCGGTGTGGTGGAACCTCAACGTCCAGGTCACCTACCCGATCGTCAACAGCAGCAACCACCCCGAGCTCGACGCCGTCACCGAGACGTTCCGGCGCGACCACGCGAACCTCGAAGTCTCCGTCCCGCCCGCCTTCCGGGACGGCGACACCTACGCGCTTTCGCACCCGGGGGACTGGCGGCTGCGGCCCGGCGGCACGCGCTCGGTCGGCGTCCCCGGGACGACGTCCAAGACCGACCAGACCGGGAACCTCCTGTGGGGCCTGCACAACGTGTGGCTGGCCTACCGGCACCACATGGACCGGCGGGTGCTGCGTGACGTGCTGTACCCGACACTGGCGAAGGCGCTGAACTTCTACCGGCACTTCCTGTTCACCGGCCCCGACGGGTTCCTGCACCTGCCGCTGACCCGCTCGCCCGAGTACGCCGACGCGGCCGACTGCACCTACGACCTGTCGCTCATCCGGTGGGCGGCCCGCACGCTCGCCGACTCCGCGCGGATCCTGTGCCTCGACGAGCCGCGCGTGCCGATGTGGCGTGAGATCGCCGCCAAACTGGTGCCGTACCACGAAGATCCCGCGAACGGCGTGCTGATCGGCGACGGCGTGCCGCTCGCCGCCTCGCACCGGCACTTCTCGCACCTGCTGTGGCTGTACCCGTTGCGCGAGAAGGTCTGGGACCGGGCCGATGACCGGGACGTCATGACGCGGACCTTCCGGCACTGGAGCGCCGACCAGACGGCATGGCACGGCTACAGCTACGCGGCCGCGTCGTCGATGTCCTCGGTCATGGACGCGCCCGAGGAAGCGTTGCGCTACCTGAAGTTCTTCCTCGACCGCAACGTCGTCGCCGACACCGAGCTGACCGCGAACACGATGTACCGGGAGGGCTCGAACTTCGCGATCGAGAGCCCGATCACCGCCGCGCAGTCCGTGGTGGACATGCTGCTGCAGGGCTCCGGTGGCGTGCTCAAGGTCTTCCCGGCGGTGTCGGCGACCTGGCGGGACGCCTCGATCGCGGGCCTGCGCGCGGAAGGCGCGTTCCTCGTGGACGCCTCCCGCCGCGACGGGGCGACGGAGTTCGTGCGCGTGCGCAGCGAAGCCGGCGAGCCGCTGGTGCTCCAGCACGGCGTCACCGGCGACGTCGACGTCCGCGACGAGCACGGCAGGCGGCTGCCGTGGCGCCCGGCCGGGCCCGGACGGATCGCGATCGGGCTGCGGCGCGGCGGCACCGCCGTCGTCACCCCGCGGGGCACGCGCCCGGACCAGGCACCCCGGGACGTGCCGGCGCTCGGCCCGGCCCCGGCGTGGGGCTTGCCCGGCTGAAGCTCGCGACAAGGAGGTCGGAATGGACATCACCCGCAGGACCGTGCTCGGCGGGGCGCTCGCCGGGCTGGCCGCCGGCGCGGCGGGATTCACACCCGCGTTCGCCGGCGTGCCCGGCGGTGACGACTTCGGCTGGGCCGGGTTCCTGGGCACCGCGGACCTCTACTGGCGGCGGCTGCCGGCAACCTGGTACGAAGGCCCGTTCCTGGGCAACGGCTTCCTCGGTTCGGGCATCTACGCCGAGCCGGGGCGGAACGCGATCCGGTTCAACGTCCAGCACAGCCAGGTCCAGGACCACCGGCCGGAGTTCGGCTCGCTGTTCGGACTGGCCCGGCTGCCGGTCGGGTACTTCACGCTCGAGCCGGTCGGCGCGATCACCGCGATCGACTGGCGGATGGACCTGTGGAACGCCGAGCTGACCGGCACCATCACGACCGCGGCGGGCAGCCTGAGCCTGCGCGCGATCGTCCACACGGGACAGCCGTTGCTCGCCGTCGAAGTCCGGCCGTCGGAGGGCGAACGCCGGTTCAAGTGGGTGTTCCACCCGGCGGTCGCGGTCAGCCCGCGCGCCGACCCGGTGTGGAAGAAGCCGCCACCGGCGGGCTACACCGCCAACCCGCCGGCCCAGCTGTCGGCGAGCGGCGACACCCAGCTGGCCGTCCAGCCGCTGCTGGCGGGCGGTGAGCACGTGACGGCCTGGCGCGAAGCCGGCCGCGGCGGCGCGCGCACGCTGTACACGTCGGTCGCGTGGTCGCACCCCGAGAAGACGTCGGTCGCGCGTGCGCTGGGCACGGTCCGCCGGGCCTTGCCGTTCGCCGCGCTGACCCAGGACCACCGGCGCTGGTGGCACGACTACTACCGGGCGAGTTTCGTGTCCATTCCGGACACGCGGCTGCAGAGTTTCTACTGGATCCAGCTGTACAAGGTCGCCTCCGCCGCCCGGCGCGAGGCGCCGGTGATGGCGACGTCCGGGCCGTGGCTGGAGAACACGCCGTGGCCGGCGACGTGGTGGAACCTCAACGTCCAGCTGGAGTACTGGCTGATCCACGGCTCGAACCACCTGGAACTCGACGCCGTCAGCCACGCCCTCGCCAAGTACCGCGCCAATCTGACCAGCCAGGTGGCGTCGCCCTACCAGGCCGATTCCGCGGGCATCCCGCGCACGACGGACATGACGCTGCTCAACGGCGTCTCGAACCCGGCCAGCGGGTTCCCCGTCGGCATCCCCGGGCAGGACCCACCCACCCCGGAGGTCGGCAACCTGACCTGGGCGCTGCACAACGTGTGGCTGTCCTACCGGCACACGATGGACCGGGCACTCCTCCACGGCACGCTCTTCCCGTTGCTGCGCAAGGCGATCAACTACTACCTGCACTTCCTCGCGCCCGGCCCGGACGGCAAGCTGCACCTGCCGCCGACGTTCTCGCCCGAGTACGGGGTCGACGCCCCGGACTGCAACTACGACCTGTCCCTCATCCGCTGGGGCTGCAAGACGCTGCTGCAGACCGCGCCCGGCGATCCGCTCGCGCCGAAGTGGCGTGACGTCCTGGCGAACCTCGTCGGCTACCCGGCCGACGTCAACGGCTACATGATCGGCGCCGGCGTGCCGTTCGCGAAGTCGCACCGGCACTATTCGCACCTGCTGCAGATCTACCCGCTCTACGACGTCACGTGGGAACAGCCGGAACACCGGCAGATCATCGAGACGTCGCTGAACCACTGGGTCGGCTTCGAAGGTGCCCTGCAGGGCTACACGTTCACCGGGGCGGCGTCGATCTCGGCGCAGATGCTGCGCGGTGAGCAGGCGGCGTTCTACCTCGGCGAGCTGCAGCGGCGGTACATCCAGCCGAACACGATGTACAAGGAGTCCGGGCCGGTCATCGAGACGCCGTTGTCGGCGGCGAAGTCCGTGCAGGACATGCTGGTGCAGAGCTGGGGTGGTGTGCTGCGGCTGTTCCCGGCGGTGCCCGCGGCCTGGAGCGACATCGCGTTGCGGGACTTCCGCACCGAGGGCGCGTTCCTGCTCAGCGCGTCCCGGGCCGGCGGCCGGACCGAGTGGCTGAAGGTGCACAGCGAGGCGGGCGCGCCGTGCGTGCTGCGCCCGGGCATCGACGGCGAGCTGGCGGTGACGGACGCGCGTGGCCGGACCCGTCGCTGGTGGCGGCGGCCGAACGGCGACGTCGAGGTCGAGCTCGGGTGCGGCGAGGACGCGTTCGTGTACCGGAAAGGCGACCGGCCGGACTTCGCGGTGCGGCCGGTCGCCCCGGGCGGGCCGAGCGATCCGTGGGGCTTGCCGTGATACCGCTTCACGCACGGTCCAGGAGGCGGCGGAGGGCCTTTAGGAGTGACTTCGCCGCTTCGGGGGACGCCGTGCGACGGCGCCAGGCGACGTAGCCGTCCGGGCGGACCAACAGGCAGCCGTCCTCGTCGATGCCGCTCAGCCGGGACCAGTCGCCGTACGCGTCGCGTGCCTCCGGGTCGCCGATGCGTACCGCACGCAGGTCGAGACCCAGTTCGGCGCCGGCCTTGGCCGCCGCGTCGCGCCAGGACGTGCCCGTCAGCCCGGTCAGCACCGTCCAGCGGCCGCCGCCGACGAGGTCCAAAGTGGACACGCGGCGGCCGTGCGGCCCGACCAGCCAGGCGTGCGGCAGCTTCGCGCCCGGCTCGGTGCTGGGCCGGTGGAACAGCTCGGGGTCGCGGTCCGGCGGCGTGACGACGCCATCGGGCAGCACCGCGCCCGAGGAGTACCGCTGGTCCATCTCGACGCCGTGGGCGTTGAACTCGTAGTGCTTCAGCTCGATCGCCTTCTCCAGCTCACGCCGTTTCCGCGCGCCTTCGGCCGTCGGCGCGAGGCACGTCTCGAGCCCGGCGGTGATGCCGTCGGCGTCGGTGTCGCCGGTGATGCCCAGCGCGGCGAAGATCGGCCCGAACTGGTCACGGCTCAGGTTCGCCCGGTCGACGATCTGCTTGCCGACCGGCGCGCGTTCGGCGGTGTAGCTGTCCAGCAGTCCTTCGCCCGCCTCGCCGCGCAGCACCATCGCGAGCTTCCAGGCGAGGTTGTACGAGTCCTGGATCGAGGTGTTCGAGCCGAGCCCGTTGGACGGCGGGTGCCGGTGCACGGCGTCCCCCGCGCAGAACACGCGGCCGCTGCGGTACTCGGTCGCGTAGTTGTGGTTGACCGTCCACAGTGACGTCGAGGTGATCTCGACGTCCAGCGCAGGGTCGCCGACGAGGTCGCGCACCAGCCGGGTCGCCTCTTCGACGTCGACCTCCGGCGGCGCCCCGGTAATGTCGTAGCCCCAGGTCAGCAGCCATTCGTTCCACGGCCGCACCATCCGGACCAGGCCCATCCCGATGCCGCCGAGGTGCGCGCCCGGCCGCATGACCCAGTACAGGACGCTCGGCCGGTGCGCGACGTACCGGGCGAGGTCGGCGGTGAACGTGATGTTCATGCTGCCCGCCTTGCCCGTCTGCCCGGCGATCGGCAGCCCGGCCTGCTCGGCGACGCGGCTGCGCGCGCCGTCGGCGCCGACGAGGTACTTGGCCCGCAACGTGAACTCGTCGCCGCGGACGCGGTCGCGGAAGCGGGCGGTGACGCCGCCGGCGTCCTGGGTGAAGCCGAGGAACTCGGTGTCCAGCCGCAGCTTCGCGCCGCGCGCGGCCGCCTCGCTCGCCAGGATCGGCTCGAGGTAGGTCTGCGGCAGGTCGATCATGTGGCACGGGCTGGCGGCCGCGTACTCCGACGCCGACCGGTCGCCGGTGCCCCAGCTGGCGATCCGGCCGATCTCCGGCCCGGTCAGCGACGTGCACAGCACGGTGTCGCCCATCAGCTCCGGCGGCGTGCCCACGGCCAGCGCCCGCTGTTCGACGCCGAGGTCGCGCAGCACCTCCATGGTGCGCTGGTTGGTGATGTGCGCGCGGGGCGTGTTGGCCATCCAGCCGTACTTGGTGGCCAGCACGGTGGGCACGCCGTAGGTGGCGAGCAGCAGGGCGGCGGAACCGCCCGCCGGGCCACTGCCGACCACGATGACGTCGGTGTCGTAGCTCATGCGCCGCTCCCTGAGATCCGGAAGGTGAATTCGAGCCGCCGCGTGCGGTCGGGCTGCTCGGTGAAGTCGACGATCAGGCCGTCCTTGACGCCGAACACGGTGTCGGAGCCGAGGTACTCGCCGCCGGCGACGAACAGCTGCGTGATCAGCGTCCGGTAGCCGGGCTTGGCGATCATGAAGTGCACGTGCGGCGCCCGGAAGGGGTGCCTGCCGACGGCGTCGAGCATCTGCCCGACCGGGCCGTCGGCCGGGATCGGGTACGCGCTCGGCACGATCGACCGGAACCGCAGCCTGCCGCCGGCGTCGGTGCGGAACCGGGCGCGCAGCACCGGTCCGTCGAGGTCGGGCAGCTGGACGTCGTAGAAACCGTCCTCATTGGACTGCCAGACGTCGACGACCGCGTCGGCGACCGGCTCGTCGTCGGTGTTCGTGACCCGGATGTCGGCCTCCAGGGGAGTGCCCGGCAGGCCTTCGGCGAGGTTCGCGCCCTGCGGGGTCTCGGGCGGGCCGTCCACGTAGAACGGGCCGAGCACGGCCGACGGCGTCGTGTCCGGGGTCCGCGAGTTGGTCAGGACGTCGACGACGCTGGACACGCCGAGGGTGTCCGACAGCAGGATGAACTCCTGCCGCGTGTCGGTGGTGATGTGGCCGGCGCGGGTCAGGAAGCCGATCGCGTACTCCCACTCGTCCTGCGTGAGGTCGGTGCGGATGGCGTAGCCGTGCAGCGTCTCGACGAGGTCGGTGAGCAGCTCGCGGACGCGGTCCGGGGCACCGGCGAAGCTGTCGGTCACCTGCTTGGTGAGCGCCTTGAGGCTCGGCGGCGAGGCCGGTCGGGTGCCGTCGAGCGCCTGCCGCAGCAGCTCGGCTTCCGGCTCGCCGGCGATATCCGCTTCGGTGAGCCCGAGTTCGCCGAGCGAATGCGGGATGGGCAGGGACGCGGCCAGCTCGAAGACGTCGGCGGCGTCGGAGAGACCCTGGTGCGCCATGACGTACGGGAGCAGGACGGCGTGCGTTTCCGCGTGGGGCAGGCCGAACTTGCCGCCGAGGTGGTGGCAGAGCCGGTGGTGCAGGCCCATCTGCACGGCGTCGAGGCAGGTGCCGGCCAGCCAGGCACCGCGCAGGGCATCGGTCCGGGCGTCCACATCGGACGGATCGGCGGCGATGCGCGGCAGCGCGCCGGTGAGCAGCCGGACGGCCTCGGCGGCGAGCAGGTCGGTCATCGGGTTGGCGTCGGGGGCGTAGCGGGCTTCGACGGCGTGGGCGAGGGCGTTGAGGCCGCTGGCCGCGGAGGTGGAAACGGGCAGGCCGAGGGTGAGGCCGACGTCGTAGAGGACGGTCTCGGGCCGGACCTTGGGGGTCCTCTGGGTGGTCTTGCGGCCGTCGGCGGTTTCGCCGAGCACGGACGTCAGCTCCGAACCGGCGTAAGTGGTGGGGACGACGAGCTGCGGCAGACCGGTCCGCAGGGCGATCGCCTTGGCGAGCCCGGTGGCCGAGCCACCGCCGACCGCGACGACCCCGTCGGCCCCGTGCTCGGCGACGACCTTCAGCGCGCGCTCGGTGACGTCGACGGGGGTGTGCATGGCGGCGCCGGCGAAGCGCGCGGCAAGGCGGGAACCGAGGGCGTCGGCGGCCCGGTCACCGAACCGCGAACCCGCGACGAGCAGCACCCGGCCGAGCCCGAGCCGATCGGCCTCCTCGCCGAGGGCGCGAAGGGAGCCGAAGACCACCCGGACGGGGTTGGCGGCGTAGCTGAACGAGGTCATGCGAGGGAGTATCCGGCCCCGGCGGGCCGCGGTCCTGCACGTTCGTGCTGCGCGACGGCACGAAACGCGCGTGCGGGGTGGTGGCGGGTGGCCTGGCGGGGCAGGGGCCGCGGCGGCGGGGCGTTTGGCGTGCGGGGCTGGGCTTGGTGTGCGCCGCGCGGGTGGTCTGGCGGGAGCGGCCCGGGCGCGCGGCGGCGGGGCGCTCGGCGTGCCGGGCCGGGCTTGTGCGGCGGGGCTTGGTGCGGGCCGCGCGGGGGTCTGGCGGGGGATGGAGCCCGGGCGCGCGGCGGCGTGCCGGGCCGGGCTTGTGCGGCGGGGCTTGGTGCGGGCCGCGCGGGGGTCTGGCGGGGGATGGAGCCCGGGCGCGCGGCGGCGTGCCGGGCCGGGCTTGTGCGGCGGGGCTTGGTGCGGGCCGCGCGGGGGTCTGGCGGGGGATGGAGCCCGGGCGCGCGGCGGCGTGCCGGGCCGGGCTTGTGCGGCGGGGCTTGGTGTGGGCCGCGCGGGGGTCTGGCGGGGGATGGAGCTCCGGGTGCGCGGCGGCGTGCCGGGCCGGGCTTGTGCGGCGGGGCTTGGTGCGGGCCGCGCGGGGGTCTGGCGGGGGATGGAGCTCCGGGTGCGCGGCGGCGTGCCGGGCCGGGCCTGTGCGGCGGGGCTTGGTGCGGGCCGCGCGGGTGGTCTGGCGGGAGCGGCCCGGGCGCGCGGCGGCGGGGCGCTCGGCGTGCCGGGCGGCTTGTGCGGCGGGGCTTGGTGCGGGCCGCGCGGGGGTCTGGCGGGGGATGGAGCCCGGGCTCGAGGCGGCGGGACGTTTGGCGTGCGGGGCCGGGCTTGGGCATGCCGGGCCGGTGCGTGGGGCGCGGGCGGGTGTTCGGCGGCCAAGCGGCGCTCGGCCCGGCGCGCGGCGGCGGGGGTGCTTGGCGTGCCGAGCCGGGCTTGGTGTGCGCCGCGCGGGTGGCGCGGGCGGGTGGCGCTTGGCGTCAGCTGCCTCGGCGCAAGGCCGCCGGCGTGGTCCCGAGTTGCGCGCGCAGCACCCGGGTCAAATGCTCCTGGTGGGAGAAGCCGCAGCGGGCGGCGATCTCCGCGATCGGCTCGTCGCCCGTGCGCAGCAGCAGGCCCGCCTGCTCCACCCGCAACCTCAGCAGGTACCGGTGCGGCGGCAGGCCCGTGCGCGTCTTGAACTGCCGGGAAAACTGGCTGACGCTCAGCCCGGCCAGTGCGGCCAGCTCCGCCAGCGGCACCGGCTCGGCCAGCCGCTCCGCCATCGCCTCCCGGACCCGCGCGAACCGGCGGTCG
Organism: Amycolatopsis australiensis; assembly: GCF_900119165.1. Taxonomy (NCBI): domain Bacteria; kingdom Bacillati; phylum Actinomycetota; class Actinomycetes; order Pseudonocardiales; family Pseudonocardiaceae; genus Amycolatopsis; species Amycolatopsis australiensis. The sequence continues at coordinate 6,861,780 of NZ_FPJG01000006.1, read as the reverse complement.
GACAGGCCGCGGGCCGGGGCCGGGTCGTGGGCCCGGCCGTCGTGGTGGCGGCGGACCAGCTGCGCCGCCACCAGCGCGGCCAGCTGGTCGGCGTACGTGCGGGCGCTCGGCTCCCAGTCCCGGACGACGCCGTCGAGGCTCAGCACCAGCTGTTCGAGCAGGGGATCCGTGCTTCCCAGCTCCTCGGCGAGCCGGACGGGCGCCTGCTCGCCGGCCGCCTCCTGCACGGCGTCGTCGCTGACGTACACGTGCACGGTGTCCAGCTCGCCGCCCAGCTCGACCGACAGGTCCGCGTGGGACGGCTGCAGGAACAGCCCGCCCGCCGGCATGCGGCGGCTGCGCTCGCGTGCGGTTCCGACGCCGCGGCGGACCGTCACCGGGCCGTCGAGGTGCAGGATCAGCTGGTGGCTGCGTGCGGCGCCGAACTCGGCGCGATACGGACGTTCCCGCTGCTTGGAGACGTACACCCGGTCCCAGCCGAGGCCGGCGCTGGTGCGTTCCGGGCGGACCCAGGGCAGCGCGAGGATGCCGTTGGTGTCGGCCAGCCCGAGTTCGCCCACGCCTGCCTCCTCGACGTCGAGGCTGCCCGCGATGGTACGCGAACCGGCCGGTCAGAGGTCCAGGACGAGCCGCGGCGAACGGGACCGCGACACGCACGGGTACATCCGGCCCGCCGGGGCACCGATGTCGTCGCGGTGCTCCGGCTCGCCGTCCAGCACCGAGACCTGGCAGCTGCCGCAGACGCCCTCGCGGCACGCCGATGGCACCCGCCGCCCGGCGTGGTTCAGCGCGTCCAGCAGGGACTCGTCGGCCGGAACCGGGACGGTCACCCCCGATCGGGCGCACCCGGCCTCGAACGCGGTGTCCGGCCCGAACGTGCGCCGCACCGGCTGGAAGCGCTCGACGTGCACCCGCGGGAACACCGCCTCGGCGGCGTCGAGCATCGACGCCGGCCCGCAGCAGTAGACCTCCGTGCCCGGCCCGGCCGTCAAGGTCGCCAGGTCCGGCCGTCCGCGGTCGAACAGCCGCACGCGGTCGCCGTACGCGGCGGCGAGGTCCGCCGCGAACGGCATGCTCGAAGCCGACCGTCCGGCGTACACCAGCGAAACGTCCGCCCCGGAAGCGACGGCGGCCCGCATCATCGGCACGATCGGCGTGATCCCGATCCCGCCGGCCAGGAACAGGTAGCCGGCCGCGGGCCGCAGCGGGAAGTGGTTGCGCGGCAGCGAAACCTCGAGCGTCCGGCCCGGCCGCAGGTGCAGGTGGACGTACTCCGAGCCGCCCCGGCTCAGCGGGTCGAGGCGGACCGCGATCCGGTGGGCCGCAAGATCGCCGGGGTCACCGCACAGCGAGTACTGCCGCGTCAGCCAGTTCGGCAATGCGAGGTCGATGTGCGCGCCCGGCTCCCACGGCGCCAGCTGGCCCTCGTCACCGCGCAGCACCAGCGAGACGACGTCGTCGGCGACGCGCTCGATGCGCTCCAAAAGCGTCTTCTGCATGTCAGTACAGCTTCCGGTAGCCGGCTTCGAGCAGCTGCTCGAACTGCGCGGGGTCGATGTCCATGCCGAGCTGGTCGCTGACGATCTCGCCGGCCGAGGGCAGCTCGCCGGCCAGCGCCTGGCTCGCCGGGTCCCACAGCCGCGACCGGATCAAAGCGCGGCCGCAGTGGAAGTACACCTGCTCGACCTCGACGACGATCGCGAGCATCGGCTCCTTCGCCTCGGTGCGCATCCGCGCGAGGACGTCCGGTTCGTCGGTGACGAACGCGCTGCCGTTGACGCGCAGCGTCTCCCGCATACCGGGGACGAAGAACAGCAGGCCGACGCCGTCGTTCTCGGCGATGTTGCGGAAGGAGTCGGCGATCTTGTTGCCGGTGCGGTCGGGCAGGGCGAGGGTCCGCTCGTCGAGGACCTTCACGAACCCGGGGTAGTCGCCGCGGGGCGAGCAGTCGGCGCGGCCGGCGGCGTCGGCGGTCGCCAGCGTCAGGAAGGGCGAGTGGGCGATGAAGCGGCGGGCGTGCCGGTCGACGTGGTCGAGGAGCTTCGCCTGGATCATCGCTTCGGGCTCGCCCAGCCGGGCCCGCACCTCGGCCATGGATACACGGCGCAGCGCATTTGTGCTGGTCATGGCACAATTATGAGCAATTGTTCGAATCTTGCGCTACTCGCTTTCCGCCCGCGCGTCAGGAGGGGCCGTGACACCGGACCAGCGCCGCATCCAGCCACGTAAGCAGCCGCGGCAGGTCCGCGCCGAGCTGACCCGCCAGCGCATCCTCACCGCGGCTGCTCACGTTTTCGCCGAGCACGGCTACGCCGCGGGCACCACCAACCGCATCGCCGAGCGGGCGGGCATCTCCATCGGCTCGCTGTACCAGTACTTCCCGAACAAGGACGCGATCCTGGCCGAGCTGCTGACCCGCCACCTGGACGACGGCACGGCGAACACGGAACGGATCCAGCGCGCGGAACTGCCGGGCCCGATCGAAGACATCCTCCGCGTCTTCGTGCGCGGGGCGATCGAATCCCACCTCGGCGACCCGCAGCTGCTGCGGGTCCTGCTGGAGCAGGCGCCACGGTCGAACGAGCTGCTCGACAAGGTCGCGCGGCTGAAGCAGTCCCTGGTCTCCTACGTCCAGGGACTGTTCGACCGCCACCCGGAGGTCCGGGTGACCGACACGGAAACGGCGGCCCGGCTGGTCGTGACGACGACGGAGCTGGTGGTCCACCAGCTCGTCGCCGACCGCGAACCGGTGGACGTCGGACGGCTGGAGCACGAGCTGGTCGCGATGCTGACGCGGTACGTCAAGGGATGAGCCTCAGGCGCCGCCGGTTCACCGCGCTGATATCGAAGCCCGTCAGAGGGGGTTGAACACGCCCAGCGGCGCCGTGCAGAACGGGCCGCCGACGTACTCGGCCGCGATGCCCGCCGGCGCCGGCTTGTCCGCCAGCTGGTCGGCGTACACCTCGGCGTCGTCGAGGGACTTGTAGCCCAGCGCCTCCGCTTCCTTCAGCGAGTAGATCCGGCGCGTGTTGTCCGAGACGCCCCAGATCAGCCGGTACCCGGGCGAAGGCGCCGCCAGGCACGCCTCGAACAGCCGGGCGCCGTCGTCGGGGGACAGCCACGTCGTCAGGCCGCGCGGGCCCAGCGGCAACGGCGTTTCGAAGCACGAGCCGATGCGGATCACGATCACGTCCATGCCGAACCGCGAGTGGTACAGGCTGCCCAGCGCCTCGATCGCCGCCTTGCTGACGCCGTAGTAGGTGTCCGGGCGCGGGGAGGAGTCCGCGGGCAGGTCCTCGTCGACGCGGCGGAAGCCCACCGCGTGGTTGCTCGATGCCAGGACGACGCGCGACACCCCTGCCGCGCGGGCCGCTTCCAGCACCGTGTGCGTGCCGTTGATGTTGACGTCGAGGGTGGCTTCCCACGAGTTCTCGCGGCTGTGCCCGCCGAGGTGGATGAGTGCGTCGACGCCCTCGCACGCCGCGGCCATCGCCTCCGGGTCCGTCACGGACGCCGTCACGATCTCTTCGGAGGCGTCCGACGCCGTCTGCGGCGCCAGGTCGAGCAGGCGCAGCACGCGGCCGGGGCGTCGCAGGCGGGGCCGCATCAGGGTGCCGACGACACCCGCCGACCCGGTGATGAGCACGCGCTGGTCCGTCATGGGGTTCCTCTCGATAAGGGCGGCGGGCAGTGTGTGTTATCGGATGCCGGCGCGGCGCAGCTGCTGGCCGAGCTCGGCGGTGGTTTCGGCGAGCAGCTCGCCGACGCGCTGCGCGTCGGCGTCGGTCACCTGGCTGATCGGCATCGAGCAGCTGATCGCGTCCGTGCCCGGGATCCGGTAGGGGATCACCGCGGCGACGCACCGGACGCCCAGCGTGCCCTCCTCGACCTCGGCGGCGTACCCGCGTTCGCGGGTCGCGGCGCACTCGGCGTGCAGGGCGTCGAGCGTGGTGATGGTGTTCGGCGTCAGCGCGGTCAGCGTCGCCGGCATCAGCGCCTCGATCTCGTCGTGCGTCAGCTCGGCCAGCAGCGCCTTGCCCAGCGCGGTCGCGTGCGCGGGCAGCGTGCGCCCGACGCGCGAGACGAGATGCGTCGAGCGCTGCGACTCGCGCGTCTCCAGGTAGACGACCTCGGTGCCGTTGCGGCGCGCGAAGTGCGCGGTGAAGCCGGTCTTCTCGCGGATGCGTTCGAGCGCTTCGGTGGCGAAGGGCACCACGGCGTCGCGGTCGAGGTAGGCCGTGCCGCAGATCAGCGCGCGGACGCCGAGGCGGTAGCGGGCGGTGTTGGCGTCCGCCTCCAGCCAGCCGGCCTCCAGCAGCGTCCGGAGCAGGCCGTGCAGCGACGAGCGCGGGAAGCCCGTGCGCGCGTGCAGGTCGGACAGCGACAGCCAGACGTCGTTCGCCGCGAACGTCTCGATGAGGTCGACGGCCCGGCGCGCGGACTTCACGCCCGAGGACTCGGCGGGGGCGCCGTCGGCCGCTGCCGGGGTGTCCACCTTCTGCGGCATTTGTGCTCCTCCGTCCGGCCGTTGACTTGTGACTCCGGCCATATTAGCGTCCCGAACAACGTTCTTATGGATGAACATAATCACTATAACAGACTCCGTTCATGGATGTGAACATCTCGTTCGAGACCGCATCGACGTGGACGCGGAAAGGAGCCTGCGGTGCACGCACTCGACTGGACGATGGTCTGCGCGTACTTCGCGCTGATGATCGTGATCGGCTGGTGGTCGCACAAACGGGTCAGCGACGTGAAGGACTTCTTCACCGCCGGCGGCAAGATGCCGTGGTGGCTGGCCGGCATCTCGCACCACATGTCCGGCTACAGCGCCGTGCTCTTCGTCGCGTACGCGGGCGTCGCGTACACCAGTGGCGTCACCGTCTACTTCTGGGGCTTCGCCAGCATCGGCATCGGCGTGGGCATCGGCAGCTGGCTGTTCGCCGCTCGCTGGAACCGGTTGCGCTCCAAGCTCGGCGTCGCCTCACCGCTGGAATACCTCGCGAAGCGGTACAACGTGCCGACGCAGCAGGCGCTCGCCTGGAGCGGCAGCCTGCTGAAGATCTTCGACATCGCGGCCAAGTGGTTCGCCGTCGCGACGCTGCTGCACGTGTTCGCCGGCCTGGACTACAACCTCGGCATCCTCGTCACCGGCGCGGTCACCCTGATCTACTGCACCATCGGCGGCCTGTGGGCCGACGCGCTCACCGACTTCGGCCAGTTCGTCATCCAGGCCATCGCCGCGGTCGTCATGATCGTCGTGGTGCTGGGCAAGCTCGGCGGCATCTCCGCCCTCTGGACGATGTGGGACAAGCTGCCCGAAAGCCACGTGAACCCGGTCACGTCCAAGTACACCACCATCTTCCTGCTGGTCTACGTGCTCGTGAAAACGCTGGAGTACAACGGAGGCATGTGGAACCTGGCGCAGCGGTACATGGCCGCGCCGAACACCCACGAGGCCCGGCGCGGCGCGCGGCTGTCGTCGGCGCTGTACCTGGTGTGGCCGCTGGTGCTGATGTTCCCCATGTTCGCCGCGCCGCTGCTCATCCCCGGCATCAAGGACCCCACGCAGTCGTACGCGATCATGACGACGACGTTCCTGCCGCCCGGCCTGATCGGGCTGGTGCTGGCCGGGATCTTCTCGCACACCATGGCGATGGTCTCTTCCGACGCCAACGCGATCTCCGCGGTGATCACCCGGGACATGATCCCGGCGGTGTTCGCCAAGGCCCGCCGGTGGACCGACGTCCAGGGCCTCAAGGCGGCCCGGGTCACCACGGTCGTGTTCGTCGCGCTGACCATGGTCGTGGCCACCCAGGCGCAGAACCTCGGCGGCGTGCTGCAGATCGTCGTCAACTGGGTCGCCGCGCTGATGGGCCCGATCTCGATCCCGCTGCTGCTGGGCATGCTGCCGTGGTTCCGCAAGTGCGGTCCCCGCGCGGCGCTGGTCTCGTGGGCGGGCGGCCTGATCGACTACGCGCTCTGCTACTACGTGTTCAACGCGAACCAGACGGTGCTGATCGCGACGCCGATCCTCGTCTCGCTCGCCCTCTACGCCGGTCTCGGCCTGCTCGCGCCCGAGCGCAGCACGGCCGCGGATGAGATCGTCGACACCGTGAACGCCGACGACGACGTCGACCGCAAGCGGGAAGGCACGACCGTGCCCGCCTGATCCCGGCCCCACCCGGCCGAACCCGAATAAAGGACGAGAGAGCAGAAACTGATGGCACAGAACGAGATCGAGCTGGACGGCCTGCTGGCGTTCCCCCTCACCCCGTTCACCGAAGACCTCGAGGTCAACCTCGACGCGCTCGCGGAGAACGTGGAGAGCCACATCGCGGCGGGCGCCGGTGCGCTGTTCGTCGCGTGCGGCACCGGCGAGTTCAGCTCGCTCTCGCCCGCCGAGCACGCCTCGGTGCTCGCCCGGTCCCGGGAGGTGGCCGCCGGCCGCGTCCCGGTCTGGGTGGGCGCCGGGGGCGGCGCGGCGTCGGCGCGGGCCGGCATCGCGGCGGCGCAGGCCGGGGGCGCCGACGGCGTCCTGCTGCTGCCGCCGTACCTGGTGACCGGCCCGCCGTCGGGCCTGACCGACTTCGTCCGCTACGCCGTCGGCGACTCTTCCGTGCCGGTGATCGTGTACCACCGCGGCACCGGCGTGTTCACCGCGCCGGCCGCCGCGTCCCTGCTCGACATCCCGTCGGTCGTCGGGCTCAAGGACGGCTACGGCGACGTCGAGGTGATGACCCGGATCATCACGACGATCCGCGCGCTGGACACCGGCCGGGCCCGGGACTTCCTGTTCTTCAACGGCTTGCCGACCGCGGAGGTCTCGGCCAAGGCGTATGCCTCGATCGGCGTCTCCCGCTACTCCTCGGCCGTGCACTGCTTCGCGCCGGAGATCGCGCACCGCTTCCACCGCGCGCTCGGCGAGGGCGACACCCGCGTGATGGACGCGCTGCTGACCGGCTTCTACCTGCCGCTGGTGGCGTTGCGGGACGAGACGCCGGGCTTCGCCGTCTCGCTGGTCAAGGCCGCCGCCCGGCTGCGCGGCGACAAGGTCGGCCCGGTCCGGCCGCCGCTGGTCGAGCCGACGCCGGAGCAGATCCGCCGGCTCGAGAAGATCGTGGAGGACGGCTTCGTCACGCTGAAGGCGCTGGGCTGATGAAGATCCTCGATGTGGTGCTGATCCCGGTCGCGTTCGCCGACCCGCCGCTGCTCAACGTCATGGGCGTGCACGAGCCGTTCGCGCTGCGCAGCGTCGTGCAGGTCAAGTGCGAGGACGGCGTCGTCGGGCTCGGCGAGTCCTACGGCGACTCCGCGTTCCTCGGCGAAGTGCGGAAGGTGCTGCCGCAGCTGCGCGGCCACGACGTGTTCGACCTGCCCGGCCTGCAGCGGCTCGTCGCCCGGGCGCTGTCGGACACGGTGCTCACCGACGCGCACGGGCTGATCGGGGGGTTCTCGATCCGCAAGACCGTGGCGAGCGTGTACTCCCTGTTCGAGGTCGCGTGCCTCGACGCGCAGGGGCAGTACCTGGGCCGGCCGGTGACCGACCTGCTCGGCGGCAAGGCACGCGACGCCGTCGAGTTCTCCGCCTACCTGTTCTACAAGTACGGCAAGCACGTCGACGGCCGCGAGGACTCCTGGGGCGAGATCACCACGCCGGAAACCCTGGTGGGGTCCGCGAAACGGATGATCGACGAGTACGGCTTCCGCTCGATCAAGCTCAAGGGCGGGGTCTACGAGCCCGCGCGGGAGGTCGACGGCATCCGGGCGCTGGCCGAGGCGTTTCCCGGGCACCCGCTGCGGATCGACCCGAACGGCGCGTGGACGACCGAGACCGGCATCCGGGTCGCGGCCGAACTGGACGGCGTCCTGGAATACCTCGAAGACCCGACGCCGGGCATCGAAGGCATGGCGCGGGTGGCTGCCGAGGCGTCCATGCCGCTGGCCACCAACATGTGCGTGGTCAACTTCGGCGACATCGAGCCGGGTTTCCGGGCGCGGGCGATCGGCGTGCTGCTGTCGGACCACCACTTCTGGGGCGGCCTGCGCGCCACCCAGTCGCTGTCGGTGACGTGCGAGAGCTTCGGCGTCGGCCTGTCGATGCACTCCAACAGCCACCTCGGGATCAGCCTGGCCGCGATGGTGCAGGTCGCCGCGGCGACGCCGCACCTGACCTACGCCTGCGACACGCACTGGCCCTGGAAGGTCGAAGACGTCATCGAGCCGGGCGTGCTGGAGTTCCGCGAGGGTGCGGTGACCGTGCCGAGGACCCCGGGGCTCGGGGTCAAGCTCGACGAGGACGCGCTGGCCCGCCTGCACGAGAACTACGTCCGATGTGGACTGACCAAACGGGACGACGTGACGTACATGCGCAAGTACGTGCCCGGGTTCGAACCGAACACGGCGAGGTGGTGAGCCGGTGAAGGTGACGGGATACGCCTACCCGTGGGACGTCCTCGAGGCGGGGTTCGCCGCGCGCGCCCGCGACCTCGGTGTCGACGAAGTGGCCGTCGCGTTGTCGTACCACAGCGCCCGCGCGGCGACGCCGTGGTCGGCCTCGCGGACTTCGGTGGTCGCCCGGCACGCGGCGTTCTACCGGCCGGTTTCGACCGGGTGGGGCGAGCTGCGACCGTCCACTCCGGACTGGGTCGGGTCGGAGGACAGTGGTGGCGACGCCGTCCGGCTGCTCAACGAGGCCGGGATCCCGGCGGCCGCGTGGATCGTGCTGACCCACAACTCCCAGCTCGGCTACGACCACCCGGACGTCGTCGTGCGCAACTGCTTCGGCGAGGCCTACCCGTGGGCCCTGTGCCCGTCGCAGGTCGCCGTGCGCGAGTACGCGGCGACGCTGACCGCGGAAGCCGTCGCCGGGCTGGAGCTGTCGTCGGTGATCCTCGAAGCCTGCGGCCCGCTGGGCGCGGTGCACCAGCACCAGCACGAGAAGACCGACGGCGTCTGGGCGCCCGCGGTGGCCCGGCTGCTGTCGATCTGCTGCTGCGACGCCTGCGCTGCTTCATGGGACCTCGACGCCGGCGCCGTCCGGGCCCAGCTGGCCAACGAGGTGCGGCGGCTGATCGCCACCGGCGACCTCGGCGTCACCGGGGACCGGTTGCCGCCGGAGCTGACCCAGATGCTGCTGCGCGTGCGGCAGAAGGCCACCGACGAGCTGCGGGCAGCCGTGCTGGCCCAGCTGCCCACCGGAGCGCGGGTCGTGCTGCACGGCGCGCTCGACCCGTGGGTCACCGGCGCGCTGCCCGGGCTGACGCCGTCCGCGCCGGACGACGTCGACGCCGTCGTCCTGTTCGGCTGGGCGCCCGCCACGGGAGCCGAAGCCGTCGCCGCGGCCCGGGAAGCGCTACCCGGACGGGTCGCGATCGGCAGCTACATCACCGCGGTCGCCGCCGCGCCGGTGCCGGACATCGCCGCCTACGTCGGCGAGCTGGCCAAGGCGGGCGCGGCCGAGCTGCACCTGTACCACCTCGGCTTGGCCGGTCCGGGTCGCTGGCCCGACCTCGAAACGGCCACCGCCGCCGCCCACGAAAACTGAGGAGCTGTACCCCGATGAGCCAGGCCACCGACGCCGCCACGCTCGAGAAGATCCTGGCGGGGGCCGCCGCGGCCGCCCGCCCCGCCGCCTCGGCCACGCCGGCCGAGCGCGCCCGCTGGCTGGTCGCGGCCGCCGACGCGCTCGACGCCGCCGCGGACGACCTCGTCCCGCTGGCCCACGCCGAGACCCACCTGCCCGCCACGCCGCGGCTGGCCGGCGAGCTGAAGCGCACGACGTTCCAGCTGCGCCTGTTCGGCGAGGTGCTCACCGACGGCGAGTACCTCGGCGCCACGGTCGACCACGCCGACCCGGACTGGCCGATGGGCCCGCGCCCGGACATCCGCCGGGTCAAGACCGCGATCGGGCCGGTGCTGGTCTTCGCGGCCAGCAACTTCCCGTTCGCGTTCAGCGTCGCCGGCGGCGACACGGCGTCCGCGCTCGCCGCGGGCTGCCCGGTGGTCCTCAAGGCCCACCCCGGCCACCCCGAGCTGTCGGCGCTGACCGGCCGGATCGTGCGCGAAGCCCTGATCGGCGCGGGCGCGCCCGACGGCATCTTCGACGTCATCTCCGGCCAGGAGGAAGGCGTCACGGCGCTGAAGGACCCGCGCATCGCCGCGGCGTCGTTCACCGGGTCCATCCCCGGCGGGCGGGCGCTGTTCGACATCGCGAACGCGCGGCCGCGGCCGATCCCCTTCTACGGCGAGCTGGGCAGCGTCAACCCGGTCGTCGTGACCGAGGCCGCGATCGCCGCGCGCGGGGAGGCCGTCGCGAAGGGCTACGCCGGGTCGTTCACCCTCGGCGCCGGCCAGTTCTGCACCAAGCCGGGCCTGCTGTTCCTGCCCGAGGACCACGGCCTGACCGAGACGCTGCGGTCGGCACTGGCCGGTGCCGCGGCCCAGCCGATGCTCAACGACCGGATCGCGTCCGGCTACCGCGAAAAGCTGGCGAAGCTGCGCGAGGTGCCCGGGGTCGACGTCGTCGCCGAGTCGCCGTCCACCTCGCCCGCGTTCACGCCGACGCTGCTGGCCACCACCGGCAAGCAGTTTCTCGAGGGCGGCGCGACCGTGCACGAGGAGTGCTTCGGCCCGGCTTCGCTGATCGTCACCTACGCCGACCAGGCCGAGCTGCTGCGCCTGCTCGACGTGATCGAACCGGGGCTCACCGCCACGATCCACGGCGAGGAGTCCGACGCGGACTGGATCCGGCCGGTGCTGCCGGCGCTGGCCCGCATCGCCGGGCGGCTGCTGTGGAACGACTGGCCCACCGGAGTCACGGTGAGCTGGGCCCAGCAGCACGGCGGCCCGTACCCGGCCACGACGGCCCCGACGACGACGTCGGTCGGCACTGCCGCGATCGAGCGGTTCCTGCGCCCGATCGCGTGGCAGGGCTTCCCGGACGCGTTGCTGCCCGAACCCCTGCAGGAGGCCAACCCCTGGCAGCTGCCCCGCCGCACCGACGGCTCCCGCTGACCCCGTCGTGGGTGAGAAACAGGGTTAGAACCCGGTTTCCCACTCACGACCTCTTCCGCCGCCGCACCACCGAGTCCCGTTCCCCGTCCCTGGGAGGCATCGTCATGCCCGTGAACCGGAGAAACGCCCTGCGCGGCGGCGCGCTGGCGGCCGCTTCGACCGTGTTCCTCACCCGCCCGGCGTTCGCGTCGGCCACGCCCGTGCCCGCCGCGGCCCCGGCCGCCGGCGGCGCGGTGCCCGCCGCGACGGCGCCGATCGTCGCCGCGTACCGGCAGCTGCAGACCGGCATCAACCGGCCCTCGCCGGAACGCACCGAAGCGCTGGCCAACCTGAGCCGCGTCGCCAAGGCCTACCACGCGAGCATGTCCGTCGCCGGCGGCGGAGCTCCACTGTGGACGGACTTGCCGCTGGGCCCGGGCAGCGACTACACGACGTCGATGTACGCCCGGCTGCGCGCGATCGCCGTCGACTGGGGCACGCCGGGCGGCGCGCTCTCCGGCGACCCGGTGGTGCTCGACCGGATCAAGGCGGCACTGGAACTCATCTACGCCAGCCAGTACAACGAGAACGTCGGCGAGATCGGCAACTGGTACACCTACGAGATCGGCATCCCGTACTACCTGCTGCACACGCTGTCGGTGGTCGCCGACCAGCTCACCGCGGAGCAGCTGGCCCGTTACCTCCGGCCGGTCAAGCGGTTCGTCGGCGACCCGAACCGCCGCGCCAACAACGCGTCGGTGATCGAGACCGGGGCCAACCGCGCGGACAAGGCGCTCATCTCCATCGTCTCGGGCGCGCTGCTCGGCGACACTGCGTGGATCCGGACCGGCATCGACGCGCTGACCGACGTCCAGGGCGGGGGAGCGGCGAGCGTCGTCGCGAAGCTGGACCGCGCGGCGGGCGACGGCTTCCACGTCGACGGCTCGTTCATCCAGCACGACACGATTCCCTACCCCGGGCACTACGGCATCGTCCTGCTCACCGCGCTCGCCGGCGCCATCCACGTCACGCAGGGCACCGAATACGCGTTGCCGCAGGCGCTGAAGGACAAGATCTACGCGCTCGTCGCCGACAGCTTCGCCCCGTTCGTCTACGCGGGCGCGCTGATGGAGCCGGTGCGCGGGCGGATGCTTTCGCGCCAGGGGGAGACCGGGCACGACATCGGCCACCAGCTCACCGTCGCGACACTGGTCCTGGCCCGGAAGGCGGCAGGCAAGACCAAGGCCGACCTCAACGCCCTCGCCGCGAAGTGGATCAAGGAAGGCACCTACGCGCCGTTCCTGAAGATCCCGGACCCCGAGCGGTTCGCGCCGGGCCCGGACCTGGTGGCGACGCCGGGCATCGAGTTCGCGCAGGACATGCTCGCTTCGGGCGTGCGACCGGCGCGGGTGACCGCGACGCACCGGATCTTCGGCCAGCAGGACCGGATGGTGCACGTCACCGAGGGCTGGTCGGCGTCGCTCGGGGTCAGCTCGACGCGGATCTCGCGCTACGAAGCCATCAACGGCCAGAACCTGAAGGGCTTCCACGTCGGCGACGGCGTGCTGTACACATTCCTGCCCAACGCCAAGGGCCACTACACCGACGCGTACTGGCCGACGGTCGATCCGCTGCTGCTGCCGGGCACGACGGAGAACGACGGCCCGCCCGACCCGAAGTTCGGTGGCGTGCCGGTGGGCCCGAACCCGCACACCGGCGGGGTGCGGTGGGACGCGCGCAACGGCGCCTTCGCGATGGACTTCAAGTCCTGGGACGGGTCGCTGGTCGCGAAGAAGTCGTGGTTCTTCACCCCGTCCGGGATCGTCTGCCTCGGGACGGGCATCACCGGGACGTCCGGGCACGCGGTGCGCACGACGATCGAGAACCGCAACCTCGGCGAGGGCGGCCGCGGCGTCCTGCTCGCCGACGGGTGGTGCGTCCCGGCCGACCTCGGGAAGGCCACCGCCCTGCGCCGGCCGCGCTGGATGCACCTGGCGGACGTCGGCGGTTACCTCCTGCTCGACGACGCTTCGGTGACGGCCCTGCGCGAAGACCGCACGGGCGCGTGGCGCGACATCGACACCGGTGCCAACACCAAGGGCACCACGACGCCGAACACCCGCCGGTACCAGAAGCTGGTCCTGGAGCACGGGAGGGACCCGGTGAACGCGACCTACGCGTACGCGGTGCTGCCGGGCGCTTCGGTGATCGGGACGCTCACCGCGTCCTGGGCGTGGCGAGTGCTCGCCAACACGCCGGTGGTGCAGGCCGTGCGCCTGGGCGACGGCACGGTCCTGGCCAACTTCTTCGCCGCCGGGTCGGTCGACGGTGTGAGCGTGTCCGGCCCCGCGTCGGTCGCGGTCGGGCGTTCCGGCAGCCGCCGGCAGGTCGCCGTGGCGGACCCGACCCAGCTGCAGGACGGCGTCACGGTGACCGTGCACGGGAAGTCCGTGACGGTGCCGCTGAAGGGCACGTTCGGGGCGACGACGGTGGTCGCGCTGTGACCTCCCCGCCGGGCCGGTGCCCCGACCCGGCCCGGCGGGGTCCCCACGTCGTTTAGGCTGGCCGTCATGACCGCCGCCGAGCACGTGGACGTCCTGCTCGTGGGCGCCGGCCTGTCCGGCGTCGGCGCGGCCTGCCGGCTGCAGGAGCGGCTGCCGGGCAAGACGTACGCCGTGCTCGAGGCGCGCGACTCGATCGGGGGAACCTGGGACCTGTTCCGGTATCCGGGCGTCCGGTCCGATTCGGACATGTTCACCCTCGGCTACCCGTTCCGGCCGTGGAAGGACCCGAAGGCGATCGCGGACGGATCGTCGATCCTCGCCTACATCCGGGAGACGGCGGAAGCCTTCGGGGTGACGTCGCGGATCCGGTTCGGGCACCGGGTGGTGCGGGCGTCCTGGTCGTCGGCGTCGGCGTCGTGGACGGTTTCGACCGCCCACGGGGCGACGTTCACCTGCCGGTTCCTCTACCTGTGCAGTGGTTACTTCTCCTACGAGTCCGGGCACGTCGTCGCCTTCCCCGGGCAGGAGGACTTCCGCGGGGAGGTCGTGCATCCGCAGCACTGGCCCGCGGACCTGGCCCACGACGGCCGCCGGGTGGTGGTGATCGGCAGCGGGGCGACAGCGGTGACGCTGGTCCCGGCCCTGGCTGAGCGCGCTTCGCGGGTGACGATGCTGCAGCGCTCGCCGTCGTACATCGTGTCGCGGCCGGGGCGGGACGCGCTGGCCGACCGGCTTCGGGCGCTGCTGCCGGAAAAGCTCGCGCACCGGGTGGTGCGCGGCAAGAACGTGGTCTTCGGGACGGTGTTCTTCCAGCTGATGCGGCGCCTGCCGGAGCGGGCGTCACTGGCGCTGCGCGACCGGGTGGCGGCGCAGCTGCCGGCGTCGATCCCGGTGGACCCGCACTTCGTGCCGGACTACGCGCCGTGGGACCAGCGGCTGTGCCTGGTGCCGGACGCGGACCTGTTCCGCGCGCTGCGATCGGGCAAGGCGGACGTGGTGACGGGCCGGATCGCGCGGTTCACGACGTCCGGCGTGCTGCTGGAGTCGGGGCACGAGCTGCCGGCGGACGTCATCGTGACGGCGACCGGGCTGCGGCTGGTGGCGTTCGGCGGGATCGAGCTGAGCGTGGACGGCCGGGCGGTCGAGCCGGGCGAGCAGCGGGTGTACAAGGGCCTGATGTTCGGCGGGGTCCCGAACCTGGCGTGGTGCGTGGGGTATTCGAACAGTTCCTGGACGCTGCGGGCGGACCTGGCGGCGCTGTACGTGTGCCGCCTGCTGGCGCACCTGGACCGGCGCGGGCTCGCGTACTGCGTCCCCGACGAGGCGGCGGCGTCGGCGGCGGGAAAGCCGCGCCCGATCGTGGAGTTGATGTCGGGCTACATCAAGCGAGCGGCCCCGGGCCTGCCGAAGCAGGGCGACCGGCGGCCGTGGCTGATGCGCCAGAACTACCTGCTGGACCTGGCGGACATGCGGTTCGGCCGCCTGGACGACGGGGTGCTGCGCTTCGGCCACGCGGAGGACCGGGTGGCTTCGGCGCGTTGAGCTGCTTGCCGGGGGGCCGGTGTGGTGTCGAGGCCGCCGCCCTCGTCTCGGCCCAGCCCCGGCCGGACCCAACGCAGCCTAGCGCCGACCGCGCCGGGTCGGTGTCCCGGGCGGCCGGCCTCGCTTCCCCGGCGTCAGCCCTGGCGGGCCTTCGAGCGCGGGTTGTCCTTGTTGATCACGAACACCCGGGTCCCGCGCCTGATGACCTGGGCGCCCGGCTGCTTCGCCAGCGAACGGATCGAGCTGCGGACCTTCATGGCGAGCCGTCCTTCCTGCGGGAACCGTCCCGCACCTCCCCTTCAACCGCCGCCCGAGCGGGTTTAATCCCGCAACTCAGCTGCTCTCCTTGGCCACCCACGCCTGCAGGTCGTCGCCGCGGACGGCGGCTGCCATCAGGTCCGGGAACTGGTCCGGGGTGCACGCGAACGCCGGGACGCCCAGCTCCGCCAGCGCCGCCGCGTTCTCGTGGTCGTACGACGGCGCGCCCGAGTCCGACAGCGCCAGCAGCGTCACCACCTGGACTCCCGCACCGACCAGCTCGCCGATCCGGTGCAGCAGCTCGTCCTCGTCGCCGCCCTCGTACAGGTCGCTGATCAGCACCAGCAGCGTCCGCTCCGGCCGCTCGACCAGGCCCTGGCAGTACGCGATCGCCCGGTTGATGTCCGTGCCGCCGCCCAGCTGGGTGCCGAACAGGACGTCGACCGGGTCGGCGAGGTGCTCGGTCAGGTCCGCGACCTCCGTGTCGAACGCGACGAACGACGTCTTCAGCGCCCGCATCGACGCCAGCACCGCGCCGAACAGCCCCGAGTAGACCACCGACTCCGCCATCGAGCCCGACTGGTCGACGGCCAGGACGACGTCCCGCTGCACCGCCTGACGGCGCCGGCCGAAGCCGACCACCTTCTCCGGCACGATCGTGCCCAGCTCGGGGGAGTAGTGCTTGAGGTTGGCGTGGATCGTGCGCGCCCAGTCGACGTCCCCGGGCCGCGGCCGCTGCGTGCGCGACGCCTTGTCCAGGGCGCCCGTGATGGCCGCGCGGGTGCGCTCGGCGAGGCGTTCCTCCAGCTGTTCGACCACCTTGCGGACGACCTCGCGCGCGGTCTCCTTCGTCTCCTCGGGCAGCACGCCGTTGAGCGAGAGCAGCGTCCCGACCAGGTGCACGTCCGGCTCGACGGCCGACAGCAGCTCCTTCTCCAGCAGCATCCGGGTGAGCCCGAGCCGGTCGACCGCGTCGCGCTGCATCACCTGCACCACGGTGCTCGGGAAGTACCGCCGGATGTCGCCCAGCCAGCGCGCCACCCGCGGCGCGGACGCGCCCAGGTTCGCGCTGCGCGGCCCGCCCGCGGCTTCCTCGTCCGGCTTGTCGTAGAGGGCGGCCAGCACCGCGTCGACCCCACTGTCCTCATCGGACAGTGGCGCGTCGGCGAGCCCCGAGCCCGCTCCCGCGCCCTCGGCGCCCAGCACCAGCCGCCAGCGCCGCGCGCGCTCGGTGTCCGCGCTCATGCCCCCGCCCCCAGCAATGCCGCCAGGACCGGCAGCACGCGCTCGGCCCGGTCCTCGTCCAGTTCGTCGGCCACCGGCACGACCCGCGCACCGCCGGTGAGCCCGGCGGCGCGGTGCCCGATGGCCCGCTTTTCCGGCCCGCTGAACGCCCCGAAAGTGCGGCGCAGCAACGGGAGCACCTCGGTGAAGACGTCGGCGGGGATCGCCGCGAGCCAGGCGTCGATCACGCGCAACAGGCCTTCGTCGTGCACCAGCAGCAGCGCGCCGCCGTCGAAGAAACCCTCGACGTACGCCGCGCCCGCCGACGGTGTGATGCCGGGGGTGAGCGCCCGGCCCAGCCGCAGCTCGATGTCGAACGCGTCCAGCAACCCGGCGTCGTGCAGGATCCGGGTGAGCCGGCCCGCCAGCAGGGGCGGCAGTGACGGCCGTTCCGCCAGCCGCGCCAGTGCGGCGAGCCAGCGCTGCTTCGCGTCCTCGTCCAGCAGGGAGGTCGCGTCGTGCACGCCGTCGACGAGCTTGGCCATCCGCGCCGCGGCGTCGTCGTCGATGCCGTGCGTCGCCGGCGGCAGGCCGGCGCAGATGCGGTCGAGCATGCGGTCGGCGACCGCGCGCAGCGCGCCCGTGTCGGTGCCCCGGACGTTGCCGTAGCGGGTCGCCCTGGCCAGCGCGGGCAGCGCCGCCATCAGCCGGGCGACGTCCGCGTCCGCCGCCGCCCGCGCGTCGAGCGCCGTGAGCGCGTCGGGCAGCGCCTCCGGCAGGTCGGCGAGCAGGCAGTCTTCGACGGCCGTGGTGACCTCGTCCAGCGGCGGCGTGCCCTCGACGGCGCCGCGGACCGCGGCGGTGGCCGCCGACGGCACGGTCGTGCCGTGCACCGCGGCCGCGACCAGGTCGACCTCGAACGACGGTTCCCAGGCCAGCGCCCAGGTCTCCCGGAACGTGCCCTTGTTCCGCCGCGCCGACGTCTCCCGGGTGCCCCATTCGATGCCGAGGATCCGCAGCCGGTGCAGCAGCTTCGAGCGGTCGAGGCCGGCGGGGGTCCGCAGGTCGAGGTCGAGCTCCTTGACGATCGGGTCCTTCTTGAGCCGCAGGCGCCGCGCCGTCGCCGTCAGGTCCGCGGCCAGCGGTGGCTGCGGCACCCGGTCGGGCACCTCGCCGAGCCGTTCGCCGACCACCAGCCGTCGCGTGACGAGCTCGACCTGCACTTCGTCGCCGCCGCAGAGCACCGACCGCGTGGCTTCGGTGACCTCGGCCAGCCCGGCCGACGACCGCCCGCGCAGCGTGGCGAGCGTTCCGGCCAGCCGGACCGCCTCGATGACGTGCGCCGTCGAGACGGGCAGGTCCTCCTCCCGCAGCACCGCCGCGACCCCGGCCAGCCAGCGCGTCGTGACGTCCTCGGCCGTGGTGAACAGGTGGTGGTACCAGCCCGGCGACCGCACGCCCGCGCCGTAGCCGCTGGCCGTGGCGAGCCTGCCGTGGGTCCACGGCACCCACGTGCAGGCGACCTTCCGCTTCGGGAGTCCTTTGAGGACGGCCGCGTCGTGCGACGCGGGCGGCAGCGGATCGGCGAGCGCGGGCACGTGCCAGGCCCCGCAGACGACGGCGATGTTCTCGAAGCCGTCCTTGCGGGTGCGGCGCAGCACCGAGCGCATGTAAGCCTCCCGCCGGGCTTCGCTGCCCCGCGGCGGCTCTTCGCCCTCCCGCACCGCGGTCATCGCGTCCGCGATCACCTCGAACGGGTTTTCGGTGTCCCGCCGGGACTCGACGACGTCGTCCCACCAGCGTTCCGGGTCGTCGTAACCCCCGGCCGAGGCCAGCAGCGCCAGGGGATCGACCGGCGGGCCCGCGTGCTCGTCCGGCCCCGCGGCGAACGTGTTCGCGGCCGGCAGGTCGCAGAACCGCACCGGAATCCCGGCTTCGCGCGCGTACCTGAGCGCCTGCCACTCCGGGCTGAAGACGGCGAACGGCCAGAACGCGGCGCGCGAGACGTCGTCGGTCGCGTAGGCCAGCAGCGCGACGGGCGGCGCCATCGCCGGGTCTCCGGTCAGCTCGACCAGGGCGTCGGCTTCCGGCGGCCCCTCGATCAGCACGACGTCGGGCGCCAGTTCGGCCAGCCGCGTCGCCACGGCCCTGGCGGATCCCGGGCCGTGGTGGCGGATGCCGAGCAGGTGGGTGGTCACGCGATCTCCTGGCCCGCCCGGTAGAAGTCGGCCCAGCCGTCACGCTCGCGCACGACCGTCTCCAGGTATTCGATCCAGATCGCGCGGTCGGCCACCGGGTCCTTCACCACCGCGCCGTGGATGCCGGCCGCGATGTCGTGCGGGCGCAGCACGCCGTCGCCGAAGTGCGCGGCCAGCGCGAGCCCGCCGGTGAGCACGCTGATCGCCTCGGCGGTCGAGAGCGTGCCGGAGGGCGACTTGACCGCCGTCCGGCCGTCTTCGGTGCGGCCCGAGCGCAGCTCGCGGAACACCGTGACCACCCGGCGGATCTCCGCCAGCTCGGCGGCCTCGGCGGGCAGCTGCAGCGACGCGCCCAGCTCCGCGACCCGCCTGCTGACGATCTCGACCTCCGCCTCCGCGCTGTCCGGCAGCGGCAGCACGACGGTGTTGAAGCGCCGCCGCAGCGCGCTCGACAGCTCATTGACGCCCTTGTCGCGGTTGTTCGCGGTCGCGATCAGGTTGAAGCCCGGCCGCGCCTGCACCTCCGTCGCCAGCTCCGGGATCGGGAGCGTCTTCTCGGACAGGATCGTGATGAGCGTGTCCTGGACGTCGGCGGGGATGCGGGTCAGCTCCTCGAGCCGGGCCAGCTTGCCGTCACGCATCGCGCGCAGCACCGGGCTTTCGACGAGCGCCGCGGCGCTCGGGCCTTCGGCGATCAGCCGGGCGTAGTTCCAGCCGTAGCGGATCGACTCCTCGGACGTGCCCGCGGTGCCCTGCACCAGCAGCGTCGAGTCGCCGCTGATCGCGGCCGAAAGGTGCTCGGAGACCCAGGTTTTCGCCGTTCCGGGCACGCCGAGCAGCAGCAGCGCGCGGTCGGTGGCCAGTGTCGCGACGGCGACCTCGATCAGCCGCCGCGGGCCGACGTACTTCGGCGTGATCACGGTGCCGTCCGGCAGGGTGCCGCCGAGGAGGTACTCGACGACGGCCCACGGCGACAGGTTCCAGTTCGGCGGCTTCGCCCGGTCGTCGGCGGCGGCCAGCGCGGCCAGCTCGGCGGCGTGGTCCTGTTCGGCGTGGGGCCGGAGGACGGTGGCGGTCATGCGAGCTCCTCGTACATTTCGCGGCGGAAGTTCAGCGTCTCGGTGAGCGCCCGGCGCCACGGCCCGGCGTCCATGGTCAGGCGGGTGGTGGCCAGCGGGTGGCGCAGGCACTCCGCCGGGACCGCGCGGGCGATCACGACGGCGGCGTGCGAAACCAGGCGATGGTCGTCCTGGCGGGCGATCCAGTCGAGCAGGGCGGTGCCGAGTTCCTTCGTCCACGGCCGGGGCAGTTCGTGCACGAGCCGCGCGAACGACTCGACGGGCAGCCGGCTGATCAGGTGCCCGACGGTGGCGGCCTGGCTCGCCGGGCTCAGCACGCCGAGCAGCGGCGGCGTGGTGCGCCCGCCGGGATCGGCGCCGATGAGTGCCTGCGCCCAGGCTTCGTCGCGCTGGCGCAGAGCCGCGGTGGCCCACGAGTCCCGCAGGACGCCGGCCGGGCAACCCTCGACGGTCATCCGGACGACCTCGGCGGGCGGGCCGAACTCGGTCCAGAAGGACAGCGGAGCGGCCGCGACGAGCGTGCGCAGCCGGACGGTGCCCTCACCGCGTTCCCCGGGTGGCACGGAGACTTCGAGGACCCGGCCCCGGCGGCGGACCAGGGGCCTGAGCCGAGCGGCCATGCTTTCGCCGTACCGGGTACCGGGCAGCCGGCCGAGCAACTCGGCGGCCCGTTCGCGGACGGCGGCCGCGCGGTCGGTGAGGGCGGCTTCGAGGAAGGTTTCGTCTTCGGCGCGGACGTGCGCGGCGAGCACGCCGAGGAAGTCGGCGCGGACGTCGGCGGGTTCGTTCTTCCACGAGGATCCGAGGGCAGCGCGTGCGGTGCCGGGGTCTTCGGCGAGCTTGGCGGCCAGCCAGCGGCGGCGCTGGGCGAGGCTGCCGTACTGCCAGACGTCGCCTTCGTCTTCGGCGGGCGCGGAGAGGAACGACCAGTCGGGGTTCCGCTGCCCGAGCCACGCCCCGACGGACCCGGCGACGGCCAGGAGCGGCCCGCGCAGGGCGGCCTTGCTGCGGGCGGCCTCGGCGAGCAGCGGCAGGGTTTCGGGCGGGACGCGGTAGCCCGTGCCGGCGACGATGCCGAGCCATTCGAGCAGCAGATCGGGATGACTGGCGGCGAGCAGCCGTCCCAGCCGTTCCCGCGCGAGCGGGGGAACGAAGGGCCGCTCATCGGCCGCGGCAACGGGAAGCGGCCGTACATCCCGCAGCGGCAGCCGCCCGGCCCGCCGATAGGTGGTGAGCACGGCGGCGGCGACGAGAAGCTGCTCGGCCGGATCGTCGCGCCCGGCAATGAGCTGTTGTACCGCGGGCGGCTGGCCGGCGGAGTCGAGCACGCGGCGGCGGGTGCCGAGGAGCGCGGTGCCGACGAGGTCTTCCCAGGCTTTCACGGCTTCACCGCCTTCCGGGCTTGGTGGGTGCGAGCGGGGGAGTGGGCTGGTCGCCCGCGGGTGTGGCTCGGGCGGCCGGTTGGAGGCGCGCGCTGCTGGGCTCGCGCCGGGCGTGGTCCGGTGGGAAGTGCCGCGCGGGGGTGTGGTTCGGGCGCAGGCTCGGGGCCGGGTTGCTGGGCACGTGCCGGGCGTGGTCCGGTGGGAAGGCCCGCGCGGCGGTGTGGCTGGGTCGCTCGGCACTCACAGCCGCACCGCCCGGTTCTCGTGCCAGCACGTCAGGGGACGGAGGCCCGCCTGGCTCCACTCGGCCGCCACCGTCAGCGGGTTTCCCGCCGACATCGCCAGCAACGACCACGGGAACGCGTACGGCACCAGCGGCAACGCCGTTCCGTCCTTTTCGGACAGACACCAGCCGCCCGCGTGCTCGGCCGGGGTCACGCCGGACAACAGCACCGGCCAGCGCTCCAGCCACGGGTCCGCCGCCATCGCCCGCGCGTACGCCGTCAGCGCCTCCGAGATCGAGCCGCCTTCGGCTGCCGGGGCCGCCTCCGGGATTCCGCGCTCCACCACCAGTGCGCGCAACGGTGCCGCGCCCGGGTAGAACGCCAGCTCCGCCTTCAGGACGTGGCCCGGTGGCAGTGACGCGTCCAGCGGGCGGCCCGGTGGCGCGAACGACAACACCAGCGCGTCACGGCCCGACCGCCGGCCGCGCAGCCACGTGCGGCGCGTCAGCAGGCGGTCGTTCTCCTCGTCGGCCGCTCCCGTGATCAGCCACTCGTCCGACACGCGCTCGCCGCTCTCCAGCACGCGTGCCGTCTCCACCGAGAACCCCAGCCGGGTCCGGACCGTCTCCGCCAGTGGCGGCGGCAGCTCGTCCAGCCGCGTGGCCGCGTCCGCCAGCAGGTACAGCAGGGACAGCTCGCCGAGCAGTGCCTCCGGCCAGTCGCGGCGGCCGACGATCCCGGCCGCCCGGCGCAGGCCGCCCGCCAGGCCGGACGCCTGGGCGTCGACCATCCGCGCCGCCACCGTGCGCAGCTCCTCGCCGCCGCTGCGTTCGAACCCCGCCAGGCCCGCGCCGATCCGGTCGGTCAGCCAGATCTTCAGTTCCGCGACGCCGCCTTCGACGCGCGCCGCCCGCTCGGCGGCACGCCGCGCGGCCGCTTCCTCGTCCTTGGGGCCGGCCGCTTCCGCGCGGTTTTCCGCGCGCCGGGCCCGGTCGGCGCGTTCGGCGAGCCACGCGTGCACCCACTCCGGCGGTCCGCCCGCGGGAACCTGACCCGCCGCCCAGAGCAGCAGCAGCCCCAGCGCGTGCTTGCACGGGAACTTGCGGCTGGGACACGAACACCGGAACGCGGGCTCGGCGAGCTCGACGCACGTCTGGTACGGCCGCTTGCCGCTGCCCTGGCAGAGGCCCCACACGGCGTCCTCGGACGCGCCCGCGCCCGACCACCGCGCGGGCGCGGCGAGCGCCCGGCCCGCCTTCTCCGAAGCGGGATCCGGCGCCAGCCCGGCCACGCGTTCCGCGGTCCACGGCACCGCCGTCACCACCTGTCCCCCCACTGGTTCCCCTCGCTTTCCGCCTCTCCGCTGAAGCATGCCAGCACCCACCGACAATTTCCGGTTCACGGTTATTCTAGTGCTAGAATATGAAGGTGCTGACCGACGCGGAGCTGACGGTGCTGGGCCTGGTGGCCGAGCGGCCGAGGCACGGCTACGAACTCGACGAGGTGGTCGCCGAGCGCGGCATGCGCGACTGGACCGCGCTCGGTTTCAGCTCCATCTACTACGTCTTGGGCAAGCTGCGGGACCGCGGCCTGGTCGCCGAAGTGCCGGAGAAGCGCGCGCACGCCAAGGCGAAGAAGACGTTCACGGCCACCGAAGCGGGCCGGAAGGCGTGCGCGGCCGCGGCGGAGGCAGCGGTCGCCGAGCTGCGCCCGGTCCACCAGCCTGTCCTGGTCGGCCTGGCGAACTGCCCGCCGGAGCGGCTCCCCGCCGCGCTCGCCCGGCGAGCCGAAGCGGTCCGGGACCGGCTGGCCGAGGTCCGGCGCGCCGCCGCGGCCCAGGCCGGCGCGCCGCCGGTCGTCCGAGCGATCTTCGAGTACTCGATCGCCCAGCTCGAAGCCGAAGCCCAGTGGCTGGCCGGAAGGAAGATCTGATGCCGTACGACGTCAAGAAGGACCTGAAGCAGCTGTACGCGCCGAAGAACACCGACTGGGCCCTGGTGGACGTGCCCGAACAGCGGTTCCTCGCGATCGACGGCCGCGGCGACCCGAACACCGCGGTGAGCCACAGAAGCGCCGTCGAAGCGCTGTACGCCTTCGCGTACACGATCAAGATGGCGGCGAAGGGCCGGGGCGAGGACTTCGTCGTGGGCCCGCTGGAAGGCCTGTGGTGGGCCGAGGACTACGCCGCGTTCACCGTGCGCGCCAAGGACTCCTGGCAGTGGACCATGCTCATCTCGCTGCCCGGCTGGATCGGCGCGGACGCCGTGGAAGAAGCCCGGGAATCCGTGCGGCGCAAGAAGAAGATCGACGCGCCAGTCCGCTTCTTGACGCTCGGCGAAGGCCGCTGCGCGCAGGCACTCCACGTCGGCTCGTACGACGACGAAGGTCCGCTGCTGGCCCGCCTGCACGGCGAGTTCCTCGAGCACCACGGGCTCGAGCCCGCCGGGCTGCACCACGAGGTCTACCTCGGCGACCCGCGGCGAGTGGAGCCCGCGAAGCTGAGGACGGTGCTGCGGCAGCCGGTCGCCTGAGCGTCAGTATTCGGTGGTGACCGGCCAGGTGTCGTCGTGCAGCAGGCGCTTGAGGATCTTGCCCGTCGCGTTGCGCGGCAGGTCCGGGACGAAGTACACGTCCCGCGGCACCGCGAACCGCGCCAGCCGCTGGTGGATGTAGGCCCGGATGTCCTCCGCGTGCAGCGACGCACCACGCCGCGGGACGACGTACGCCGCCAGCCGCTGGCCCCACTCCGCGTCCGCCACGCCGACCACCGCCGCGTCGTGCACACCCGGCAGCGCGACCAGTGCTTCCTCCACCGGCCGCGGGAACACGTTCTCGCCGCCGGAGACGATCATCTCGTCGGCGCGGCCGGTGACGAACAGGCGGCCCGCCGCGTCGAGGTAGCCGACGTCGCCGGTGGCCATCAGGTCCGCCGCGCGCGCCGGGTCGGTGCCGTTCGTGTAGCCGTCGAACAGCATGTCGTTGGCGACGAAGATCTGGCCCTCACCGCCGGGCGGGACCGGCTTGCGGTCCTCGTCCAGGATCGCCACGCGCGTGCCGAGCGGGCAGCGGCCCGCCGTCGTCGGCGCCGCGCGCAGGTCGGCCGGGTCGGCGATGCTCGCCCAGGACACTTCGGTCGAGCCGTAGAAGTTGTAGAGGACGTCGCCGAAGGTGTCCATGAACTGCGTGACGAACGCGCCGGACATCGCCGAGCCGCTGCTGGCGACGATCCGCAGCGACGACAGGTCGTACCGCGAGCGGACGCGCTCGGGCAGGTCCATGATCCGCTGCAGCATGATCGGCACGGCGAACAGCGCGTCGCACTTCTGCTCGGCGATCGCCCGCAGCGTCTCCTCGGCGTCGAACTTGCGGATCAGCGCCAGTGACGCGCGCAGTGCCATGCCGATCTGCATGGCGGCGAGGCCCCAGCTGTGGAACAGCGGCGCGGCGACGAGGATCCGGTCGCCGGCGCGCAGCGGGATGCGGTCGAGGATCGCCGCGGCCGAGCCCAGCCCCTT
Source organism: Amycolatopsis australiensis (assembly GCF_900119165.1). Lineage (NCBI taxonomy): Bacteria > Bacillati > Actinomycetota > Actinomycetes > Pseudonocardiales > Pseudonocardiaceae > Amycolatopsis > Amycolatopsis australiensis. The sequence goes on along the minus strand of NZ_FPJG01000006.1, from coordinate 6,836,859 downwards.
CGGCGTGGGACGGCGCGCGCCCTTCGGCGTCCCGGTGGTGCCCGAGGTGAGCACCACCAGGCGGCCCGGCCGCTCGACCGGCTTGGGCGGATCGGCGGGCGCGGCGTGGATCAGCTCGTCGACGGTCGGGTAGCCGGCGTCGGCGTCCGGCCAGGTGCTGATCCGGGCGAAGTCGCCGGGGACGTTCGCGATCGTCTGCGCGAACTCGTCGTCGGCCAGCACGGCGGCGGGCTGGTGCTCGGCCAGCACGTCCCTGACCGAGGCCGCGGACAGGCCGGTGTTCAGCAGCACGACGTCGGCCCCGAGCTTGCTGGCGGCGACGAACGACTCGACCATCGCGGCGTGGTTGCGGCACATCAGCGCCATCCGGTCGCGCTCGCCGACGCCGAACTCGCTGAGCGCGTTGGCCAGCCGGTCGCTGCGCTCCTGGACCTGGCGGAACGTGCGGAGGTTGCGCTCGTCGTGCAGGGCGGGCTCGTCGGGCACCCGGGCGGCGGCGGCCTGGTAGCCGCCCGCGACGGTCGCGCCCCACTGGGCGAGGGAGTTGAGCTGGCGGGCGATCTTGTCCGGCCGTCCCGCGCTCAGCACGCCCGCGCGCAGCAGGATGCTCGTGGTGCGCAGCTTGGTGGCCTTGTTGCCGTCCCGGTCGGCGTCGGGGTCCGGCCGGCCGGCCAGGTGCAGGTCGAGGCGCCGGGCCAGGCCCCGGACGTCCTTCTTGATCGACGACACCAGATCGAGGTACGACGGCGGCAGCATCATCCGGACGAACAGCTCGGTCCGGCCGCCGGCCAGCGGTCTCAGCTCCAGGGAGACCCACGTGCCCTCGTCCGGGACGCCGCACCACACGACGTGCTCGCCCGGCCGGTACACGACGGCCTGGACCTGCGCCTCCAGCATCGGTCCCCGCTCGGGGACGATCCGGATCACGCCGCGGGGCCCGCGGCCGCGCGCGGCGGGCTCGTGGATCTCGCACCCGCTGATCTCCGGCACGAACCGCGAGTACCACTCCGGCGATCCGACGATCTGCCACACCACGTCCGGCGGGTGCCCGACCACGGCACTCGCCTCGACCACATCGTCACGCATCGTCTGCCCTCGTCGCAGGCTCTCGGGAGTCCAGGTGGCACCGAACGCACGTTCAGGTCACGGACGCGTCACATTAGCAGCAAACGGGTGATCACGGATACTCCGAACGGCCAGGTACCGGAGAGTAACGGACACTCGTAGTAGGTCCTCCCATGTCCACAGAGGAGTGATTAACGCCGTTCACCGAGCATAACGGGCGATCAGCTCGCCGCCGAGCCGCGCGAGCTCGGCCGTCACCGAGTCCGGCCGTTCGACCTCGACGAGCGCGCCCCACCCCGCCAGCTCCTGCGCGATCATGACCGGCGCGGCCGCCGCGACCCGCGCCCGGACCCGGTCGCCCGGCAGCTCCGCGACCAGCTCGCAGTGCCGCCCGAACCGGTCACGCAGCACCCCGAAGTACCGCCGGTCCAGCACGACGTCCGCGCTCAGGAGCGACCGGCGCCGCTCCATCTCTTCGACGACCTCCCGCCACACCGCCGCCAGTTCGAGGTCCGGCGGCCGGTCCGCGGCCTCTCCGGTCACGACGGCCCCGGCGATCCGGTCCACCCGGAACGTCCGCCGGCCCTGGTCGGTCCCGGCGACCAGGTACCAGACGTCGTCCTTGTCGGCCAGGCCCCACGGGTCCACCAGCCGCTCACGCCCGGTGTAGGTGAAGCGGACGCGACGGCGCGCGATGACCGCTTCCCGCAGCAGCTCGGCGACCGGCGGCCGCGGCTTCGGACGCTCGCCCCAGCCCGCCTGGTCGACGACCACCGCGTCCGCGGCCGCCTCGGCGTCCGCGCGGAACGTGCCCGGCAGCGCGCCCATCAGCTTCCGCAGCGCGGACTTGACCTCCGGGGAGGCGCCCGCGGCCGGACCCGCCAGGACGAAGAGGGCCCGCGCCTCGCGCGCCGTCAGCCCGGACAGGTCCGTCCGCGCGCCTCCGACCAGCTGCCAGCCGCCGCCGCGGCCGGGCTGCGGGTAGACGGGTACGCCGGCCGCCGAGAGCGCTTCGAGGTCGCGGCGGGCCGTCGCGACGGAGATCTCCAGCTCGGCCGCCAGTTCCGCGGCCGTGACGCGGCCACGCGCCTGCATGAGCAGGAGGGTGGCCACGAGACGGTCGGCGCGCATGGGACAAGCATGGCAGACAAAGTGCTCAGTCGATGAGCACTTTCGCTCCGCATGCTGGCGGCACACCGCTTGAGAAGGAGCAGACATGCTGCGAGGAATGGCCACCGTTTCCTACTTCGCCGACGACCACGCGGCCGCGCGGGCCTGGTACACCGAGTTCCTCGGCGTCGAGCCGTACTTCTGCCGGCCCGGGTACGCCGAGTTCCGGATCGGCGATTTCCAGCACGAACTCGGCCTGATCGACCGCCGGTACGTCGCGGCGAGCACGGGCGGGCCGGGCGGCGAGATCGTCTACTGGCACGTCGACGACCTCGGGGCGGCCGTCGCGCGCCTGCACGAGCTGGGCGCGCAGGAGCACGAGCCGATCACCGAGCGCGGGCCCGGGTTCGTGACGGCCTCGGTCGTCGACCCGTTCGGCAACGTGCTCGGCGTCATGACGAACGCGCACTATCTGTCCGTACTGGCTGGACGCTCATGATCCGGTAGGCCTCCTTGACGCACTTGTCGCACCGCTCGTGCCGGGCCGTCTTCCCGGCCGGGTCGGTGCCGTAGAACGGGAAACAGCCGGCGCCGCAGCTCGCGAAGTAGATCAGGCCCAGCCGGACCTCCCCGCGGCCGACGTAGTGAGCGAGCCGGCGGCGCGGATCGGGCCCGCACTCGGGGATCCAGCCGTGCGCAGGCAGCCGGGCGGCGGCGATTTCGTCGAGCACGCCGGCGCGGCTGATCAGGTCCGCGCCGAGGCAGGAAAGACGCTCCCCGAGGTCGCGCATCCCGTCTGCGCGCAGGGGCGGGCCGGTGAGCCAGGAGACGTCGCCGGGGAGCGTTTCGGCGAGGTCGCGCAGCCGGGTCAGGAGGGCGTGGTCCGGGTCCATGACGGGCAGCAAACCTGACACGGATTTGTGACACCAACGTCGGCACGGCCTGGCGTAGAGGACGTCGCACCGTTGGCGCACCAGGAAGATGACGGCGGCGTTGTGCTTCTTGCCCTCGTCTCTTCCTGGCGTAGTAGGTCCGGCTAAGACGGCGAGAAGAACGCGCGTTCGAGCTGGCGGCTGCCGGAGCGGGCGCGGTGTTCGCCGTTGATCGACGTGCCGGAGGTGCGGGTGGCTGGAGCGATGCCGGCGTAGGCGGCCAGCTGCCCGGAGCCGGCGAAGCCGACTCCCAGGGGGATGCGGGCTGCGGTCCCGGCGCCGATGCCGGGCATCGAGGTCAGGACCCGGCAAGCGGGTGCGCATCGAGTTTCCGCGTCAACCTGCTCGGCGGCCTGTTTGCGCTGCTGGAGAACGGTTTCAGGCTGCGGCCAGCCACGGCAGCATGGTGGTCGCGGCGGCGGCTGCCCGGGACGGTGACGGTCTGCTCGTCCAGCGCGGTCATGACCGCCTCGACCAGTCGCTCGCCCATGCGGGATTCGGGCGGCTTCGTCCAGGTCGTCGTCGAACCCGGCCAGTGACCGCCCGGATGTGGCCGTGCACCACAGTATCTTCCTCAGCTGTAGTTGCCGCGCACATGGCCCGCGACCCGGGTCACGCTTACCGTTCCCGTCCATGACCAGCGATCTGGACGGGCGCACCGCCCTCGTCACCGGCGGCGCCGGCGGTATCGGCCTGGCCTGCGTCCGGGCCCTCGCCGCGGCCGGGGCCAAGGTGCACGTCGTCGACATCGACGGAGCCGCCGCCGAAGCCGCCGCCGGGGCCGTCGGCGGGTGGGCGCACGCCGCCGACCTCACCGACGCCGCGGCGATCGACGGGCTGCCCGCCGAAGTCGACATCCTCGTCAACAACGCCGGGATCCAGCACGTCGCGCCCCTCGAGGACTTCCCGCCGGACGTCTTCAGCCGGATCCAGTCCCTGATGGTCACCGCGCCCTTCCTGCTCATCCGGCGCACGCTGCCGTCGATGTACGCCCGGGGCTGGGGCCGGATCGTCAACATGTCGAGCGTCCACGGGCTTCGCGCGTCGCCCTACAAAGCCGCCTACGTCGCCGCGAAGCACGGGCTCGAAGGGCTCTCCAAGGTCGCCGCCCTCGAAGGCGCCGAGCACGGCGTCACCAGCAACTGCGTCAACCCCGGGTACGTCCGCACCCCGCTCGTCGACGGCCAGATCGACGCGCAGGCCGCCGAGCACGGCATCCCGCGTGACGACGTCGTCGCCGAGGTCCTCCTCAAGCGCGCCGCGATCAAGGAGCTCATCGAACCGGACGACGTCGCCTCCCTGGTGGTGTGGCTGTGCGGCACGCACGCCGGCCACGTCACCGGGGCCTCCATCCCCCTCGACGGCGGCTGGACCGCCGCTTAGCCGCCAGCGCCAACCCCACAAGGAAGTGGAGCCCGCAGTGAGTCAACCGAACCGGTCGGCGATCGCCAAGATCGTCGGCGCGAGCCTGATCGGCACCACCATCGAGTGGTACGACTTCTTCCTCTACACCTCGGCCGCCGCCCTCGTCTTCAACAAGCTGTTCTTCCCGACGGCCAACCCGCTCACCGGCACGCTGCTGGCGTTCCTGACCTACGCCGTCGGGTTCCTGGCCCGCCCGGTCGGCGGCCTCGTGTTCGGCCACTTCGGCGACCGGCTCGGACGCAAGAAGCTGCTGGTCGTCAGCCTGGTGCTGATGGGCGGCTCGACCGCGCTGATGGGCGTCCTGCCGACGTACGCGTCGGCGGGCGTCGCGGCTCCGCTGCTGCTGACGCTCCTTCGCCTCGTCCAGGGCTTCGCGCTCGGCGGCGAATGGGGTGGCGCGGTCCTGATCGTCTCCGAGCACGGCGACGACCGCCGCCGCGGATTCTGGGCGAGCTGGCCGCAGTGCGGCGCGCCGGGCGGTAACCTGCTGGCCACCGCCGTGCTGGCGATCCTGTCCGCGACGCAGTCGGACGCGACGTTCATGTCCTGGGGCTGGCGGGTCCCGTTCCTGCTTTCGGCCGTGCTGCTGCTGATCGGGCTGTGGATCCGGCTGGCCGTCTCCGAGTCGCCGGTGTTCCTCGCCGCCCAGAAGCAGGCCGAGCGCCGCGGCGAGAAGCACGTGCCGGTCGTCGACGTCTTCCGCCACAGCTGGCGTCAGGTGCTCGTCACGATCGGCGCCCGGATGGCCGAAAACGTCTCGTACTACGTCCTGACCGCGTTCATCCTCGTGTACGTCACGACCGGGCTGCACCTGCCCAAGGGCGTCGGCCTCGGCGCGGTGCTGATCGGCTCGGCCGTGCACTTCGCGACGATCCCGCTGTGGGGCGCGCTGTCCGACCGCGTCGGCCGCCGTCCGGTGTACCTGACCGGCGCGATCGGCATGGCCGTGTGGAGCTTCGCGTTCTTCGCGCTGCTGGACACGAAGTCGTCGGCGGTGATCGTGCTGGCGACGACCGTCGGGCTGCTGCTGCACGGCGCGATGTACGGCCCGCAGGCCGCCTTCTTCGCCGAGCAGTTCCCGACCCGGGTGCGCTACACGGGCCTGTCCGTCGGCGGCCAGCTGTCCTCGATCGCCGCCGGGGCCGTCGCGCCGCTGGTCGCCGTGGCGCTGTTCTCCGCGTGGGGCAGCACCGTGCCGGTGTCGCTGTACGTCGCCGCGATGTGCGTGCTGACGGTGATCGCGCTGCTCGCGGCGCGCGAGACGCGCGGCGAGTCGCTGCACGACGACGACGTCGAAGCGGAGACGGTGGTCGTTTCGCCCTAGCATGACGGCCGTGACCGCACCGACGGACGCGCTGCGCCGGCTGCTCGACCTGCTCGCCTCCGGGGCGAGCAGCGAGCAGCTGGCGCACGTCGTCGTGGCCGCCCGGGCCGAGGGCGCGCTCGACGCGGCCGACCTCGCCGCACTGGCCAGCGCGGGTGAGCTGGCCCTGCGGATCCGCGAGACCCTCGAAGAGCACCGGCGGCGCGAAGCCCAGCTCGGGGCGCTGTTCGACACCGCGAGCGAGCTCGCCGCACTGTCCGATCCGGACACCGTGCTGCGCTCGATCGTCCGGCGGGCGCGGGCCCTGCTCAACGTCGACGTGTCGTACCTGTCGCTCAACGACGAGGCCGAGGGCAAGACCTACATCCGGGTCAGCGACGGCTCGGTGTCGGCCGAGTTCCAGCAGATCGTGCTCGGCATGGGGGAGGGCCTCGGCGGGCTGGTCGCGCAGACCGCGCGGCCGTACGCGACGTCGGACTACTTCACCGACGAGCGGTTCAAGCACACCCGGCACATCGACTCGGGCGTCGAGGACGAGGGCCTGACCGCGATCCTCGGCGTCCCGCTGGCCATCGGCCCGAAGGTGCTGGGCGTGCTCTTCGCGTCCGACCGGGCCACACGGGAGTTCTCGCCGGACGAGGTCGCGCTGCTGTCCTCGCTCGCCGACCACGCGGCGATCGCGCTGGACAGCGCGAACCTGCTCGACCAGACGCGGCGGGCCGTCGCCGAGCTGAACGAGGCGAACGCGACGATCCGCGCGCACAACGAGGCGATGGAACGCGCCCAGGACGCGCACGACCGGCTGACCGACCTCGTGCTGCGCGGCGGCGACCTGCCGGACGTGGCGGCCGCGGTCGCCGGGGTGCTGCACGGCGACCTCACGGTCTACGACGCCGACGGCACGCTGCTGGCGAGCTCCGCGGCGCCGGCCGCGCTGGACCCGGACGCGCTCGCCGCGGCCCGCGCCGCCGGGCGTGCGGTGTCCACGAAGGACTCGTGGGTGTGCGCCGTGCAGGCCGGTCCCGAGCTGCTGGGCAGCCTGGTGCTGGCCGGCCGCGACGGGCTGGCCGACCCGGACCGGCGGCTGTTCGAACGCGCCGGCGTCGTGACGGCGCTGCTGCTGATGCTGCGGCGGTCGGTGGTGCGGGCCGAGGACGAGGTCCGCGGCGAGCTGCTGACCGACCTGCTCACCGCGCCGGACCGCAATCCCCGCGCCCTGCTGGCGCGCGGACGCCGGCTGGGCATCGACCTCTCGGCACCGCACGCGGTGCTGGTCGCGCACGCCGACGGCGGCTCGCGGCGGCGGCTGGCGAGCGCGGCCGCCCGGCACGCGACGCTGGTCGGGGTGCACGCGGAGGAGGTCGTGCTGCTGGGCACGGGCGACCCGGACGAGCTGGCCCGCCGGGTGGCGGCCGACCTCGGCGCGGCGACCGGCCGTCCGGTGACGGTGGGGGCCGCGGGCCCGGCGGGCGGGCCGTCGGCGATCGCCGCGGCACACGGCGAAGCGGCGCGCTGCGTCCGGGCGCTGCTGGCGCTGGGCCGGACCGGCGAAGGCGCGGCGATGGCGGGGCTCGGGTTCCTCGGCCAGCTGCTGGGCGAGCACGCGGACCTGGAGGGGTTCGTCCGCCGGACGCTCGGGCCGGTCCTGGACTACGACGCGCGCCGGGGCACGGAACTGGTGGCGACGCTGCGGGCGTACTTCGCGAGCGGGTCCCAGCTGGCGCGGACGAAGGACGTGCTGCACGTCCACGTGAACACGGTGGTGCAGCGGCTGGAGCGGGTGGCGTCGCTGCTCGGGGAGGACTGGCAGGCACCGGACCGCGCGCTGGAAATCCAGCTGGCGCTGCGGGTGCACCGCCTAGGCCGGTGAGCCGAACGCCCGGGAGCGGCGCACGACGAGCGCCGAGGTGAGGCCGCCCGCCACCGCGATGGCCACCGCCGCCGGGAGCAGGTCGTGGTCCAGCCCGAGGCCGCCGAGCGCGGCGCCCAGCGCGATGCCGATCTGGAACGCCACGATGTAGACCGCCGACGCGAGGTCCGGGCGGCCCTTCGCCACGCGCAGGACGGCCCCCTGCAGCACCACGCCGATCCCGGCCGCCGGGGCGGCCCACGCGACGATCGCCGACCCCGCGGCCACCGGGCCCGGGACGACCAGGAGCACCAGCAGGCACGCGGCCACGCCGGCCGTCGTGACCAGCGCCGTCGCCCGCGGGTGCCGGTCGATGTGGCGGCCGATCAGGACCAGGCCGGCCAGGCCCGCCGCGCCGTGGGCGAACAGCAGCGCCGAGGTCGCCGGGCCGGTCACCCGCACGTAGTGCGCGATCAGCGCCGTGATGTAGGTGAACGCCGCGAAGTGCCCGGTGACCACCAGCAGCGTCGCCAGGTGCACCGGCGCCAGCGCCCGGTCGGCGACGATCCGGGGCCCGCCGGACGGCCCTTCCGCGGGCATCGGGCCGACCGTGAGGCGGATGACCAGCGCCGTGACGGCCGCGACGCCCGCCACGGCCAGCACCGCCGTCCGCCAGCCGAGGGTCGCGCCGAGCCAGGAGCTCACCGAAAGCCCGAAGAGGAAGGCCACGGAGTTCCCGGCGAACACCACCGCCGTCGCGCGGCCGCCCCGGCCGGGCCCCAGCAGCCGGGCGGCCATCGACGCGACGACCGACCAGAACACGCCGTGACCCGCGGCCGCCACGAGCCGCGCGACGACCGCGACCCAGTAGGCCGGCGCGAGCGCGAGCACCACGTTCGACGCCACGACCATGCCGAGGGTCACCAGCGCGGTCGTCCGGCGGTCCCAGCGGGACGTCCAGGCGACCAGCGGGATCACCGACACCGCGACGACCAGCGCGTACCCGGTCATCAGCAGCCCGATCGCGGAGTCGCCGGCCCCGAGCCCGGCGGCGAGCTGCGGCAGCAGGGCGACGGGCAGGTTTTCCGACGTCACGGACACGAAGCACGCCGCGCTGAGTGCTCCCAGCGCGACTCGGGTGCGGGCTTCGACAGGCATTGTTTAACGATACACAGCTAAGGTGGGGTCATGTCCAGACCCACGATGGCCGAGGTCGCGCGCCGCAGCGGGGTCTCGGTGATGACGGTGTCGTACTGCTACAACCAGCCGGACCGGGTCGCGCCCGAGACGCTGCGCCGGGTCCGCGAAGTGGCCGCCGAGCTGGGCTACCGCGGGCCGGACCCGACCGCGCGGTCGCTGCGCCGCCGCCACGTCGGCGCGATCGGCGTCGTGCTCGGCGAGCACCTCGCCTACGCCTTCGAGGATCCGCAGGCCCGGCGGTTCCTGGCCGGTGTCGCGGAGGTCTGCCGCGAGCGGGGGAGCGGGCTGAACCTCATCCCCACGACCGGGACGGCGGACGACGCCGAGCGCGTGCGGTCGGCGTCGGTCGACGGCTACATCGTCTGGACGACCGTCGACGCCGACCCGGTGCTCGACGTCGTGACCGGGCTCGGCAAGCCGGTGGCGATCCACGGCGGCCCGGCCGTCGACGGCGCGCGCGTCGTCGGCATCGACAACCGCGCGTCGGCCCGCGAGCTGGCCGCGCGCACGTTCGCCGGGGCACGACGGCCCGCGGTGCTCAGCTTCCCGTTCGACCGTGACCGCCGGCCGCGCCTGGAAACCGGGCCACCACCCGAAAGTGTCGCGTTCCCGGTGACGCGCGAGCGGCTGCTCGGCCTCTACGACCAGCTCGGGGACGCCGGCGGAGTGCCGGTGGCCGTCGTGGCGCGCAACGACCGCGAGGAAGCGGCCGAGCTGGCCGACGCGCTGCTCGACACCGGACCCGACGCCGTGGTCGCGATGAGCGACCAGCTCGCCTTCGCGGTCCTCGACGCCGCTCGCCGCCGCGGGCTCCGGGTCCCGCAGGACCTCGCCGTCGCCGGGTGGGACGGCGGCCCGGACGCCGCGGCGGCGGGCCTGACGACCATCACGCAGTCGCTGTTCGCCCAGGGCCGCGACTGCGCGCTGATCGCGCTCGGCGAGCGGGGGCCGGGCGGTGCGGCCGAGTGGACCGCGACCGTCCGGACGACCACCCGCTGACCGCCACGGCGTTCCCGGGCCGTCGCCCTAGCACTGCCCGTCGGCGAGCACCCAGTAACCCGGTGACGTCTCGCGCAGTGCGTGCGTGGTGAACGTGTTCCACAGGCCCATGGCCTGGTTGGAGCCGTTCGCGTACGTCTGGCCGCCGCTCTGGTGCGCGCGGCCCGCCTGGGTGTGGGCGTAGTTGCTCGCGTTGACGCACGTGCCCGGCGGCTGGGTCGTCGTGGCCGTGGTCGTGGCCGTCGTCGGCGGTGGCGTGGCCGTCGTCGTGGTCCCGGTTCCCTTGTCCAGCCCGAAGAACACACCCGTGTAGTAGCTGGAGCAGATGCCGGCGAGGAAGTAGGCGCCGGTGCTGCCGCACTGCGTCGCGCCGGTGCCCGGGTCGACCGCCGTGCCGTGGCCCATCCCGGCGATCGAATACAGCTGTACCTTGTCGGCGTAGGTCGTCAACGTCGTGCCGCCGGGCAGCGACTGCGTGCTCGACGGCGTCTGGGAGACGCCGTGCACGGCCGTCCACTGGTCGCGCAGCTCGGTGCCGTTGACGGGGTAGACCGTGTAGTCGCCGGTGCCCTGCCAGATCGCGACGCGCGGCCAGGGTCCGCTGTAGCCCGGGTACTGCGCCTTGACCTTCGACGCCCACTGCGCCGGGGTCAGGTGCTGGTCGTTCTGCTGGCAGTTCGTCGCTTCGGTGACGCTCGTGGCGCACTGCGCGGGCAGCCCGGCCATGATGCCGCCGCCTGCGAAGACATCCGGGTACGCCGCGAGCAGGTCCGCGGTCATGCCGCCGCCCGCCGACAAACCCGTGACGAACACGCGCGAGCGGTCCGAGCCGTGGTCGGCGACCGCCTTGTCCACCATGGACTTGACGGAGGCCGCCTCGCCGTTGCCGCGCGTGTCGTCGGCGGTGGAGAACCAGTTGAAGCACTTCAGCGAGTTGTTCGACGTCGACTGCTGGGGGAAGACGACCTCGAACCGCCACCGGTCGGCCAGCTCGGGCCAGCCCGAGTGGGCGTAGTAGTCGGCGGCGCTCTGCGTGCAGCCGTGCAGGGCGACGACCACCGGACGGCCGGTCTCGAGCCCGGCCGGCGTGTAGGTGTACATCGCCAGGGCGCCCGGGTTGGCCCCGAAGTCGGCGACTTGGACCAGCGACGACGGCGGGGGATCGGCGGCAGCCACCCCGACGGTGGTGAGCACGGCGGCGGTGATCGCGGCGAGTCCGGCGAAGGCGAGTTTGCGCATGGTCAGTTCCTTCTCGTCGTTGAGAGGGTCCCCAGCGACGCTAAGTCCGTCACCCTGGTCCGGACCATGTGGCCGCCCACCACATCGCCGCGGCGATTCATGGTGGCTGGCGGGGTGGCTCTCCCCGCCGGCACACGCTTGGGTTCTGTCTCATCCGAGACCGGAGGTGAACCGTGCGCAGATGGCTGGTTGTGGTTCTGGCGGGGGCGCTCGCGACGGGCTTGCCCGCGCCGGCGTCGGCGGCGGCCGGGAGCTGCCGGGTCGAGGTCCCCGGCGCCGAGAAGTCCGTGTCCGTCTGCCTGGCCGATCTGACGACGACCGGCACGCGCGCGACCGGGCACACCGTCGAGGCCGACTGGGCCGGGCTGACGTCGGCGGGCCTGCCCGTGCCCGGCGCCGTCCCCGGCGTCCAGGTCGACGGGTACTTCCCGGACACGTCGACGGCGAACACGAACAACGGCTGGAACCACGACGCGCAGTTCGTCCTGCGGCTGCCCGCGCGGTGGAACGGCGGGCTCGTCGTCTCCGGCTCCCCGGGCGTGCGGCGGCAGTACGCGAACGACCGCGCGATCGGCGACCAGGTACTGGCCGAGGGCTACGCGTTCGCCGCGACCGACAAGGGCAACACCGGCGCGGCCTTCTTCGACGACGGCGTCCGGCCGGGTGACGCGCTGGCGGAGTGGAACACGCGCGTCACGCAGCTGACCGTGGCCGCGCGCGCCGCGGCGACCCGGCACTACGGCCGCCCGGTCACGCGGACCCTGGCGGCGGGGCTGTCCAACGGCGGGTACCTCGTGCGGTGGCAGCTGGAGAACCGGCCCGGGCTCTACGACGGCGGCGTCGACTGGGAAGGCACGCTGTGGCGCGCCGACGGGCCGAACCTGCTGACGTTCCTGCCACCGGCGTTGCGGGCGTACCCGGCCTACGCGGCCGGCTCCCCGGCGGCCCACCAGTCCATTTTGGACGCCGGGTTCGCGCCGGGTTCGGAGTTCCTGTGGGACTACCACTACCGCGTCTACTGGGACCTGACCCAGCGGATCTACCGCGAAGAGCTGGACCCGTCGTTCGACGGCCCGCTCGCGGCCGGTGTCCCGTTCTGCGCTTCGGGAACGCCGTCGTGCGACGCGGACTACGCGTACAGCTCGCGGCCGCCGTCGGTCGCCCGCGCGGTGGAGCGGATCTCGCTGACCGGCCGGATCGGCAAGCCGCTGCTGACGCTGCACGGCACCCTGGACACGCTGCTGCCGATCACCCGCGACTCCGACGTGTACGACCGGATGATCGCCGCGGCCGGCCGCGGCGACCTGCACCGGTACTACCGCGTCGAGGGCGGCAACCACGTCGACGGCCTGGCCGACGCGTACCCGGACCGGCTGCGCCCGCTGGGCCCGTGCTTCCGCACGGCGTTCGACGCGCTGGCGGGCTGGCTGCGCGGAGTGCGTCCGCCGGCCTCGGCGACGATCCCGCGTCCCGCGGACGCCACCCCGGCCGACCTGGCCCGCACCTGTTCCCTGGGCTGAGCCCGACGGCCGTGGATGCCCATCACAGACCTGGTGTCGTGGCCGTTGCCGCCCCGCCGGCTCGTCGTCTGTGCGGTGAAATGCGCATTCGGCGAGTTGGCCGGGGGCGGGTACACGGGACGCAGGAAAAGAAACTGAACCGGACGGCGCCGGCGGCCGTACTACAGGGTGAGGGGCCCGTTCCGGCTACCCTGAAACCGCTACTGACCTGCTGTTTCACCACCGGGACGGGGCACCCCGATCGGCCGCTTGCGGGAGTGTGCCCCGTCGTTCATGATGGGCGTCCGGGGTCCGCGAAACATTCGTTCACGTCGAATATCCAGGTGTCGGCCCATGGTCGGAGAAACCGCAAGTCCGGAAGTGAACGCCATGCTGCTACCCGCCACCGGGGCCTCCTGATGGCCGCGGACCTGCCCGGTTTCGCCATCGTCGCCGGCCTGCTGCTCCCGGCGCTCGCCGCCGCGGCCTGGGCGCTCGCGCTCGAATGCCGGGCGCCCCGGGCGACGGCCGACCCCGGTCCCGAGCCGGACTGGACGGTGGCCGGCATCCAGGCGCGGCTGCGTTTCGAGCAGGCCGCGCGGCGGCTGGCCGAAGCCGGCACGATCGCGCTGCCGACCCTGCCGATCCCGCGGCAGACCGGCCCGGACTCCTCACCGGACCGGCTGCCGTGGCGGGTCCCGCGCACGATCCCGCCGCCGCGCCCGGTGCCGGCGTCCCGCTTCGCGTTCGCGCCCCCGGACACCGACCTGATGCGCCGCATCCTCGACGGACTGCGCGAACTCGACTAGCCCGGGCCGCCGATCCGGCAGAATGCCGTCATGATCGAAGTCATCCGCACCGAGGACGCGCCGTTCGTGCGCTTCCCCGACGGCACCGAGCCGCCGCTGAGCCAGGCCATCCGGGTCGGCGACCTGGTCTTCACCTCCGGGCAGGGACCGCTGGACCCGGTGACCCACGAGATCCCGGACGACTTCGCCGCGCAGGTACGGCAGGTGCTGGCCAACCTCGTCGCCGTCTTCGCCGCGGCCGGCAGCGGCAAGGACCGGATCGTCAAGTGCACGTGCTACCTCGCCGACCGCGGCGACTTCACGACGTTCAACCGCGTCTACCGCGAGTTCTTCGCGGACTGCCCGCAGCTGCCGGCGCGGACCACGGTCGTCACGCAGCTCGTGCGCGAAGGGGTCCGCGTCGAGATCGACGGCGTCGCCGCGGCCGGATCCTGAGGGCCTGTCGATCCGGGCCCCGGCCGTTCGTATAGGCGGTGACCACCCACCCGGACGGAAGGATTCCCGATGCGTTCCCTCAGCGTCACCATGAGCGTCACCCTCGACGGCGTCGTGCAAGGACTGGGCCGGGCCGACGAGGACACCCGCGGCGGCTTCCGCCACGGCGGCTGGGGCACCCGGTTCCAGGACGACGTCATGGCCGAGGAGATGGCCAAGGGCATGAGCCGGCGCGGCGAGATGCTCTTCGGACGGCGGACCTGGGAAGACTTCATCACCGCCTGGGCCCGGCGCGAAGACGGCAACCCGTTCACCACCCATATGAACGCGGTCACGAAGTACGTCGCCTCGACGACCCTCGAAGACGCCGATGCCTGGCCGAACTCGGTGCTGCTGCCCGGCGACGCCGAGAAGACGGTCGCCGAGCTGAAGTCGCGGCCCGGTCCCGACCTGTCCGTCATCGGCAGCGCCTCGCTCGTGCACACCCTGCACGCCGCGGGCCTGGTCGACCACTACACGCTGCTGATCTTCCCGCTGACCCTCGGCTCCGGCCGTCGCCTGTTCGAGGGGCCGGCGCCGCTGACCGAGTTCACGCTCACCAGCTGCGTCACGACCACGAAGGGCGTGCTCATCGCCCGGTACGACCGTCGCTGAGGGCCGCCGGGGACTCCGCGTCCGGGATCAGCAGCCGGGGCGTGCCCGAGCCGTCGGCCGGGACCGACCAGACGTCCGCATGCCCCGGCCCGCGCGGTACGCCGTAGCCGATCGTGCGGTCGTCGAGCCACGCGGGCTGGTCGTCGACGCTGCGGGTTTCGGCCAGCGGCGTGACTGCCGACGTCGACAGGTCCACGACGGACAGCCGCCACCCGCGTGCCGGGTCACCGTCCACAGCGGACTTGTAGGCCACGCGCGTCCCGTCGGGCGACAGCGAGGGGCACTCGACGTTCTCCCGCAGCGTCCGGATCGTGTGCGCGGCGAAGTCGCCCGCGACCAGGTACCGGTGGCCCGCAGTCGACATCGTCGCGTAGAAGTGGCGGTCGTCGCGGGTGAACGTGACGCCCCAGAAGTTGAGGTCGGCCGCCTGGTACGGCTTCCCGTCGAGCGTCACGGCGTAGTCCTCCAGGGTTCCGGCCAGGTCGCCGGTCGCCGTGTCGAGGATGCCGGCGCGGGTGGAGAACCGGCCGCCGTTGTAGGAGTCGCCGGTGACGAACACCGTCCACGCGACCATCCGCCCGCTCGCCGACACGCGCGCGCGGTTCGGCAGGCCGACCAGCGGGATCTCCCGGCGGACGGCGAGGCCCGCGTCGAGCACCGCCAGCTGGTACGTGGTCAGGTCGCCGTCGGGGCGCAGGCAGAGCCCGGTGCCGCCGGCGGCGTACACGCGCGAACACGACAGCGGCGACACCGTCCGCGGGCCGCCCGGGTCGGCGACGGACACGGTGGCGACGTGCCCGCGGTCGGCGTCGGCGGTGCTGCGGAAGAGCAGCCGCGGACCGGGGGAGAGGCTCACCGCGCCGGTCGCGGCGACGTCGCGGCCGCGCGCGCCGGCGAACCCGACGTACGCGACCGCCGCCCCGGCCAGCACGAGCACGCCCGCGATCGCGATCAGGATCCGCGTCCTCATGCCGTCCGCCGGGGCGAGAGCACCACGAACGTCACGGCGACGGCGACCACGGCCCCGCCCGCGGCGATGCCGATCGCGCGGTCCGCGCCCCAGAACTGCCAGGCCAGTCCGAAGAGGACGGACGAGGCGAAGTAGGCGAGCGCCTGTGCCGTCTGCACCAGCGAGATTCCCGTGGTGCGCAACGACTCCGGCAGCAGCGGACCGGCCAGTGCCATCAGGACGCCGTCGGTGGCCGCGTAGAACGCGCCGTACAACGCCAGCGCCGCCGCGAACAGCGGCCAGCCGGACACCGGGCCGGCCAGCAGCAGGTAGACCAGCGCCAGCGCGCCGTAGCCGCCGAGCACCACCGGCAGCCGCCCGACCCGGTCGGCCAGCGCGCCCAGCGGCGCGGCGAGCAGCAGGTAGCTGAGGTTGGTGCCGACCGCGAGCAGCGGGAACCAGCCGGTCGCGACGTCTTCCTTGTGCTGCAGGAGCAGGTAGACGAACCCGTCGCCGACCGTGGCCAGCCCGAGCACGCACGCGGCGACCAGCAGCCGCCGCACACCGCTCCCGCGCAGCAGCGCCGCCGCCGCGCGGGGCGAGACCGGGTTCGCGGTGGCCTTCGGCGTCCGGCGGTCGCGCACGAACAGGACCAGCAGCAGCACGCCGATCGCGGCGACGCAGAAGCTGACGACGAAGACGGCGTCGAACGCCTCGGGGTTCGCGGCGCCGACGGCGGCCAGCACGGCGAGCGCGACCAGCGGTCCGGCGAAGGCGCCGGCGCTGTCCATCGCGCGGTGCACGCCGAACGCGCGTCCGAGCAGCGGTTCCGGCACCGACAGCGTGATGAGCGCGTCGCGCGGCGCCGTCCGCAGGCCCTTGCCGGTGCGGTCCAGGGTGATGACGGCGCCGATCGCGGCCGCCGACGCGCCGGCGGCGAGCAGGCCGAGCTTGGCGACCGCCGACAGCGCGTAGCCCGCGCCGGCCACGACCTTGCGCCGCCGCACCCGGTCGGCGACGTACCCGCCGGCGATCCGCAGCAGCGCGGTGGCGCCGGTGTAGAGCCCGTCGAACACGCCGTACGCGGCGGGGCTCAGGTGCAGCCCCAGCACGAGGTAGACCGGCAGGATCGCGGTGACCATCTCAGAGGAGACGTCGGTGACCAGGCTGACGGCGCCGAGCGCGAAGACGTTCGCGCCGACCGCCGAGAGCTTGCCGTTCGCGGCGTGCTCCCGGCGGCCGATGGTGGACAGGTACACGCGGTTACTGCCAGACGTCGAGGATCGGCGACTTGCTCGCGGCGTTGCCGATGCCGGGCAGGCCGTAGGACGCCTCGATCGTGCGCAGGACGGTGTAGTGGTTGATGGATTCGCCGTAGCTGCCGACCTTGACGTGCGCGCCGGTGAACGTCGTGAAGATCTGGTTGACCGATGTGCCGCTGTCCTCGTCGAAGGTGACGATCAGCAGGCTGTTGTGCGTCTTCGCCCACTGGGCGTAGGCGTCGAGGTGGTTCTTGAGCCAGGTGTCGCCGGTGCCGATGGAGCAGTCGTGCATGTCGTTGCACATGTCCGGAGTGACGAAGGCGACGGTCGGCAGCCGGGTGAAGTCGGACGGGAAGCTCGAGTACCGGAGGTTGCTCGCGGCGGGGACGTTCGAGAAGTCGACCCAGCTGTTGTGCTTGCGCCGGTAGGTGCCGCTGGAGCAGCCGGTGTAGCCGTCCGACGGCATGGCCTCGGAGTAGCCGGTGAAGGTCTTGCCCGCGTCGATCAGCTGACGGCCGAGGTTGGCCTTGCTGCCGAGGTCGGCGGGGCAGGTGTCGTCCACGACACCCTGCGTCGCGCCGGAGAAGAGGGCGACGTAGTTGGGCTGGCTCGGGTGGGTGATCGCGAAGGAGCTGGTGAACTTCGCGCTCTGCGAGGCCAGGGTGTTGAAGTAGGGGGCGCTGGAACTGCCGTCGATCGAGGAGTACTTCTTGTTCTCGAACATCACCAGGACGATGTGGTCGAACGCCGGCACGGCCGACGCGGCGGGCCGGACGCCGCCGGGCTCGTCCGTTCCGGTGACGACGGCGGCGGTGACGACACCGGCTGTGACCATGGCGGCGGCGAAGGCGGCGAAGATCCGCTTGCGGATCATGGGTCCTCCAACGGTGGCGGGTGAGGGCGCCTCATGGTGCCGACCCCCGCGAACCGTCCGGTGCCGAGCCGGGGACCGGCGCGTGAACATCAGGAAACCTCCGGCGGACAACCGAAAGAGTGGGTCAAGGATTTTCCGGTGTCAACCTACGGAGGTAGGTGTCCATTGTGGCCGGTGCGGTTCTTGATCGGTCACGTCCGGTTCGTACCCCGAACGCGGCGCGCGAGCCTCGGCCGGACGAGAGCGTCGATGAGCGGGAGCTCAGGCTCGGGCTCGGCTTCGGAGTTCCGGCAGCCGCCGACAGCGCCCGGCCAATGCAGCGACTGGCAGGCGTCGAGCCGGGAGCTTTGCGACACAGCAGCTCGGCCGCGACGAGCTGCGCGTTTCCGGTCGACTCCGGGGCCGCGTCGACGACCAGGCTCAGAGGCCGACCAGGATGGCGAACGCCAACTCTGCGTTGCCGAGCTTGGTGAGGGCGAGCAGGCCGGATGCGCTCGCGGCTGGATGGCCCGCTTCGTCCCTGGCCGAAAACAGTTCGCCTGCGCATGGCCGTGTCCTGCCTCGACCGGGCCTCCTCGTCGAGGTGCTCCTCAGCCGGCCGGCGAGAGCCGAGCCAAGGCTCACATCACCGCGCCGTGGCGGGTACAGATCCGGTCGTCCGGCCGGTCGCCGTCGCTAACCTGCCGCCTGTGAACCTCACCGACCGGCTCCGCGGCGCGCGGCTCGTCGCCGCGCTGACCGGGGCCGGGATCTCCACCGCTTCCGGCGTTCCCGACTACCGCGGGCCCGATGGCGTCTGGACCCGCGATCCCGGGGCCATGACCGCCTTCACCGTCGAGAACTTCATGGCCGACGCCGCCGTGCGGCGGAAGTTCTGGCGGGGCTGGCTCGGGCATGCCGTGTGGCAGGCCCAGCCGAACGCGGCGCACCGCGCCCTGGCGGACCTGGACCGGCAGGGCGCCGCCGTCCGCGTGCTCACGCAGAACGTCGACGGCCTGCACCAGCGGGCCGGGCTCGCCGCGCGCAAGGTCCTCGAACTGCACGGCACCCTGCGCACCACGCGGTGCGCCGGCTGCCCCGCGCGGTTCCCGACCTCCGAAGTCCTCGCCCGGGTCGAGCGTGGCGACGACGACCCCGCCTGCCCCGCCTGCGCCGGGATCCTCCAGCCCGACATCGTCCTTTTCGGACAGTTGCTGGACGGCGACGTCCTCGGCCGGGCGCGGCGGGTGGCGGCGGCGAGCGAGGTCTTCCTGGCCGTCGGCAGCTCGCTGCAGGTCGAGCCGGCCGCGTCGCTGTGCGCGGTGGCCGCGCGGGCCGGGGCGACGCTCGTGGTCGTCAACCGCGACCCGACGCCCTACGACGCGATCGCCGCGTTCGTGCTGCGCGACGACATCGAAACCGTCGTCCCCGAACTCTGCGCCGCCGTGACCGGGACCCGCCTCAGGCCGACGTGAGCGGGACCGTCTCCAGCAGGTGGCGGGCGGCGACGCTCGTGCCGTCCCCGCGCACCCGGCCCGCGAACTCCCGCGCCGCCGCGTGGGACCGCAGGGCGGTGTCCAGGGCTTCCGTCAGCGCCGCGACCGTCGGCACGCCCGGCTCGGTGGCCGCGCCCAGCCCCAACGCGGTGACGCGGCCGGCGAAGTAGTGCTGGTCGTACATCTGCGGCACGACCACCTGGGGCGCGCCCGCGCGGGCCGCCGTCGTCGTCGTGCCCGCGCCGCCGTGGTGGACGACCGCCGCCACCCGCCGGAACAGCGCCTGCTGGTTGACCTCGCCGATGCCGAGGCAGCCGGGCGCGTCCACCACGGCGAGGCCGGCCCACCCGCGGGCGACGACGGCCCGGCGGCCGTGCGCCCGCGCCGCCTCGAGCGCGATTCCGGCGACTTCGGCCGGCGCGTGCATGCTGCCGAACCCGAAGTACACCGGCGGCTCGCCCGCGTCGAGGAACTCCCGCAGCTCGTCCGGCAGCGGCCGCTCGTCCGGCCAGATCCACGCGCCCGTCTGGACGACCCGGGGGTCGCCCGGCCACGGCGCCAGCGCCGCATCGGCGGCGAGCCACGGCCGGTCGGTGAAGACGTGGCCCGGCAGGTCGTCGACGGGCTCCTGGCCGGCCGCCGCCCGGAACGCGTCGACCCGCCCGCCGAACATCGTGTTCCAGCGCTGCGCGTCTTCGCGCCAGAGGGCCAAGTTGTCCGTCTCGCCGGGCGACCGCCACGGCATCGGCGGCGGCGCGTGCCGCTCCGACGGCAACGTGATCGGGCAGAAAGCGGCGTAGACGTAGGCGGCGCCCATCCGTTCGGCGATCGAGCGGGCGGCGAACTGCAGGGCCCCGGCGGCGACCAGGACGTCACAGCCCTCGGCGGCCACCGTGATCGTCTCGAACTGGGTGGCGACGGTGTCCCCGGCGGACTTGCGGACCTGTTCGAGCGTGGTCCGGCGCAGCGCGGGCCCGATGGGCACGACGTCGAACCCGAGGCCCTCGAGCCGGTCCCGGAAGTCCGGCGGCACGCACAGGCGGACGTCCTGCCCCAGCGCCCGCAGCTCCGAAGCCAGCGCCAGGACCGGCTGGACCTCACCCCGCGAACCGATCGTGGACAGCAGCACACGCATGACGGAATCCCCTCGACGGAAAAAGACGAGCCCGGATTGTGGACCCGCGCCGGGGGCTTGCCGCAAGCCCTGGGGACGGCTGTATGTTGAAGTGGGGATTACGGCGTCAGCGCCGTTTCGCCGGTTCGGCTGCCGGTCGGTTTCGCTTCGAGTCCGTATTCGGCGAAACGATTCCGGGCTGGTCCGGAGCGGTTTTCCGCAGCGGGGCCGATCGGGCCGCCGGAGGTCCCGCGTCTCACGAGTCGTGGCCTTTGCCTTTGCCCTTGCCCGGCGGCGGGGTTTTCGGCGGCTTGCCGGGCTTCGAAGCCGGCGGCGCCTGCGTTCTGCTGGTGACGGCGGCCGGTTCGAGAGAGGCGGACTCGGTCGAGCCAGGAGCCGGCGTGCCGGACTCGGCGAGCGGCGCGGACGAGGCCGGCGAGGACGTCGGCACGGGCGAGTTCGCCACCGGCGGCTGAGCGGGAGTGGTGCCGGGTTCCTGCGCGGAGAGCAGCATCGCGGAGACGGCGACCACGGCGGCAGCGGTCAATCCGGCGGCCGTCGTGAACCGGCGCCGGTGCGCCGGATCGCTCGCGGGTGACAGGCCGAGGACGCCGAGAATTCGATGGGGTTCGCGGGTGTCGCCGGCGGTCCGGTCGAAGCCGCGGCCTGTGGTGCCGGAGCCGGGGTGGTCGCCGGTCCGGCGGCGGCCGGCGGCCGCGCCGATGCGGCCGGGCTCTCCGGAGGCGCGTGCGCCGATGCCGATGGCGCCTAGGTCGCTCGCGGTGGTGCCGGGGCGGTCGTGGTGGCCGGGTTGGGCGGTGCCGGTCCAGCTGGAGTCGCTCTCGGTGGCCCAGAGCCG
This sequence comes from Amycolatopsis australiensis, assembly GCF_900119165.1. NCBI lineage: Bacteria > Bacillati > Actinomycetota > Actinomycetes > Pseudonocardiales > Pseudonocardiaceae > Amycolatopsis > Amycolatopsis australiensis. The sequence continues at coordinate 6,815,786 of NZ_FPJG01000006.1, read as the reverse complement.
TTGGTGGTGGCCCGGCTGGCCGGTGCCGATCTCGCCGAGGTCGCTCGCCGTGGTGCCAGGCCGGTCGTGGTGGCCGGGATTGGCGGCGGTGCCGGTCCAGCCGGCGTCGCGCACCGCGCCCAGCAAGTCGTGCTCGCCCGAGGCTGTCGCGCTGGTCCACCGGGGCGTACTCGGTGCCGGTGCGTGCAGCAGCTGCCGCACCTCCGTCGCCGTCGGGCGGGCCGACGGCTCCCGTTGCGTCATCCGGTGCAGCGTGTACGCCAGCGATGGCGGCAGCCCCTCCGGGATCCGGGGTGGCCTCGTCAGCCGCGCCATCGCCGCCTCGACCATCGTGCCCAGGTATTCGCGCCGGCCCGTCACGCACTCCAGCAGGATCAGTCCCAGCGCGTAGACGTCCGCCGGTGGGCCCGCCGGCTCGCCGCCCACCTGCTCCGGGGCCAGGTACGCCGCCGTGCCCGGGACCACGCCCGTGCCCGTGATGTGCGTCGTGTCCAGTGCGTGCGCGATGCCGAAGTCGCCGATCAGCGGGCCGTCCGCGGACAGGAACACGTTGGCCGGCTTGAGGTCGCGGTGCACCACGCGCAGCGCGTGCACGTGCGCCAGCGCTTCGGCCAGCCCGTCGGCCAGCGTGATCACCTCGGCCGCCGGCATCGGGCCGCCGAGCAGCCGCTCCGCCAGGTTCTCGCCCTCGACCAGCTGCATCACCAGGTACGTGCGGCCGTGCTCGGTGCCGCTGTCGAGCAGCGCCACCACACCCGGATGGGCGATGCTGCCCTGGATGGTCATCTCGCGCAGCCGCCGCCGCTGGTCGAGCGCCACCGCGTCCCGGTCGTAGATCTTCACCGCGACCTCGCGCGCGAGCCGCAGGTCGTAGGCCCGGTACACGCGGGCCGTGCCGCCGCTGCCGATCAGCCTGCCGACCTCGTACCTCCCGGCCAGCAGGCCGGGCGGCCGCTCGTCGGGCAGCGAACGCGGTGGCACGGAGAACTCGCCGAGAGCGAAACGAGCGCAGGTGCGGTCGTCCGCGTCGCTCATCGGCGCGTTCCCCGTTCTGCCGGCGTCGTCGGCCACGGCCGCAATGTACCCGGGCGCCGGCGGCGGCAAACGTCAGATGATCACGCGAACGCGGCCACCCCGGTGAGCTCCGCCGAGAGCGTCCAGAGCCGCCGCGCCTCGTCGCGGTCCACGGCGTACCGGCGGACGCCCGAAGCGGCGAGACCTCCGGCGTCCTCGGGGGACAGCTCGGCGACGTCGCAGTCCTCCAGGTACAGCCCGCCCAGTCCGTCCAGCTGCGGTGACGTCGCCGCCCACACGGTCGTCGCGGCGCCCTGCTCCGGCGTCTTGAACCGCATCAGGACGTTGCCCGCTTCGTCGATCCAGCCGCGCTCGATCATCTCCTCCCGCGGCAGGTGCCGCTGCAGCGGCGTCATGATGCCGCCCGGGTGCAGCGCGAACGCGTGGACGCCGCGCGCGGCGCCGAGCTCGTCGAGCCGGACGGCGAACAGGACGTTGGCCGTCTTGGCCTGCCCGTAGGCCGCCCACTTGTCGTAGCCGCGGGTGAACTGGACGTCGTCCCAGCGGATCGGCGAGTAGTGGTGGCCGCGAGAAGACAGCGAGACGACCCGCGCGCCGTCGGCGACCGCCGGCCAGAGGCGGTTGACCAGCGCGAAGTGGCCGAGGTGGTTGGTGGCGAACTGGGCCTCCCAGCCCGGTCCGACGCGGGTCTCCGGGCACGCCATGACGCCCGCGTTGGCGATGAGGAGGTCGATCCGGCGTCCGGTGGCCAGGAACCGCTCCGCGAACGCGCGGACGCTGTCGAGGTCGCCCAGGTCCAGCTCGCCGACCTCGACGCCGCCGATGCCGTCCAGTGCTTCCTCGGCGGCCTGGCGGCGGCGGGCCGGGACGACGACGTGGGCACCGGCGCCGGTCAGCGCGCGGGTGGTTTCCAGGCCGATCCCGGAGTACCCGCCGGTGACGAGGGCGAGCTTGCCGGTCAGGTCGATGCCTGCGACGGCTTCGGCGGCCGTGGTGGTGGCGCCGAAGCCCGAGCCGATCTTGTGCTGTGCGGTGGTCATGCCCCGACGCTACGAACTGGAGTGCGCTCCAGCGCAAATCGCGGACGAGGCCGAAAGAGGGGACAATCGACCACGAGAGGCGCAGCCGACCTAGGAAGGCTCTGATGTCCGACTACTACGGGAACCAGCCCCAGGACGTCCGCCCGGGGATCGACGCGCGCCGGCTGTGGGCGGGCGGCGTGGCGACGGCGGTGGTCGCGGCCCTGCTCGCGGTGGTCGGGCTGCTGATCGCGCGCGGGATCTTCGAGGTCGAAGTGCTGGCCCCAAAAGGCGAGGGCGTGTGGGGGAACGCGAGCACCACGACGTACGCCCTGGTCGCCGCCGCGGTGGCCCTGCTCGCCACTGGGCTGATGCACCTGCTCAGCGTCGCCACGCCGGCGCCGGCCCAGTTCTTCGGCTGGATCATGGTGCTGGTGACGCTGATCGCGGTGGTGCTGCCGCTGACGCTCACGGTCGCGCCGAGCGCCAAGATCGCGACGGCCGTGATCAACCTCGTCATCGGGCTCGTCATCGCCGCGGTCGTGAACAGCATGGCGGCCAGCGCGCGGACGCTGCACCGGCGCCGCAGCCAGCAGAAGGCCGCACCGCCGCCGACCCGGCAGTGGACGCAGCAGGAGCCCCCGCCGACCCGGTACTACGACAGCTGACCATGGACGTCCGGGAGACGAACCGCCGCGTGATCGAGCAGTTCCGGGCGGGCGGCGAGGTCGACGGGATGCACCGGGACCGGCTGGTGCTGCTGACCACGACGGGACGGCGGTCGGGCGAGCCGAGAACGGTGCCGATGATGTTCCACCGCGACGGCGACCGGCTGCTGGTGGTGGCGTCGAACATCGGCGCGCCGCGGCACCCGGACTGGTACCTGAACCTGGTGGACGACCCGCGGGTGACGGTGGAGCTGGACGGCCGCGAGTTCGCGGCCGAGGCCCTGCCCCTGCTGGGCGCGGACTACGTGCGGACCTGGACGGAGCTGGAGAAGCACTACCCGTTCCTGGCCGACCACGCGGCGAAGGCCCGGCAGGCCAAGCGGGTCATCCCGATCGTCGAACTGTCCGAAGAGGACTGAAGGCGTCCTCTTCGGACGGTCCTACTTGCTCGCCACCCGGCGGTAGCGCGCAGTCGCCAGCGGGGCGAACACCGCGATGATCACCACGCAGCACACGATCGAGTACAGGGCTGCGTGCTCGGCCGGCCAGCCCGTCGGTGGCGCCCCGAACCGGTTGCCGAACAGCTCCCGCGTCGCGTTGATCACCGCCGTGAACGGGTTCCAGTCCGCGATCGCCCGCAGGAACGGCGGCAGCGTCTGCGTCGGGACGAACGCCGAGGAGATGAAGCTCAGCGGGAACATCCAGATCAGCCCGAGGCTCTGCGCCACCTCGACGCTGCGCGCGGCGAGCCCGATCAGCGCGCCCACCCACGACAGCGCCCACGCGAACATCAGCATCACCAGGTAGCCCAGCAGCGCGTCGCCGAGGCTGCCGCGGATGCGCCAGCCGACGATCAGCCCGCACGCCGACATCACGACCAGCGCGACCACGCTGACCACCAGGTCCGACGTCGTCCGGCCGAAGACCACCGCCAGGCGCGACATCGGCAGCGAGCGGAACCGGTCGATGATGCCCTTCTGCAGGTCGTTGGCGAAGCCGATGACGGTGAACGCCGAGTTGAACGCCACCGTCTGGGCGAAGATCCCGGCGATCAGGAACTCGCGGTACGCCGCGCCGCCCGCTTCGCCGCCGATCGCGTTGCCGAAGACGTAGGCGAACAGCAGCACGAACATGATCGGCTGCAGCGTCGCGGCCATCAGCCAGTCGGGGTTGCGGCGGACGTTCATCAGGTTGCGCCACGTGACGACCCCGCCGTCGGAAATGCCCTTCGCCAGCGCGTTCACTTCGCGGCCTCCTCGGCGGACCCGGCGCCGTGGCCGGTCAGGGACAGGAACACGTCGTCCAGCGTCGGCCGGTGCAGGGCGACGTCCTGGACGCCGATGCCCTGGGCGTCGAGCCGGCGCAGGGCCTCGATGAGCGCCTTCGGGCCGGTGTCGACGATGATCTCCGCGCGCCGCGTGTGGTCGTCGCCGGACGGCTCGCCCGCGCCGACCTCGCGCAGGACCGCGAGGGTGGCGGGCAGGTCCGCGGCCGACGCCACGACCAGCTCCAGCCGTTCGCCGCCGGTCTGCGCCTTGAGCTCGTCCGCCGTGCCGCGGGCGATCACCCGGCCGTGGTCGATCACCACGATCGAGTCGGCCAGCTGGTCGGCCTCTTCCAGGTACTGGGTGGTCAGCAGCACGGTGGTGCCGTCGGCGACCAGCTCCTTGATGACGCCCCAGGTGTCGAGGCGCCCGCCGGGGTCGAGGCCGGTGGTCGGCTCGTCGAGCACGACGACGGCCGGCTCGGCGACCCAGCGCGCCGGCCAGGTCGAGCCGCCGCCGCATGCCGCCCGAGTAGCCCTTGGCCGGCCGGTCGGCGGCCTCCTCCAGGCGGAACCGCGCCAGCAGCTCGCGGGCCCGCGAGCGGGCCGCCGCCTTCCGCCTGCCGTAGAGCCGCCCGACCATGTACAGGTTCTCGAAGCCGGTGAGGTTCTCGTCGACGGCCGCGTACTGGCCGGACAGCCCGATCCGGCGGCGCACCTGGTCGGGTTCGGCGAGGACGTCGAACCCGGCGACGCGCGCCTCACCCGAGTCCGGCCGCAGCAGGGTGGTCAGGATGCGGACGGTGGTGGTCTTCCCGGCGCCGTTCGGGCCCAGGAGGCCGAGCACGCGCCCGGCCGGGATGTCGAGGTCGACACCGTCGAGCGCGCGGGTCGAGCCGTAGGTCTTCACGAGCCCGCGCACCTGGACGGCGCTGTCCGGTTCCGGCATGGCGGTTCCCCTCTCGGTGACACCGCCAAGCTAGGCGACGCTGTCCGCTTTGTCCTCCGGGTTTCTCCCTGAGGAAACACGGCAGCGGGGAGACCGGTCACCCGGTCTCCCCGCTTCGGTGGTTCAGGCTCAGCTCAGGGTGACGGCCACGTCGTCGATGACGAACGAGGTCTGCAGCGAGCTGTCTTCGGTGCCGCTGAACTTCAGCGCCAGGGTGCCGCCGGCCGCCGACGAGACGTCGATGGTCTTGAGCGCGTACCCGGTGTTGCTGTTCAGGTTGGAGTAGCTGCCCAGCGTCGCGCTGCCGTTGGAGACGGTCAGCTTGTCGTAGGCGGTGGTGGTGGTCGTTTCGGCGGTGTCGATGTGCAGGTAGAACGTCAGGCTGGCGTGGCAGCCCGCCGGGATGCTCACCGACTGCGCGACGGCCTCGGTGTGCGTCGAGCCGTAGCCGTCGAGGTACGCGCTGTACGTGCCGCCGTGCGCCGCCTCACCCGAGGACGCCCACTGGCCGATGGTGCCGGTGTCGCCGGTCCAGCTGGCGGCACCCGACTCGAAGCCGCCGTTGACGATCTTCTGGCCGGAGCAGCCGCCGGTGGTGCCGACGGTCCAGGTGAACGACGCCGAGCCGGTCTTGCCGGCCGCGTCCTTCGCCGTCACCGTCACGTTCGAGGTCCCCGCGGTGGTCGCGGTGCCCGAGATCGTGCCGGTGGAGGCGTTGATCGACAGGCCGGCGGGCAGGCCGGTGGCCGACCAGGTGTACGGCGCGGTGCCGCCGCTGGCCGACAGCGGCAGGTTCACCGAAGCGCCCGTCGTGGTCGACTGGTTGCCCGGGTTCGAGACGGTGACCGTGCCGGTCGCCGAGCACGTCGGGTCGCCCGACTGGGCGGGCACGCTGATGGCGTCCCACGCCGCCTTGACGGTGTTGAACTCGGTGCAGCTGCCCGGGAACAGGTTCTTCGCCGCGGTCAGCGTCCAGGTGCGGTACTTCAGGTACGACGCGCCGCTGGTCTTGAGCAGCATCGCGTTGTAGAAGATCTTCACCGCGTTCTGGACGCCGAGGCCGGTGATCGACGAGTTGTTGCAGGTGGGGCTGGTCGGCTGCCCGTTGGTCGGGTTGGTGCCTTCGGCCAGCAGGTAGAACCAGTGGTTGCCGGGGCCGGCGGCCGCGTGCACCTCGGTGGTCGGGATCGAGCTGTCGTAGCAGTTCTTGTCGCCCAGCGCCGACGGGTTGTACATGTTGCGGATCGGGCCGTTGCCGACCAGGTTGATCTGCTCGCCGACGAGGAAGTCCGGCGTGTCGTACGGGGCGGGCTCGTTCGCGAACCACTCGGTCGAGGCGCCGAAGACGTCCGCGACGAACTCCTGCGTGCCGTTGCCGGAGATGCCGCCCGGGGTGTGGTCGTCGATGCCGTGACCGTGCTCGTGCGCGACGACGTCGATCGAGCCGATCCACTGGCCCTGCGTGTTCTTGCCGATCTGGACCTGCGTGCCGTCGTAGTAGGCGTTCTGGTCGTTGAGCCCGACGCGGATCGGCCAGCCGCCGCCGTTGCCGTCGAAGCCGTTGCGGCCCAGCCACTGCGAGAGCATCTTGTTCTCGGTCTGGGCGGCGAAGAGCGCGTCGACGCAGCCGGTCTCCCGGCTGGTGGCGTTGCCGTTGCCCCACAGGTCGTCCGGGCCGCTGAACGTGGTGTTGGTGGCCGCGTCCTGGCAGGACGTGTTGGTGATGGTGGGGTCCTTCAGCGTGTACGTGCTGCCCGAGTGCGTCGTGTCGAGGTGCACCGGGTTCGGGCCGTTCCACGCGGAGGTGCCGTCACCGTGCAGGACGTGCTCCTGCGTGTGGAGCACCTTGCCGGTGGCGGCGTCGACGACGACGTCGAGCCGGCTCGGGCCTTCGGCGTCGCGGCCGACGACGGTGCTCTTCCACGCCAGCGTCGGCGTGCCGAGCGCGAACACGACCTGCTGGGCCGGGCTCACGCTTTCCACGGCGGACAGTTGCTGCCGCGCGGTCGCCTCGGCGGCCGCCTTCGTCACCTTCGCGCCGGTCGTGGCGACGTTGATGGTCTGGTCCTGCGCCACGGAGGTGCCGAGCACGTGCCCCGTCGAGTCGGTCGCGACGACGAAGTCGCCACCCACCACCGGCAGGCCCTTGTAGCTGCGCTCGTAGGGGACGTACTTGAGGCCGTTGGTGGCGGAAATCGCTTTCTGCGCCACGAAGACGTCGTCCGCGCTGGCGTGCAGCGCGGACGGCCTGCCGGCCACGAGACCGGCGGCCGCGTTGACGGCGAGAGTCTGGGCGTCCGCGACGGCGCCGGGAGTGGCGGTGGGCTGGGCTTGGGCGGTCGTGGTCGTGCACATCGCGGCGATCAGCGCGCCGCTCGCGGCCAAGACGAGTGGTCGTCTCAGATGCATCGAAGGATCTCCTCCGGGCAGGGCGAACCGGCCCGGGTGCAGGCCGGGCCGAGAACGGGGGACGGGGAAAAACGGTGCTGCTTGGCGGAAATCAGGATCCGGCGCCGAAGCCTCGTGAACAAGCGACTAACGTACGGTCTTATCTACCGGACGCAATAAGTCGCGAAAAAGACATAGCTCGCGTTTGGGATGGCGCGGGTCCGCCGTCCACTCAGGACTGGACCGCGATCACCGCCGTTCGGGTGATCTTCCCGCGTCCGAAACGACGAAGGCCCCTTCGCCGGAGAACGGCGAAGGGGCCTTCAGGGCTGCGTGGGGGTCAGGCGGTCTTCTCGCGCTTCGGGAGCTTCCAGCCCGGGCGCACGAAGTGGCAGGTGTACCCGTTCGGGATGCGCTGCAGGTAGTCCTGGTGCTCCGGCTCGGCCTCCCAGAAGTCGCCGGCGGGGCTGACCTCGGTGACGACCTTGCCCGGCCACAGCCCGGACGCGTCGACGTCGGCGATCGTGTCCTCGGCGACCCGCTTCTGCTCGTCGCTGGTGTAGAAGATCGCCGAGCGGTAACTGGTGCCGATGTCGTTGCCCTGGCGGTTCTTCGTCGTCGGGTCGTGGACCTGGAAGAAGAACTCGAGCAGGTCGCGGAACGTCGTCCGCGCCGGGTCGAAGATGACCTCGATGGCCTCGGCGTGCGTGCCGTGGTTGCGGTAGGTCGCGTTCGGGACGTCGCCGCCGCTGTAACCGACCCGGGTCGAGATCACCCCGGGCTGACGGCGGAACAGCTCCTGCATGCCCCAGAAGCAGCCGCCGGCCAGGACGGCCCTCTCGGTTGACGTGGTCACGGCGTCACTCCTTCTCCTCGTGCGGTGCTTCCGCCCGGTACAACTTCCGCCGGGTACCGATGATTCCACGGGGACCTTACGGAGGTGTGACGTCACGCGGCATCAGGGTTATCGTCGGTTTGATAACGGTGATAATTCCGCGAGGGCCCGGGAGTTGAGCGTCCATAGTGGACGCTGAGCCGGACGGCCGCCGCGACTGGGCCGTCTGCGCGCCTTCCCTTGGGGGCAACGGGGGTTTTCGCCGTCTCGCGCGGCCGCGGCCGGGTGCGGGTGGGACGATGAGCCGGGGCCGTCCCCGATCGGCCCCCGGGGAGGCGCGCCATGCGCGACCAAGAAGAAGCCGTCTCGGCGCGGTCCAGGGGCGTGCTGGTCGTGGAGGTCCGCGGCGAGCTGGACATCGGCACGGTGCTGCGGTGGACGACCCTGATCGAAGCCGCCATCTGCGAGCTGCCGGACCCGCACCTGCTGGTCGTCGACCTGGCGTCACTGGAGTTCCTGTCGGTCCGCGGCGCCCGCGGGCTGTTCGAGGTGATGGAGGGCTGCCGCGGCCGCGGGATCGCGGGCTGCCTGATCGCCACGCCGGGGACGGTGGTCGAGCGGGCGGTGCGGCTGACGGGTCTCGCCGGGCGTGTCCCGGTGTTCCCGAGCCGCCTGGCGGCCATCGCCGCCTACCAGCCGGTGGAGATGCGCTGGCTGCCGGTGTGACGTGCCGGCCGTGACGGGGGTCAGGCCGGTTCGCGGACCAGGTCCGCGGCGGCCTCGGCGAAGGCGCGCACCCGCGCTGTCCCGGCGCCCGCGCGCCACACGAGACCCCACTCGAGCAGGGGCGCGTCGGCGAGCGGGACGTACGCGACGTCCGGCCGCGGGTAGTAGCGGCGGACGTGCGCCCCCACCGGCAGCACGCCGGCGCCCGCGCCCGCCAGGGTGAGCAGCTCCTGCAGCCCGGCTCGCGGCCGCACCGCCGCGGCCGGCGCGTGCTCGTCGAACCACGGGTCCGGCAGCGCGCACCGCAGCACCGTCGCCCGCGCCAGCTCCGCGACCGGCACGGCGTCCCGCCGGGCGAACGGGTGATCGGCCGCGACGGCGAGAAACCGCCGTTCCCGCACCAGCACCGGGCCGGTCACCAGGCCGGGACCGTCGAGCGGGAGCCCGGCGAGCACGACGTCGACCTCGTCTTCGCGCAGCCAGGGCAGGACCTCCGCCGGCCGGACCTCCCGGAACTCGACCTCGCACCCGGGCAGCCGCCGCCGGAACAGCTCGGCGACCCCGGCCAGCAGCTGCGCGCCCGCGGCGTCACCGAACGCGACGCGCAGCGTCCCGGTCACCCCGCGGCCCGCCTGGACCGCCTTCGCCAGCGCCGATTCGACCGCCGACCAGGCCGGCCCGAGGCCGGCGAGGAGCTGCCGCCCGACCGGCGTCAGCTCGACCCGGCGGCTGGTCCGGGTGAACAGCGGCACGCCGATCCGCCGTTCCAGCTTCCGGATGGTCTGGCTGACCTGGGCGGTCGAGACGCGCAGCCGCTGCGCCGAGTGGCCGAAGTGCAGCTCCTCGGCCAGCACCAGGAACGTCTCGATCTCGCGTGATTCCGCCATGGCACCCCGATCGTCAATTCCAGCTTAACGATCGTGGCGCAGAAGCGCGTTGACCGGCTTCGCGGGCGTCGCGAGGCTGGGGGCAGCTCACCGGAAAGGACGGACGATGGACCTGCACGACCGCGTGGAAATCATCGACGCGCTGTACCGCTTCGGCCTCGGCCAGGACCTCAAGGACCGCGAGCTGTTCGCGTCGTCCTTCGCCGCCGACGCCGAGCTGGACTTCCGGCCGGCGGCCGCGCGCTGGGGTGCCGAACCGCCGTTGATGACCGGCCGGGACTCGATCGTTGACACGATTCTCGCGTCCTTCTCCGGCCGCGTCGACACCACGCACCAGGTGACCAACCCGCGCGTCACGGTCGACGGCGACACCGCGCACTTGACGGCCATGGTCGAAGCCCAGCACCTGCTGAGCGCCGACCACGGCACGCACGCGCTGCTGAAGAACCGCTACGACGTCAGCCTGGTCCGCGACGGCGACCGCTGGGTGATGCGCCGCGTGGTGATCGAAAACGCCTGGTACACCGGCGATCCGGCGGCCATCTTCGGCTGAGCTACTCGCCGCGCAGCGAGCGGCGGATCTCGGCGAGCCGGTCCTTGGCCGCCTGGTCGCGGTCGGCGATCTTCTTGTCCAGGGCTTCGGCCGTGTTGTCGGTGCCGAGCCCGGCCACGTCGACCGCGCCGAGCGACGTCGTGTAGCGGTTCTCGATCTTGTCGCGGACGAAGTCGAAGCTGGGCACTCCGCCCTCGCTGTAGTCCGGGTCGGGCAGCGGCGGCGAAGGCACCGCGAGCGCCGCCGCGGGGGTCTCGTCGACGATCTCGCCCTCGACCACGCCCGGGTCGTCGCGTTCGCTCATGGCTCGACCATAGCGCCTCCGGTGGGCAGTCCCGCCGGTACCGCAGTGGGTAATTCGGCCGTGGGGCGCCGCGGCCCGGTGCGGAATTCTCGGGCGGGCAACGCCGTGTCCGGAGGGAGCGAACCATGGGTGCCGGGGCCTACCACGCCGAAACCGCGGAGATGGGGACGGTCGTCAAGGCGGTCGATGAGGTCGGATCGTCCTTCCTGTCGGTGACCCGCGACCTGGAGGGCCTGGTGCTGGACGCGTTGTCGTTCGCCGGCATCGGCAGCGGGGTCGCCGCCGCGAACGCGGCGTTGCACTCGACGCTGGCCAGTGCGCTCCAGAAGTTCCTCGGCCTCATCACCAACGTCAACCAGAACGTCCGGACGGCGGCGAACGGTTACAACGCCGCCGACGCCGACGTCGCGCAGGCCTACGGCGGCGGCCGGAACGAGGGTGGTGGTGCGGCGGCCGCGGCGCCGCAGCAGCTCGACCCGCGGGTCGTCGACTCGATCATGCGCTCCGAAGGCGCGACGGGGGAGCAGGGCGGGGTGCCCGAGGCCTACGGCTTCCGGCGGAACATGCACAACGGCTACGACCGGATCATGGCCGCGCGCGAGCAGTACGGCATCGGCAGCCCGGAAGAACGCGCCGTCGTCGCCGACCTGATGACCGCGAACGCGCGCACGGCGGGCGCGCTCAACTTCACCGATCCCGGCACCCAGGCCGCGATCATGTCCGGCGCCCACATGCGCGGGGCGGGCGGCGTCCGCGCGATCCTCAACCACATGGCGGGCGACGACATCGTCCGCAGCTCGCGCACCTTGTCCGACGCGGCGATCCAGCACGCGCGAAGCCTGACCCCGGAGCAGTTCCAGCAGGAGTTCCGCGACGCGCGCCTCGAATACGACCGGCAGATCTACGGCGGGACGACCACCACGCAGGGCGGGCACACGCAGAACTGGTGGGACCGCTACGGCAACGGGCTGACGCGGCGCTACGACCGCGAGCAGAACGAGTTTCTCGGCCTGTCCCGGCCCCGGGACTGAATCGCCGGTTGGAGATCGGAAAACCGGGGCACTCTTCCCGTGTAGCCGAACGAACACGGGAGGCACACGATGAACCGGAGGATGATCGCGCTACTGGGCGGGGTCGCCGCGATGGCGGGGACCGTGGCGTTCGCGGGAACGGCCGAAGCGGCATCCACGCCGTGCAGTGCCGAAGCGAAGGCCTGCGTCCAGCGCAGTTCGAATACCGCGTGGCTGACCGACGGCGCCGGGAACGTCACCTACGGCGGTGTCCCGATCACCGTGGGGCTGCCGAAGTACCCGACCCCGCTGGGCACGTTCCACGTGCAGTACAAGGACATCGACCACTACAGCAAGCAGTACAACGGGCCGATGCCGTACTCGGTGTTCTTCACCGACACGGGGGTCGCCTTCCACCAGGGCAGCCTGAAGGCCAGGTCCCACGGGTGCGTGCACCTTTCGCACGCGGCGGCGGTGACGTTCTACAACACGCTGCAGCCCGGTGACGTCGTCGAGGTCGTGCCCTGATCCGTCCGGTATGGACGGTCGAGCAACGCGCCGGTGACGGCGCCGAAGACCAGGTGGTCGAGGAGCTGCGGCAGCCGGGGCAGGGCTCGCACGGCCGGGTAGGCCCGGTGCGCGATGCCGAGGTCCAGTGCCGCGATCGCCAGCCCGGCCACCGCGCCGCGGCCGGCGCCCCGGCGTCCGGTGGCGGCGAGCACCGCGGTCCAGGCGGCGGAGACGACGACGTGCGCGACCAGCCCGGCGGCGACGCCGGGCCGGTCGCGCCGGCCCGGGAGCAGGGTGCCGGCCGCGCGGGTCGCCGCGAGGACGTCCCGGCCGGTGAGCAGCGCGTGCGTGGTGGACGGAAGCCCGCTCACGACCGCGGCGACGGCTCCGGCACGGACGGCTCGGCGGACCCCGCGGGTCACCGGAAGGCGGCCAGGTGCGCGGCCACCCGGATCCGCAAGCCGCGCACGTGGGGCAGCGCGACCGTGAACTCGCTCGTGGGCCGGTACCCGGGCCACGGGTCACGCTGCGTGCAGGGGCCCGCGAAGTAGACGAAGCCGTCTTCGTCGTCGTAGCGGCCTGGTGACCAGCGCTGCCGGGCGTCGCCCCGGGCCCGCCAGTACGCCTCGTGCTTCATGACGCGTTTGAGCTGCGCGGCGAACTCGGGCAGCTCGGACTCCGGCAGGCCGAGGCCGCGGCCGCTCCAGACCCGCGGCGCGCGTTCCGGTGGCCGCGCCGAGCGCCCGAAGACAACCGCGCCGTCGGTGTACCGGCGCGTCCAGGTTTTCCTTGCCACGGCGGAGAAAGGGGGTCCGCCGGTGATGTCCAGCGTCATGGGGGAACGATAGTCGATCACGCGGGCGGCGGTACCGCCGCGCGGGTGCCGATCACCGATCCCATGGTGTATACAGTATGCAGTAGGCTACCGTGGGCAGAGGAGGCCGCCATGTACTCAGTCACCAACCCGGCGACGGGTGAGCTCGTGGAGGAGGTTCCGAACGCGACCGACGAGCAGGTCCGCGCCGCGATCGGCCGCGTCCACGTCGGGTTCGCGGCCTGGCGGGCCCGGCCGGTGGCCGATCGCGCCGCGATCGTGCGGCGCGCGGCCGAGCTGTTCGCCGAGCGCGCCGGCGAGCTGGCCGCGATCATGACCCTGGAGATGGGGAAGCGGATCAACGAGGGCCGCGGCGAGGTGGGGGTCGTCGCCGACATCTTCCGCTACTACGGCGAACGCGGCCCGGACCTGCTGGCCGACGAGCCGCTGGCGCTGCGCGGCGGCGAGGCCGTGCTGACGAAGGAGCCGATCGGGGCGCTGCTCGGCGTCATGCCGTGGAACTTCCCGTGCTACCAGGTCGCCCGGTTCGTGGCGCCGAACCTGGTGCTGGGCAACACGATCCTGCTCAAGCACGCGTCGATCTGCCCGCGTTCGGCGAAGGCGATCGAAGAAGTGCTGCGCGACGCCGGCGTGCCCGCGGACGCGTACGTGAACGTGTTCGCCTCGAGCCGCCAGGTGCCGTGGATGCTGGCCGACCCGCGTCTCGTGGGCGTGTCGCTGACCGGCAGCGAGCAGGCGGGGATCTCGGTGGCGGCGGAAGCCGGCCGGAACCTCAAGAAGTGCGTCCTGGAACTGGGTGGATCCGACCCGCTGATCGTGCTGGACACGGCCGACCTGGACGAAACGGTCAAGGTGACGGCGACCGCCCGGATGCGCAACTGCGGCCAGTCGTGCAACGCGCCCAAGCGGATGATCGTCCTGGGCGAGCTGTACGACGAGTTCGTCGACCGGCTGGCGAAGCGGGTGACGGAGTATTACGTGCCGGGCGACCCGGCGGACCCGGCGACAACGCTCCCACCGCTGGCTTCCGTGGCAGCGGCAGAGGAGGTGGCGGCCCAGATAGCGACGGCAGTCCGCGAGGGCGCGACGCTGCGCGCGGGCGGCCACCGCGTCCCGGGCCCGGGAGCGTATGTGGAGGCGACGGTGCTCACGGACGTGACGCCCGAGATGGCGGCGTACCGAGAGGAGATCTTCGGCCCGGTGGCGCTGGTGTTCCGCGCGGAGACGGAGGAGGAGGCGATCGCATTGGCGAACGACACGCCGTTCGGCTTGGGCGCGAGCGTGTACGCGACGGACCGGGCGAGGGCGGTCCGGGTGGCTCGCCGCATCGAGGCGGGGATGGTGTATTTGAACAAGTCGGGCGGGTCGGAGGCGGATCTGCCGTTCGGCGGGATCAAGCGTTCCGGCATCGGGCGCGAGCTGGGGCCGCTCGGGATCGAGGAATTCATGAACAAGAAGCCGATCCGCCTCTGACCGCCCGGCTGCGCGCGATTGAACCCGCGGAAAAATCGCGGACTTTCCGTCGATTCCCAGGACACCACTAGTCCTTCCGGGGACCACGCCACCATCCGAAGCCGCCTGACCTGCGATTTTTCCGGCGTTACGCTGTTCGGTCGATTGCGGTGAAGTGGATCACCGTGTGGAATAATCGCCGACAGGGATTAATCGCCGTGAGGAGCTGGCTGTGCACTGGGGGTCCGTGCTCGAAGAAGGCGGGGCGGGGATGGTCCGCCCGTACTTCCGTACCCATGGCCGTACCCGGCCGACGCGGGATCTGCCCGTCGAGACGCTCGTCTCGATCACCCAGCGGGGGCGGGCCGTCGTGCGGGGGAGCACGCAGGAAGAGACCGAGATCTGCGCTCTGCTGCGGACTTCGCAGTCCGTTGCGGAGGTGGCCGCGCGGCGGCGGATTCCGCTCGGCGTTGCCCGGGTTCTGCTCTCCGACCTCGCCGACCGGGGGCTCGTCGCCGTGCACACCGCGCGGAAGGGCTCCGGGAACCGGCCCAGCCTCGAGCTGATGGAGCGCATCCTCCACGGCCTCAGCCGGCTGTGAACTCCCGCACCAGCCGCGCGAACTCCGCCGGCTGGTCCAGCGGGAGCAGCGTGTAGCTGTCGGCCACTTCGACGAGCTTCCCCTTCGGCAGCAACGCGGCCAGCCGCCGGCCGTGCTCCGGTGGCATCACGCGGTCTTCGCTCGCCCACACCACCAAAGCCGGCCGGTCGAACGCCGGGAGCCGTTCCGCCGCCTCCCGCAGGATGCCCGGCGACGCCGCGAAAGCCCGCAGCGCG
The DNA here is from genome assembly GCF_900119165.1 of Amycolatopsis australiensis. Lineage (NCBI taxonomy): Bacteria > Bacillati > Actinomycetota > Actinomycetes > Pseudonocardiales > Pseudonocardiaceae > Amycolatopsis > Amycolatopsis australiensis. The sequence goes on along the minus strand of NZ_FPJG01000006.1, from coordinate 6,800,514 downwards.
CGGACCGCGTCGCGCCGGATCGCCGGTTGCTTCAGCAACGGGCGGATCCAGCCCGCCGAGACAGCGTCGCCGCGCTTGGTCAGCCAGCCGAACGCGATCGGCAGCCGTCGCACCGCTCGCAGCCGCAGCTGCTGCATGAACGCCCCGAACAACCGGGGCGATAGCTTGCCCGCCAGGAACAGGGTCTTGCCGGTCAGCCCCGGCGGGAAGTTGTCGAACGCGTCGCACGACGCCAGCACCACCCGGCTCACCCGCGCCGCGCCGCCGGCCATGAGCAGCTGGACCAGCGCCCCGCCGGTGTCGACGCCGACGAGCGTGACCTCCCGCAGGTCGAGACGCTCGAGGAACTCCGCGAGCAGGGCGGCGATGCCCAGGAGCGAAAGGTCGGCGCCCGGCATCGGAACCCGATGTGCGCCCAGCGGCAACGCCGGGACGACGCACCGGTGGCCCGGCAGGGTGGCGACCGGGCCGTCCCACAGCGAGCCGTCCATCAGCAGGCCGTGGACGAACACGACCACCGGGCCCGCCCCGCCCGTGTCGGTGTACTCGACGGTCCCCGCGGACAGCTCGATCTGCATGCCCGAAGTGAACCACGTGGTTCGCAAACTGTCGAGGCTCAGGGAGCCGCTTCCTCCCGCTCCACCGCGCGCAGCAGCGCCTCGAACCCCGCGGCCGCACCGTCGCCGTCCGGACTGGTCAGCAGGTCCACGAGAAACCCGCGCAGGGTCGCGAGGATCATCGACGCGACCTCGAACTTCCGCCGCTCCGGCCAGTCCGGCGGGCAGAACTCCAGCAGCGTCGGCAAGTACTGGCCGGAAGCGCCACGGCCGAGCGCCGCGTACCGGCCCGGGTCGTACATCGCCAGGCCCATCGCCTGGTCGAGCACGCGCCGCAGCCGCGTCTCCTCGTCGCGCAGGCTCTCCCACGCCGCGCGGACCCGGTCGGTCAACGTGGCCGGGGTAGCGGCGATCGCCGCCAGCGCGTTGCCGATCCGCCGCTCGCGCAGCGCGAACACGACCTGCCGGAGCAGGTCTTCCGCGCTTTCGAAGTGGTAGAGCAGCACCTTGTGCGTCGTCCCGGCCGCCCGCGCGGCGCGGCGCAGCGAGAAGTCCACCAGGCCGTTCTCGGCGACGTCCTCGGTGATCTTCGCCAGCAGTTCCCGCCGCCGGGCCTCGCCGCGGGGCGACCCCGCCGACCGCCGGTAGCCGGCCCGTTCACCGGTAGCGTTGTCCACGCGGACAGCTTGACACGGGGAGGGGACGCCGATGCGGGTGCTGGTGACCGGCGGCAACGCCGGGATCGGGTACTTCACGGCCGAGCAGCTGGCTTCGGCCGGGGCGGAAGTGGTGCTCGGCAGCCGCGACCCGGCGAAGGCGCAGGTCGCGGTCACCGCGATCCGGTCGCGGGTCGCCGGTGCGCGCGTCACCCACGTCCGGCTCGACCTGGCCGACCTGGCGCAGGTCGCCACCGTCGCCCCCGGACCGCTGGACGCCGTCGTGTGCAACGCCGGGGTCATGCTCGACAAGCCCCCGCGCAGGGAAACGAAGGCCGGGCACGAGCTGATGTTCGGCACCAACCACCTCGGCCACTTCGCGCTGGTCGCCCGGCTGATGCCGGTCTTGGCGCCGGACGCGCGGATCGTCACCACCGGCAGTTTCGCGGCGAAGTCGGCGAGCCTCGACTTCGCCGACCTCCAGAGCGAACGCGGCTACCACCCGAAACGCGCCTACGAGCGCTCCAAGCTGGCCCAGATGCTCTTCGCCGTCGAACTCGACCGGCGCCTGCGGCGAATCGGCTCCGAGCGGCTGAGCGTGGTGGCCCACCCCGGCGGCGCGCTCGACTCCCTGACGCCGTCGCGGCCGCCGGTGCACGTCCGCACGGCCGGGCAGTGGCTGCGCGGCCTGCCCGCGCGGATCGTGCTGCAGGGCAAGGACGCCGGCGCGCGGCCCGCGGTCCGCGCGGTGCTCGGCCCGGACGTCGCCGGTGGCCAGCTGTGGGGTCCGCGCGTCTTCGGGCTTCGCGGCCGGCCACGCCTGGAGGAGCACTGGGCGAACCTGGCCGACGACGCGGCCGCCGAGCGGCTGTGGGCGGAAAGTGCCGCGCTGACCGGAACGGACCCGCTGGGCTGACTGCACAGTGCCGCCGCCACGGTTGTGCACATCGCACGGTGACGTCGCCGGGACCGCTGCTTACGGTGCGGGGAACCGTTTCCCCTTCCGGAATAGGAGGTCGGCGTGGCCTCAACAGTCGGTGTCGATGACTACGCCCTCACCAGAGTGCCGGACCACGCCCGGTACTCGTGGTGGTCGGTCGCCGTCCAGCGGTTCGGCCAGGTGTCCGCCTTGTCCCAGTTCCTGCTCGGAGCCACCGTCGGCTTCGGGATGAGCTTCGGGAACGCCGTGCTGGCGTTCACGCTCGGCTCGGTCATCCTGGAGCTCATCACCATCCTCGTCGGCGTCATCGGCGTCCGCGAGGGCCTCTCGACGTCCATGATCGCCCGCTGGACCGGCTTCGGCCGCGGCGGCTCGGCGCTCATCGGGCTCGCCATCGGGATCAGCCTCATCGGCTGGTTCGGCATCCAGTCCGCCGTCTCCGCGCAGGGGCTCGTCTCGCTCATCGGCGGCCTGCCGGAGTGGGGCTGGGCGCTCGTGTTCGGCCTGCTCGTCACCGCGATCGTGGTCCGCGGCTTCCACTCCATGGCCTGGACGGCGTACCTGACCGTGCCGGCGTTCCTGGTCCTGGTCGGCTGGTCGGTGATCTCCGAGCTGACCCGCCACGACCTCGGCGCGCTCGTCTCCTCGGCCCCGCCCGGGCCGTCGCTGAGCCTGCTGCAGGGCACCACGCTCGTGGCAGGCGGGTTCATCGTCGGCGCGGTGATCACGCCGGACATGACCCGCTTCAACCGCACCACGGGCGACGTCGTCAAGCAGACGCTCGTCGGCATCACCCTCGGCGAGTACGTCATCGGCCTGTCCGGGGTGCTGCTCGCGCACGCCGTCGGCAGCGCCGGGATCACCACCATCGTGACGTCGTCGGTGGGCTGGGTCGGGCTGCTGATCGTCATCGCCGGCACGATCAAGATCAACGACTGGAACCTCTACTCGTCGGGGCTCGGTGTCGTGAACTTCATCGGCACGGTCTCCGGCCGCAAGGCCCACCGCGGGCTCGTCACGGCGGTGCTCGGTGTCGCGGGCAGCGTGCTCGCCGCGGCCGGGATCCTGGCGAAGTTCACCGACTTCCTCACCGTGCTGGGCGTCGCGTTCCCGCCGATCGCGGGGATCATGGTGGCCGAGTACTTCGTCGTGAAGAAGTGGCGCGGCGACCTGGAAGCCGCGCGGGCGCGCGGAACCGTGCCCGAGGACGCGCCCGTGTGGGTGCCCGCCACCATCGTCGTCTGGATCGCCGCGGCGGTCTTCGGCGAGTTCGTCGAGTGGGGCCTGCCGAGCATCAACTCGCTCGTCGTGGCCTTCGTCCTGTACGTCGTCGCCGGGAAGCTCGGCTGGGTGCGGGGGATCGGCAGCAGCCGGACCGCCGACGCCGAGCCCGCCCCCGCAGTCTGAAAAGGAGTCTCTTCGTGCGCATCGGCATCGACGTCGGCGGCACCAACACCGACGCCGTCCTGCTCGACGGCCGTCAGGTGCTCGCCTCGGTCAAGACCAGCACGACCGCGGACGTCACCTCGGGCATCGTCGCCGCGATCGACGGGCTGCAGCGGCAGCGCGCGTTCGACCCGGCGGCGGTGCGGGCGGTGATGATCGGCACCACGCACTTCATCAACGCCCTCGTCGAGGCCCACCGGCTCGCGCCGACCGCGGCCGTGCGGCTGAGCCTGCCGGCCGGGGCGTCGCTGCCGCCGATGGTCGACTGGCCGCAGCGGCTCGTCGACGCGGTGTCGGGGCGCAGCTACCTCGTCCACGGCGGACACGAGTTCGACGGACGGCACATCGCGGAGCTCGACGAAAGCGAGCTGCGCAAGGCGGCGGACGACATGGGGGAGGCCGGGGTGCGCAGCGTCGCGATCACCTCGGTCTTCTCCCCGGTCAACGCCGAGTTCGAGGCCCGCGCGGCCGAGATCATCGCGGCGCAGCTGCCGGACGTGGCGATCTCGCTGTCCCACGAGATCGGCCGGATCGGCTTGCTGGAGCGGGAAAACGCGACGGTGATCAACGCGGCGCTGCGGGAGCTGGCCGCGCACATCGTCGACGGCCTGTCCGCGTCGGTCACCGGCGCCGGCATCACCGCGCCGCTGTACCTGAGCCAGAACGACGGCACCTTGATGGACGTCGACTTCGCCCGCCGCTACCCGGTGGCCACCTTCGCGTCCGGGCCGACGAACTCGATGCGCGGCGCGGCCGTGCTGTCCGGTCTGGACACCTGCGCGGTGGTCGACGTCGGCGGCACGACCAGCGACGTCGGCGTGCTGCGGCAGGGCTTCCCCCGGGAGGCGACCACCGACGTCAGCGTCGCCGGGATCCGCACCAACTTCCGGATGCCGGACGTCCTCTCGATCGGTATCGGCGGCGGCAGCCGGGTTCGCGCGGGCGTCACCGTGGGCCCGGATTCGGTCGGGTACGAGCTGACGTCGAAGGCGCTGGTCTTCGGCGGTGACACGCTCACCGCCACCGACATCGCGGTCGCGGCGGGCCGTGCGGAGATCGGCGATCCATCACTGGTGTCGCATCTGGACCGCGGCCTGGTCGAGGCGGCGCTGGACCGGATCGCCGCGGACGTGTCCGATGTGGTCGAACGGATGCGGACCTCCGCCGAACCGCTGCCGGTGGTCGCCGTCGGCGGGGGTTCGGTGCTGCTGCCGGACGAGCTGGCCGGCTGCGGCGCCGTGCACCGGCCGGAGAACTACGCCGTGGCCAACGCGATCGGCGCGGCCATCGCGCAGATCGGCGGCGAGGTCGACCGCGTCTACGTGATCGAGCCCGGCCGCCGCGAGGCCGTCGTCGACGAGGCGAAGCAGGAGGCGGTCGACCGCGCGGTGGCGGCCGGCGCCTCGCCCGCGTCCGTCGGCATCGTCGACTTCGACGAGGTGCCCATCCCGTACCTGCCCGGCAACGCCACGCGCATCCGCGTCAAGGCGGTCGGCGACCTGCAGCTGGGGGCGTGATGCGCGAGATCACCGAAAACGACCTCGACGACATCGCCCGAGGCGCCGCCATTCTCGGCACCGGCGGCGGTGGCGACCCCTACATCGGCCGGCTGCTGGCGTCCTCGGCGGTGCGCTCGCACGGGGCCGTGCCGCTGGTGCCGCTGGCGGAGGTGCCGGACGACGCCGTCGTGCTGCCCGTCGCGATGATGGGCGCGCCGACGGTGATGGTCGAGAAGCTGCCGTCGGCCGAGCAGGTCGGGCTCGCCGCGCGCACGCTCGCCGGGTACCTCGGCAAGGAGCTGACGCACATCGCGTGCGCCGAGGCGGGCGGCGTCAACTCGCTGATCCCGGTCGTCGCGGCCGCGCAGCTCGGGCTGCCGCTGGTCGACGCCGACGGCATGGGCCGGGCGTTCCCCGAGCTGCAGATGGTGTTGCCGACGTTGTACGGCATCCGAGCCACACCCATGTCCATCGCGGACGAGAAGGGCAACCGTGGCGTGCTGGACACAGTGGACAACCACTGGGCCGAGCGGCTGGCCCGCTCGGCGACCATCGACATGGGCTGTTCGGCGATGATCAGCAACTATGCGATGTCGGGGTCCCAGGCCCGGGAGTCGCTGGTGCCGGGCACGCTGAGCCTGTGCGCCGAGCTGGGTGCCCTCGTGCGTTCGGCGCGTGCGGCGCACGAGGATCCCGTCGCCCGGGTCGTTTCCCGCCTGGGTGGCCGCCGGCTGTTCACCGGCAAGGTCGTCGACGTCGCCCGCCGGACGGTCACCGGCTTCGCCCGCGGCGAGGCGCGCCTGTCCGGAATGGACGGTGACACCGGCGCCGAGCTGGTGCTGCGGTTCCAGAACGAGCACCTGGTGGCCGAGCGCGACGGCGTCGTCGAAGCGTCCGTGCCGGACCTGATCTGCACGCTCGAGCGCGAGTCCGGGGATGCCGTGACGACCGAAGGGCTGCGGTACGGCCAGCGCGTCACGGTCATCGCCGCGCCCGCCGACCCGCGGTGGCACACGCCGGAAGGGATCGCGCTCGCCGGCCCGCGGTACTTCGGCTACGACATCGACCCGATCGGAGTGGCCGGGTGAGCTGGACCCTGACCGAAGCGGACCTGCCCGACCTCGCCCGCGGTGCCGCCGTCCTCGGCACCGGCGGGGGCGGTGACCCCTACGTCGGACGGCTGCTCGTGCGCGAGGCCATCCGGGAGCACGGGCCGGTCACGATCCTCGATCCGGCCGAAGTGGACGACTCGGCCCTGGTGATCCCCACGGCGCAGATGGGCGCGCCGACCGTCGTCCACGAAAAGCTGCCGAACGGCGCCGAGCCCGTGCTGGCGTTGCGGACGCTGGAGCGGCACCTCGGGACGCGGGCCGACGCGACCATGCCGATCGAGTGCGGCGGCATCAACTCGATGATCCCGCTGCTGGTCGGCGCCCGGCTCGGGCTGCCGGTGGTCGACGCCGACGGCATGGGCCGGGCCTTCCCGGAGCTGCAGATGGAGACGTTCGGCGTCTACGGCGTGCCCGGCTCGCCGATGGCCATCGGCGGCGAACGCGGCGAGACGACGGTGATCGACACCGGCGCCGACAACCGGCGGATGGAGTGGCTGGCTCGTGGCGTCACCATCCGGCTCGGCGGGGTCGCGCACATCGCCGAGTACGCGATGAGCGGCGCGGACGTCAAGCGGACCGCCGTGCCGCAAACGCTTTCCCTGGCGTTGACCGTGGGCCGGACGATCCGGGAAGCGCGTGAGCGCAACGAGGATCCGGTCGAGCGGCTGGCCTCGGCGTTGCGCTCGACGCCGTATGAGCACCTGCGGGTGCTGTTCCGCGGCAAGGTGTCCGATGTGGAGCGACGCACGGAGGCGGGCTTCGCGCGGGGCCGCGCGGCGGCGGTGTCGTTCGACGGCGCGCACAAGCTGGAGATCCTGTTCCAGAACGAGAACCTTCTGGCCACTGTGGACGGTTCCGTGCGGTGCGTGGTGCCCGACCTGATCTGCGTGCTGGAGTCCGCGACGGCCGAACCGATCACCACCGAGACACTGCGTTACGGGCAGCGCGTCACCGTCGTCGGGATCTCGACGCCGCCGTTGATGCGCACTCCCGCGGCGCTGGACACCTTCGGCCCGGCCGCGTTCGGGCTGCCGCACGGTTTCGTCCCCGTGGAGGAGATCGCGTGAGCGCGCTGGCGGGCCGGCGGGTCGTGATCATCGGCGGCGGCTCGGGCATCGGCCTCGAGGTGGCCCGGCGCGCGGCCGCGGCGGGCGCGTCGGTCCACCTCGGCGGCCGGACGCCGGAGAAACTGGCGTCGGCGGCCAAGGAGGTGGGCGGGACCTGGCAGGTCGTCGACAACACCGACCAGGACTCCCTGGCCGCGTTCTTCGGCGCCCTGGACCGCGTCGACCACCTGTTCACGCCGGGCGCCTCCTACACGGTCGGGCCGTTGCGGGAGCTGAGCGACGAGGAGGCCGCCAGCCCCTTCGAGACGAAGTTCTGGGGCCAGTACCACGCCGTCAAGCACGCCGTGCCCCGGCTGGCCCCGGACGCCTCGATCGTGCTGATGTCCGGCGCGGCGAGCGTCCGGCCCCCGGCGGCGGCACCCGCGTACGTCGCCTGCAACGCGGCGGTCGAGGGCCTCGGCCGCGGCCTCGCCGTCGAGCTGGCACCGGTCCGGGTGAACGTGGTCGCGCCGGGCACGATCGACGGCAACATGTGGGCCGCGCGGCCGGCGGCGGTGCGGGAGGCCAGCTTCGCGCAGTACCGCGCGGACACGCTGCTGCACCGGGTCGGGAAGGAGTCCGAAGTGGCCGATGCGGTGCTGTACCTGTTCGGCAGCACCTACACCACCGGGTCGACGCTCTACCCCGACGGTGGCTACGCCCTGCGCTGAGCTCGTCTACTGTGGTCAGTCATGCGCATCACCGCCGGTGACGTGGCCGCCCTCGAACGCGGGGTGGCCCTGCTCGGGTCCGGGGGCGGCGGCGACACCGTCACCGCCGCGGTGCTGCTGCGCCGGCTGCTCACCGGCGGCCGCTCGCTGGTCGTCTCGCCGGTGGCGGACCTGGCGCCGTCGGCCCGGGTGGTGCCGATCGGCGTGGTCGGCGCGACGGCGGCGTTCACGGAGAAGCTGCCGGGCGGCGACGAGTTCGCGTCCGCGGTGGCGGCGATCGAGCGGTGGACGGGCGAGCGGGCGGACGCGCTGATGTCCATCGAGATCGGCGGGCTCAACGGGCTGCTGCCGCTGGTCGTGGCCGAGCAGCTCGGGCTGGGCTACGTCGACGCGGACCTTTCGGGCCGCGGGCTGCCGCGGCTCGACCAGTTCTCGGTGGCCGCGACCGGCCGCGGCGTGGCACCGGCGGCGCTCGCGGAGCCCGGCGGCCAGGTGGTGGTGCTGGCGGCGGGCTCGGACGTGGTGATCGAGCGCGGAACGCGGGCGTTCCTGGGCAGTTCGGGCGGCTGGGCGGCGTTCGCGCTGGCGCCGATCCCGGCGGGCGAGCTGGCGGGGTGCTCGGTGCCGGGGACGACCAGCGGCGCGCTGGCGCTGGGCCGCCGGGTGCTCGCGGTGGGGGAGAGCCCGCCGCGCGAGGCGCTGGAAGCGGCGCTGGACGGCTCGGTACTGGCCCGCGGCCGGGTGCTGGAGGTGGCGCGGCACGTCGGGCCGGGACGGCACGGCAGCCCGGGGTTCGGCCGCGGCAGCGTGACGCTGGCCGACCACCGCGACGGCGCCCTGCTGCGGCTGGAGATGGAGAACGAGTACCTGCTGGCCCTGCGCGACGGCGCCCCGGTGGCCTCGACCCCGGACGTGCTGTCGGTGCTGGACCACCGGACGGGAGTACCGGTGCCGTGCGACGCGATCCGCGCAGGAGTGGAGGTCGACGCTGTCCGCCTGAGGGCCGCCCCGTTCTGGACGGACCCCCGGCGGCTGCCGGTGCTGCAGCCCCGGGCCTACGGCATCGACGCCGACCCGGTGGGGCTGGGATGAGCACGCCACGCGCGCACCGGGCGGATCGGCGGCGCCGCCGGGAGGGGCGCGGTGGGCTGCCGGCGCGAGCCGGGTTGGGGAGCCTGGGTGGGATGGCGTCCGGGGGCGGCCTCGACCCGGTGGGGCTGGGATGACTCTCCGCCGCGTGCTCGCGCTGCCGGGCTGGGCCGAGCACGTCCGGGTGCTCGCCGGCTCGGCCGGGCTCGACCGTCCACTCGCGACCGTCCAAGCCACCCTCGACACCTCGCACGTACCGTCGGCGGGAGAGCTGACCGTCGTCGCGCGGGCCGTCGCCGGGACCGACTGGCAGATCGATGCCCTGCTCCGCCGGTGCGCCGATCGCGGGGGCACCGGGGTCCTCCTGCCCGGCACCGAACCGCTCACCGCCTCGCGCCTGCTCGCCGACCGCCTTGCCGTGCCGCTGCTCACCACCGGTGCGCCGCCGCTCGACCTGCTCGTCGAAGCGCGCTTGCTGCTCGCCGCGCCCGAGCTGGATCGGGCGGGGCTGCTGCTCGCCACCCACCGCGCGCTCGGGGATCGGCTGCGGCCGCCCGAGGAGGTCGTGGCCGTGCTGCGGCGGCTGCTGCGTTCGCCCGTCGCCGTGCTCGACGACCGTGGCGTTCCGCTCGCCGGCGAAGTCGCCGGGCGCGTCCGGCTCGACGAAGCCGTGCCGCAGCGGACCGACTCCGGCGACGGCGTCCTGCTCGCCCACCCCGTGCTGCTGCAGCGGCCGGCGATGTGGCTGGCCGTCGAGCTGCGGGACGTCGATGCCGCCCGTGCCGACGTCGTGCCGCCCGCGCTCGCCGTGGCCGCCGGCGTCCTGCAGCGGTGGCTGCTCGCCAACCGCCTCGAACTGGAACGCGACGCCCGCTCCCGCACGGCGTTGCTCGGCGACCTCCTGCGCCTGGACACCGAGCCGGGCGCCGACCTGCGCCGCCGCGTCGCCGACGCCGGCTGGCGGCTCGGTGGCTGGCACGTCGGGCTGCACATCGGCGTCCCGGCGGCCGTCGACACGGTCGCGCGCACCCAGGAGGTCGTCCGCGCGCTGCGAGCCGGGGACGTCGACGCCGTCGTGGTCGAGCACGGCGACGGCTGGACCGGCTGGGTGACCTTCGACCACGAGCCCACGGCCGCGCGCGTGCGGTCACTGGCCACCCGGCTGCAGGCCGTGCACCGGACGCTGCGCCTGGGCGCGCACATGGGCGTCGGGCGCCCGCACGCGCGTCCGGAAGGGCTCGCCGCGACCGTCGCGGAGGCCGTCGACGCGGCCCGGCTGGCCGCCACCCGCCCGGAGACCGGCCACTTCCTGCACGTCGACCAGCTCGGCATGGCCCAGCTGCTGCTCGAATGGACCCGTACGGACACGTTCGAGCCGGCGGCCCGGGCCCTCATCGCCCCGCTGCTCGACGCCCCGGGTGACCTGATCCGGACCCTCGCGGCCTACCTCGACGCGGAGTCGTCGCTCGCCGAGACCGCGACGGTCCTCGGCGTGCACCGCAACACCGTCGCGGCCCGGGTCGCGCGGATTTCCCAGCTGCTGGGCGTCGACCTCTCGCGTCCGGACGAGCGGCTGGCCCTGCACCTCGCGGCCCGGGCCGTGATCCTCTCGGCGGACCGACCGCGCTAGCCCGAAATGGACACAGCGGCCCGCGCCGCCCGCTCGACCTCGGCGTACCGCGCCGCCCGGACGGCTTCGTCGCGGGACGCGGAACTGGTCACCCCGTCGAGCTGCTCGCGCAGGATGTCGGCGTGCCCGGCGTGCCGGCTCGTCTCGGTGAGCACGTGCACCAGGACGTTGAACAGCAGGACGTCCGGCCGTGGCCACCACGGCACGTGGCCGGGCGCGTCGACGGGGAGCGCGGCGATCGTCGCGTCGGCGTGGTCCGCCGCGCGGCGGTACCGGCCGGTGATGTCCGCCCGCGTCTCGTGCTCGGTCGCCCACATGTCGGTGCCGCGCGCCGGGAGGTCGTCCCAGCGCGGCAGCGGATCGGGGAACGGACGGCCGAAGACCTCGCCGAAGTACCGGGACTCCGCCAGGGCCAGGTGCTTGACCAGGCCGAGCAGGTTCGTCCCGGTCACGGTCAGCGGACGGCGGACGTCGTACTCGCTCAAGCCGTCGAGCTTCCCCAGCACCTCCTCGCGCGCCTCACGCAGATCGCCGTGCAGGTACTGCTTCGCGAAGTCGTCGATCACCCGGCCCAGCCTGCCAGATCAGCCCACCGGCACGCCGCGCACCGCGACCGGCCCGCGGGTCGGGTCCAGCTCCACCGCCTGGGCTACGCCGGACGGCGTCAGCACGTCGAACGCCTTCGGTGCCGTCGCCGGGTCCGCGGCGCAGACCGGCGCCGCGCCGCCGGGCGCGCACAGGCCGAACGTGTACGGCCCGGCCGTCGGGGTGAACGGCCGCGCCTGGTCGGGGGAGTTGCCGTCCTGCCCGGTCAGCACCACCGCGAACGTCCAGCCGGCTCCCGGTGTCCCGAACGCCGACTTCGCGACGCTCACCGTGATGTACCGCGTCGCCTGCGAAGCCTGGACAGACGGCGTCGCCAGCGAAGCGCCCGAAGCGTCGACGAGCGCCGGGTCGGCGAAGCCCTGGACCTCGATCCGGCGGCTCCACGCGTCCTGCGCGGCGATCGTGTACGCCCGGCTCGGGAACGGTGCCGCGGTCGACGTCGCCGTCGCGGCCGGGTCATGGGCGTAGATCGTCAGCAGCTGCGCGCCCAGCGGCGAGCCGAACGTCGGCGTCAGGTCGCGGATCCGCGCGCGGAACACCAGCTGCGTCCCCGAGTCGACGACCTGGAACCGCTGCAGGTCGAACGCGCCGGCGTGGAAGTCCCCGGCGGTCGGGTAGGTGAAGGTGCCCGGGCCGTTGTCGTCGCCGTCCGGGTCGGTCGTGTCGAGCAGCACCGTCCCGGTGACGAAGTCCGAGCTGACGGTCTTCTGCGCGTACCCGGTCCCCGCGCCGGTCGCCGTCGCCGTGACGACGTTCGCGCCCAGCGGTGTCGGCACCGTCGCGCTGAACGTGCCCGCCGCCGAGGCCCGGACCGACAGCACCGAAGTCGTCCCGGCGTCGGTCGCCGAAACGGCGAGGTCGACCTGGCTGCCGGCCGGTGCGGTGCCGGTGACCGCCGCGGTCGCCGTGGACACCGACGCGGGCGCGTCGAGCGTCACGGCCAGCGCCGCCGGCGGGGCGTGGGTGACGTACCGGGCGCGGACGTCGGCGGGCTGCTCGGGCAGCCGTCCGTCGTCCAGGGCCCGGGCCAGCCGCACCGACTGCGACTGCGCCCAGCTCAGCGGCGCGACCGAACCCGCGGGCTGTCCCGGGGCGAAGCCGATCGACGCCGTGCGCGGGTCCGAACCGTACGGCGACGCCGGCAGCGCCGGGTCTTCCCACGCCTGCTCGGGAATCAGCCCGGTGCCGCCGGTCTGCGCGCGCATGGCGCGCAGCAACGCCGCCGCGCCGTCCCGGTCGCCGGCCTGCACGGCCTGCTCGCCGCGCTCGCCCGCGAGCACCGGCCACAGGTGCCCGGAACCGGTGTTCGTCGACGGCCACGGCGCGCCGGTCGGGGCGCAGTTCGTCGGGTCCGGCTCGTAGCAGTCGCCGTAGCCGTCTTCGCTGCCCGGCGCGGATGTCCCGTACCGGTACCAGCCCGGCCCGGCGGGCGTGTCGCGCTTGATCACGCGGTCGACGACGCCGAGCGACGCGGTGACGTCGGGATCGTCCGCCGGCAGCACGCCGAGGCGGGTCAGCTCGAGGAACCCGGCGTCGACGACCGCGCGCTGGTCGGCGTCGACCGAGCCGTTGCCGAGGTTGTAGATCCACTCCGAGTCCGGGTTGCCGTTCTTGGTCAGCCGCAGGAAGTACCGGCCGCCGTACGGGCCGGTGGACGTCACCGTCCACCCCTTGACGCCGCGCTGGAAGTGGTCGGCCGTGGCGCGGTAGACGCGGGCGCGCGCCGGGTCGCCGTTGCGGTCGGCGATCACGCCCGCCGCCACCAGCCCGGCGATCTCGGCGGCGATCGTCGAGGGGGAGTAGCCGCCCTGTTCCTCCCAGCGTTCCGAGCCGAACGCCGGGCCGTGCGCGACGACGAAGTCGGCCGCCGCCCGGATGTGGTCGGTGTAGAGCGTGCGGTCGTGGTCCAGCCCGGCCTGCAGAGCCATCAGGATCGGGTACGCGCTCTCGTCCAGCTGGTCACCGCCGGAGTCGGGTGCCTTCTTGCCGTTGAGCAGCGAGTTGCGCGGGAACCGGCCGTCCGGCTGCTGCTGGCGGCCGAACAGCCAGCGCACGCTCGCCCGCGCCGTCTCGCGGTCGCCGGCGGCGAGCAGGCCCGAGAAGCTTTCGTAGAGGTCGCGGGCGAAGATCTCGCGGTAGGACCCGAAGTAGACGGGCTTGCCACCGGGCGCGTCGCCGGCGGAGACCGCCTGACCCCACGGGCTGCCGAGCGACGCCACGACCGCGCCCGGGAACGTCTTGTCCTCACTGGCCTTCAGCACGTTGACCGACTGGTAGTACGCGTCGGCGTCCTTGCCGCGCACCGGAATCAGCCCGTTGTCGTAGTCGCGCCAGCCGCGCGCGTACTCGCGGTAGCTCTCGTCGAACGGCGTGCGCAGGCTCGCGCCCGCCGTCTCGACGGCCGTGCGGGCGTCCGGGCCGAACCCGAGCGCCAGCACCGCCGGGCGGCGCGGTTCGACGTCCAGCTGCGCGGTCTGCACGACGTTGCCGTTCACCGCCGAAGCCGTGTGATCGGTGAGCCGGTGGTCGCGGTCGAGCTGGGCCAGCCCGTCGCCGTCCGTGCCCGCGAACCCGCTGGAGGTGCCCAGGAACCGGCGATCGGCGCGCAACGCGGCGGCCAGCGGCGTGCCGTAGTCACGGGCGGGCGCGCTCGACACGGTGTTCGCGTCGGCGCTGACCAGCGCGCTCGTCGCCGGGTCGACGGTCGCGGTGTCGCCGCCGCCGTTCGCCGGGCCGCCACCGCCGTTGCCGTTGATGCTCGCGTCGAACCGCACGTAGACCTTGAGGTCACGACCGGACCCGCGCAGCGGGTCCAGTCGCGTCCGGATGAGCACGCCGGTGCGGGCCGGGTCGGTCAGGTACTCGGTGACCAGGCGGTACCGGCCGCTGCGCGGCGTCGAGGTCACCTCGCAGGCCATCCCGCCCGCGCTGGTGCGGACCGTGTAGGTCATGTCGCGCGCCTGCAGGTCGGTGAAGGTGCGCCCGTCGGTGACGGCGAACTGGAACGTCTCGACGTTCGTGTTGTCGATCGCCGGCGCGTACACGTCGGACAGCACTCCGCCCGCGACGGTGAACCACGCCTTGCTGGTGGTGTTCCGCGCGGTGCCGAGGCAGTCCTTGCGGGCCAGGCCGAAGTGCGAGACCACGCCCGGTCCCGGGGTGGTGGCGGCCGCGGCCGCGGGGACGGGCAGGAGGGCGGCGGCCAGCACCGCGCACAGCACCACGGACGACGTCGACCGAGTCATCCGCACATCCGATCACGGTGGCCCGCGCGGCACCAGGGGCCGAACGGCGTCACCGGCGATTGAGAAACCGGACCGGTGGGTAGCAAACCTGCAGTCCCCCGGGGAGGTGAACGTGGAAGAGCACGGTTCGGACGGCTGGCGCTACCGCGGCACGATTTCGCCACGGACGCTGCCGAGCCTGCGGCGGCACCTCGTGTCGTGGCTGCGCAGGCGCGCGGGTGACGAGGTCGGGCGACAGGCCGACGACGTCGTCCTGGCCTGCTGGGAAGCCATGGCCAACGTGCTGGACCACGCCTACCACGGCCGTCCCGGGCTGATCGACGTCCGGGCGCGCATCGACGACGACGTGCTGATCGTCACCGTGGCCGACCAGGGGCGCTGGGCGACGCTCGCCGAACGCGCCGACGGCGGCCGTGGCCTGCGCCTGATCCAGGCCCTGGTCGACGGGCTCGACCTGCGCTCCACCGACGACGGCACGGTGATCACGCTGACCTGGCCGTTCCGGGTGCGCCACAACGCCTGAGCGTCAGTCCGCCGCGGACAGCTCCCGGACGAACCGGGTCGCGACGTCCCGGACCTTCACGTTGGAGTGCTGCGACTCGGTGATCAGGCGTTTCATGGCGTCGCCGGCGGTGATCCGGTGCACGGCCATCAGGATGCCCTTGGCCTGCTCGATCACCGCCCGCGAGCTCATCGCCGTCTCCAGCTCGGCGGCGCGCTTGCGGGCCTGCTGGTAGCGCCGCGTGGCGCGCAGCCCGAACGAGACGATCGTGGTGTACAGCTCGAGCATGCGGGAGTCGGTCTCGGCGAACCCGTGGTCGCCGTAGCCGAAGAGGTTGAGTGCGCCGCCGAGGCTCTCGTCCACGCGCAGCGGCGCGGCGAGATAGCTCCCGACGCCGACGCGGCGGGCGTGCGCGGTGAACTCGGGCCAGACACTCCCGGCGGTCGCGAGCGGCACCCGGACGATTTCGCCCGTCTCGGCCGCGCGCAGGCACGGCCCTTGCCCCGCGGCGTACTGCACGCGATCGATCTCGACGGCGCGTTCGTCGGTGGAGGCGGCGGTCTCCGGCGCGCCGTCGCGGATCGCGGTGATGCTGGCCATGTCGGCCCCGGGCACGGCCCGGACGGCTTCGGCGCAGACGGCGTCGAGGATCTCGCGCTCGGCAGGCTCGTTTTCCAGCGCGCTCGTGAGGTCCGCCATCGCGGCGGTCAGCTCGTCGAGGTCCGCAGGCGAGATCGGCTCACCGGCCACGGTCGTCACCTCTTTCCCGGTTCCGGCGGCGACCTTACCCGCCCGCGCCGGGAAGGCGGTGGCTCCGGCCCGCCGCTCACTGCTGAACGTCGTGGGTTGGCCGCCGGAACCACCTGACGACAGCCGGCAGCACAACCCACCCGGCGACCGTCGCTGCCGTCCCGCTTACCCGGTGTGGTCGCGGTCAACCGCCCGGGTGCTTTTCCGGGCGAGAACAACGCCCGGCCGGCTTCAGCAGATCGTCACCTTCACGGCCTCGGTGAGGCCCGAGATGCGCAGGACGCGTTCGAGCAGGCGCGGTGCCCGCAGCCGCAGGTCGTGGTCCGCGGCCCGGTCGAACAGCGCCGACACGCCCGCGCTGTCCAGGTACGTCACGCCCGTCAGGTCCACCGTCACCGCCGCTCCCGAGGCCAGCTCGCGGTCCAGCGCCGCACCGAACTCGGCGGCGTTGCTCATGTCGATCTCGCCCGTCGCGGTCAGGGTCCGGTCTCCGTCGCCGCCCGTGGTGGCGACCAGCGCGAGTGCCGTCGTCACGAAGCGATTCTCCATTCCAGCGTCACCGTGGTGCCGTCCGTGCCGTGCCGGAGCGTGACCGCGTCGGCCAGTGCCTCCATCATCGGCATCCCGCGCCCGCGCAGCACCTGGTTGTCCGGCGGCGGCTGCTTCCAGCGGCCCCGGTCGGTGACGGTCACCACCAGGTGCGCGCCGGTCAGGCCGGCCGCCAGGTGCGCCTCACCGGAGCCGCCGGGGTAGGCGTGCTCGATGGCGTTGGCGCACGCCTCACCCACCGCGACCAGCACGTCCTGCGCGAGATCCTCCTCGATGGCCGCGTTGGCCAGCCACGCGCGCAGCCAGTGGCGCGTCGA
Organism: Amycolatopsis australiensis; assembly: GCF_900119165.1. Classification (NCBI taxonomy): domain Bacteria; kingdom Bacillati; phylum Actinomycetota; class Actinomycetes; order Pseudonocardiales; family Pseudonocardiaceae; genus Amycolatopsis; species Amycolatopsis australiensis. The sequence goes on along the minus strand of NZ_FPJG01000006.1, from coordinate 6,783,839 downwards.
CGCGAGGGCGTCCGGGTGCGCCCGGAAGTCCAGGTCCAGCGGCGGCACGGACCGGCGGTAGAGCAGCAGCGCCACGTCGTCCTCGTACCCGTCCGCCGGGCGGAGCCGGCCCATCAGCGTCGCCGCCAGGTCGGCGAGGTCCGCGTCGCGCGCGCCGTGGGCCACCGCGGTGGCACGGCCGATGCCGTCGTCCAGCGCTTCGCGGCGACGTTCCACCAGGCCGTCGGTGTAGAGCATGAGCAGCGATCCGACGGGGACGACCGCCGTGGCCTCCGGGCGCTCGGTGGCGACCCGGACCGCGAGCGGCACGCTGCCGCCCGCGTCGAGGAACTCCGCCGTGCCGTCGCGGTGCACCAGGGTGGCGGGCGGGTGCCCGGCGCTGCTGTAGGTGAGCGCGCCGGTGGCCGGGTCGAGAACGCCGCAGAAGACGGTGGTGCACAACGCGCCCGGCAGCCGGTCGGCGAAGCGGTCGAGCGTGGTCAGGGTGTGCGCCGGGCTGTTGGCCTCGAGCAGCAGCGCGCGGCAGGCGCTGCGCAGCTGGCCCATCACCGCGGCCGCCGCGAGGCCCCGGCCGACGCAGTCGCCGACGACGATGCCGATCCGGTCGCCGGACAGCGGGACGACGTCGTACCAGTCGCCGCCGACCTCCAGCGGCGGGTTCGCCGGTTCGTAGCGCACCGCGAAGCCGTCGGGCAGCCGGGCCGGGCCGAGGATCGAGCGTTGCAGCGCGATGGCGACTTCGCGCTGGCGGTCGTCGCGGTGGGCGCGGCGCAGGGCGTGCGCCAGCGTCCCGGCCAGCAGCGCCAGCAGTGTCCGGTCTTCGGTACCGAGCGGGCGCTCCGGGCCCGGTTCCACCCAGAGCGTCAAGCGGCCGCCGGGGTGGTCCAGGGTCGCGCCCGCCCCGCCCTCGGCGGGCGTCGCGTGCATCGCCGGGAGCGAGCGGACCTGCTCGAGCGTCGTGCGCAGCGGCGCGGCGAGGTCCGCCCACCGCCGGTCGCCGGGGTCGGTCGAGGTGAGCTCCGGCTCGCCGTCGCGCGGCCAGGTCACCGCGAGCACGCGCTCGGCCTGCCACAGCTCACGCAGCAGGTCCAGGGCGGTGCGCAGCACTCCGGGCACCCCGCTGGCCCCGGCGAGGCGCTGGTTCATCGCGGCGAGCGCGTTCTCCCGCTGCACCGCGTAGCGCTCGGCGGTGACGTCGCGGATCGTGCCGACGAGCCGGCGGCGGCCCTCGTCGTCGTGCAGCTCGTTGTAGGAGATCGCGGCCCACACCCGGTGCCCGTCACGGTGCCGCAACGGCAGCACGAAGCTGCCCGCTGGCTCGGTCCGCACCCGCCCGAAGGCGTCGGCGACCTGCCGGTACGCGCCGGGGTCGGCGTCGCGGTCCGGCCACCACGGATGCGGGGGCGCGTAGGGCAGCCCGTCGGGCCCGAAGCCCAGCAGCTCGCCGCACGCGGAGTTGATCTCCACGACCTGCCCGTCGGCGTCGCAGACGAAGAAGCCCTCCTGCAGCGAGTCGATCATCGCCGCGCGCCACCGGGAGTGCTGCGTCCGCAACCGGGCCAGCTGGACGGTCGTGCGGACGCGGGCGAGCAGCTCCCGCGCCGAGAACGGCTTCACGAGGTAGTCGTCGGCACCGGCGGCCAGCCCGTCGACCGCGGCCTCCTGCCCGGCCCTGGCGGACAGCAGCAGCACGGGCACGGCGGCCGTGCGCGGGTCGCGCCGCAGCTCGGCGAGCAGGCTCAGCCCGTCCATCCGCGGCATCATCACGTCGCTGATGACCAGGTCGGGTGGCTCGGCGCAGGCGACGGCGAACGCCTCGACGCCGTCGCGCACCGCGGTCACCGCGTAGTCGTCGCGCAGCAGCCGGGCGAGGTAGTCGCGCATGTCGGCGTTGTCGTCGGCGACGAGCACGCGAGCGCCGGTGACCCGGGCCGGCGCGGGACGTTCGCCGTCGTCGGGCAGCCAGCGCAGCGCCTCCTGGACGTACGGCTCCGCGGTGCCGGGCTCGGAGGCGCCCGCCGACGACGCGCCGGCGACGTGCTCGGCGGGCAGGTGCCGGGTGCCCAGCGGCAGCCGGATCCGGAACGTCGTGCCCACCCCGGGCGCACTCTCCACGGCGACTTCGCCGCCGTGCATCGTGACGAGCTCGCGCACCAGCGCCAGGCCGATCCCGCTGCCCTCGTTCGACCTCGCCCGCGCCGACGGGATCCGGTGGAAGCGCTCGAACAGCCGCGGCAGCTCCGCGGCGTCGATCCCGATCCCGGTGTCGGCCACGGTGACGACGGCGTGCGCGCCGTCGAGCGCGGTGCTCACCCGGATCTCGCCCTCGAAGGTGTACTTGACGGCGTTGGACAGCAGGTTGAGGACGACCTTCTCCCACATCCCGCGGTCGAGGTACACCGGCTCGGTCAGCGGCGGGCAGTCGACGGCGAACCGCAGGCCGGCCCGCTCGACGGCGGCGCGGAACACGCTCGCCAGCTCGGCGGTGAACGCGGCGAAGTCCACCGGCTCGAACCGGGCCTGCATCCGGCCGGCCTCGATCCGGGAGAAGTCGAGCAGGTTGTTCACCAGCCGGCCCAGCCGCAGCGCGTTGCGGTGGATGACGGCGATCTCCTCGCGGACGCGCTCGTCCGCGTCGCCGAGCGTCTTGTCCAGCTCGGCGACGGGCCCGAGGATCAGCGTCAGCGGCGTCCGGAACTCGTGGCTGATGTTGGCGAAGAAGGTCGTCTTCGCCGCGTCGAGCGCGGCGAGCTCCTCGGCGCGCTGCTGCTGGGCCTGGTAGGCGAGCGCGCCGTTGACCAGGGCCGCCGTCTGCTGGGCGACCAGGCCCAGGAACGTCCGGTAGGACTCGTCGAGCGCGCGCCCGGCGCTGGCCGCGAGCACGATCACGCCGGTGGGCGCGGTGCCGGTGTCGCCGGCGAGCGGCAGCACCATCGCCTCGGCGGGCGGAGTGGACCAGCCGCCCGACGGCAGTTCCCCGAACTTCGCCGACAGGCCGGACACGGTCCGCGGGACACCGTCGGCGAGCACCTCCTCGATCGGCCAGCCGTCCGCGTGCCCGGCGCCGCCGGGGGTGGCGGCGGCGAGGACGAGGTCGCCGCCGCCGTCCCGGACGTGGATCCCGGCGTAGGGCACGTCCGCGCCGGCCCGGCCCAGCACGCCGGCGACCAGCTCACAGGCCTCTTCGACGCTGCGGGCGATGCCGGCCTGGGCACCCAGCTCGCGCAGGGTGGCCAGCCGGCGTTCGCCGATCACGCGTTCGGTGGTGTCGGTGACCGCGGTGAACACCGCCCGCACGGCCCCTTCGTCGTCGTGGACCGGGCTGTAGGAGTAGGTCCAGTAGGTCTCTTCCCAGTAGCCGTGCCGGTTCATCGGCAGCAGCAGGTCCTCCGACCAGGTCGCCTCGCCGGTGGCCATCACGCTGTCCAGCATCGGGCCGATGATGTGCCAGATCTCGCTCCAGACCGCCGCGCCCGGCTTGTCCAGCGCCGGGTGCTTGGTGCCCAGCAGCGGCAGATAGGCGTCGTTGTAGAGGAAGCGCAGCTCCGGGCCCCACCAGACGATCATCGGGAACCGCGAGGTGAGGCAGATCCGCACGGCCGCGGTCAGGCTCGACGGCCAGTCCGCGGGCTCGCCGAGCGGGGACGACGCCCAGTCGAACGCCCGCATCCGGGCGGCCATCTGGCTGGTGCCCGGGAACACGGCACGGTGGCCGGATGCCTCACCGACGCTCATCACACTCCCGGTTCACGCGACCCGGGCGAGCCTACTGGACCGCGACGGCCCCTGCCGCGCACCCGCACCTCGCACGGCCGGGTGACAGCGGGCCCTCAGCGCGCGCCGTCGGCCAGCCACGTCATCGTGACGGTCGTGCCGTCCTCGCGGTGCACCTTCGCGCTGTGGTCGGCGAGGGTGTCGATGAGCAGCAGGCCGCGCCCCCGCAGCCCGTTCGTCTCGGTCGGCGGGTGCCAGGCGCCGTAGTCGGTGACCGTCACGGTCAGCCTGCCGTTCGTGGCCTCGGCCCGGACGTCGACCGGGCCCGCTTCGGTGTCCCGGTAGGCGTGCTCGGCCGAGTTGGCCATCGCCTCGTAGCCGGCGAGGACGATGTCCTCCCGGCGTTCTTCGCTCAGGCCGAGCGTGCGCAGCCACTTCCCCAGTGCCTCGCGCAGCTCGGGCAGCCGGTCCGCCACCGCGACCACGCGGCGGTGGAACGTCGCCGGGGGCGCGGGCGCGCCCGGGGGGAGGGGGTCCGTCATGCTCCGTCCTCTCCGCGGTGGCGCACGTGGATCAGGGCGATGTCGTCGTCGTGCCTGCCGTGGGTCAGCTCGTCGATCAGCTTGTCCCACGCCGGGCCCGGATCCGCCGCGGCCAGCACCGCCGGGATGCCCGCCAGCAGCCATTCCACACCCAGCGTGAGGTCCCGCGTGCGGCTTTCGACCAGCCCGTCGGTGTAGAGGACCAGGTCGGCGCCGCGCGGGAACGCCGTGGTGCGCTGCGGGAACTCGGCGCCGACACCCAGCGGCTGCGCCAGCGCCTCGCCGATCTGCTCCGGCCCGGCGTCCGGGCGGATCAGGATCGCGGGCAGGTGGCCGGCGTTGGCGTAGGTCAGCGTGCCCTCGTCCGGCCGGTGCACCGCGTAGAAGCAGGTGACGAAGCTCTCGCCGAACAGCCCGCCGGTCAGCGCCGAGACGTCGCGCAGCACCTCCGAGGGCGGCAGCCCGAGCAGCGCGTAGCACCGGATCGCCGTGCGGACCTGGCCCATCACGGTCGCCGCCGTGACGCCGTGGCCGACGACGTCGCCGATGACGAACGCGGTCGCGCCGGAGGGCAGCGCGATGACGTCGAACCAGTCCCCACCCACCTTGCTGCCGGTCGCCGCGGGCAGGTACCGGGTGACGACGTCGAGGCCGGGTGTCGGCGGCGCGACCGGCAGCATGCTGCGCGACAGCTCCGAGGCGAGGGTGCGCTCGCGTTCGTAGAGGCGCGCGTTGTCCAGCGCGATGGCCGAGTAGCCGGCGATGCTCTCGGCGAGGTACTCGTGCCGCGCGGTGAACCGGTCCGGCCGCGAATGGCCGAAGAAGAACCCGCCCAGCACCTCCTCGGTGGTCGGGCTGATCACCGGCACGGCCAGGTAGCTGCACACGGGCAGGTGCCCTTCCGGCATCCCGTGGTGCGGCGCGTTCTTGCCGAACCGCGGGTCGCGCGTGATGTCGGGGCTGCGGACGGTGCCGTCGCCGTCGAAGGTCGGCGCGAACACCGCGGTGTTGCGCGGCATCGGGAACCCGGCGAACGCCTCGCGCGGCACGCCGGACAGCGTGTACAGCGTGTAGGACTCGCCGAACTCGTCGATGAGGTTGTAGAAGAACGCGCCGAACTCCGCGCCGGTCGCCTTCGTGGCCGCGTCGGTCGCGTCCTGCACGATCCGGTCGATGTCGAGCTGCGCGGTCAGCTGCCGTCCGGTCGAGTGCAGCGCGTCGAGCACCGCGGCTTCGCTGCGCAGCCCGCGCACGGTGTCCGCGAGATGCGCGGTGGCCGCCTCGATGCCGGCGGCGATGGCGGCCGGCGTCCCGCCTGCCGTCCCGGTGGCGTAGACCAGCGCGTGCCGCCCGCCGCCCGCCACGGCGAGCGCGCCCGTGACCTCCTGCCCCGGCACCAGCTCGGCCAGCAGCGCGGGGTCGGTCACCGCGGCCGCGAACCGGTCGCCGAGCACTGCGCGGGCTTCGGCCGGACCGAGGGGCCGCACCCCGGTGGCCGCGGCGCCGGCGCCGCTGCCGAAGGCCCGGCGCACCGCGTCGAGCAGCTCGTCGAACTCCGGGGCGGTCATCCCGCGGCCAGCGCCTCGGCCAGCGACGGGTAGATGGCCAGCTCGTCGGTCAGCCGGGTCAGCTCCAGGGGACGCAGGGTGATCCGGCCGCTGGCCACCACCCGCACGGGCGAGGAGACGGTCAGCCCGCGGTGCGCGCGGACGAGCTCGGCCATGCCCGCCGAGGCCAGGAACGTGACGCCGGTCAGGTCGATGACGAGCGTCGCGGGCTCCAGCCGGGACGCGCGCTCGGCCAGCTGCCGCAGCTTCGGTGCCAGCGCGAGGTCGAGTGCTCCGGCGACCCGCAGCACAGCGGTGTCGTCCTGGTGCTCCAGGACGACACTGCCCGCGGGGCCGGCCGCGTCACCGAGTGTGTCCCCGGTCGCGTCCGTTTCGGCCATGGCGCTCATCTTGCCTGCTCGCAGGCTTCCGGCAAAGCGGAGCGGCCACTGACGCGGCGAGCCGGGAGCAGGGCAGGCATGATTGAACCCGGTTGAGCAGACAGCCTTCGTGACCCCGCGCGCCCTCGGACCTCCCGGGGCGCTGCCGAAGGCGAGGAGAAGAACACGATGACGGAGCACATCCACACTGAGGGCTCGGCCACCGCTGTGCCATTCGGCGAATTCCGCGTCGCCCGAACGGAGCAGGACGGCGCGGTCGTCGTCGAGGTCTCCGGGGACGTGGACACGACCACCGCGCCGGCGCTCGTCCAGGCCGCCGAAGAGGCGCTGGCCGCCGAGCCGCCGCTGCTGGTGGTGGACCTGACCCGGGTGGAGTTCCTGGCCTCGCCCGGCCTCACGGCGCTGCTGACGATCCACCGCGACGCCGGAGCCGCCACCACCGTCCGGATCGTCGCGTCCGGCCGGGCGACCCTGCGCCCGATCCAGCTGACCGGGCTCGAGGACAGCCTGTCGCTGTTCCCGACGCGCGAGGCGGCGCTGGCCGGATCCTGACCGGCGTCGTCCCGGCCCGTCACGCACCGGCCGGGACGACCTGCCGCTGGATGGCCAGCAGGGCCACGTCGTCCTGGGCCGCCCGGTTGCCGATCATCGCCGACATCACCTGCGCGCAGACCCAGTCCGGTTCCCCGGCGCGCAGCGCCGCCGCCAGCTGCCGCATCCCCGTGTCCACCGGCCGGTCCCGGCGTTCGACCAGGCCGTCGGTGTAGAACGCGAGCACGCTGCCCGGCGGCAGGTCCACCACCGTCGTCCGGCGCCGCGGCTGCCCGATGGTCAGGCCGATCGGAGGATCCGGCGGCACGGCCACCAGCCGGCCGGGCTCCCCGGCCGTCGCCTGCACCGGCGGCAGGTGCCCGGCGAGCGAAAGCGCCATCGTCTCGCGGGCCGGCTCGATGATCCCGTACGCGACCGTCGCCATCGCGCCGTGCTCGAAGTGGTTGGCCTTGCGGTCGAGCTTGGCGAGCACCTCGGCCGGGCTTTCGCAGTCGAGGGCGTAGGCGCGCAGGGCACTGCGCAGCCGTCCCATGATCACCGCCGCGTCCAGGCCGTGGCCGGAGACGTCGCCCATCACGACGCCGAGCCGGTCGCCCGGCAGGAGAAACAGGTCGTACCAGTCGCCGCCGAGGCCGGTTTCCGCGCCGGGCACGTACCGCGCGCCGAACGCGAGGCCGGGCACGTCGGGCAGCTTGCTCGGCAGCAGGCTGCGCTGCAGCGCCATGGTGGCGGAGCGGTTCTCCTCCAGTGCTTCGACCTGGATCGTCATGGCGAGGCGGTCGGCCAGCAGCTGCATGGTGACGACTTCGTCGTCGGTGAATTCCCGCGGCGGAACGGACCCGACGTGCAGCACCCCGACGAGCTCGGTACCGGCGAGCATCGGCACGCCGAGCATGGAGTGCAGGCCGCGTTCCCACAGCAGCGAGTTCACGACCGTGGAGTCGTCGACGTGGTCGATGATGACCGGCGCCCGCTCGAGCGCGACCCGGCCGGCGAAGCCGCTGCCGACCGGCACCCGCACGCCCTGGTGGACCTCTTCTTCGATGCCGGCCGCCGCGAACGCCACGAGCTGGCCGCCGCTGGCCTGGTACCGCAGCACGGTCGCGGTGTCGACCTCCAGGACGTCGCGCAGGCGTTGCAAAGTCTCGGCGAGCAGCTCGGCCAGGCCCAGGTGGGCGGCCGGTTCGCCGATGATCGTCTCCAGCTGCTGCAGCCGGTCATGGGCGTCGAGACTTCGCGACATGGAACGACCCTAGCCGGAACCCTTTTGCGCGCCTAACCATCCCGGGTTTCGACGGCGGGTCCCCGGGGGTAACCAGCCGGGCGTGAGCGTCGACTTGGAGTGGGTGGCCGTGCTGCGCCACGGGCAGAGCACCGGGAACGTGGCCAGGGAAGAGGCGGAGTCGGCGGGTGCGGACGTGATCGACATCGCCGAGCGCGACGCCGACGTGCCGCTGACCGACCTGGGGCGGGAGCAGGCGAAGGCCGCCGCGGCGTTCCTCGCCGAGCGGCCGCCGGACCTCGTGGTCACCTCGACCTACCGCCGGGCCTGGGACACCGCGCGGCTGGCCGTGCCCGACGGCGTGCCGATCGTCCCGGACGAACGGCTGCGCGACCGCGAGCTCGGCGTGCTGGACCTGCTCACCTCGCACGGCGTCCGCGAACGCTGGCCGGACGAGCTGCGGCGCAAGCGGCGGCTCGGGAAGTTCTACTACCGGCCGCCGGGCGGCGAGTCCTGGGCCGATGTGGTGCTGCGGCTGCGGTCCCTGCTCGACGAGCTGAGCGCGCAGCGGCCCGGCGCGCGCGTCCTGCTGTCGGCGCACGAGATGACGGTGTTCGCGCTGCGCTACCTCCTCGAAGGGCTGCCGGAGCCCGACCTGCTGCGCGTGGCCGGCGTCACGGAGGTCCCGAACGGCTCGGTGACGGCGTGGGACCGCGACCCCGACGGCGGGTTCACCATGGTGCTGGCCCAGGAGGTCGGCCACCTGCACGCCACTTCGACCCCGCCGACGGCGGACGACGATGCCGCGCAACAGCTCTCCTGACCCGGAGCCGATCAGCCCGGCCCTGTTGCGGGACCGGCGGATCGGCTCCGAGGACCGTGGCACGGTGCTCGTCGTCGGCGGCGCGCGGACGGTGCCGGGCGCGCCGGCGCTGTCCGGGACAGCCGCCCTGCGCGCCGGGGCGGGCACGCTGCAGCTGGCGGTCAGCGAACGGCACGCGTCGACCCTCGGCGTCTCCGTCCCGGAGTCGTCGGTGTTCGGCCTGCCGGAAACCGGCTCGGGCGCGATCGGCGGCGACGCCGTGGACCGGCTGGCCGACGTGCTGCCGGGCGCCGGAACCGTCGTCGTCGGTCCCGGCCTCACCGGTGCCGCCGAAACCGAGGACCTGTTGCGGCGCCTGGTCCCCGCCGTCGCCCCCGACGCCCACGTGGTGCTGGACGCCTTCGCGCTCGGCGCGCTGAGCCGGGCCCCGGAGCTGGCCGAGCCGCTGGCCGGACGGCTCGTGCTGACACCGAACCGCGTGGAAGCGGCCTTCCTCGACGGCTGCGAGGAAAAGGACGTGGACGACCTGGAGACGGCGGTGCGGATCGCCGGGCGGTACCGGGGTGTGGTGCTGCTCATGGGCGTGGTCGCCGAACCCGGCGGCCGCACCTGGCGCGACGGCAGCGGGCACGTCGGGCTGGCGACGTCCGGCAGCGGCGACGTCCTGGCCGGGCTGACCGGCGGCTTCCTGGCCCGCGGCGCGGCGGCCGACCAGGCCGCGTGCTGGGCGACGCACGTCCACGCCGTGGCGGGCCAGCGCCTGCTCCCGCGCACCGGCAGCACCGGCTTGCTGGCGCGGGAGCTGGTGGCCGAGATCCCGCGGGTCATCGCCGAGCTGGAGCGCTGAAGCCCTACCGTTGCGTGGTGGGCCGCACGACGACTTCGTTGACGTCGACGCCGTCCGGCTGCCCGATGGCGTAGGAGACGGCCCCGGCGATGACGTCGGACGGCAGGGTCACCGCGCGGTAGCTGCGCATCGCGTCCCGGGCGCCTTCGTCGGTGATGCTGTCGGCCAGCTCGGATTCGGTGACCCCCGGCGAGACCGTCGTGACGCGGATGCCGGGTTCCGCCTCCAGCCGCAGGCCTTCGGTGATCGCCCGGGCGGCGTACTTCGTCCCGCAGTAGACGGCCGCCGTGGGCACGACTTGGTGCGCGCCGGTGGAGGCGATCGTCACGAAGTGGCCGGACCCCTGCCGCCGGAAGTGGGGGAGTGCGGCCGCGATCCCGTGGAGCAGCCCGCGGACGTTGACGTCGATCATCCGGTCCCACTCGTCGACGAGCAGGGCGTCCAAACGCGACAACGGCATCACGCCGGCGTTGGCGACGAAGACGTCGAGCCGGCCGTGCGCGGCGACAGCGGCGTCGGCGAAGGCGGCCACCTCGGCCCGGTCGGTGACGTCGAGGCGGTGCACGTCGGCGGTGCCGCCGGCGTCGCGGATCTCCTTCGCCAGCGCGGTGAGGCGGTCTTCGCGCCGGGCACCGAGCACGACGTGGTGGCCTTCGCGGGCCAGCCGCAGCGCGGTCGCGTGGCCGATACCGCTGCTGGCCCCGGTGATGAGGACGGTCTTCACCGGGTTCCTTCCGGGAAGTCGGCGCCGAGGGTGACCTCGCGCCAGGCGTCGAAGGCGGTGCGCAGCGTGTCGAGCCGCGCGGTGGCGATGTCGTAGGCCGCCTTGCCGAGCAGCAGCCGCAGGGGCGGTTCGCCGGCGCCGACGGCGGTGAGGATCGCTTCGGCCGCGCGGACCGGGTCGCCCGGCTGGTGGCCGTAGGTCGCGGTGGTCGCCGCGCGCCGGGCGCCGGCGGTCTCCGCGTAGTCGTCGATGCGGACGGCCGACTGCCGCATCGAGGGTCCGGACCAGTTCGTGCGGAACGCGGCAGGCTCCACGATGGTCACCTTGATCCCCAGCGGCGCCACTTCGGCGGCCAGCGACTCGGAAAGCCCTTCCACGGCGAACTTCGTCGCGTGGTAGTAGCCGGTCGCGCCGAAGGCGGCGAGCCCGCCGAGGGACGAGACGTTCACGACGTGCCCGCTGCGCCGGGCCCGCATGCCCGGCAGCACCGCGCGGGTGACGTCGGCGAGGCCGAACACGTTCGTGTCGAACAGCCGCCGGACCTCCTCGTCCTCGCCTTCTTCGACCGCGGCGAGATAGCCGTAGCCGGCGTTGTTGACCAGGACGTCGATCCGGCCGAACGCGGTTTCCGCCCGCTTCACGGCGTCGACGACCTGCGCGTGGTCGGTGACGTCGAGCGGCAGGGCCAGTGCGCGCTCGCCGTGGGCGGCGGCGAGGTCCGCGACCTGGGCCGGGTCGCGGGCGGTGACGACCGCCCGCAGGCCGCGGCCGAGCACGGCTTCGGCCACCGCCCGGCCGAGGCCGGTCGAGCAGCCGGTGATGAACCAGACAGCGTTTTCGGGCACGACGAAGTACTCCATCCATTGTGGATTGACGGGGAAAGGGTTCGGTCAGCCGGCGGCGAGGCTGCCGAGCAGCCGGAGCGCGGCTTCGGACGTGCTGCCCGGCTCGGCCTGGTAGACGACCAGCTGCTGGCCGGGTGCGCTGTTCACGGTCAGCGCCTCGTAGCTGAGGACCAGCTCGCCGACCTGCGGGTGGTGGAACCGCTTGGTCTCGTGGGTCTTCTGCCGGATGTCGTGGCGGCCCCACAGGCGGCGGAAGTCCGCGCTCTTGACCGACAGCTCGCCGACCGTCTCGACGAGCCGCGGGTCGTCCGGATCGATTCCCGCGGCCGCACGCAGGCCGCCGACCGTGTTGACCGCGACGCGCTCCCAGTCCGGGTAGAACTCGCGCGCGTCCGGGTCGAGGAACACCAGCCGGACCAGGTCACCGCTGTGGGTGTGGCCGGCGAACAGCGCCTCGCCCAGCGCGTTGTGCGCCAGGACCTCGAGGCAGCGGCCGAGCACGAGCGCGGGCGTGTCCGGCCAGCGGTCCATCAGGCGCAGCAGGTTCGGGCTGACCTGCTCCCGCCGCCGCGGGCGGCGGCGCGCGGGCGCCGGACGCGCCAGCCGGTGCAGGTGGGCGGTGGCGTCGTCGTCCAGCGCCAGCCCGTGCGCCAGCGCGGCCACGACCTGCCCGGACGGGCGCCGCTCCCGGCCCTGCTCCAGCCGGACGTAGTAGTCCGTGCTGACGCCGGCCAGCAGGGCGACCTCCTCCCGGCGCAGGCCCGCGACCCGGCGTGACCCGCCGCCGGGCAGGCCGAGGTCCTCGGGCCGCACCTGCTCCCGGCGGGCCCGGAGGAACTCCCCGAGCGCGTTTCCTTCAGCCATGATCCGAGGCTAACCCGGATCCGCCGCGGTTGGGTGGCCGCGCCGCACCCACCCTCGAACGGGTCCGAAACATCTCGATAATCGTTGACCGCCCCGGGCCCGCGAACGAACCATCATCGCAGTTCCTCTCCTGCCCCCGGAAAGGATTCCCCGAGTGCGACGACTCCTCACCGCCCTCCTCGCCGCCGTGCTGCCGATCGCCGCCGCGATCGTGCTGATCGCCGCGCAACCCGCGTCGGCAGCCACGTTGACGCGGGTGACGGGCTTCGGCGACAACCCCAGCAACCTCAACATGTACGTCTACGTCCCGGACCGGGTCGCGGCCCGGCCGGCGCTGCTGGTCGCGATCCACTACTGCACCGGTTCGGCGTCGGCGGTGTTCAACGGCTACGCGCGCGACTACGTCACCGCGGCCGACCAGTACGGGTACGTGATCGTGTTCCCGGAGGCCACGCGCAGCGGGCAGTGCTTCGACGTGTCTTCGCCGCAGGCGCTCACCCGCGGCGGCGGCAGCGACCCGGTCGGCATCCTGTCGATGGTCGGCTACGCCAAGCAGCACTACAACGTCGACCCGGGCCGGGTGTACGTCACCGGGTTCTCCTCGGGCGCGATGATGACGAACGTGCTCGCGGCCGAGTACCCCGACGTGTTCGCCGCGGGCTCGGCGTTCATGGGCGTGCCCGCGGGCTGCTTCGCCACCACCGACGGGTCGAGCTGGAACAGCCAGTGCGCCAACGGGCAGATCACGAAGACCCCGCAGCAGTGGGGCGACCAGGCCCGCCAGATGAGCGGCGGGCGCAGCGGCCCGTATCCGCGGATGCAGCTGTGGCACGGCACCGCCGACGACACGCTCCGCTACCCGAACTTCGGCGAGGAGATCAAGCAGTGGACCAACTTGCGCGGCGTGAGCCAGACGCCGTCGTCGACCGATTCCCCGCAGTCCGGGTGGACGCGCACCCGCTACGGCGGCACCGGGACCCAGGCGCCGGTCGAGGGCATCAGCGTCCAGGGCGCCGGGCATGTGCTGCCGCAGAACGGGATGGTGCAGTACGCGATCGCGTTCCTCGGCCTGAACAGCGGCGGTGACAGCACTTCCACGCCGCCGCCGGCCACGACGACGTCCGCCCCGCCCGCCGGAAGCACGCTGGGCGGTGCCGCGGCCCGCACCGGCCGGTACTTCGGCACCGCCGTCTCGGCGAGCAAGCTCTCGGACTCGGTGTACACCGGCATCCTGAGCCGCGAGTTCACCATGATCACGCCCGAGAACGAGATGAAGATGGACGCGACCGAGCCGAACCAGAACCAGTTCAGCTACGCGAACGCCGACCGGATCGTCGACCAGGCCACGAGCCAGGGCGCGCGGCTGCGCGGGCACACGCTGGCCTGGTACTCGCAGCAGCCCGGCTGGATGCAGAGCATGGAGGGCACCGCGCTGCGGCAGGCGATGCTCAACCACATCACCCAGGTCGCGGGCCACTACCGCGGCAAGATCTACGCCTGGGACGTCGTGAACGAAGCGTTCGCCGACGGCGGCTCGGGCGCCCGGCGCGACTCGAACCTGCAGCGCACCGGCGACGACTGGATCGAGGCGGCGTTCCGCGCCGCGCGGGCGGCCGACCCGGGCGCGAAGCTCTGCTACAACGACTACAACACCGACGACTGGAACCAGGCGAAGACCCAGGCGGTGTACCGCATGGTGCAGGACTTCAAGTCCCGCGGCGTGCCCATCGACTGCGTCGGCTTCCAGTCGCACTTCAACAGCAACAGCCCGGTGCCGTCGAACTACCGGACCACGTTGCAGAACTTCGCGGACTTGGGCGTGGACGTCCAGATCACCGAGCTGGACATCGAAGGTTCGGGCACCACGCAGGCGGACAACTTCCGGACCGTCACGCAGGCGTGCCTCGCGGTGCCGCGGTGCACCGGGATGACGGTGTGGGGCATCCGGGACACGGACTCGTGGCGCGCGTCGGCGACGCCGCTGCTCTTCGACGGCAACGGCCAGAAGAAGGCCGCCTACACCGCGGTGCTCGACGCGCTGAACAACGGCGCCCCGCCGGACGGCGGCACGACCACCACCACACCGCCGGCGACCACCACGACACCGCCGTCCGGCGGCTGCACGGCGGCCTACGCCAAGACGGCGGAGTGGAACGTCGGCTTCAACGGCCAGGTCACGGTGTCCGGCACGAACACCTGGGTGCTGACGATCACCTTCCACGCGCCCCAGAAGGTGATCGGCAGCTGGAACTACACGGGCACCTGGGACAGCACCGGGTACGTGCTGACCGCACGGCCCAACGGCAGCGGCAACGTCATCGGGTTCACCGTCCAGCACGGCGGGAACCTGACGGACCCGACCGTGACCTGCGCGGTGGGCTAGAACAGGCGGCCGACCTCGTCCGCGGGCGGTTCTTCCAGGCTGAGGAGGAACCGCTTGCGGGCGAGGCCGCCGGCGTACCCGGTCAGGCCGCCGCTGGTGCCGACGACGCGGTGGCACGGCACGACGATGCTGATCGGGTTCCAGCCGTTGGCGTTCCCGACGGCCTGCGCGGCACCGGGATCGCCCAGCTCGGCGGCCAGCTGCCCGTACGTGCGCGTCTCGCCGTACGGGATCTTCGTCAGCAGCGCCCAGACCTGCTTTTCGAACGCCGAGCCGCGGGGCGCGAGTTCGAGGTCGAACTCGCGCCGCGTGCCCGCGAAGTACTCGCCGAGCTGCTGGACGACGGCTTCGAAGCCGTCGTCCACGCGCGGACCCAGGTCGGTGACGCGAGGTGTGCGCAGGTGGCCGTCGAAGTACAGCCCGATGAGCGCGGCGCCGTCGCCGACCAGGGTCAGCGGACCGACCGGGGACGCGACGACGGTGTGGCGGACACTCATGCCGCCAGCGTACGCAGCGGGCACCGGGCACGCGTGAGGCAGTGCGAAAACTGTCGGTGGTGGCGGCTAGCCTCATGGCCATGAACACCGACGACGCGACGGTCCCGGCGGACCAGCTGACGAAGGGCCAGTGGTTCTGGCACGAGCCCGCGCCGGGTCTGCCGGCGTGGCCACTGCAGGTGAACTCGGCGGAGCTGCTGGAGGACTCCGTCGAGATCTTCACCACCGATGAGGAGCGGGAGCTGGTTTCCTATCCGCGGAACCGGATGGTCCGGCTGGCTAGGGCGGCTTGAGGGGGTTTCGAGGGGGGTGAGGGATGTGCTTTTGCCGCCGTTCGGCAAGCACCCCTCGCCTGCCGTCTTCGCGACCCCGCCGGGGTAACCGATTTCCCAGGCAGGCGTGCGCAGGCCGGGTGCGTGGCTCAGGCCGGGGTCTTTTCCCTCAGCGCCGCCGGGCGCCACGTCATGCGGACCGTTGTTCCTTGGCCGCCCGTGTCGATGTCCGACTGGTCCGTCACCTTGTCGATCAGCACCAGTCCGCGGCCACCCGACGTGCGCAACCCTGCCTTGTGCGGGCGCGTCGCCGGGATTCCGCAGCCCGTGTCCGTCACCGTCACGGTCAGGGCGTCACCCGTTCGAGTTGCCTGCAGACGGGCCCAGCCGTGGCCGTCCGGGTAGGCGTGGGCCGCCACGTTCGCCAATGCCTCGTACGTCGCCAGCGTGATGTCGTGCAGGATGGCCGGGTCCAGCGGCAACCCGTCCAGCCAGCCGATCAGCTTGCGGCGCAGCCCGGCCATCTCGTTCGGCAGCGCCGGTGCGAGCTCTTCGAACCTCGAGGCGACCGCGGTGCCGGCGGTACGGGCCGCGGTCCCGGTTTGCTCGTCCTCGGCGCTTTCCCCGGTATCGACGCCAGAGTCCGGGCTATGTCGATACACGATCCGCTCCCATCGTCGGTAGCACCTTCTTGGTTCCACTTGTGGGCTACCCACCGCCACGTGGTCTAACCCGTTGTGCTTTCGCCGGCGTCGCGCTACCGTGAAGATGCTCCTCGCGGATGCCGGCCCGTCGGCCGCCCGGAGGAAGCTCCCCGGGATCCAGGCCGATCGGCCTCTTCCTTCCTTTCCGGCTTCGCCTTCCGCGCGCGCCGGTCACCTCATCGGGAGACACCCATGTCTTTTCACGGAATCCTTGACGTATCCGCAAAATCCGCCTTCGTCCGGACCGGCTACCGGCCGGCCCCCGACGACGTCGTCCTTCCGCTTTCCTTCGTCCGCAAGCACAAACTGCGTCCCGGCGACGAAATCACCGGCACCACCGAGCGGCTCACCAGCGTCAACGGCGCCGACCCGGCCGAGCCGCGGCCGTTCTTCGGCGACCTGGTGCCGGTCCACCCCGACCGGCGCCTGCTGCTCGAAACGACGCCGACGTTGCTGCTGCCGCGCGTCATCGACCTCGCCACCCCCCTCGGCAAAGGCCAGCGCGCGCTGGTCGTTTCCCCGCCCAAGGCCGGGAAAACCACGGTGCTGCGCGACATCGGCCACGGCATCTCGGTCAACCACCCGGAATGCCGGCTGATGGTGCTGCTCGCCGACGAACGGCCGGAGGAGGTCACCGAACTGCGCCGGACCGTGCGGGGCGAGGTGATCGCGTCCACTTTCGACCGTCCGCCCGCCGAACACGTCGCGGTGGCGGAACTGGCCGTCGAGCGGGCGAAACGCCTGGTGGAGCGCGGCGAAGACGTCGTGCTGCTGCTCGACTCGCTCACCCGCCTCGGCCGCGCGTACAACCTTTCGGCACGCCCGTCGGGCCGCACGCTGTCCGGCGGCGTCGACGCGGCCGCGTTGCAGCCGATGAAGCGCATCCTCGGCGCGGCGCGCAACCTCGAAGGCGGCGGCTCGCTGACGATCGTCGCGTCGGCGCTGGTGGAGACCGGTTCGCTGGCTGACACGGTGTTCTTCGAGGAGCTGAAGAGCACCGGCAACGCCGAACTGAAACTCGACCGCAGGACGGCCGAGCGCCGCGTGTTCCCGGCGGTCGACCTGCCGGCATCCGGCACCCGGCGCGAAGAACTCCTGGTCACGCCCGGCGAACTCGCCGCGATGCGCGACGTCCGCCGCGCGCTGGCGGGCCCGAACGCCATCGAGCAGCTGCTGGACCAGCTGCGCAAGACGGGATCCAACGCCGAGTTCCTGCTCCGCGTCACGGGTGCCGGGCTGGCGCAAGCTGCCTGACGCGCACGGCCCAGCCCGTCACCGGGGCGGCTGGTAGGGGGTGGCGACCGGGTAGGACGGCCGTTCGGGCTCCCGGTTCAGGGTGGCGACGAGAAAGCCGAGCCCGACAACGGTGACGACAAGGGGAGCGGCCCCGGGAGCCCCGGCCCACCACCCGACCCCGGCTGCGGCGACGAGCCAGGCGACGACGAGAGTGCGCTTGGCGGTGCGGGGATAGGGCTTCGGCAGCTCCCGGAGGGTGGAAGCGCCGAGCACGAGCAGCCCGGCGAGAGCGACGAGCAGCACGGTCAGGTACACGGGATGTCCTCCTTCGGGGAGTCGGGCATCTGGGATGGGGATACCCATCCGGCACGCGGGCACGCCGTGGCGCCGAGCACAGCGCGGCTTGCTCTCGTGCATGAGCCGCGGTGCGACCGCGGCTGAATCTGCCTGTGGTTCGCCTGAGAACGCCCGTCGTGCGATCGGGTGCGGGATGGGCCTGGGCGGGGCACAGTACCTGCATGGCTTTTCCGTCCGCTCCGTCCCCGGCCCGGGTGCGGCCACGCCGGGTCTGGCTGCGCATGTTCCTCGTCGGTGCGCTGCTCTGGGTGCTCGCCGTAGTCGTCACCTTCGTGACCGGCAACCCCAACCTCGTGCCCACGGTCGTGCTGCTCGGCAGTTTTCTCGTGCCCGTCACGTTCGTCGCCTGGGCGTTCGGGCGGCGGCGGACCGGTGAGGTGACCGCCGAACTGCTGTTCAGCACCTTCGTCGCCGGTGGGGTGCTCGGCGTGCTGGCGGCGTCGCTGCTCGAGTCGTACCTGCTGCATCCGTCGCCGTGGCTGTTCGGCGGGGTGGGACTGATCGAAGAAGCGGTCAAGCTGGCCGTGCTGGCGGTGCTGACGCGCCACCTGCGGGTGAAGTTCGCCGGCGACGGCCTGGTGCTGGGCGCCGCGGTCGGGTTCGGCTTCGCGGCGTTCGAGTCGGCCGGGTACGCGTTCACGGCGCTGTTCACCGAGCGTGGCCTTTCCCTGATGGACCTGGTCCAGACGGAGCTGCTGCGCGGCGTACTGGCCCCGGTGGGCCACGGCCTGTGGACGGCCATCCTCGGCGGCGTGCTGTTTTCGGCGAGCGACCACCGGCACTTCGCCCTGACGCTGCGGCTGCTGTTGAGCTACGTGGGGGTGTCGGTGCTGCACGCGCTGTGGGACTCGATGCACGGCATCGCGCTGGTGCTGACGCTCCTGCTGACGGGCACGCGGTGGCAGTACATCCAGCTGGAGCAGGGCTACCAGCCCCAGCCGACACCACTGCAGGCGGACGTGTTCACGGCACTGTCGTGGGGCGGCCTGGCGGTGGTGTCCCTGATCGGGATCGCCTGGCTGCTGGCGGTCCGAGCCCGGGCCCGCCGAGGCGAGCAGGAGGCAGCGGTGCTGTGGCGCATCCCGGCAGGCCGGCCCCGCTGACGGGGCAGGACGCGCCGCAGGCCGGGCCGCGAGCCACGGCGCGGGAGGCCGCGGACGTGATTGCGCGAGGCGGCCGCGGCGCGGGATGGGCGTGGCGGCGTGCCGGAAGGGCGCGGGGTCGGGAAGTCGCGCGGGCTGTGGGAAAGGCTGCGGCGGCGCAGGACGGGCGCGGCGGCGTGCCGGAAGGGCGCGGGTCGCGCGGGCTGTGGGAAAGGCCGCGGAGGCGCAGGAAGGGCGCGGAAGGAGGAAGCCGCGGAGCTGCAGGGCAACCGCTCCCGACCCCATCCGCCCGCCCTGCCCCGGAACCCCTCTGCCGCGGGGCTAAACCGCCGAGCCCTCAGGCGCCCCGGCCGGTAACACGCTGCAACTCGTCGATCCGCGCCGAAGCCTCCGCCTTCGTCAGATCGTCCGGCACCTCCTCACCGGCCTCCTGGGCCAGCGTCTGCAGGTACGACTTCTGCGGCCCCGTCATCGGCTCGTCGCCCGTCGTCCACTCGCTCGGGTCCTTCTCCGGGTTCGGCTCCACCTGGTCCGCCATCACTCCTCCATTCGAACGTCTGTTCGGCTACCGTCGACTCTAGCGCAGGGGTCCGGCGATCGCCGGTCACGGACCCGCCGGCGGGGTGCTCGGGCGGCCCGCCTCGTGGCCCGGGCGCCCGTGGGTGCGGCGGTCGTCCTTCATCTGCTGTTCGTGCAGGTGGCGGCGGCCGTCCGTCAGGTCGGCCAGCAGGTTCCGCTCGAAGTCGCGGCAGCTCTTGTAGTAGCCGTCGTCGTACTCCTCGACCACCTGGAACGTCCACCGATCGGGTAACACGTTCCGCCCGATCAGTTCCTCGGTCAGCTGCCGTGCCCAGTCCGCGTGGCCGGCTTTTTCCAGCTTCTCCACGGCTTCGCCGAGCGCCAGGTCCGCGCTGCCGGTCAGCTGGTGGAACGAATAGAGGTGCCCGCGGGCACGCTCGATCGTCTCGAGCGCTTCGGTCACCTTGCCGACGGCCTCGACCGTCGCTGCGTCGTAGTTGTCGACCATGCGCGGAAAGTGCCCCGTTCCGCGCTTTCTACACTTCGCGGAACGGGGCACCGGTTCACGCCGTGGGCCGCGTCGCCCCCGCGTACTCGCTCAGCAGCGGCGAAATCTTGACGACGTCGCCGCTGGTCGGGGCGTGCACCATCTTGCCGTCGCCGATGTACATCCCGATGTGGGACACGGGGGAGTAGTACGCGACCAGGTCGCCCGGCTGCAGCTGGTCGCGCGACACCGGCGTGCCGAAGCCCGCCTGCGCCGCCGACGTCCGGGGCAGCGAGATCCCGGCCTGCTTGTAGGCCCACTGCATCAGGCCCGAGCAGTCGAACGTGCTCGGCCCGGTGGCACCCCAGACGTAGGCGCTGCCGAGCTTGCTCAGCGCCGCGTCGACCGCCTTCTGCGCCGCCGCGCTGGGCGCCTTGACCGTCGGCGCCGCGCCGCCCGTGTCCTTCTGGGCGGCCTTGTCGGTGCTGCTGAGGTTCCGGCTCTGCGCCTCGATCTGGTCGATCTGGGCCTGCAGGTTCTTCTTCTTGGCTTCGATGTCCGACGCCAGCTTCGCCGCCGCGTCGCGGGCGTCCTGCGCCCGCTTCGCCGCGTCGGTCGCCGACTTCTCGGCCGCCGCGGCCTTGTCCGCCGCTCCGGTGAGGTTGTCCATCGCGGCGTTCTTGTGGGTCGCGATGACCTCGAGGGCCGAGGAGCGGTCCAGGAAGTCCTGAGTGGACGTTCCGGCCAGCAGGGCCGACAGCTTGTTCATCGCGACGCCGCTGGTGAACGACGCGCCGGCGAACTTGTCGACCTCCGTCTGGTACTTCTGCTTCGCCTCGGCGGCCTGGGCGCCGGCGTTCTTCGCGGCGGTGACGTCGGCGTTGGCCTTGTCGAGCTCTGCCTGCTTGGCGGTCAGGTCGTCCTGGGCCCGGAGCAGGTCCTCGTTGAGCTTCTCGGCCTGTGCCGCCAGCTCGCGGTACTTGGCGAGGGCGTCCGACCCGGTGGGCGGCGCCTGCAGGACGGGGACGGGGGCGGCGGTGGCCGTCGGCTGGGCCACGGTGACCACGGTGATCACCGCGGCCGCGGCGAGGGCACCTGACACCACGCGCTTGACGGGATGCGAATGCATTCTCGCGCGGGTCTCCTTTGCTGTTCGGCCGCCTTCGGGTACCGGAGGGCGAGTCGGGGGCCTCGCCCGTACCCGGCGCGTGCTCGACCGCAACACGAAAGGCACGCGGTGGGTCCGGTACCCGGGGGAGGGGTATCGGCGGCGATCTCGCGTCGCCGTCTCATCGACGACCGGGGGCCGCGAGATCTCGAACAGGTTACGAAACGAGCACGGGCACGTCCAGTGCGGGCTCGACGCAACTCTGTGTAACCGAAAGAAATCCGCCTGGACCAGTGACGACCGGATCGTGTGTGGCTGGGATTACACGACGTCACGGCCTCGGGAGCGGTCGAATGCCGCTTTGTACGTCCCTTGTATCCGGTCCGGTGATCGTGGTGGCCGCCAGCGATTCCGACGAGTGGAGGACAGGGATGTTCACGAAGGCCGCCGTCCTGACGGCACTCACCGCGGCGGCGTTCGCCGTGGCCGCACCGGCCCAGGCCGAGCCCGTGACCACGACGGCGCTGCCCACGGCGAACATGGAGGCCGTGCTGAAGGCGGCACAGATCGACCCGCGCCGCGCCGACGACACGCAGACGCCGGGCGCGCACGACAGCGTCCTGCTCGTCGAGCAGGCGCTGCAGGCCAAGGGGCTGCTCGCCGCCCAGTACGTCGACGGCTACTTCGGCACCACCACGATCGCCGCCTACTCGCAGTACCAGAAGTCGCTGGGCTACACCGGGATCGACGCGTCCGGCCTGCCCGGCAAGACGTCGCTGGAGAAGCTGGGCGAGGGCCGGTACACGGTCACCAACCCGGTCTCGGCCGGCAGCCACGTGACCTACCACGGCGTCACGCTCAACACGCGCACCAAGGCGATGCTGGTGGCCGCCGAGGGTCTCTTCGGCTCGTCGGTCAGCCTGACGCAGGGCTCGTACAACCCGGGCGGTGTCGACGCTTCGGCCGGCACGCACGACGGCGGCGGCGCGATGGACATCTCGGTGTCCAACCTGTCCTCGACGAGCCGCACCACCCTGCTCAAGGCCCTGCGCAAGGTCGGCTTCGCGGCCTGGCTGCGCACGCCCGCGCAGGGCTTCGCCTACCACATCCACGCGATGGCGATCTCCGATCCGGACCTGTCCTCGGGCGCGCAGCACCAGACCGGCGACTACTACCTGGGCATGAACGGCCTCGCCGGCCGCGGCGCCGACGACGGCCCGTCGGTGCCGAAGGTCACCTGGGAGGAATACCAGCGCGGCTGATCCGGACCCGCGCCCGGCCGTGGTGGCACGGCCGGGCGCACCGGTGGTTTGATCGGAAGCACCGACACAGTGGGGGTGCGCTCATGGCGAAGAAGCCGTTCCGGTTCGGCGTGGTGGCCGCGGCGTCCGAAGGGGGCGCCAAGTGGCTCCAGACCGCGCGCCGCGCGGAGGAGCTCGGCTACTCGACGCTGCTCTGCCCGGACAACCTCAACCTGCCGACCCCGACCGCGGCGCTCGCGGCCGCCGCGGCGGCGACGAGCGAGCTGCGCGTCGGCTCCTTCGTCTTCGCCAGCCCGCTGCGCACCGCGCGGGCCGCGGCGTGGGAAGCCCACAGCCTGACCGTGGTGACCGGCGGCCGGTTCGAGCTCGGCCTCGGCACCGGGCTGCCGACCATGCGGCAGCAGGCCGAGGAGCTCGGCCTGCCCTACGGCTCCGGCCAGGAGCGCCTCGACGCGATCTCCGAGACGATCGACCACGTCCGGCGGCTCGACGGCGACGGGCACACGCCCGTGATGGTCGCCGCCGGCGGCCCGAAGGCGCGCAAGCTCGCCGGCGCCAAGGCCGACGTCGTGACGCTCGCCGGTGGCGTGCTGACCACCCGCGAGGAGATGGCGGGCTACGCCGAGGAGATCCGCGCGGCGGCCGGCGGGCGGGACATCGAGCTGGCGCTCAACATCTTCGTCGTCGGCGAGCAGGTGCCGCCGTGGATCCGCGGCTTCATCGGCGTCGACGCCGAGACCCTCATCGAGCACGACTCGCTGACCATCATCCGCGGCAGCGCGGACGCCATGGCCGAAGAGCTGGAACGCCGGCGCGAGGAGCTGGGCGTGTCCTACGTCAGCGTCAACGGCGCGTTCATCGAGGAGTTCGCGCCGCTGGTGGAGCGGCTGACGGGGAAGTGAGCGTCGCCGGGTCGGTGTTGGCGCCGCACAGCAGTACGGCGACGCGCTCCCCGGGCGCGGGCCGGTAGGCGCCCCCGAGCAGAGCGGCGAACGCCGTCGCCCCGCCGGGCTCGACGGCCAGCCGGTAACGGTCCCACAGCGCCGCCCGCGCTTCGACGATCGTGGCGTCGTCCACCAGCACCGAGCCGGCCTCCGTGCGGGTGGCGACGGCGAAGGCGATGTCGCCGAGCCGGGTCGCGCCGAGGGAGTCCGCGGCGACGCCGGACACCTCGACCGGCACCGGCTCGCCCGCGGCCAGTGCCGCGTTCAGCGTCGGCGCCGAGCGCGGTTCGACGCCGACCACCCGGGCCCGGCCTTCGACCGCCGCCGCGATCCCGGCCAGCAGCCCACCGCCGCCGACCGCGACCAGGACCGTGTCGACGCCGCCGGTCTGCGCGAGCAGCTCCAGGGCGGCCGTTCCCTGGCCGGCGCAGATCTCGGGCTGGTCGTAGGCGTGGCAGAAGAGCGCGCCGCGCTCGGCCGCGTCCTTCACCGCCGCGTCGTAGGCGTCCGCGTACTTCTCGCCGACCAGCTCGACGGCGGCGCCCAGCTGCCGCAGCTTCGCCACCTTGACCGCGGGCGCGTTCGCCGGGACGTAGACCCGCGCCGTCACCCCGAACTCGCGCGCGGCGTAGGCGACGGCGAGCCCGGCGTTGCCGCCCGACGCGGCCACGACCCCGGCCGCCGAAAGCGCACCCGCGGCGATGATCCGGTTGAACGCCCCACGGGCCTTGAAGGACCCGGTGTGCTGCAGCTGTTCGAGCTTGAACCACACGCCGCCGTCGGCGAACACCGGTGTCCGGCGGACCCGGCCCTCGATCCGCGCGGCGGCCCGCTCGACATCGGAAGCGCTGATCATGGGCCCAGCATGCACGCGAACGGCCGTAAGCACCAGCGACGTCTCCTATGCTGGCATTAGCAACGCTTACGGCTGGAGGTCCACGTGCTCGACGCCCACCGCCTGGCCCTGCTCGCCGAAGTGGCGCACGCCGGGTCGATCGCCGGGGCGGCCCAGCGGCTGTCCTTCACGCCGTCCGCCGTCTCGCAGCAGGTGGCGAAGCTCGAACGCGACGTCGGCGCGCCCGTGCTGCACCGCAACCCGCGCGGGGTCACGCTCACACCGGTCGGCGAGGCGCTGCTCAGCCACGCCGAGACCATCGTCGGAGAGCTGCGCACGGCCGAGCGGACGGTCCGCGCCTTGCTGGCCGAGGAGCCCGCCCAGCTCACCGTCGGGACGTTCGCGAGCGCGGGCATGACGCTCGTGCCCGCCGCCCTCGCCGGGTTCCGCCGCGACCACCCCGCGGTCGCGCTGCGGCTGCTGGACCTGGAACCGCCCGACGGCTACGGCCTGGTCCGCTCCCGCGACCTCGACCTGCTGATCACCCACCGGTATCCCGGCACGCCGCTGCCCGACCCGCGTGGGCTCGAGCGGTCGCTGCTGTGCTCGGAGCGGTTCCGGCTGGTCCTGCCGGCCGGCCACCCCCTGGCGCGCCTCCGCCGGCTCACGCTGCGGGCCCTCGCCGGCGAGGACTGGATCTCCGGCAGCCCGGGCGTGCCCAACCGCGTCTGCCTCGAGGAGCTCGCCGCCGCCGCCGGAATCCGGCTGACCGTCGCCTACGAAACCCGCGACTACCAGGTCATCCTCGCGCTGGTCGAGGCCGGCCTCGGCGTCGCGTACGTGCCGGAAAGCGTGCTCGGGCGGGCTGGGCCGACGCGGATCGAGGTGCGCGACGCCGCCGACGCGCGGCCGGCGCGGGACATCTTCCTGGTCCACCACCGCCGTCCGGGCAAGCTCGTGACGGAGATGGCCGACCGGCTCAGCCGACCGGCCGGGCGGCGGTCTCGTAACTCGCCGAGGCGGCCTTGAGCGCGTCCAGGCACGCCCGCACGGCCCCGTGGTCCTCTTCGCCTGCCCGGCAGATCGCGTAGATGGTGCGCGTGAGGGCGGGGCGTGTCGTCAGGATGCGCACGCCGTCCGGCAGCCGCTCCCGGGCCAGCCGGGGCACCAGCGCCGCGCCGGCGTTGCCCGCCACCAGCGCCAGCTGCGTCGGGTAGCTGCCGACCGTGCAGCTGATCCGGGGCTCCAGCCGCTGCTTGCGCAGCACCTGCAGCAGCCATTCGTAGCAGCCGGAACCCAGGCTCCAGCCGATCCACGGCAGATCGTCCACTTCGGACAGGTCGGCGGTCTTGCGGTGCGCCAGCCGGTGTCCGGCGGGCAAAGCGAGGTCGGCGACGTCGGAGAACAGCGCGATCCGCGTCGTCGACGGCGGGATGACCGTCGGCCGGTCCGCCCAGCTCTCCAGCACCGCGACGTCGAGGTCGCCGGCCAGCACGCGGGGCATCGTCTGCTCCGCCTCGCCTTCGTGCAGGGTCACCTCCAGCCGCGGGTGCCGGTCGGCGAGGGTGGCCAGCGCCGGCGGCAGCAGCGCGTGCACGGTCGTCGGGATCGCGCCGATCCGCAGCGGCCCGATGACGTCCTCGCGCAGCAGCTCCAGGTCCGCCTTGGCCTCGGCGACCTGCGCCAGGATCCGCTCGGCGTGCCCGGCCAGCACCTGGCCCGCCTTGGTCAGCCGGACGCCGCGGCCGCGCGGTTCGAGCAGCCGCTGCCCGGCTTCCCGCTCCAGCTTCGCCAGCTGCTGGGACACCCCGGACGGCGTGACGTGCAGGGACGTGGCCGCCGCGGCGACCGAGCCCTGGGTGGCGACGGCGTGCAGCGCACGCAGCCGGTCGAGGCCGAACACAGTAGTAATGCTACCGAATTTCGCGCAGAAACATTCGCTTGTCCTTGACAGTCGCGGCCCGCACGCTGGAGAGGTGACCACGACCGCGTCCCACCCCGCCAAGACCGCCATGGCGTTCACCGAACGCTTCGACCCACGGCTGCTCGCCGCGCTCGGCAGCTTCTGCATCTCGCTGTCGTCGGTCTTCATCAAGGTCTCGCACGCCAGCGGCAGCACGAGCGCGTTCTGGCGGTGCCTGCTGGCCCTGCCGGTGCTGCTCCTGCTCGCCGCGCGGGAACGGCGGAGCCCGGGGCCGCGGCGCGTGCTGCTGCCGCTGCTGGCCGGGGTCGGTCTCGGGCTGGACTTCGTGCTGTGGGGCGAGGCGATCCCGCGGGTCGGCGCCGGCGTCGCGACCGTCCTGCTCGCCGTGCAGGTGATCATCGTGCCGCTGCTCGCCTTCGCGTTCCTGCGGGAACGGCCGGCGAAGCGGTTCCTGCTGGCCGTGCCCGTCCTGCTCGGCGGGGTCGTGCTGGCCGGCGGGTTCGCCGGCACCGGCTCCTTCGGGCCCGACCCGGTCACCGGCGCCGTCGCGGCCATGCTGGCCGGCGCCGGGTACGCCGGCTACCTCTTCCTGATCCGGCTGAGCGGCGGCGCGGGCTCGCAGGCGCAGTCCCTCGTGCTGGCGACGCTGTCGGCCGGCGTGGTCGCCGTCGCCCTCGGGGTGCCGACCGGCACGCTCGACTTCACGCCGGACCCGCGCACGTTCGGGTGGCTGGCCGCGCTCGCGCTCGTCGGCCAGCTGGCCGGCTGGACGCTCATCTCCGCCGCGCTGCCCCGGATGTCCGCCACCGCCGGCGCCACGCTGATGCTGCTGCAGCCGGTCGGCGCGGTGCTGCTGGGCATCGTGCTGCTCGGGGAGACGCCGAGCGCGCTGCAGCTGGTGGGGTGCGCGGGCGTGGTCGCCGCGGTCTGCTTCGCCGGGAACGGACGTTCTGCGGACCGGCGGAGCCCCGGCTAACGTCGCCGGTATGCGCGTGCTGGTGGCCGGGGCTTCGGGGTTCGTCGGCAGCCGGTTGTGCCGCGCGCTGGAAGCGGCCGGCCACGACGTTCTCGCCATGACCCGCCATCCCGCGAAATACGCCGGGGCCGGGAAAGCCGTCCGCGGTGACGTCGCCGACGCGCACTCCCTGCGTGAGGCGCTCGAGAACGCCGAAGCCGCCTACTACCTGGTGCATTCGCTGGACAGCGCGGACTTCAAGCGCCGCGACGCCGACGCGGCCCGCGCGTTCGCCCGGGCGGCGGCGGACGCGCGCCTGCGCCGGATCGTCTACCTGGGCGGCCTCGGCGACGACGGTGACGCGTTGTCGGAGCACCTGGCCAGCCGCCGCGAGGTCGAACGGCTGCTCGCGGAGACCGGCGTGCCGGTGACCGTGCTGCGCGCCGGGATCGTCGTCGGGCACGGCGGGACGTCGTGGGAGCTGACCCGCCAGCTGGTCGAGCACCTCCCGGCCATGGTCACCCCGCGCTGGGTCGGCACGCGCACGCAGCCGATCGCGGTCGCCGACGTCGTCCGCTACCTCGTGGCCGTGCTCGACCACCCGGCCGCCGAGGGGCGGACGTTCGAGATCGGCGGCCCGGAGGTGCTGGCCTACCGGGACATGCTGCAGCGGCTGGCGGCGATCGAAGGCAGGCCGCTGGTGATCGTGCCGGTGCCGCTGCTTTCGCCGCGGCTGTCGTCGTACTGGCTTTCCCTGGTCACCGACATCGACGTGCCGACCGGGCGGGCGCTGATCGATTCGATGGCGAACGAGGTCGTCGTGCGCGACGACTCGATCCGCGAGATCGCCGGCTTCGAGCCGATGGACTACGACGAAGCCGTCCTGCGGGCGCTGGGCGAGCGGGCGAAGAGCAGGCGGACGGCGTGAGGAAGACGGTCCTGGCCGCCATCACGGCATTCGGGTCGGGCCTGCTCGGCGCGTCGCTGGCCAGCCGTCCCGGCTCGCGGCGGTTCCACGCGCTCACCGCGTCGGTCGCCGCGACGTGGTTCGCCGGGGCAGGGCGGGTGCCGCGGGGCCGCCGGGACGTCGTCCAGCCGGTGGCCGCGGGGGCGGGCGCGTTCGGCGTGTTCTACGGCGGTGCCCTGGTGGCCCGGCACATCCCGCCGCTGCGCCGGGCGATCACGGGCGTGCTCGACCACGCCCACCGCGGGTCGACGCCGTCGGTCGCCGCGACGGCGCTGGTCACCGGCGTGGCGGAGGAGGTCTTCTTCCGCGGCGCGCTCTACGACGCGTTCGGGGCGCGCGGCGCCACGGCGGTGTACGTCCTGTCCACCGCGGCGACCCGGAATCCTGCGCTGGTGCTGGCTTCCGCGGTGATGGGGACGGTGTTCGCGTGGCAGCGCCACCGGTCCGGCGGAGTACAGGCACCGCTGCTGACGCACGTCACCTGGTCGGCGCTGATGCTCGCCGTCATGCCCCGGCTCTTCCCGCCCGCGCCTCAGTCGGTTCTTGTCCGGAACGCGTCAGAACCGGACAGAAACCTTCGCCGCGCCACGCGGTGTTCCTATCCTGGGACGAAACCCGTGCGTGGAGAGGGATGTCGGTGCGGACATTGCTCGTGCTGCTGCTCGTGTTCGGTTCCCTGACCCCGATGCCCGCCGCCGCGGCGGACACCGCGGTGTGCGTCACCGCGTGCGACACGCTCGATCCGTCGCGGGCCGCACGGGAGAGCTTTCCCTTGCCGGACAAGGTGATCAACGGCCGCGTGCTGCGGTTGCACGCCTCGGACCCGGACGGGATGGCGTGGGCCGGCATCGACAACGGCGTTCCCGGGGACGCCGTGTGGCTCGACCGCTCCTGGGACGGCGGTGCCACCTGGGACGGCCTGCTGGGCAAGGCGAGCATCCCCGGCACGTGGACCGGCACCCGCACGCTGATGTACAACCTCACCGATCCCGCGCACCACCGCCGCGGCCTGGTGCGTGCCTGCGGTGACGCGCAGGCGGTCGGCTGCACGGCGTGGATCTACCCGGACGTCTGCGACGCGGCCTGCGACCGGACCGCGCCGGCCGCGGGGGACAGCCGGCCGGTGGCGCCGGCGACGCTCTTCGGCCGCACCATCCGCCTGCACTTCGACGGCCGCGGCATGGCGTGGGCGGGGATCGATTCGGGCGGCCCCGGTGACGAGATCTGGCTCGACCGCTCCTGGGACGCCGGGGCGAGCTGGCCGGACGGCTCGTCGCTGGGCCGCACGAGCGTGCCCGCGGGCGCGACCGGCACGCAGACCGCGGCCTTCGCGACGCGCGATCCCCGGGGCCGCCTCTACGGCGGCGCGGTCCGGGCGTGCGGCCGGGAAGCCACGCACGCGCAGGGGAGCTGCACGGCCTGGGCCCGTCCGGCGGTGACTCGCGCGGCCGGGGCGCTCGACGCGCTGATGTGGTCCTACGACCCGTACACCGCGTGGTGGCCCTCGAGCTGGTGGAACTCCGCGGTCGCGGTGACGGCGGTGGCCGACGCGGGCGGGTCCGAGGCGGCGCTGGCGCGCACCTTCGACGTCAACCGCGTGGCTTTCCCGGCCGGGGCAAGGAGTTCCGACGCGATCGACGGCGACTTCGTCAGCCGGGCCGTCGACGACAGCGCGTGGTGGGGTCTGGCCTGGGTCGCCGTCTACGACCGCACCCACGACCCGCGTTACCTCGCCGAGGCGACGACGATCGCGAACTACGTCCACGGGTTCTGGGACACCGGCTCCTGCGGCGGCGGCGTGTGGTGGAACCGCGAGCGGACGTACAAGAACGCCGTCACGGCCGGACTGTACCTGCGGTTGACCGCGTCGCTGCACCGGCGGATCGCCGGTGACACCGTGTGGGGGCAGTGGGCGAAGACGGCCGGGGACTGGTACCTCGCCAGCGGGCTGGTCAACTCCGCCGGCCTGGTCAACGACGGCCTGACGGCTTCGTGCGCCAACAACGGCCAGACGGTCTGGACCTACAACCAGGGCCTCGGCATCGGCGGGCTGCTGGAGCTGTGGCGCGCCACCGGCATCCCGTCCTATCTGGACGCCGCGAGGCGGCTCGCGGACGCGGCGATGGCGCGGCTGACCGACGGCGGCGTGCTCGTCGAGTCGTGCGACCTCGGCACGGGATCGTGCGACGACAACCAGAAGCAGTTCAAGGGCATCTTCATGCGCTACTTCGGCGACCTGGCCACGGCGACGGGCTCGGCCGCCTACCTCGCGTTCGCGAGAAGGCAGGCGGACGCGCTGTGGGCGGGCGACCGTGACTCGCTGAACCGGATCGGCCAGCGCTGGACCGGCACCGCGCCGAACGTCACGGACTGGCGTACCCAGGCCTCGGGGCTGGAAGCGATCCTGGCGGCCGGGTAGGGCTGCGGGGGAGAATGACCGCCGTGCGGATCCTCCTGCTCGCGGCCGTCGCCGTGCTCGTCGCCGGGTGCCAGACCGAGGTCGCGGGTCAGGCGACGCCCACCGGGTTCGTCGTCAAGGACGGCACGCTGCTGCGGTTCCGGCCGGTACTGGCCGCGCTGCCGGCGGGGCCGCCGTCCGGTCCGGCGGCCGAGCGGCAGAGCGCCGACCCGGCCACGCAGCGGGCCGCGGCGCAGGCGCTCGACTGCGCGGCGGACCGGCCGGACCCGCTCGACGGCCGCGACGACCCGGCGCTGCCGCTGGTCGGCTGCGACCGCGCGGACGGCACGAAGTACGTCCTCGGCCCCGGGTTCCTCAGCGGCGCCGACGTGAGCCGCGTGGCCGCGCACCCCGACCCGGCGACGGGCGGCTCGGTCATCGACCTCAGCTTCACCGCCGAGGGCGCGCGGACGTGGGCGGAGTGGACCGGGCAGAACGTCGGCAAGCAGGTCGCGATGGTGCTGAAGAGCCGGGTGCTGACCGCGCCGGTCGTGCAGTCCGCCATCACCGGCGGGGAAACGCAGATCGCCGGGAAGTTCACCCTGGCGGAGGCGCGGCAGCTGGCTCGCGACATCGCCGGGGGCTGAGGCGTCAGCAGCCCGGCTCCGCCGCGGCTTCCGTGCACGCCTGCGTCTCGGTCTTGTTCGTGGCCTGGTGGAGCAGTTCGTAGAGCTGCTCGCGCTGGTCGTCGCTCAGCCCGGCCAGCACCTCGTTCTCGACCGCCGCCAGCGCGAACTCGGCCCGCGCGAGCAGCTTCGCGCCGACGTCGGTGAGCTCCACGACGTGGCGGCGCCGGTCGACGGGGGAGCGGCGCCGCTCGACCAGGTTCTCGGCCTCGAGGTCGTTGAGCAGGCCGACGACGTTCGTGCCGTCCATCTCCAGCGTCTTCGCCAGGTCCTGCTGGGAGCTGCCGCCGAGGTCGCGCAGGACCGTGAGGGCGATCAGGTGGCGCGGGCGCAGCCCCAGCGGCGCCAGGACCGACTCGCTGCGCAGCCGCATCCGGCGCGAGAGGTGGTCGAGCAGCGCCCCGCAGCGGTGGGGCGGCTGGTTCACGACCGGCAGCGACGTCATGCGCCCAGTATATGGGCACCCCAACGATCGATGTGCTATTAATGGTTTGCCTTACACAAACGATCTACGGATGGTTAACGACATGGCGCATCTCCTCCACATCGACTCGAGCATCCAGGGCGAGCGCTCGGTGAGCCGCCGGCTCAGCGCGCGGGCCGCGGCCGCGTGGCGGGCCGCCCACCCCGGCGGCACGGTGACCTACCGCGACCTGGGCGCGCACCCGCTGCCCCACATCGACGCGGCGAGCGGGCTGGCGGGCATGGTGCCGCCGGACCAGCACACGCCGGAGCAGGCGGCGGCGTGGGCGCGCAGCCGCGAGCTGGTCGACGAGATCAAGGCGGCCGACACGGTCCTGCTCGGCCTGCCGCTGTACAACTTCGGCGCGCCGAGCAGCGTGAAGACGTGGGTCGACCACTTGATCGCCCCGGGCCTGTCGATCGACCCGGAGACGCAGGCCGGGCTGCTGGGCGGCCGCGAGTTCATCGTGCTGGCCTCCCGCGGCGGCGGGTACGGCGAAGGAACCCCGCGCGAGGGCTGGGACCACGCCGAGCAGTGGCTGCCGCACGGCGTCTCGCTGACCGGCCTGGAGCCGCGGTTCATCACGGCGGAGCTGACCCTGGCGCGCGTGAACCCGGCGATGGCGGAGCTGATCCCGCTGGCCGACGCGAGCCTGGCGACGGCGGAGAAGGCGATCGACGAACTCTGGCTGCCCGCGCGAGTCTGACCGGCGGCGGGCCGGGCGTCACGACTCCGCGGCGCTCGGCCCCAGATCCAGGAGCTGCTCGAAGAAGCCGCCGATCCCCAGCCGGCGGTCCACCAGGTGCACCTCCAGGATCCAGTGCGCCGTCCGCCCGGCCCGGTCCGGCCGCCGCATCGGGCCGTCGCTGCCCGGGGCGATGTAGGAGTCGATGTCGGCGCCGTCGATCCGCTCGTGCGGGAACCGGCCCACCAGGTGACCGGCGATCGAGCCGCCGAACTCCCAGCCCGCTTCCCGCGCCAGCTCCACCATGTGCGCGTACAGCTGCGCGCCCGTGACGTCCGGCCGCGCGGCGAAGTACGCCCGGCCCGCATCGAACACCTCCGGGAGCGTGTCGCGCAGCCGGTGCTTGACCGGGTCGTCGCCCAGGACGAACGTGCGGCCGAAGTCCGCTTCCCAGTCCTCGAAGATCGGACCGAAGTCGGCGAACACGATGTCGTCCTCGGCCAGCACCCGGTCCGGCGGGTTTTCGCGGTAGGGCCGCAGCGTGTTGACGCCGGCGCGGACGATCCGCTTGTGCCAGTAGCGGCGGATGCCCAGCAGGTCGCCGGCCAGGTCGCGGATCGCGTCGCTCGCCTCGGTCTCCCGCACGCCCGGCGCCAGGATGCCGCGGTCGGCCACCGCGGCGAACAGCTCCACCGCCTTCGCCTGCGCGTCCAGCAGCCGTGCGGCGCGCTGCGCCTCGTCCTCGACCGGTTCGCCCATGGACCCGACGGTAACAACGCCGGGGCCGGGCGGTACCGTGCCGCCGGACCCGGGTGGCAAGATGCGGGGCCCGGACAGTCGACCTGGGCGAGGAAGGTCAGGGTTGAGCGCGCACACCTCCCAGATGGACGATATCCGGCTGGTCGCGCAGCCCAGCGCGCTGCCGGTCACGGAACTGTTCGTCCGCCTGATTCTCACCGACTGGTCCCTGCTGCCCATGCTGGAGCAGACGACCGCGACCGCGAAACGGCTGGTCGAGGCGGTGGTCGAGGCCGGCAACCCGCAGGCGCCCGCCTTCGTCACGCTGCGGCTGCGGCTGCGCGCCGACGTGCTGGCGGTCGAGGTCGACGACGACGTGCCCGGGCTGCCGGAACCGCAGGCCCGGCCCGGCGAGCGCGTCGGCGTCACGCCCGGCCCCGGCGGGTCCCGCACGACCTGGTGCGAGCTGCCGCTGCCCGGCGGGATGAACGCGCGGCAGGTGCGCCTGCCGCGGCGGCAGGACCGGCGGACCCTGGTCGACGAGCCGGTCTCGGGCGAGCCGGTGGCCGCCGACCCCCAGGTGCTGGAGCGCCTGCTCACCCGGTTGAGCGGCTGGTCGGGCTCGAGCTGACGTGCGGACCCGGCCCGTGCTCGTCGTGCTCTACGACGGCGTCCGCCTGCTGGACGTCTCGGGGCCGCTCGAAGTCTTCGCCGAAGCCAACGAGCACGGCGGGCGGTACGAACTGAAGACGGCGTCACCGGGCGGTGCCGACGTCCGCACCAACACCGGGACCCGCCTGGGTGCCGACCTCGACCTCGCGGCGGCCGACCCGCGTGGCGCGACCGTGCTGGTACCGGGCGGTCCCGAGTGGGTCCGCACGATCGCCGACACCGGGCTCGTCGCGCAGATCCGGCGGCTGGCCGACGGCGCGGACCGCACGGCCTCGGTCTGCGCGGGCGCGTTCGCCCTGGCCGCCGCGGGCGTGCTCGACGGCAGGCGGGCCACCACGCACTGGGATCTCACCGACCAGCTCGCCCGCCGATTCCCGCGCGTGCGGGTCGACGCCGACGCGATCTTCGTCAAGGACGGGCCGGTCATCACCTCGGCGGGCGTGACCTCCGGGATCGACCTGGCGCTCGCGCTGGTCGAGGCCGACCTCGGCGCGGAGGTGGCCCGGCTGGTGGCCAAGCACCTGGTCGTGTTCCTGCAGCGGCCGGGCGGCCAGTCGCAGTTCAGCGTCCGGCTGGAGACGGGCCGCCCGCGCACCGAGGTGCTGCGGGCGGTGCTCGACTCGGTGGCGGCCGACCCGTCGGCACCGCACACGCTCGAAACGATGGCGGCCCGCGCCGGCGTCAGCCCCCGCCACCTGACCCGCCTGTTCGCCGTCGAGCTCGGCCGCACCCCGGCCCGGTTCGTCGAGCAGGTGCGGGTGGAGTCGGCGCGGCAGCTGCTGGAGCGCACGGCCGATCCGCTGGACGCGGTGGCGCGCCGGTCGGGGTTCGGGTCGGCGGAGACGATGCGGCGGGCCTTCGCGCGTGGCCTCGGCGTGACGCCGAGCGGCTACCGGGCGCGGTTCCGGACCACCGGCATCCGCTGAACGGTTCCGCCCGCGGATCCGTGCCTCCAGGCAGGGGGAGTGAGGAGGCAGCCGTCGTGCGGATCGTGATCGCCGAGGAGGACACCCTGCTGCGGGAGGGGCTCGTGCTGCTCCTGCGCAGCGAGGGGTTCCACGTCGTCGCGGCCGTCGACCACCCCGGCGACCTGGTCGCCGAGGCCGGCGCGCAGGCACCCGACCTCGCCGTCGTCGACGTGCGGATGCCGCCGACGTTCACCGACGAAGGGCTGCGGGCCGCCCTCGAAGCCCGGCGCCGGCAGCCGGGCCTGGCGATCCTGGCACTGTCGGCCTTCGTCGAGGACGGCTACGCGGGCGACCTCCTGGCCGCCGGCGGGGGCGGCGCCGGCTACCTGCTCAAGGAGCGGGTCGGGAAGCCGGACGAGTTCCTCGACGCCCTCCGGCGGGTGGCGGCGGGCGGCACGGTCCTCGACCGGGACGTCGTGGCGGCTCAGCTGGCCCGGCGGCGGCCGGGCGACCCGGTCGCCACGCTCACCGCCCGCGAACGCGAGGTCGTCGCCCTCCTCGCCGAAGGCCACTCGGTCCCGACGATCGGGCGGCTGCTCGGCATCGGCACCGATGCGGCGCGCAAGCACGCTGGGGACGTCAGCGCGAAGCTGCGCGTCCCCGGCGAGGCCCAGTCGATGCTCAGCTGGTTACGAGCGTGAGCAGCTCGGCCTGCTTCTCCCGGTAGCGGGCCACGTTCGCCAGCTTGACGTCCTCGTAGCCGCGCACCAGGTCGGGCAGTTCCGCGAGGGCCAGCACGCGGGCGCGGTCGACGTCGCCGGCGCGGAGCGCCGCCAGCACCACCTCGCGGTAGTCCGCGATCAGCTCGCGTTCCACGCGCCGCACCTCGGCGCGGCCGAAGGGGTCGAAGCGGGTGCCGCGCAGCCGCCGCGACGCGTGCAGCAGCCGGAACGCCGGGCGGAACCACGGGCCCAGGCTGATCTTGCGCTTCATCCCGAGCGCCCGCAGCACCGGCGGGTGCAGCCGGTAGGCGTACTTCGAGCCCGCGCCGAACTCCTCGGCCAGCCCGGACAGGAACGCCGGGTCCAGCGACAGCCGGGCGACCTCGTACTCGTCCTTGTACGCCATCAGCTTGTACAGGTGCTTCGCGACCGCCTCGGTGATCTCCGTCGGCCCGTCTTCCAGCACCCGCACCTGCTCGACGAATTCCGCGTACGCCCGCGCGTACCGCTCGTCCTGGTAGGCGACCAGGTCCGGAATCCGGATGTCGAGCAGCCGGGCCAGCTCCGAGCCGGGCTCGGCGTGCACCAGCGCCCGCACCGCGGGCTGGGCGACCGGCCGCGCCGGCGCCGGCGCCGTGGTGACGGCGTCCGGGTCGGCCACCAGCTGACGGCCGCGGCGGAAGGCCTGCAGGTTCGCGGCCACGGCGGTGCCGTTCAGCTCGATCGCGCGCTCGATCACCGCGGCGGGCAGCGGGATGGCGCCGGTCTGGTAGGCCGCGCCGAGCTGCAGGACGTTCGCGAACTGGTCGTCGTCGAACAGTTCCTCGGCGAGGCCGCGCGCGTCCAGCGAGACCGTGCGCGCCGCCGCGGCTTCCAGCGGCGCCAGGACGCTGCCGGGGTCCGGGAACGACACCGTCGTGTCCACGACCATCCGCCCGGTCGGGACCTCGGTGGTCGACACGACGGCGGTGGTGCGGGCCGGGTCGGTGACGCCGAGGTTGGCCGCGTCCGCCCCGACCAGCGCGTCGCACGCCAGGTAGAGGTCGCATTCCCCGGCGGCGAGCTTCGGGGCCTGCTCGACGGGCTCGGCCGTGACCTTCAGGTCCGACACGACCGCGCCGCCCTTCTGCGCGAGCCCGGTCTGGTCGAGCGTGCGGACGTGCCGTCCGTCGAGCACCGCGGCGGTGGCGAGGATCTGGGTCACGGTGACGACGCCGGTGCCGCCGATGCCGGTGATCCGCACGGTGAAGTCCGATGTGGACGCCGACGCGGGGGCGGGGACCGCGTCGGCGGCCAGCTCACCGAGCTGCCGCCGCCGCTTGCGGCCGGCCGGCATGACGGTGACGAACGACGGGCAGTCCCCGGCCAGGCACGAGTAGTCGACGTTGCACGAGGACTGGTGGATCGCGGTCTTGCGGCCGAACTCGGTCGCCACCGGCTGCACGGACAGGCAGTTCGACTTGGTGCCGCAGTCGCCGCAGCCCTCGCAGACGCGCTCGTTGATCACCACGCGCGTGGCGGGTGCGGCCTGCTTGCCGCGGCGGCGTTTCCGGCGCTTTTCGGCCGCGCACTCCTGCTCGTGGATCAGCACGGTGACGCCCTTGACCTTCGCCAGCTCCTCCTGCGTGGCCAGCAGTTCCGTGCGGTCGCGGACTTCCACGCCGGCGGGCAGCTTCCGCCGCCGCAGCCGCGCGGGCGCGTCGCTGGTGATGACGACCCGGCGGGCGCCTTCCACGAGCAGCAGCTCGGCGACCTTCTCGACCGGGAGCCCGCCGACCGCGTCCTGCCCGCCGGTCATCGCGACGGCGGAGTTGTAGAGCAGCTTGTAGGTGATGTTGACCCCGGCGGCGACCGCGGCACGGACCGCGAGGCTGCCGGAGTGGGTGAACGTGCCGTCGCCGATGTTCTGGACGAAGTGCTCGGCCTCGACGAACGGCGCCATGCCGATCCACTGGGTGCCTTCGCCGCCCATCTGCGTCACGCCGAGGACCGTGCCGACCTGGTCGGGTTCCATGAACAGGGCCATGGTGTGGCAGCCGATGCCGCCACCGACGAGCGTGCCGTCCGGGACCTTCGTCGACGAGTTGTGCGGGCAGCCCGAGCAGAAGTACGGCGTCCGCGCGAGCAGCGGCACCGAGATGCGTTCGCGTCGGCGGCGGCCGCGCCACGCGTCGACGGGCGGGATGCCTTCCGGCAGCCGGCGGGCCAGGCCGGTGGCGATGCCGTCGGGGTCCAGCTCGCCGAGCTCGGTGAACAGCGTGCGGCCGTCGCGATCCTTCTTGCCGGTGACCGCGGGCGCGCCGGGAACGCCGTACAGGACTTCCTTCAGCGCCGTTTCGACGAAGGACCGCTTCTCCTCGACGACGACGATCTCCTCGAGCCCGTCGGCGAACTGGCGGACGATCCCCGGTTCGAGCGGGTGGATCGCGCCGAGCTTGAGGATCCGGATGCCGTGCTTCGTCAGGCTTTCGGCGTCGAGCCCGAGCGTGCGCAACGCCTGCTGAAGGTCCAGATAGGACTTACCGGCGGAGACGATGCCGATCCGGTCGGCCGGGCCGCGCGCGGTGATCCGGTTGACGCCGCTCGCGCGCAGGTACTCCAGCGCCAGCGGCAGCCGGACGGTGAAGAGGCTGCGTTCCAGGGCCGCGAGGCCCGGGCCGAGCAGCCGCGACGTCGGCGCGTGCCGGTACGCGCCGTCGATCTCCGGAGCGGTCCACTGCGGACTGACGACGGCGGTGCCCGACGCGTCGGCGACGTTGGCCACGATCTTCAGCGACGTCCACAGCCCGGCCGCGCGGGACAGCTCGACCGCGTGCCTGCCGAGGTCGAGCACGTCCTGTGAGTCGGCCGGGAAGAACACCGGGATCGCCAGGTCGGCGAGCGCGAGTTCGGACGCGCAGGGGACGGTCGAGGACTTCGCGTTCGGGTCGTCGCCGACCAGGGCGACCGCGCCGCCCCGCGGATCGGTGCCGGCCAGGTTGGCGTGGCGGAGGGCGTCGGTGGCGCGGTCGAGGCCGGGGGCCTTGCCGTACCAGAAGCCGGTGACGCCACGGCGGCCGCCGGCGCCCGCGACGAGCTGGCTGCCCATGACCGACGTCGCGGCCAGCTCCTCGTTGAGCCCGGGCCGGTGCACGACGTCGTGCTTCTCGAGCAGCTTCGCGCGGCGGCCGAGTTCGAGGTCGTAGCCGGCCAGCGGCGAGCCCTCGTAGCCGGAGACGAACACGGCCGGGTCGCCGCCGTGGGCGCGGTCGTGGCGGACGCGGTCGAACAGCAGCCGGACCAGGGCCTGCACCCCGGTCAGGTGCACGGTCCCGGCCTCCCGGAGATAGCGGTCTTCCAGGGTGTACGTCTCCACGGTGCCGGCTCCCTTCGCGTCGGTGTGCTTCCGGGCACAGTGCGACGCGCGCCACAGCCACGCAACAGCCGGGCCCGTTTCACGCCGTGACACGCAAAGATCAGCGGGCCCGGTCGCCTGCTGGCCCGGATTTTTGCGCGCGGTTACGCTCTGGCGCATGACCGAAGAGCCGCTCGACGCGACCGACCACGAGATCCTCGGCCTGCTGCGCGAGGACGCCCGCCGGACGCTGTCGGACATCGCCGGCCGCGTCACCCTGTCGACGGCCGCGGTCAAGCGCCGCATCGACCGGCTGCGCGAGACCGGCGTGATCACCGGGTTCACCGTGCAGGTCGACCACGCGAAGCTCGGCTGGGGCATCGAGGCGTTCACCGAGCTGCGGTTCGTCGGCAACACGAAGGTCGACGAAATCCTGCGCACCACCACCCGGATGCCGGAGGCGCAGGCGGTGTTCACGATCGCCGGCGACCCGGACGCCCTGGTGTGGCTGCGCGTGCGGGACATGGCCCACCTGCAGAAGACGATCGACGAGATCCGCCGGCACCACCAGGTGACCGGCACGAAGACGCTGATCGCGCTCGAATCCTGGTCGCGGGGGAGCTGACGTGCTCGTCACGCTGGCGCAGCGCCCGGACCTGGCGGAGGCGGCCTACGCGATCCCGTACCCGCCGGAGTCGCCGAAGTTCATGGCGGGCAGCCTGGCGAGCCTGCTGGTGCGCGGCCGCCGGGTGGCGCGCCGCTGGCCGCACCTGGTGGTCGCGCTGCTGGACGAGGGCGCGCCGGTCGCCCGCGGGATCATGGTGCCGTTCCGCGGCCGGGGCGCCCTGCCCGCGCGCGGCTGGGACGAGGTGGCGGTGTGGGCGGCGGAGGACGCCCTCGACGACGTCGCCCCGGACACGGCGGCCGCCCTGGAGATCGCGGTCCACCCGGACCACCGGGCCCGCGGCCACTCGCGCACGGTCCTGGAGGCGATGCGCGAAGCGGTCGCGGCGGCCGGGCTGGGCTCGCTGGTGATCCCGCTCCGCCCGCCGGACAAGGCAGCGGCCCCGGCGACGCCGATGCGGGAGTACGCGGCCGAGACGCGCGCGGACGGCCTGCCGGCCGACCGCTGGTTGCGCACGCACGTCCGCGCGGGCGGCCGCATCGAGGCGGTCGCGCCGTGCTCGGCGACGGTCCAGGCGCCACTGGCGGACTGGCGGAGCTGGACCGGGCTCGCGTTCGACCGCGACGGCGAGGTGACGGTCCCCGGCGCGCTCGCCCCGGTGTTCGTGTCCACCGCCCAGGACTTCGCGGTCTACGTGGAGCCGAACGTCTGGGTGTCGCACCGGGTGGCCTGACGCCGGGGCCGGTCAGTGCCGGAAGGCCTCCGCGAGCCACCACGACCCGCCGTCGTCGGCGATCTTCGCGTCGATCACCAGCGGTGCGTCTCGCGGGCCGGCCAGCCATTCCCGCACCGCGAACAGGTCTTCGGCGGACCGCACGGTGATGCCGTCCGCGCCGAAGCCGCGGGCGATCGCGGCCACGTCGGAGTCGGGGAAGCGGACCGTCGTCATGTCGGCGTCGCCGAAGTGGTGGACCTCCGCGCCGTACGCCGCGTCGTTGTAGACGATCACCACCAGTGGCAGGCCGAGCCGGACCGCCGTGTCCAGTTCGGACAGTGCCATGTGGAACCCGCCGTCGCCGGTGCCCAGCACCGGCAGGCGGTCCGGGCGGGCGAGCGCCGCGCCGATCGCGGTTCCCAGTCCGAGCCCGATGCTCTGGAACGCCTGCGTGAAGCAGAAACCCGCTTCGTCGGGCACCGACAGGTAGGCGCTCGGGTAGCCCATGAAGTTGCCCGAGTCGACGGAGACGATCCGCTGCGCGGGCAGCAGCTCGTCGAGCAGCTTGCTCAGCGTGCGCGGGTCGATCCGCCCGTCGCGCGAGAGGTCGTCGTGGGCGACGTCGTTCCAGCGCCCGGCCGCGATGCGCGCGGCGACCTCGCCGGTCCGGTAGCCCCGCCGCTGCCGCACCACCGCCGCGACGTCCGCGGCCGTGCAGCCGACGTCCCCGGTGACGCCGAGGTCGATCGGCCGGTGCGCGCCGAGCGCGCCCTGCTCGAGGTCGACCTGCGCGAGTTTTGCGTGCGGGCTGAGCAGCTTCCCGTGCCGCGTGGTCCACGTGTTCAGCGCGCACCCCCAGCCGACGACGAGGTCGGCGCCCACGATCAGCTCTGCCGCCACCGGGGACGCGAACCCGCCGGAGATGCCGAGGGCGAACGGGTCGCCGGCGAACAGCCCGTGCGCGACCGCCGACGTCGCCGGCAACGCGCCGCACCGCGAAGCCAGCTCCCGCAACGGTGCGGCGCTGCCACGGGCGCCGCGGCCGGCGATGAACACGGGCCGCTCGGCGGCGTCGAGCAGGGCCGCCAGCGCCGTCACGGCCGACGCGTCCGGCCGGACCGGCGCCGGCCCCGCGACCTCCGGCAGGGACTCCGGCGGCGACGGCGCGGGCTGGGCCTGGACGTCGAGCGGCAGGTTCAGCACCACGGTCCGGCGCTGCTGCCGCGCGGTCCGGAAGGCCCGCACGGTGTCGGCGACCGCGCTCGCGGCCGAGTGCACGCGCTCCGGCACCGCGCCGACCGCCGCGGCGAGCCCGTCCTGGTCGATCCGGAAGTTCGACAGCACCGACGCGGCCGCGGAGTCGGCGGTGAGCACGAGCATCGGCGTCCGGCTCTTGGCCGCCTCGGTGATCCCGGTGACGGCGTTGGTCAGCCCGCACCCCTGGTGCAGCGACAGCACCGACACCTGCCCGCTCATCCGCGCGTACGCGTCGGCCATGCTCGCCGCGCCGCCCTCGTGGCGGGCGGCGACGAACCGGACGCCGCCCGCGCGCAGCGCGTTCGTCACCTCGAAGTTGCCGCTGCCGACCACGCCGAAGGCCGTGCCGGCGCCGAGGCCGGCCAGCGTGCGGCCGACGAGCTCGGCGACGTTCACCGTTCCACCAGCGCCAGCACCCGGGCCGGGCTGCCGGACCCGCCGACGATCGGCAGCGGCGAGACGAGCAGCAGCGTCCCGGTCGGCGGCAGGGCGGCGAGGTTCTGCAGCTGCGTCAGCCCGTGCTTGCCCGCGCCCAGCAGCAGCTCGTGGCACGGGAACATCGGCTCGAGCCCGGGCGCCTGCCCGGCGTCCGTGCCGACGGTTTCGACGCCCAGCCCGGTGATCGGCGTTTGCTCGGCCAGCCACCGCGCGCACTCGGGGGAGACGCCGGGGGTGTGCGAGCCGGTGTCGTCGGCGTTGAGGAATTCGGCCTGGTCGTGGCTGCGCGTGTCCCAGCCGGTGCGGTAGAGCAGCCAGCCGCCGTCGGGCAGCGGGCCGTGCTCGGCCGTCCAGGCGCGCACGTCGTCGACCGACAGCAGGAAGTCCGGGTTTTCCGCCGCCTGCGCGGAGAAGTCGAGGACCACCGCGGGCGCCACGAGTGTCCTGAGCGGCACCTGCGAGACGTCGTGGCCGTCCTTCCCGGACACCCAGTGCACCGGGACGTCCAGGTGGGTGCCGGTGTGCTCGCCGGTGTGGATGTCGTTCCAGTACCACCGCGGGCCGCGCTCGTCGTAGCGGCTGATCTCCTCCAGCCGGAACGGGATCGTGTTGGCGAACGGCTCCGGCAGCTGCAGGATCGGCGTCGCCGCGCTCAGCGGAGCGGTCAGGTCGACGATCTCGATCGCGCCGCCCGCGATCGCCTTGCTCAGCCCGTCCAACAACGACATGCCTGCCTCCCGGTGCCGGTGTGCGTCTCGCTCCGAGACCCTATGCCCGCGCGGGCCGCCTTGACAGCCGTGCGCCCGGCGGTGTTGTCTTAATGTCGTAAGACAATAGGAAGGTGACGGGTGATCGAGTTCGTGCTGGACGGCCGTTCCAAGGTCGCCACGTACATGCAGCTCGTCGTGCAGGTGAAGCAGGCGCTGCGGGTCGGCCTGCTGCGCCCCGGCGACCAGCTGCCGAAGGTGCGGGACGTGGCCCAGGCACTGGCGATCAACCCGAACACCGTGCTCAAGGCCTATCGCGAGCTGGTGCTGGAGGGGCTCGCCGAGGGCAGGCCGGGGGTGGGCACGTTCGTCACCGGCAGCCTGGCCGGCCCTTCGCTGGGGAGCCAGGCGCGGCTGCGCGACGAGCTGGTGGCCTGGCTGGAGCGCGCCGAAGCCGCGGGGATGTCGGCCGACGACATCGCCGCCCTGTTCGAGACCACGTTGCGCGGTGCCCCGGTGCCGCGCGACCTTGCGTAGGGAGTTGGCGGAGATGGAGCTGGCCATCGAGGCCCGGGCGCTGGGCAAGCGCTACGGGCGCACGTGGGCTCTGCGGGACTGCACGCTGGACGTGCCTGCCGGGCGGATCGCCGCGCTGGTCGGCCCGAACGGCGCGGGCAAGACGACGTTGCTGCACCTGGCCGTCGGGCTGTCGCGGCCCGACGCGGGCGAGGTGCGCGTGTTCGGCCACGACCCGCGGTCGGTGCTCGCCGACGTCGGGTTCGTCGCCCAGGACACCCCGCTGTACCGGGACTTCACCGCCGCGGAGCTGGTCACCATGGGCGGCAAGCTCAACCGCCGCCGCTGGGACGCCGCGCTGGCCCGTGAGCGCCTCGCCATGCTCGGCATTCCGCCGGGCAAACCGGTCGGGCAGCTCTCCGGCGGGCAGCGGGCGCAGGTCGCGCTGGCGCTGGCCCTGGCCAAACGCCCGCGGCTGTTGCTGCTCGACGAGCCCATCGCGAGCCTCGACCCGTTGGCGCGCCGGGAGTTCATGCAGGCGCTGATGGGCGCGGTCGCCGAAAGCGAGACGACCGTGCTGCTGTCCTCGCACCTGCTGGCCGACCTCGAACGCAGCTGCGACTACGTCGTCGTCCTGCAGCAGTCCCGCGTCCAGCTCGCCGGTCCGGTCGACGAGCTGCTCGACACCCATCGGACGCTCGTCGGCCCGCGGGCCGGCAGCGAGTCCATCGCCGGGGTGGCGAAGGTGGTCCGCGCGAGCCACACCGAACGCCAGTCGACCCTGCTGGTCCGCCGCGGCGGCGGGCCTGTCGATCCACTGTGGACGGAGCATGACGTGACACTGGAGGACCTGGTGCTGGCGCACCTGGCGGAGGCCGGGCCGCGTGTCGCCGCGTCCGCGTGGGGGGTGCCGGCATGATCTGGCTGACCTGGCGCCAGCACCGCAGGCAGGCGCTGTTCACCCTCGCCGCCCTCGGCGTGCTCGCCGCGATCATGGTGCCCACGGGCCTGGCGATGCACGCGAAGTACGACAGCCTCGGCCTGGCCGCCTGCCGGGCCGCGCTCGGCAGCGCGTCGACGGTCACGCAGACCGACGCCGTCGCGCGCTGCGAAAGCCTCGGCCACCAGTTCCAGCAGCAGTTCAACGGCATGGTGTTCGTCGCCGTCCTGTTCGTGGTGCTGCCGGTGCTGGTCGGCGTGTTC
This sequence comes from Amycolatopsis australiensis, assembly GCF_900119165.1. NCBI lineage: Bacteria > Bacillati > Actinomycetota > Actinomycetes > Pseudonocardiales > Pseudonocardiaceae > Amycolatopsis > Amycolatopsis australiensis. The sequence continues at coordinate 6,740,138 of NZ_FPJG01000006.1, read as the reverse complement.
TTCGGCGCGCCGCTGGTCGCCCGCGAGGTCGAGCAGGGCACCCACCGTCTCGTGTGGACGCAGGGCGTGAGCAGGCTGCGCTGGGCGCTGGCGAAGTTCGGCCTGGTCGGCGCGATCACCGGGGTGCTGGCGGTCGGGTACGCGCTCGGCGTGTCCTGGTGGTTCCAGCCGCTGGTCTCGGCGAGCACCGGACGGCTGACCTACCTGTCGTTCGACGTCCAGGGAGTCGTCCCGATCGCGTACACGCTGTTCGCGCTCGCGCTGGGCGTCTTCGCGGGCACGTTCTGGCGGAAGGTGCTCCCCGCCATGGGGATCGCGCTGGTGGGCTTCGCCGCGGTCCGCGTCGCGATCGAGGTCCTGGCCCGGCCGCGGTACCTCCCCGCGCGGACCCTGACCTTCTCACCGTCGGGCAACCAGACACCGAACCCGGCGTCGGGGGACTGGGTGATGTCCCAGGGTGTCCGCGACGCGGCGGGCGAGCTGGTGCTGCCGGACGCGCAGATCGGCCCCTGCCCGCCGAGCGGCGGCTGCGGCGACGGCGGCGGCGCCGGACCCGGCGCGTACAACTGGCTTCAGTACCAGCCGGGGGACCGGTTCTGGACGTTCCAGGGCATCGAGACGGGCATCTTCGTCCTGCTGACGGCGGCACTGGTGTACTTCGCCCTCCGCCGGCTGCGCACCCTCGCCTGACGTCAGCGCTTGACGCCGACGATCCCCGCCACGCACTTGGCCGACCCGGACAGGGGCGTCAGGCGGGGCCCGTCCGGCCACCACTCGTCGCACACCGCCAGGCCCGGCTCCGACGTGGCGTTCGGCTGGAGGAACTCCAGGCCCGGCAGCATGGCTTCGATCTCCGCGCGGGTGCGGAACCGGCCGGCGCCGAGCGGGCCCTGCACCAGGATCTGCTCGATGCGCTTGGCGATCGCGGTCAGCTCCGGGATCTCGGGGTCGAAGAAGTGCGACAGCACCACGTACGAGCCCGGGGCCAGCGCGTCGATGTACTCGCGCATGACGTCGACCGCGCCGTCGCCCTCGAAGTGGTGCATCGTGCCGACGTGCAGCAGCGCGACCGGCTCCGCGAAGTCGACGTGCTGGAGCACCTGCTCGTTGCCGAGCACCTGCTGCGGCTCGAAGATGTCCGCCTCGACCATGTGCGTGAAGTCGTTCTCCACCAGCAGCGCCCGGCCGTGCGCGAGGACCACGGGGTCGTTGTCGACGTAGACGACCGTGTTGTCCTTGTCGATGCGCTGGACGATCTGGTGCGTGTTCTCCGCCGTCGGCAGCCCGGACCCGCAGTCGACGTACTGGCGGATCTTCGTCTGGGTCGCGAGCATCCGCAGCGCGCGGTTGTGGAAGCCGCGGTTGCCGCGGGCGATGTCGACCGCCTCGGGGACCGCCGTGCGGATCTTGTCCATCACCACGCGGTCGACCTCGTAGAAGTTGCTGCCGCCGAGGAACCCGTCGTAGATGCGCGCGATGCTCGGCCGCTCGGGGTCGACGCCCACGGGGATCTGGCTCGGGGACAGGGTCTCGGACATGGGCGACCTCGCAGGACTTCGGCGGGTGGCGATGGGCCACCCAGCGTAGTAGTCCGGGTCCGCGCGGTGAAGGCGAGGTCAGCCGCTCGGGCGAAGGCGCTGGTCGGGGATGATGTCGCGGGCGCGTTCGGCGCGTTCGCGGCGCAGCCGGGCGAGGTGCTGCTCGATCCGCCGGTCGAGGTCGCGCGCGGCCTCGGACAGTTCCGTCAGGTCGCGACGGGACAGCGGGTGGCCGACGGCCCCCGTGTCCGCTTCGTCCCCTGCCCAGTCCACTGCCGCACCTCCCGCGTCGGATCGGCTCGGGCTTGACCCCCGTTCAAAGGCGTTACTGCCCCACGGGGCGCTCGCCAAAACACCGGACCCCGTGACCTCGGGCACCCGGCCTGCGGCCGTCCGGTGGACGGGGCGGGGAATTCCCTGGTGCCAATTTTGACCAGGTGGTAGAAATTTGGCAGCCAGGTGCCACCGTGACCTCAGGAGCTGGGGATGAGCGAGCTTTCCGTGCAGCTGTACTCAGTCCGCGACGCCTTCGCGGCCGACCCCGCCGACACCCTGCGGCGGCTCGCCGCGATCGGCTTCACGCGGGTCGAGCCCTACGGCGTCGTCGAAAACGTCGAAGCGCTGCGGGCCGGGCTGCCCGCGAACGGCCTGAGCGCGCCGACCGCGCACGCGCGGCTCGTCGGCGCCGACCAGCACGCCGTGTTCGCCGCGGCGGCCGAGCTGGGCATCGGCCTGGTGATCGACCCGATGGTCGCGCCGGAGCGCTGGCAGGACCCCGCCGACATCGCGGCCACCGCGGACGCGCTCAACGCCGCCGCCGAGGTCGCGGCCGGGCACGGCGTGCGGGCCGGCTACCACAACCACTGGTGGGAGCTGCAGTCGCGGATCGACGGCCGCAGCGCGCTCGAGGTGTTCGCCGCGCAGCTCGACCCGGCCGTGGCGCTGGAGGTCGACACGTACTGGGCGACCGCGGGCGGCGAGGACGCGCCCGCCCTGCTGCGGCGGCTCGGCGACCGGGTCCGCGCGATCCACGTCAAGGACGGCGGGCTCGCCACCGACGCCACCGGCCAGGTCCCCGCCGGCCAGGGCCGCGTGCCGGTCGCCGAGGTGCTCGCCGCCGCGCCGGACGCGCTGCGCGTGATCGAGTTCGACGCCTTCGACGGCGACCTGTTCGAGGCCATCGCCGCCAGCCGCGCCTTCCTGACCGGCGGCGCGCGGTGACCGGCGGGCCGGTCGGCGTCGGCATCGTCGGCGCCGGCGTCATCAGCGGCACGTACCTGGAGAACCTGACGAGCTTCCCGGACGTGCGCGTGCTGCGGGTCGCCGACCTCGACACCGGGCGCGCCGCGGCCCGCGCGGCCGAGTACGGCGTGCCGCGTCCGGGCACCGTGGCCGAGCTGCTGGACGACCCGGAAGTCGAGATCGTCGTCAACCTGACCCTGCCCGCGGCACACGTCGAGGTCGGGCTCGCCGCGCTGGAAGCGGGCAAGCACGTCTGGGCCGAGAAGCCGCTGGCCCTGGACCGCCAGACCGGCCGCAAGCTGCTCGACCGCGCCCGCGAGAAGGGCCTGCGCGTGGCGAGCGCGCCCGACACCGTGCTCGGCGCGGCGCTGCAGACCGCGCGGCGCGCCGTCGACGCGGGCCGGATCGGCCGTCCCCTCACCGCGCTGGCGCTGTTCCAGGTGCCGGGACCGGAGGTGTGGCACCCGGCGCCCGAGTTCTACTTCCAGGCGGGCGGCGGGCCGCTGCTCGACATGGGCCCGTACTACCTGACGGCGCTGGTGCACCTGCTCGGCCCGGTCCGGCGGGTCACCGCGGCCGGCGCGCGGGCGCGCGACACGCGCGTCATCGGCTCCGGGCCGCGGGCGGGCACGGAGTTCCCGGTGCTGGTGCCGACGACGGTCACCGCGCTCGTCGAGTTCGAACGCGGCTCCGCGCAGCTGGTCCTGAGCTTCGACTCGGCGCTCAAGCGCGCCGGGCTGGTCGAGCTGACCGGCACGCTCGGCACCGCCGTGCTGCCCGACCCCAACCGGTTCGACCCGCCGACCACGCTGCACCTGCTCGGCCACGACGAGCCGGAAGAGCTGGCGCCGGAAGGCCACCCGGCCTCGCGCGGCACCGGCACGCTGGAGCTGGCCAGGGCGATCCGGGCCGGGGTCCCGGAGCGAGCGTCCGGCGAGCTGGCCTACCACGTGCTCGACGCGATGCTGGCCATCGACGAGTCGCTCACCGGCGGCCGGCCGGTCGAGGTCGGCAGCAGCGCCGACGTCCCGCCGCTGCTGCCGCCGGGCTGGGACCCGTACGCGAAGACCCTCTAGAGCGGGACGGTGAGCAGGTTCTGCAGGTAGAAGCGCAGCGAGCCGACCAGGTCGACGTCGCCGGGGACGGTCAGCCACTGCACCTGCAGGCCGTCCATCAGCGCGATGAACGTCAGCGCCGCCGTCCCGGGGTCGACCCCGGGACGCAGCTCGCCGCGGGCGGCGAGGGCTTCGAACGACTCGCGCACGCCGTCGCGCGCGGCCCGGTAGTGGCGCACGAAGTACTCGTGCGCCGGGTGGTCCGGGGCGACCGCTTCGGCGGCGAGCCGCGAGTACAGGTCGACGATGCCGGGGTGGCGGACGTTGTGCTCGGCCAGCGCGACGAAGTGGCGCAGGACTTCGAGCCCGGGCGGCACGGTCAGCCGCTCGCGCTCGGAGTCCTCCGCGTCGCGCCGTTCGAGCACGGCCGCGAGCAGGGCCTCCTTGGTGGGGAAGTAGTACAGGAGGCCGGCGTGGGAGATGCCGACGCGCTTGGCGATCTCCCGCAGGGACGAGCCGTGGTAGCCGAGTTCGCCGTAGGCCGCGGCCGCCGCGGTGATGATGTCCTCGCGGCGGATCCGGCCTTTCAGGTAGCCCCCGGTCACGGGGTCGCGGTGGTCTCGGCGGCGTGCACGGGACCATCATGCCGCAGCGATCGTTCGCACAAACGTCGTGAGTGATCGAACAATTCGGTTGTGCGAACCCGCGTGTCTTGCGAGCATCGCGGGGTGAAGAGTGCGGAACGGCAGCGGATCATCGTGGAGCGGCTGCGCGGCACCGACCAGGTGGCGGTCGCGGAGCTGGCGGCGGCGACCGGCGCGTCGGAGATGACCGTGCGCCGCGACCTCGATCAGCTGGCCGCCCGGGGCGTGCTGCGGCGCGTGCACGGCGGCGCGGTCCCGGCGTCGCCGTCGGGGATCGAGCCGCCGTTCGCGGCGCGGGCGACGGCCGCGATCGCGGCGAAGCGGGCCATCGCGGCCGCGGCGGCGGAGCTGGTCCGCGACGGCGAAACCATCGTCCTCGACGGCGGCACCACGGCGCTGGAACTGGCGCGGCTGCTGCGCGGGCGCGCGGTCACCGTGATGCCGCTGTCGCTGCACGCGGTCCGCGAGCTGGCCGACGCACCGGGCGTGCGGCTGCTGCTGCCCGGCGGCGAGCCGAGGCCGGGGGAGCAGTCCCTGACCGGGCCGCTGACGCTGGCTTCGCTGCGGGCGCTGCGATTCGACGTCGCCGTGCTGAGCCCGTGCGCGTTCGATGTCCGTTCCGGACTGACCGCCTTCGACCTCGGCGACGCCGAGGTCAAGCAGACGGCCCTGGCGGTGGCGGCGCGGGCGATCGTGCTCGCCGACGGCGCCAAGTGGGGCCGGGCCGCGCTCGCCCACGTCTGCGCCGCCGACCGGGCCGACGTGGTGATCACCGACCCTGGCGCACCCGAAGACCAGCGCGCGGCGCTGGCCGAACACGGCGTGCTGGTGCACGTCGCCGTCCCCACGGAGAGCCGATGACGACCGCTTCGCCCCGCCCGCGTGCCGCCCGGTTCGCGACCTTCATGTTCTTCGCCCTCAACGGGTTCGGGATGGGCATGTGGGTGGTGCACATCCCGGACGTCGAGCGCGCGACCGGCATCTCGCACAGCACGCTGGGCGCGCTGCTGCTGGTGCTCGGCGGCGCCGCGTTCGCCGGCATGCAGGTGGCGGGCCCGCTCGTCGACCGGCTCGGCCACCGCCGGCTCGTCCCGGCCGCCGGGGTGCTGCTCGGGCTCGCCCTGTGCGGGCCGGGCTTCGCGAACTCGTGGTGGACGCTGGGACTGACGCTGCTCCTGTTCGGCTTCGGCAACGGCGCCATCGACGTCGGCATGAACGCGCACGCCGTCGTCGTGGAACGGGCCTATCCGCGGCCGATCATGGCGGCGTTCCACGCGATGTGGTCGATCGGCGGCGCGATCGCCGCGGTCATCGGCGCGGCGACGCTCGGCGCGGGCGTGCCCACCGGCGTCACGCTCACCGCCACCGGCCTGCTGTGCGTGGTGCTTTCGCTGGTGTCCGCGCGGTTCCTGATGGAGCCGTCGGACGCGCCTTCGGCGGACGCGGAGGCAGCACCGGCCGAGCCCGCTCGCCGGCGGCCGCCGGGACGCGTGGTGTGGCTGCTCGGCCTGCTCGCGCTGGCGCTGATGCTCTCGGAGGGCGTGGCGAACGACTGGGCCGCCCTGCACATGGAGAAGGTGCTCGGGACCTCGGCCTCGACGGCGGCGCTGGCGTACGGCGCGTTCGCCGTGGCGATGACGACGGGCCGCTTCCTGACCGACCGCGTGGCGGCCTGGGCCGGCCCGGCGGCGATCGTCCGCTACGGCGCGACGCTGGCGGCGGTCGGCCTGACGACGGCCGCGGCCGCTCCGTGGGTGCCGTTGTCCCTGGTGGGCTGGGCGCTGTTCGGGCTGGGCCTCTCCGGCGGCGTCCCGCAGCTGTTCACGGCGGCGGGCAACCTGAGCACCCGCGCGTCGGGGGCGTTGATGGCCCGGGTGGTCGGGCTCGGGTACGTGGGCCTCCTGGCCGGGCCGGCGTTGATCGGCGGTCTGACGCGGTGGATGCCGCTGAACGTGACGTTCGCGGTGCCGGTGGTGCTGTGCGTGCTGGCGGCGGTGTTCGCCGGGGTGCTGAGCCGGAAGCCGGAGCCGGTGGCGGAGCCGGTCTGTTCATGAGCCTCCGCCGTCCCGCAGCTCGCGGGCGAACTCCCGGGCCCCGGCGACGCACTCGGCGTGCCGGGCGGCGACGCGGGACCGGAAGTCGTGGCTGGGATCCGGCGGGAAATCGCTGCCCTCGGCGTCCGGATCGAGGTGGGTGAGGAAGGCGACCAGCTCGGGCCGGGCCGTGTCCGACGCGGCGAGCTCCGCCTGGACGGCGGGCGGGAAACCGCTGGAGAGGCGAGCGCCGTGGTACTCGTCGACGACGCCGAGGAACAGCGCGTCGAGGTTCGGGAAGGACGCGGGATCGACGACTTCCGGCGGCAGCGGAACGCCGGACGGCCGCCGGGCGGCGTTCCAGCAGTCCTGCTCCAGGTCCAGTTCGACCAGCAGCTGTGCCGCCTGCGAGGCGGCCAGCCCGGCGAGGCCGTCGTCGCCGATCACGTTGTCGTGCAGGTTCAGCTCGCTCAGCCGGGGCAGCGCGCTCCAGGACGCGAGCGCCTTCGCCCCGGCCGAGCCGACGGTGTTGTAGGCCAGCGAGATCCCGGTCAGGGCGGGCGCGGGCCCGGACGCCGTCAAGGCGCGGACGTCGCCGTCGCCGAGTCCGCACGCGGCGAGGTCGAGGGTGCGTAGGTCCGGCGGGAACGGACCGTCGTCGGGCCAGCTCAGCGGATTGCCGGAGACGTCCAGGCCGGCGAGGTGCCGGAGGTGCTCCGGCCGCAGCAGGGCGCCGAGGCCCTTGCTGCCGACTCCGGTGGCCGAGAGCTTCAGCGAGGTCAGGTTGACCGCGTTGGGGGAGACGGCCCACGCCTCGGCTCCGGCGTCCCCGATCGGCTGAACGGCGGGACGCGCGTAGTACGGCGAGCCGCTCTTGCCGGACAGGTCGAGGTGTTCCAGCGCCGGTAACCGGACGCCGGCAGCCAGGTGCCGGGCGCCGGTTTCGGTGAGGTAGTTGCGGCTCAGGTCGAGGTGCTTCAACCGCGGGAAGGTCCCGGCGAACGCGGCGGCCGTCAGGTCCGTGGCCACGACATCGGTGAGCGCGAGCTTCTCGACGCGGTCGTGGTCGAGTGCCGCGACGACCCGGGCGAGCGGGCCGTCGCCCAACGGCAGCAGGGTGAGCGTCAGCTCGGTCAGCCGCGGCAGGACACCGCAGGCGACGACGGCCGCCATGCCCCGCGCGCCGAGGCCTTCCCGCCCCAGTCCCAGGGGTATGCCCTGGATGGCCAGCGCCTTCACGGCCGTCAGGTCCGCTCCGGCGAAGAAGGCCTCGCAGGCTTCGTCGTCCTCCTCGACGACGTTGCCGAAGAACGGCGTCCACCCCGGATGTCTCCGGTTGTGGCCGCAGCGGAAGCCGATCGCCAGCCGGTCGAGCCGGGCCAGTTCCGGGCAAGCCGCGAGATCGCGCGCTTCGCCGGCGTTGCCCACGATCACGTCGGCGGACCGCAGGTCCGGCACCAGGCCCGAGCGGAGCAGGTGCACGAGGTCGGGCGCGCGCAGCCCGGCGTGGCGCAGGCGCAGCGGCCGTCCGGCGGGCGGCCGGAACGGGGGCCGGTCGAAGTGGAACAGGTCTTCGCCCACGCCGATCAGGCTCAGGGAGCCGAGCCGGGCGAGCTCCGGGGCGTTCGCGAGGTCGGCGAGCAGTTCCGCCTCCAGCGGGCTGAGCCAGCCGGTGCGCAGTGAGCGCAGGTCCGGCCAGTGCGGCCAGTCGCGGACGACGGCCGCGAGCCGGTCGCCGGCGAACGAGCCGAGGTCCAGGGTGCTGATGCCGCGGATCTCCGGGTGGTTCCGCGGATCCGGGAACGGCGGGTCGGCCGTGCCGCAGTTCGCCGAGCGGAACGCGATCGACCGCGCGAGCCGCCAGCCGGGCCGCGAATGCCCCGCGGCCAAGGCGGCAAGCCACGACCACGGCGCTTCGCGCACTTCGTCGGGCCACGCCGCGAGCCGACGTTCGCAGCGCTCGGTGAGGGACGCGGGGCTGCCCGCCCGCCGCAGGACGGCGCACAGCGCCCGGAAGGCGAGCTTGCCGGGCGGGCCGTCCAGGAGCCGGTCGATCTCCGCTGCGTGGTCGATCATGGCCGCGAAGCTAGCGGAGGGCACCGACAAAAACGGGAGCTAGTGCGCCACCCGCTCCGCGCCGGTGGCCGGTTCGGTGTGGACGACCACCGCGGCCAGCCGGGGGATCGTGTGCACCAGCCGGTGCTCCACCTCGTGCGCGAGCGTGTGGGCCTCGGCGACCGTCAGGTCCGCCGCCACCGTCACCGCCAGCTCGGCCCGCAGGCTGTGGCCGATCCAGCGCATCCGCAGATCACGGGTGCCGAGCACGCCGTCGACGGCACGCGCCGTCTGCTCGGCCAGCTCGACCGACGCCGGGTCGACGGCGTCGAGCAGCCGCCGGAACACCTCCTTCGCGGTGTCGCGCAGGACGAACAGGATCGCGACGGTGATGCCGAGCCCGACGATCGGGTCCGCCACGGGAACGCCGAACGCGACCCCGGCGGCCCCGACGACGACGGCCAGCGACGTGAAGCCGTCCGTGCGGGCGTGCACGCCGTCGGCCACCAGCGCGGCGGAGCCGATCTCGCGGCCGACCTTGATCCGGTACCGCGCGACGAGCTCGTTCCCGGCGAAGCCGATCACCCCGGCGGTGGCGACCACCCACGGGTGACCGACGGGTTGCGGGTCGAACAGCCGCAGCACCGACTCGTACGCGACGAGCACGGCGGAAGCGGCGACGACCAGGACGACGACCACGCCGGCGAGGTCTTCCGCGCGGCCGAGGCCGTAGGTGTAGCGGCGGGTGGCGGCCCGGCGGCCGAGCAGGAACGCGATCCCGAGGGGAACGGCGGTCAGCGCGTCGGCGAAGTTGTGGATCGTGTCGCCGAGCAGCGCGACCGACCCGGTGACCAGCACGAGCACGAGCTGCGCGACAGCGGTCACGAACAGCGCGGCGAACGACCACCCGAGCGTGCGCAACCCGCGCCGGCTGGTTTCGAGGGCGTGGTCGACACGGTCGGCGGTGTCGTGCGTGTGGGGGCGCCACCGGGAGTGGCGGTGTCCGTGTCCGGTCATGGTGCCAGTCTATCTGCGCAGACACGCAGATACGCAAGTAGTAGGGTTTCGGCATGCACGCGTCGCTGCCGGAGTTCGACATGCCCACCGACGAGCAGGTCCACCTGGCGGCGGAGTCCTTCCGCCTGCTGGCCGACCCGACCCGCATCAAGGTCCTGTGGGCGCTGCTGCAGGGCGAGTCCTCGGTGGCGTGCCTGGCGGAACTGGCGGGCGCGGCCCCGACGGCGGTCAGCCAGCACCTGGCCAAGCTGCGCCTGGCGGGCCTGGTGAAGGGCCGCCGTGAGGGAACGTTCGTGTACTACTCGGCGGCGGACAACCACGTGCGCGGGCTGCTGGCCCAGGCGCTGCACCACGCGGACCACCTGGATCGCGACCTGCCGTCGGGCGAGCACGCCCACCACCCGCGGACTAGCTGACCGGCTCCTGCAGCTCCGTGACCCAGGCCGCCGGGTCATCGGGGCAGTCCAGGTACAGCTCCCGCTGTGGCCCCGCCGAACTGAGTCCGTGCGCGGTGATCCACCGGGTCACCGCCTGCCAGCTCGGCAGGACGCCGTCGATCGCGCCGTGGTGGACCAGTGTCGCCGCGCGCGTCCGGGGCAGCTCCGCCACCGCCAGGCCGTTCAGCTCCCCGGCGCCCACCGACGCCGGGACGGCCGCGTGCACCACGACCTCGTCTTCGCCGCGCTGCTCGTAGTAGCACGTCAGACGACCCGCCGGCGTGACGTCCGCCGAGGCGAGGCGGCGGCCCAGCTCCGCGCACAGCGGACGGACCACCGGGCCGATCGCCTCCGGGCCGAACCCGGCCGCCACGCCCGTCAGCTCCACCACGCGCGTCGCGGGCAGCTCCTTGACCACCACGTCGTACGCGGGCGGGCGGCCTTCGTCCTCGATCGTCCGCAGCCGGGCTTCCACCCGCGCCAGCCGGGCGGCGCCCTCCGCCAGCGCCGCCTGCAGCTGCGCGCGCCGGAGTGTCAGCATGCCGCGGACCCGCTCCGCCGGGACCTCGTCCGCCAGCAGCGTGGCCACCTGCTCGAGGGTGAACCCCAGCTCCTTCAGCGCGACGATCCGGTTGAGCCGCGCCAGCTGGCTCGCCTCGTAACTGCGGTAGCCGGTCGCGGGGTCGACGCGTGCCGGGCGCAGCAGCCCGAGTGCGTCGTAATGACGCAGCATGCGGACCGACACCCGGCCGTGGCGGGCGAAGTCGCCGATCGAGAACACCGCCCGATCATTCCGCAGGCGGGACGAATCCGCCGACGACGTCCGCGGCCCGCTCGGCGAACGTGATCGCCGTGTCGTCCTCGTGCGCCGGGCCGATCACCTGCAGACCGGCCGGCAGCGGGCCGCCGACCGGCGCGCTCACCGCCGGCAGCCCCGGCAGCGACGCCTGCGCGATCCAGAACGGCTGGTCGTCGTAGCGGTACCGGTCGTCGTGCCGCATCGCGGTCGTGAACACCGCCGGGCAGAGGAAGACGTCGGCCTCGCCGAAGAACCGGTCCCACGCCGCGGTCAACGCCGCCCGCCGCCGTTCCTGCTCCGCGGCGCCGTCCGGTTCACGGCCTTCTTGCGCGGCGAAGAACCACTCGACCTGGAAGCCGAACGCCGCCGCCTGCGCGGCCGGGTCGACGCCGTCCGGCCAGCCTTCGCGGATCCGGACTCCCGCGCGGGCCAGCGCGTCGGCCGCGTCCGACAGCGCCGCCCCGACGTCGCCGGTCACCGGGCAGGCCGGATCGTCGAGCACGACGCCGACGCGGAACTCCCCGAGCCGGGAACGCCGGGACGGCCGCAGCGGCCCGCCGGTGACCGCCAGCGCGAGCCGCAGGTCGGCGGCCGACCGGGCCAGCGGGCCGACCGCCGACGGGAACTCCCGGCCGCCGGGCGCGACCGGCCCCGGCGGCCGGAAGCCCCGCAGCGGCACGGTTCCCGGCGTCGGCTTGAGGCCGTAGACGCCGCAGTACGCCGCCGGGATCCGGATCGAGCCGACGAGGTCCGACCCGTACTCCGCAAAGGACAGCCCGGCCGCCAGCGCGGCCGCGGCCCCGCCGCTCGAGCCGCCCGGCGTCCGCGTGGCGTCCCTCGGGTTGACGGTCCGTCCGTGGATCGGGTTCGCCGTCCGCCCGAAATCGGCGAGCATGCGGTGCACGTTCGACTTGCCCACGATGATCGCCCCGGCCGCCCGCAGCCGCGAAACGACCGCGGCGTCCTGGTCGGCGACGCAGTCCGCGAACGCCGGCTCGCCCCAGGTCGTGGCCATTCCGGCCACGGCGAAGGCGTCCTTGATCGTCATCGGGACGCCGTGCAGCGGCCCGACGTCGTCGCCGCGCGCGACGGCCTGATCGGCTTGCGAAGCGGCTTCGAGGGCGAAGTCGCGGCGGGTCGCGACGACGGCGTTGACGTCGGAAGCGTCGATGCGGGCGAGGAGCCCTTCGGTCAGCTCACGGGCCGAGAGCGCGCCCCGGCGGATGTCCGCGGCGACCTCGATGGCGGTGCGGAAGAACGTCATGGCACCGGGGATAGCGCCTGACACGGTGTCAGGGTCAACTGTCGAGCCCGGCCGCTTCCGTTCGTCCTCGAGGGGACACACCACCTCGGCGAAGGAGCGAAATGGACACGATGGACTTGTACCGGCGCGCGCAGGACGGGTTCGGCACGGTGCTGGCGGCGGTGCCCGCCGACCGGTGGGACGCGCCTTCGGCGTGTGCGGAGTGGTCGGTGCGGGACGTCGCCGGGCACGTCGTCTGGGGCCAGCACCAGCTGGCGGCGTGGGCCACCGGCGAGCACTACGCCGAGACGGCCGGCGCCCCGGGCGCACCGCACCCCGCCGTGCTGGCCGGAGCGGACCCCGTCGCGACGTGGCGGGCCGCGCGGGCGGCGTCCGCCGCGACGCTGACCGAAGAGGCACTGCACCACCGGATCACGCTGCCGGGGCTCGGCGACATCCCGCTGGCCGGTGTCGTCACGTTGCTGATCACCGACCTCGTCGCGCACCGGTGGGACATCGGCTCGGCCACCGGCCAGGACGTGCGCCTCGAGCCGGACCTGGTCGCGGTGGCCTTCGACTGGGCGCGCGCGAACGTCGTGCGCCGTCCCGGCTTCTTCGGTCCCGAACTCGACGCGCCCGCGGGGGCCGACGAGCAGACGCGGCTGCTGGCCTTCCTCGGCCGCCGGGCGTGAGCGAAAAATACGACTCACAGATCATATGAAACTCATATGATCTGGTGTACCGTCGGCGGCATGACAACAGCGCAGAACTACCGGCGGATGGTCAACGCGGGGAACAAGATCGTCGTGGGGCTCCAGCGGCTGGGGATCGCCTTCGGCCCGATGCAGCTGCTCACCGTGCGCGGGCGGCGCACCGGTGTGCCGCGGACGTTCCCGATCGCGGTCATCCCGATCGACGGCGGCCGCTACATCTTCCAGGCCTATCCGAAGGCGGCCTGGGTCGCGAACGCCCGGGCGGCGGGCGAGGTGACGCTCACCCGCGGCCGGCGCACGGCGGCCGCGCGGCTCACCGAGGTGCCGGTGGAGGATCGGCGCCCGCTCCTGCGTGAGCTGGTGGCGACCAGCCCGGCGAGCGTGGGGAAGCGGCTGGTGACGACCGGTCTCGCGGACGCGCCGACCCCGGACGCCGTCGCCGCGGCGGCCGAGCGCATCGCGGTGTTCCGCGTCGACCCGGCGTGAGCGGGCGGGGCCGGGACTGCCGGGCCCCGCCGCTTGCGTGCTCAGGCCTTGATTTCGCGCTGCTCGCCGCTGCCGGTGACCTCGATGCGGCGCGGCTTCGCCTTTTCGGCGACCGGGATGCGGACGGTCAGCACACCGGCGTCGTAGTCGGCGGTGATGTGGTCGGCGTCGAGGGTGTCGCCGAGGAAGAGCTGGCGGGAGAACACGCCGAGCCGCCGCTCGGAAACCTGCAGCTGAACGTCGCCGTCGGTCGGCAGGGGACGGCGTTCGGCCTTCACGGTGAGGACGTTGCGCTCGACGTCCAGCTCGATGGCACCGGGGTCGACGCCGGGCAGGTCGAAGCAGATCACGAACTGGTCCCCGGCGCGGTAGGCGTCCATCGGCATCGGAGCCGGCTTCGACCACGTACCGGGCGTCGCGGCGCCGAACACCTGCTGGGCGAACCGGTCGAAGTCGCGGAACGGGTCGGTGCGCATCAACATCGGGATCCACCTCCAGGAGCTCGACGACACTGGTGTCAATACGCGGTTCTGTTCTAGCATGTCGTCAGAACGATGACAAGAAGTAGGTCGTCGAAAGGATGACAGATGGACGAAAGCGACCCGGTCGGCGCGGTGCGCCGGCTCCACGAGGTGGTCACGGCCGCCCGCGCCGGTTCGGCGGACCAGGACCAGCTGCTGACCGCGCTCGCCGGCCTGCGCACGCTGCGGGAGCAGATCGCCGGCTGGGAGCCGGAGCTGATCACCGCCGCCCGGGCGGCGGGCGCGAGCTGGGTGGCGCTGGCCCCGGCGCTGGGCGTCGCGAGCCGCCAGGCCGCGGAACGGCGTTACCTGCGGCTGCAGCCCTCGGACACGGGGGAGAAGACGGGCGAGGCCCGGGTCGACGCCGAACGCGGCCGCCGCGCGGGCGACCGGGCGGTGGCCGACTGGGCCCGGCGCAACTCCGCCATCCTGCGCCAGCTGGCCGGCCGGGTCAGCGCGCTGGACGGGCTCGGGCCCGCCGCCCAGGAGAGCGCGGACCGGATCGGGGCGGCACTCGGCGACGACGACCCGGCGACGCTGCTGCCGCCATTGGCGGCGGCGCGGGCCCACCTGACCGACGCCCACGCGGGCCTGGCGCGCCAGCTCGGCGAAATCTCCGAGCAGACCGACCGGCTCCGGCGCGACGCGGCGGGCAACCGCCGGGCGAAGGACTGAGTTTGACCGCATCGCCGCCGGGCACCCGGCACGGGAGCCGCCCCGCGACGGAAGGACCCTGCCATGACCGCCCAGCCCCCGGATCCGGACCCGCGCCGGACACCGGACCTCGAGGCCGGGGGTGGCGTGCCGCCGGGCAGCACGCCACCCGACTCCGCGCAGACGTCCGGCCTGTCGCACCCGCAGCCGATGCCGTCCAAGACCACACCGGTGCTGTGGCTGGTGCTCACCGGCGTGCTCGTGCTGATGGTGGCGGCCCTGATCGTCGCGCTGGCCTTCGGCTGGCTGAGCGGTGTCTGAGCCGGCGCGCGAGCGGGTACCAGCGGGACATGGACGACACACCTGACCGGACCGAGACCCGGGCCGAGCTGCTGCCCGAAGAGCAGGCCGTCGACAGCGCGGACCCCGAGGCCCAGGCCCGCGAGGTCCTGCGCGACTCCGACCGCCGGACCGAGCACCCCGAAGCGACGCTGGGCCGGCGGCGGCCGGAGGACACGGTCTAGTCGCTGCCGCGGAAGTTCTCGTGCGAAGCGGGGTGCCCCGGCTTCGCACGAGCTTCTTCGTCTTCCAGCGGCGTGTCGGATTCTTCGCGGCGAGGGGGCTCTTCGATGCGGTTGCCGCTCGAGTCCTCTTCGCCGACTTCGTCGTGAGGCTGGGTCATCCCCTCCGGCTACCCGGCCGACACGGAGGTCAACCGCTCCGCCGACCCACGCGGCTCGCCGCGCAGCATCAGCACGGCGACCAGGCCCAGCGCGGCGACGACGGCGAAGAAGTAGAAGCCCCACGGATAGGCGACGCCGGCGGTGACCAGCGCGCCGGTGACGAACGGCCCGAGGATCGAGCCGAGCCGCCCGACCGCCGACGTCAGCCCGAGCGCGGTGCCGCGGGCCTGCGCCGGGAACGCGTGCGCGACGTACCCGTAGATCAGCACCTGCGCCGAGAACACGAACACGCCGGTCAGCAGCACGACCGCGTTGAGCACGAACGCGTTGCCGATCTTCAGGCTCAGCGCCGCGAGCAGCACCGCGCCCGCGCCGAACCAGATCCGGGCGATCGGCCGGATGCCGAACCGGTCGGCGATCGTGCCCGCCAGCACCAGGCCGAGCACCGCGCCGACGTTGAGCACCAGCAGCAGCGTGATCGACGTCGAGATCGGGTAGCCGGCGGTGCGCATCAGCTGCGGCAGCCAGGTGTTGAGCCCGTAGACCAGCAGCAGCCCCATGAACGACCCGGTCCACACGGCGATGCTGATCCGCCGGAACCGCGCGCCCAGCAGGTCCTTCAGCCCGACGCGCTCGGCGGGCGGCTCCTCCTTGGCCGCGAGGTAGGCGGCCGACTCCGGCAGGCGCCACCACATCAGCGGCACGGCCAGCAGGCCGACGATCCCGCCGCCGTAGAACAGCCAGTGCCAGTTCTCGTGCACCACCAGCGCGAGGACCGAGGTCAGCACCGCGCCGACGTGGTAGCCGGTCATGGTGAACGTGCTGGCGCTGGCGCGCCGCCGCGCGGGCAGGTTCTCCGACATCACGGTGAGCGCCACCGGCATGCACGCGCCGAGGCCGAGCCCGGCGACGAACCGGAAGACGCCGAAGGTCGCGACGTTCGGCGCCAGCGGCGTCAGCAGGGTGAACAGCGAGAACAGCAGGACCGAGCCGATGAGCATCATGCGGCGGCCGAACCGGTCGGTGAGCGGGCCGAGGCAGGCCGCGCCGACGGCCACGCCGATCAGCGACACCGTGGCCACCGCGGTCGCGCCGGCCGCGGTGAAGCCGAGGTGGCCGGTCTTGAGCAGGGTCGGGATGGTGGCGCCGAGCGCGACCAGGTCGTAGCCCTCGAGCAGGACGGTCAGCCAGCAGAGGACCGCCGTCCACACGGGACGGGCGGGAGACGTCGTCATTGCCGTACTCCTAGGGGTTCTCAGAAGGGGTAGCCCGCGATTTCCGCGCGGACGGTCAGCCACTGCGTCTCGGTGAAGGCCTCGATGTTGGCCTGCGCGCCGCCGAAGCGGGAGCCGTTGCCCGAGTCGCCGACGCCGCCGAACGGAGCGGTCGGCTCGTCGCCGACCGTCTGCTCGTTGATGTGCACCTTGCCCGAGCGGACCTGGTCGGCCAGCGTCATCGCCGTGCCGACGTCGCCGAGGATGCCGACCGACAGGCCGTACTCGGAGTCGTTGACCAGCCGGGCGGCCTCGTCGAGGTCGCGGTAGGCCCGCACCGGCGCGACCGGCCCGAAGATCTCCTCGCGCCACGCCGGCGTCGTGTCGTCGAGTCCGAAGAGGACGGTCGGCGGGTAGAACGGCGCGTCCGGCTTCCCGCCCGCCAGTACCCGTGCGCCCGCCGCGACGCTGCGGTCGACGACGTCGGTGACGTGCGCGAGCTGCCGGTCGTCGATGATCGGGCCGAGCGCGACGTCCCCGGTGGCCGGGTTGCCGACGGGCAGCCGCCGCGCCTTCCCGGCCAGAGCTTCGACGTAGGCGTCCACCTGGGACTCGTGCACGAGGTGGCGGCCGGTGGTCATGCAGATCTGGCCCTGGTGCAGGAAGGACCCGAACGCGCCGGCGGACGCCGCCTTGGCGACGTCGGCGCCGGGCAGCACGACCAGCGCGTTGTTCCCGCCCAGCTCCAGGTGCACGCGCTTGAGCGAGCGCGCGGCGGCTTCGCCGACCTTGCGCCCGGCCGCGGTCGAGCCGGTGAACGACACCACCGACACCTCCGGCGCGTCGACGACCGCCGCGCCGACGGCGGCGTCCCCGGGCAGCAGGTGCAGCAGCCCTTCGGGCAGCCCGGCCGCCTCGAACACGCGCAGGATGCTCACGCCGCCGGACACCGCGGTGCGCAGGTCCGGCTTGAGCAGCACGGCGTTGCCGAGCGCCAGGGCGGGCGCGACCGAGCGGATCGCCAGGATGAGCGGGAAATTGAACGGCGAGATCACCGAGACCACCCCGGCCGGCCCGCGCCGGGCCAGCGACCAGCGGGGTTCGCCGGTGCTCAGCACCTCGCCGAGGGGATGGGTGGGCAGGGCCGCGGCCTCGAAGCAGATCCCGGCGGCCATCTCCGTCTCGATCCCGGCCTTGGGCCGCGTCGAACCGGCTTCGCGGACGATCCACTCCTGGACTTCGGCGGCGTGCGTCTCCCACAGCTCGCCGGCGCGGCGCAGCACCGCGGCGCGTTCGGCCGGCTTGCGCCGGGCCCAGTCGCGCTGGGCCTTCGCGGCCGTCTCGGCGGCCTTCGCGACGTCGTCCGGCGTCGCGACGCCCACGTGGCCGAGGGTTTCGCCGGTCGCCGGTTCGACGACCGCGTGGGTGCCGCCGGTGCCGCCGAGGAACTCGTCGTCGAGCAGGGTCATGATCACTCCGGTGTGGTCGGTTCGGTGTCGACCTGGAGCAGCCGCGGGCCGTCCGGGGTCGTCTTGAGCTGGGTGCGCAGGTGGTCTTCGTCGGTGACGGTGGTGGCTTCGACGCCGTAGCCCGCCGCGATGGCCGTGAAGTCGAGCCCGGGGATCTCCGTGCCCGGCACGTCCGGCGTCCCGAGCAGCTCGCCGAACCAGCGCAGGGCGCCGTAGACGCCGTTGCGGAGGATCACGAAGGTCACCGGGACGCGGTAGTGCGCCGCCGTCCACAACGCCGTGATGCCGTAGTTCGCCGAGCCGTCGCCGATGACGCCGACGACCGGGCGCTCCGGGCTGCCCATCGCCACGCCGACCGCGGCGGGCAGGCCGAAGCCGAGGCCGCCGGCGGCGGGGAAGAAGTACGAGCCTTCGCGGCGCAGGTCCAGCTGCCGCCACCACGCCGCGTTCGTCGACGTCGACTCGACGACGTAGCGCGTGTCGCCGGCCTGCGTGTCGCGGAGGGCGGCGAAGACCTGCTCCGGGTGCAGCGCCGTTTCGCCGGTCCGGGGTTCCGGGTTCGCGACGTAGCCGTCCTCCGACGTCCTCGCGGGCACCTTGGCCAGCAGCGCCTCGAGCACCGGCGCCGGGTCGGCGACCAGCGCCTCGCCCATCGGCGCACGCGTCGCGGCACCGAAGTCGTCGGTCACCTGGACCAGCCGGGTGCCGTCCGGCAGGTACGCGCCGGGCACGTGCTGGTGGTAGCGGAACACCGGCGCGCCGAGGACGAGGACGAGGTCGTGCCCGGTCAGCGCGGCCGAGATCGGCGCGATGCCGGCCGGCAGCACGCCGCGGAAGAGGGGATGCCGGTTGGGGAAGGGCAGCCGGTGCGGCGAAGGGGCCACCCAGGTCGCCGCGCCGAGGTGCTCGGCGAGGGCGACGGCCCGGTCGAACAGCCCGAGCGCGTCGAGGTCGCCGCCGAGCACGAGCGCGGGGTTCTTCGCCGCGGCGACGCTCGCGGCGAGGTCGTCGAGCTGGGCCGCGCTGGGGCTGAGCCCGCGGCGCACCTCGCGATCGAGCGTCACGGCGGCGTTGGGGCCGAGCTCGGCGGCCCAGTCGTCGTAGGGCACCGAGAGGTAGCTCGGGCGCCGGTGCAGCTCGGCTTCGAACACGGCCTGCGCGAGCGACCGCGGGACGTCG
This sequence comes from Amycolatopsis australiensis, assembly GCF_900119165.1. NCBI lineage: Bacteria > Bacillati > Actinomycetota > Actinomycetes > Pseudonocardiales > Pseudonocardiaceae > Amycolatopsis > Amycolatopsis australiensis. The sequence continues at coordinate 6,721,156 of NZ_FPJG01000006.1, read as the reverse complement.
GCGGCGCAGCTGGGTTCGCCGGCCCAGCCGACCAGGGGACGCGTGAGCTGCGTGGCGTCGACGTTGGCGAGCATCGCCTCCATCCCGATGGCCGCGCGCACCTGCTGGCCGGCGGTGAGGACCAGCGGAGAGCGGGAGTAGACGGCGTTGGTCAGCGCGCCCATCGCGTTGCCCGAGCCGGCCGCGGCGTGCAGGTTGACCAGCACCGGGCGGCCGGTCACCTGGGCGTAGCCGTCGGCCATCCCGACGACGGCACCTTCGTGCAGGCCGAGGACGTAGCGGAAGTCCTCGGGCAGCTCGGCGAGGAACGGCAGCTCGTTGGAGCCGGGGTTGCCGAAGATCGTGGTCAGGCCACGGCGGTGCAGGAACTCGTGGGCGAGCCGGCGGGCGGTGGGCATGCGCGGGGTCCTCCTCGAACGGGTTGGACCGACCCTAGGGAGCACACCGGGGTGTGTTCCAATAAATGTTGCCGTGGCGGTTCATAGACGGGATCGATGGTGCGCGACTTCGACCTCAACCTGGTGCGGACGTTCGTACTGCTCTACGAGACGCGCAGCGTGACGGCGACGGCCGAGTCCCTGCACGTCACGCAGCCGACGATCAGCTACAGCCTGCAGAAGCTGCGGCGCCGGTTTTCGGACGAGCTGTTCCGCCGCACCGGCGGCGGCCTGGTCCCCACGACGACGGCGCGGGCGCTCTACGAGCCCCTGCACAGCGCGCTGTCGGGCATCGAGGCGGCGGTCAGCGGGGCGTGGTCGTTCTCGCCGGCGACGGCCAGGACGGCGTTCACGCTGTGCCTGTCCGACCTGGGGGAGATCTCGCTGCTGCCGCGCCTGATGGCGGCGTTGCCGTCGCGCGCCCCCGGCGTGACGCTGTCGGTCCGGCCGCTGGACGTCGACGGCGCGGCCGACCAGCTCGGCCGCGGCGAGATCGACGCGTTCATCGCCTCGTCGCTGATCAGCTCCCAGCGCGTGGCGCGGCACCCGCTGTTTTCGGAGGGCTACGTGGGCATGGTGTCCCGCGACCACCCGCGCCTGGCGGCGGAGGTGACGTTCGACCAGCTGGCGGCGGAGCGCCACGTGACGGTGTTCGGCCCGACCGGCCACGACGGCCCGCGCCGGGCGCTGGGGGCGTGCGGCCTGCTCGACCGGGTGGTCCTGGAGGTGACCCGCTTCGCGGCCCTGCCGTACCTGGTCCAGGACGGCGAGTTGGTGGCGATGGTGCCGCGCCTGGTGGCGGAGATGTTCGCGGCCCAGCACCGGGTCCGCCTGTTCGAGCTGCCGCTGGAGGTGGAGCCGGCGCAGGTGTCGGTGTACACGCGCCACACGCACGCCCGCAGCCCGGCGCAGCACTGGCTGGTGGAGTTCATGCGCGAGGTGCTGAGCTAGCCGGCGTCGCAGGGGGAGCCGTTGAGGGTGAAGCCGCCGGGAGCGGGGTTGCCGTGGTCGAAGGCACCGTTGAGGCCGGTGCTGACGCTGGAGCCGGGGGCGAGCGTGCCGTTGTAGGACTCGGCCTCGACGGTGACGCGGCCGCCGGTTTGGGTGTAGCGGCCATCCCAGCCGTGGGTGACCCGCTGCCCGGCGGTGAAGGTCCAGGTGAGCGTCCAGGGCCGGAGGGTCCGGTCGCTGTTGTTGGTGATGGTGACGGCGGCGGTGAAGCCGTCGTTCCACTGGTCTTGCACGGTGAAGCGCACGAGGCACTTGGCGGGTTCTTTGGCCGGTTCCGTCGCGGGCAGTGCTTCGGACGGCGTCGCGGTTTGCCGGAGAACGGTGGTGACGGCCGTCGGACTGGGCACGGAGGATCGGCTGGTGGCGGAAGTGGAAGTGGCGGGAGCAAGCGCCCCAGGCGGCGGCGCGGCTTGCCGGCCGGGCGAGTCCTGGGAGATGACGGCGATCAGGCTGCCGACAACGACAAGAGCACCGAGAAGCCCGGCGAAGAGCCGAATCCGCCGTCCGGCAACCCACTGCCCGGCGGCGGCTTCCCGGGCCCGTTGCTCGAGCCGTTCCCGGTAGCCGTCCCCGGTGTCGTCACGGCGCGGATGGCTGGTGACCGCGGAGGCCGCATCGAGGGCGCGGGGAGTGGCCCCGGTCTCCCGGAGGAGCTGGGCAACGGAGAGCTGCGTGCCAGCTGCGTCCCGTCGTTCCCGCCGCCGCCCGGCGCGTGCCATCCGCGGACCTCCCAGTTCTCCGGCATCGCCCCGGACGGGCGAATCTAAGTTGCAAGCGGTGCGTGCGGAGGCGTGCTGAACCGATGCAGAGAACCCGAAACCGGCCGATCTTGCCAGAGGTGCGGAGGTGACGGATGGAGACCCCCCTGAACGACGGTCGGGGGGAGCCGTATACTCTTTCTTCAGCAGGTCCGAGTGGCGGAATGGCAGACGCGCTAGCTTGAGGTGCTAGTGCCCTTAACGGGCGTGGGGGTTCAAGTCCCCCTCGGACACACACGTTACCCACACGGGGAGAGGCAGTCACGGTGACTGCCTCTTTTTTGTTGTCGTAGACCACCTGTAGGCCCAGGTCGCGGTAGACCTGCGTGATCCTCTCCGGGCTCCGCGAGTTGAGGTGCCTCGCGACATCGCCGAGTTGGTCGAGCATCGCGTACACCTCCGCTACGTCGACCGCCTGCGTGTCCGGCAGGTGCCTCAGCTCCTCCAACGCGGCCTGCCGCTCGGCCTGTGCGCGCTTCATCGGCTCGACGAAGTTGACGGGGTCTACGCCTGCCTCGATAGCCGCAAGGTGACGCCGTAGCTTCTCCTCTGCACCCTTCAGCCGCTTCTCCGCGTTGGCTCGACGGCCGTCCGCCCGGCCATCCTGCGACCCGGTCAGCAGCCGTACCGTGTCGTCGCGGTTGTCCGGGTCGAAGATCTGGCACAGCCAGTCGTTGATCGGCGGGACCACGACGTCCTCGCGTAGGTTCACCGTCTTCGGATGATCGGCCAGCGCCGCCGAACCCGGCGCCATCGTTCGAGCGATGCACCGGTAGTAGACGCCCTTGCGGATCGCAGCACCTTGCATCTTCCGGGTGCAGATCTCGCAGCGCACCAGCCCCTTCAACAGGTACGTGTGCTTCGTGACTGCCCGATTTCGTTCGAGCTTGGCAATCCCGGGCAACCCGCCGGCCGCACGGGACCGGCGCATCAGCTGCGCTTGCGTGAACGTCTCGACAGAAACAATCTCCGGGTGCGCAGGTCGCCGTGACCGGACTATGCGATCCGGCGCCGCCCGCTTGAACCGCACGACGTGCCCGGCGCCGACGTCATCCGGATTCAGCAGCGTCTCGTGCTTGGTCCAACGCCCGAAGATCGCGTACCCCGTGTATCGCGGATTCTCCAGAATGGATCGAACGGTGCTGCCTTGCCAGCCGTCGGCGAGCCGGTGCCGGTTCTGGTCGGGCCGGCGTTCCGAAGGGCAGGGCACTCCGTCCTCATTGAGCCCCTTCGCGATCGCGCGGTCACCGACGCCTTCCATGTACTCGGCGAATATCCGCTGGACTACCTCGGCTGCGTCGGGATCGATGGCCAGCACGCGCAGCCGGAACCCCTCGGCGGCCTTTCGGGGGTTCGGGTGCGGCCCGCCGTCGACGACGACGTACCCGTACGGCGCGCCCGGCCGCCCTGGTGGCGCCCCTCGTTGACAACCTGCGCGTCCATCGCGGCACGGACACGAGCCTGAACGTGCTGACGTTCTGACTCGCTCATCCCGCCAAGCACGCTCATCAGCATCTTGTGCGACGGGTTCCGCGCGTCGTACTTACCACCCAGTTCGGGCACCCACAGGTCGACGCCGTACGCGGCGAACCGCGGCGCGATCAGTGAGAACTGATTGCCGAACCAACACCGGGTGCCCTCGCCGACCACCACCGCGTTCCACGTCCGCCGCGGATTCCTCAGCTCGGCGAGAAACGGGGATGCCTCGTTCCGACGCTCCCAGGGGACCGAACGTGACTGCCCGACGTCGAAGTACTCGGCGACGATCCGGCCGCCCAGCGGCTCGACGAACTTCCGAGCGTTCCCGAACTGCCAGCCGCGGGAGGTCTCCGGGTCCTGGTTGTCCTCCGTCGAGCACCGGCCGTAGACCGCCAGCTCACCGATTCCGTCGTCGACCGGCTCGGCCACCTCAAGGCCCAAGATCTCGTCCAGCGTCGACCAGGGTCGTTGCTGATTTCAGCCATCACGGTTCCTCCTCTGCCGGTCCGTCCAGCGCTGGCACCTCGGTAAGCTCGATCAATACGGCCATCAGTCCGCGTGCCACCGCTGGCGTCAGCTCTGGCAATCCCGCAGGTAGGATAACCCGGATCGGTGGATCCTCGGAGTGAGCGGCGCTCATGACCGACCTTCCTGCCCAGCCGATTCGCCGCCGTCCCTCGCGCGGTCGATTGCGCTCCTGATTTCAGCCGTCCGGTATCCGCGAACCTGCCGCATCTCGCCGTCCTCGCCGGTCACGCGGTCGCGCGTCGGTCGGCACCCCACCTCGGCCATCTGCTGCGCGAACGTCCGCGAGTCAACCTCCAGGACGTCCAGCAACTCGGCCGTCGGCACGAAGTCTCGGCCGTCTGGCCCGAGATCATCTCCCCAGCACTCAACGAGCGATGCGAGTACCTCGGGCAGTTCGCCAGGCGACTCAGCTGCGTGTCCTGCACCGATTGCCTTGACCGCGGCCGCGTGGTCGAGCACCGGCATGGTGTCCTGTCCGGCCGCGTGTCCGGTAAGCGTCCCGGCCGCCTCGCGCAGCGTCCGGCCCTGCTCGCAGATGGTCCGCCAGTCCTCGTTTGGCATGTAGTAGGTCCGAACCGTCATGGCCAGCACGTCGGCGCCGGCTGACGTGTCGCCGTCCGGCCGCAGGATGCCCACGCCCTTGTGCGAGGGCAGCAGCCGACTGGAGTCGAACCCGCGCGTGTTCATCTGCTCGCCGAGGACGATGTTCGAGTCGCGCCAGTCCATCACCCGCAGCGCGAACCGCGACCCGAGTACCGCCCGCAGCCCGGACGGGATCGTCTTCGAGTCCGGTCGCTGGGTGGCGAGCACGAGCACGATCCCGGCGGCCGGCCCCTTCTTCGCCAGCCACGTCAACAGCTCGCCGACGTACTCGCCCGCGGTGAGCTTCTTGCCTTGCACGTCGACGGGGGTGCGATCCTCCAGAGGAACCTGAACCTCGTCGATGAAGATGGCCGTGATCGGCATGTTCAGCGCCTTGTCGCGGGACATCTCCGGCGTGACCTTCGATTCCGGGCACGTGAGGTCGTCCAGGTCGCGCATCCGCCGAAACCGCGTCTGAACTTCGCCGACCAGTTCAATCAGCCAGTCCACGAGCGCCAGAACGTGTTCGGGTTCGTCGCCGGACATGAACCGGTGCGCCACCAGGCCGGCCGTGTCCCAGTCCTTCCCGGCCTTGAAGTCCGCGACGTACAGCCGTACCCACGCGTCCAGAATGAGCCCGGCCGCCGCGAGCCGGGCGGCGAAGGTCTTGCCCTGCCGGGGGATGGCACCGACCAGCAGGGACGTCCACACCAGCGGCAGGTCAATCCGCCGGTCCCGCGCATCCCGTCCGAACGGGATCGGCCGCCACGCATCCCACTGCGCCACACCGAGCAACGGCGTCCGCAACGGCGGCGAGGCGTACGGGTCCTCATCAGCCACCCACATCGACACCCGCCCGGCGTGCCCACCGTTCCCGCGGACCCGTTCGACGATCAGCTGGACCTCATCGACGGCGAGCGCCGACGCGAGTGCATCCCGATTCTTCACCACGTCGGCTGCCTTGCGGGTGGCCGGAAGGTCGACAGTGACCGCCCAGCCGTCGCCGACACGCGTCGCGCGCTCGACCAGCCGCAACGCCTCATCCTTGCCGATCAGCTTCGCGTCCCGAAACGCATCCACCAGTACCTGCGGGTCCATCGTCCAGGTCAGCGTCCGCGGCCCGGCGAGCGCCGGCTTTCGGCCGGGACTGCCGTCCTTTTTGCGCCCGAGGATCGCGAGCGCCACGGAGGCAGCGGCCCCGCCAATCCAAACAGGATCGGTGCCGTACACCAGGTCGACGATGGCCACCCCGACGGCAGCAACGACCAGGGCAGCACCGGTCACCTTCCAGCGGAACAGCGTGAGCGCCCGAATCTCCGTGAACTTGTCGGCCAGCTTCTCCGACTCTTCGGCCGCCGTCCGGTAGTCCCGGACGGTGACCCACCCACGCCACCACCGCACTCCGACGATCAGGCCGCGAACAACCGCGCCGACGTACCGCCACGGCGACTTCACCAGCCCGACGACGGCGTCTTTGCTCGCTTGAACGGCCTGCGGCTTGCTCTTCAGCCACAACGGCACACGCGGCGAGTGCCGCCACCACCGGACGAAGCGGTTCGTCGTCGGCTCCCGTCGGCGCGGTTGAGGCAACGTGTCGTCGACCAACTCGCCGTCGAACACGGGATCGGCCTTGACCGGCAAAGAGTCAGCCATTGGCTACCTCCGACCGCAGCGCCCGCGCCAGCCGGGGCGACAGGCCCCGCGAGCAGCCGGTAGCCCGCCGCACCCACGCCGGGGTGATCTCGACGTCCGGCGTCCAGCTCTCCCGAGCGATAGCGAGGTAATCGGCGAACAGCACGCGCCGGCCAGCCTTCGCAGACTCCTCCTGGTTGGTGTGCCGTTCAGCCGCGACCAGTACGGCATCGGTGAGCTTGTCCCGCAGGTCGGTGATCGCCTCAACGGCGACGAACACGACCAGCGGCGGCACCGAGTGCAGCACGATCGACGCAGCCTCCCCGGCGGCGAACGACGTCCAGGTGTTCATGACGTAGGTGGCCGCGAGCGTGAACCACTTCGCCCGCCGCACCCAGACACCCGTCCGAACCTGGTACCGCGCGGTGACCTGCTCGGCCCGCAGGATCGCCAGCAGAACGAGGGAGACGGTCGGGTCCAGCACCCACGCGGCCAGCCACGGCAGTGACCCCGGTCGCGTGCCGGCCGACGCGAAGCCCTGGACGTTGGTCATCGTGAAGGCCAGCCCCAGCACGATCCCGGACCAGCACATCCAGTCGACCTGCCGCCGCACGCGTTCGATCCGCAGCGCGACGACGTCCGGATCGGTCTGGTAAGCGCGCACCTCCGCGGCTTCGGCCGCGTCCTGCGCGAGCCGTTGAGCCCTGTTCATCGCCGACCACCCCGCTTCGACGTGTCGACGGTGGTCACGGTCATCGCGCGAGTCAGCGCGTAGGACGCGAACAGCGCCGGCAACCCGAGCACGGCGAACAGCAGCCACGGGCTACCGGGGTGAGCGATCACGACCCACTGAACAGCGACGATCAGCCCGGCGTTGAACAGCACCCGCCCGACCAGCGACACGAGCCGCGCCCCGCTCCGAGCAGCCTCGGCGGCGGCCTTCGCCCGGCGGGAACCGGCCCGCCAGACCCAGAACAGCACGAGCAGCACGCCAACACCGGCGAGGATCTGCGTGGGCGTCACGGTGAGTCCGTTCATCGCGCACCTCGATCGGTCCGCTCGCCCCGCCGCAGCCAGACGGGGTGCAGCGCGCGCCGGTCGTCGTCGGTCATCCCGCCCCAGACGCCGACGGTGTCGAGGCCGGCCGTCCGCAACTCCAGCTCCAGGCACTCGTCCCGAACAGGGCACCCGCCGCACAGCCGCTCGGCCAGCTCGCCGTCACGGCTCGCGTCGGGTGGTCCATCGTCCGGCGGGGGCCACATGCAGACTCCCTCGCTGGTCACGACATCGGTCAGGACTTCGGTCGGCACCCAGCGCAGCCGGTCCAGCCGCCACGCGACCCCGATAAGCCAAAGGTCGTCGGCGCTCATGCGGCACCTCCGGCCTGACGCGACCCGAGCAGGCGGGCCAGCTCGGTCGACGACACACGGAGTCCGGGACGGCACCGGGTGGCGCGCAGCTCGCGCGTCCGGATTGCGCGGCTCACCGCAGCGCGGGAGACGCCGAGCAGCCAGGCCGCTTCTCGAATGGTGTGAAAGGTGATGTGCGAGTTCATAAGAAAGACCAATCTGATGATTTCAAGACTATGTTGTTGATTTCAGCTCTTCGACGGGCGCGTTTGTCCGACGCGCCGCCGACGAAGTGCTAGGCGACGTGGTGAAAGCGCGAAGAACCGCTAATCTCGGCGCTGAGGCGGAGCGCGGAGGAATACGTGACGGAGGACTGGGCGGCGGTCGCCAAGGCGATCAACATGCGCGTGAACGAACTCGGCTGGCGGCAACGCGAGCTGGCCGAGCGATCGCACGTGTCGCAGGCGATCGTGCGCGAGCTCCAGCACCACACGGTCGAGCGCCGCCGGAGCGCGCGCACGCTCGAAGCGCTGTCGACGACGCTGGGCTGGCACCCGCAGCACTTGTTGGCCGTGCTGCAAAACCGCACTCCGCCGCACCCGGACGAGCCGGCCGACGACGGCCACGAGCTGTGGTCCCGGCTGGACGCGCTGGAACAGCGCCTGGCCGAGATCACCGACCGGCTGGAGGACGTCCAAACGAGCCTCGCGACCGTGGTCGAGCACGTGAAGCCGAAGCGTTAGGGCAGGGCGATTCGGGCTGGTGAACCAGGTGATTTCCATACCTAGAATTCAAGGCCGAAACGACGTCCGATCCCATGCACAACCAGTGCAGAAGCAGTGCGCAACCACTGCATATCCGCTGCACAAGAGCGCTTTGGGGCAGCAATGAGCGGGGTAGGTGGCTGGACCGGACGTTCAGCGTCGGCGCTGCAATCCGCCTTGCGGCTGAGCAATGAGAAATTCGCCGAAAAGCTCGGAATCGGTGCGCGTACGGTCGCGTCCTGGCACCAGAAGCCGGACCTTCGCCCGCAGTCGGAGATGCAGCAGGTCCTCGACACCGCGTATGAACGGGCGTCCGACGCCGAGCGAGCCCGCTTCGCCGAGCTGACCGGCGGCGGGCTGGCCGCTCATACCAGGCCCGACACGAAGGAAGCCGATCGACGACTGGCCGCGGATCCCCACATCGGCGCGGCTCTCGAATGGCTCGACCAGCACGCCTACCGAAGCCCTGGTGCCGCACGCCGCGCCGTCGCCGCGCAGGCCGCTCGCGTCGACGCGCAGGAGGCGTACGCCCGGGCCACTCGCCGCGCGTGGGTCGACCAGCGCGCCGTGACCGACGCACTTGCCGAGTACTACGGCCGACGCCACGGTGACCACGGCTTGTACGCCGGAAGCTGCGGTGACCAGGCTGTGAACACCAGCGTCCTGACCTGCGCTGATTGGCTCGACCTGGCGTGCGAACTACGCCCGCCGCACGACGGGCTCACGATCGCGAGCGCCCGACCAGACCCGCGGGAAGTCCTGGACGAGCACGCGACGAAGGCAGCGGTCAACCGGCTCGCCGAGACGGTAGCCATGAACACCCGGCTCATGAACGCGCCGCTCTACCGGCTGCTGAGCACGGACATCAGTGAACGCCACCTCGGCGGCACGTTCGGCGTGGACCACTTCGTCCACTACGCCCTGACGATGGACCTGCTCGAAGGCGAGCTGCTCGACGCGCTCGCGGCCGGCGACACGACGTCGCTGCCCCTGCGTGATCGCTACCTCCCAGACATCGGCGCCGTCCTGGACGTCGGCGGCCGACTCTGCGCAGGGGGAGCCCTCGCCTTGACGGCCATTGCTCGACCGGCTGACCCGTACCGCGGCGAAGCGGACTACGTGCTGCTGGTCCAGGAACGCTCCGGCCACGTACTCAACGCCACGCGCCGGTTGGCCGTCATCCCGAAGGGCTTCCACCAGCCGCTTACCGACGTCCGGCGAGAAACCCAGATCGGCGCCACCCTGCGCCGAGAGATGGAAGAAGAGCTGTTCGGCCGGCCGGACGCTGACAACACCGTCGCCGACACCCTGACCGCGGACCCGATGCACCCGACCAGGCTCACGGAACCGATGCGCTGGCTCCTCGCCGAACCCGGCCGCCTACGGATGGAGTGCACCGGGTTCGGCCTGAACCTCGTGAGCGGAAACTACGAGTTCGCCAGCCTGATCGTCATCGACGACGAAGAATTCTGGGCACGCTACGGGGGAGTGGTCGAAGCCAACTGGGAATCTGCGACTCTTCGTCAGTATTCAACTACTGATGCGGAACTCGTCACCGAGTTGTTGGGTGATGTAGCGTGGAGCAACGAAGGACTGTTCGCCATGACGCAAGGGCTTCGGCGCCTTGCGGGAATCGGCGGAGAGCGCGTGAAACTGCCCGCGATCGAATGGGAGATAGGCCAGTGAGCGACGGTTGGACCGCCGGCAACGCCAACGAAGACGCGGCCGATACGCGCGGCTGGTTGGTCGGCCACTTCATCGACCCGTCGCAGGGCGTCCGAGCCTCCAAGGACGTCGAAGTCAAGTGGGCCAACCATCCTGCGGGGGACAAGCGCCCCGCGTGGACCTCCGACGACCAGCGAACGACGCTGGTGATGCTGGTCTCTGGCGAGTTTCGCGTAGAGGTCACCGGCGGCGGCAAGGTTATGACGCGCCAGGGTGACTACGTGATGTGGGGGCCGGGGGTTGACCATTCTTGGGAAGCGTTGGCGGATTCGGTCGTGTTGACCGTTCGTTGGCCTTCAGCAACCTAATTCGACGGCGGGAAACTCCACTCGATCGCCGCCGATCTCGGCGAGGCGGCGTAAACCCTGGAGAAACGCGAACAGTCCTTCGTTGCTCCAGTTTTCATCACCGATCAGTTCGGTGATCAATTCGCCGTCGAGCGTCGAATACTGCTGTAGCCCCGCTGCCTCCCAGTTCGCCTCCACGTCGCCACCGAACCGGGGCCAGAACGCCTCATCTTCGATCACGACCAGGCTGGCGAACTCGTAGTTCCCGCTGACCAGGTTGAGCCCGAACCCGGTGCACTCCATCCGCAACCGGCCGGGCTGGTCGGTCAACCACCGCATCGGAGCGGAAAGCCTGGTCGGGTGCATGGGATCGGCGACCCTGAGATCCCCGGCGGACCGGTCGACGTCCGTCCTGCCGAATAGTTCTTCCTCAAGCTCACGGCGCAGGGTGACGCCGATCCGGGCATCTGCTCGTCGGTCCGCAAGCGGCCCATGGAAGCTCTTCGGGATGACCGACAACCGGTCGGCTGTGTTCACGACCTGCGCGGACCTCGTCTGAACCAACAGTACGAAGTCGGCATCACCGCGGAACGGGTCCGCCGGCCGCGCGATCGCTGTCAACGCCAGCACGCCACCGGCGCAGAGACGTCCGGGTAGATCGAGCACCGCGGACACGTCGGGCAGTTGGCGATCGCGGAGCGGCATGTGTCCCGGACGCGCGGTGCGGCCGCTCGCCAAGTACTCGATCAACTCCCGTTCCAGCAGGTCGACGCCCAGTGCGTACTCGACGAACGACGCGATCCCGACCTTCGCCCGCAGCGCTCCAGGCTGCGGGTCGACCTCGAGCAGCCGGTACAGGGGAACGTCAGTGATCCGGATGCCGGACGCTGCTGCGTCCGCGAGACGCTGCACCGCAGCTCGCTCATCGACCACCGCTGATGGCCTCGCTCTGCCACCCTCGAAGGCGGTGTGCTCACCCGTGGGCGTCAACGAGCATGCGAGATCCAGCCAAGCCGGCCGCGTAAGGACGGTGGTGGTCACCTCCACCTGACCGCAGCGCGCGACGTAGGGCCGGTGGTCGCTGGTCGGCGGCGCGTAGTAATCAGCCAGGGCATCCGCGATGACGCTTCGCGGCGGATTCGGCCGGTTCCGAGATGAGGCGGCTGCGCTCGCGTACACCTGCTCACGGGCTCTCCCCAGCGGCCACCCGGCACGCCGATCGAGCCAAGTGAACACCGGCTCGAACGAGTCGTCGGGGTTGAACTCCCGCGTGCCGGCGCTCGGACCGATCAGGGCCTGCAACTCGTCTCGTGAACGACCGAGCACGCTCGCGAGCTTCGGCCAGAGATAGGGGAGTGGCACGTAGTCGCCCGCCTCCCAGCGAGCAACGGTCGACCGGTCGACGTGCAGCACGTCCGCCAGACCCTCCTGGGTGAAGCCCGCGACCTTACGAGCTGAGATCAGCCCATCGCGACGTCGCCCTACGGGCATGACCGACCTCCAACCCTGCGTGACCAGATCAATGTAGCAGCAGTAACCGCAGCTCAGACCAGCTAGTGCGATGTACGCGCCACACAACTGCCGCACTGCTGCTCTGGTCGTCGAGTCCGACATTCGTTTGGCTGATTTCATCAACTCACGACGTCGAACGGAGGGCCGTGACGGGCACTAGCTGCAGGCCGCTGCACTCAGCGCTCTACATCAGCTGGTACCGGTGCGTGCTCGACGGCCTAACGCACGCGGTCACGGACGACGAGTTTCTGCGCGGCATCCGCCTCCAGCAAGGCCGGTACCGCGCCCTCTGCGGCCACGAAGTGCTGATTCACTCCTGCCTGGCACCGGCCGACCGTTCATGTCCGACATGTCGTGAACTCGTGAACGCATCCGCCCGCGTCGCGGTGAGCCGACGATGACGCCGATCTCGCCCCCGTCGCGTACGGAGCTCGACGCGCTGTTGCTCCAGCCGGTCCGCCTGTTCATCGCCTGCCTGCTGGCCGACACCAGCTGGCGTTCGAAATTCGCCGTTCAGCAGGCATTGGGGACTCCCCACGCCCGACTTGGACTTGCACATCGAGTTCCTGCGCGCGGCTGGCTACCTCCGGTGCCGTGCCGAACCCCGCGAACTCCGCCTGACCCCGCTGGGTCTGAACCGGCTGCTGGAGCACATCGGCGCGCTGAAGACGGTCGCGGCAACAGCCGGCGCTCTGGTCGCAGAGGTGCGAGGTGCGCTCCCCGCCGAGAACCCGCCCTGACAGCAGGCCACCCAACCGCAGTCTTCAATCCGCAGCTCATGTGCGCGTTCGTGCCACCGACAGCCCTCAGCAAGGACCCGAAGATGCCCAAGCCGATCATCCGTCCGCCCGCGACTGTTGCCGTCAGCAGCAGCCTCCGTGACGCCCGCAAGCGCCGTGGAATCGGCCTGCGGAGGCTGGCCGAGAAGATCGGTGTTCATCCCGCGACGCTCTCGGCGTGGGAGTTGGGCATCAAAGTGGCGCCGGAGACCGCCGTGGCGTGGATTCTCGGATACCTTCGGGTCGAGTCGGCCGAGTACGAGCGGGTGATGGCGCTCGCACCGGACGCCGGCGCCGCCAACCTGGTCGACCAGTCTGACCCGCAGCTAGGACACTTGCTGTGGACGTATGAACAGCTGTCAAGCCGGGTCGTGGAGTGGGCGCCGTCGTGCATTCCGGATCTTCTCCAGACGCGGGCGTATGCCGAACGAGTGCTCGACAAGGCCGTGGTGCAGGACGACCGCAGGGACATGGACCTGCTGAGCCGCCAAGTCCGCCAGCAGGCCCTGAACGACGGGTCACGTCGCTACGTCTTCCTGGTCGGTGACCAGGCACTTCACGGCTTGGACGACCTGCGTAACGAGCAGGTCGAACACCTTCGCGCGGCGGCGCAGCTCAAGCACGTGACTGTCCGGATCGTGCCGTCAACGGAGACCGCGCTGAAGTCGATCGGTGCCTTCACGCTTTTCGAGAACCGATCCGACCCGATCGCCGTGGTGCTCAGACACCAGCACTGCAACACCTACCTGACCGACCGGACGATGCTAAGCCGCTACCACGAGACGGTGAGGACCCTCTTGCGGCGCGCGTCCGACGAGCCGGCGAGCACGTGCGCCTTGACCGTACCTGTGCTGATCCGAGCGACGCGGTGACGGCGGCGATCTACATCGACCCGCTTACGATCCTCCCGGTGATCGAAGGCGAGTGGCACCGAACCCGCTTGACGAAGATTCCGGCACCCGGCCAGGTCATCACGATGCTCTGCGGAGCAACTGGCACCGCGGTGTTCGAGCTGTCCGACGAGCGCCGACGGCGCGAGATCCACCGGCAGTGCGAACGCTGCGATGTCATCTATCGACGTGAGCGAGGGATCCCACTTCGGCAAGACAGGATCGGTCACACCTAAGCGCTCGCCTCGTCCATTCGACTCGCTGTGACCGGCGCAGGCAGGCGACCTAGTGTTGCGACCATGCGGCAGTTTGGGACAGCTGGGACGGGCCGTCGGGACCCTGTCCCAGCCGTCCCAGCAATCTTTTAGCAGGTAGACCGTCGTTTGAGGTGTCACAACCTGAGCGGGGGCGTGTTGACATCCGCGAAGTGGTGTGACAGTCAGCCCGCAGCCCGGCTCGTCGCAGGACCGGCCGCCGCCGAGCTGCTGAGTCGACTAGATCGAGCGTTCAGGGTCGGCTGCCGAGTCGGCCGCGGAACGTGGTCGTGCGGTGCCAGGCGAAGTATGGCTCGGACTCCGGCCCGTGGGCTTCGCAGCGTCGGCTGGACAGATGTTCTATGCGCGTTTTCAGGCTCCCGGCCGGGAGTCCGTCGACCTCGACGGTCCGGATGTGGCCGGTGCCGTCGACTGTGACCCAGCCCGACTCGTAGAGGATGTCGCATCCGAAGCTGCATGCGAGCATGGCTACGTCGCGTAGGTTCCGACGCTCGGCGTCGGTACAGGCTGCGCGCTTCTTCACGTGCGCGGCGACAAGGAACCGCACCGGATACTCGTCGCCGCACAATGCGCACGCCGCGCTGTCACGGCCATCCGCGAGCAGCCGGCGGAGTCTTGCCTGTTCGGTCCGGACCTTAACCTGAGCGAGCGCGTCGAGCTCGCCGAAGTGGATGTCACCCGGGTCGGGTTCGACCGCCGAGCTTTGCAGTGTCACCACCGCAGGCGACGAGCTGACGTCAGCGTGCGGCAGAGTTGCCAGCACTGCCCCGACGAAAGCGCTTCGGTGACCGAGTTCGTTGACCGAAACATGGACCGAGCCCCGTTCAGCGAGCAAGTCGAGCCCATGCTGTACGTCGGCGACGGCGACCGGCTGCCCTTCCGGCGACCGGTCGGTAGCCACCAGCACGAATCCGTTCTCGATCTTGAGCACCCTGTTCTGTCGACCGGCGACGGTCAGGATCGTCTCGCCAGTGAGATCTCGGAGCAGTTCATCTGCCTGCGGCAGCTCCGCGATCGAGGCCGGTTTGGCGGGGACCGCGAGATCTGCCGCGAGTCGTGCAGCGTCGTCTGGGCCGTAACCCGGAACATCCAGGTGCAGCTCGATTCGCTTCCGGTTGTTTCCTTCCTTCGCAGCACCGTCCGGCAGACCGACCCGCCCTTGCGCCCGCGTGATCTGCAGCCGCACCTCGTTGATGTCGTGCTCCGCGGCCAACTGGATCGGACTCGGGACGATGCTGCGGGCTTCCTCCGACAAGCGGGCGGTCCGCGCTGACGCCACCAGGCCGGAGACCAGTACCGCCCGTCGGTCGCGAAGTCGACCAAGCAGCAACGTCAACGCGGGCACATACTGGTCGTTACGTGGACGAGGTCCAGCCGCCCGGCCGCCTGCGCTCTCCAGCACCAAATTCAGGTGCTCGCCGTCGGCAACCACCGAGAACTCCGCATTCAATTCAATACCCTCATCATCACGCGCGTACACCGCATCAGCCTCCCAGGCCAACCCGGCCACCGATCGCCGGGAGTTTCTCTGTATCAGCTGGTCGCAGTCGCGGCGCCCGCCAGGCTGGGCGCACTACGCGCTGGCGTGCCCAGCTTGACTATGCCTCCCTGCGAGGACATGTTCAAGGACTTCGCCACTTTCCAGATTCTCGGCGTCGCAAGTTTTATCGCCCTGCAGTTTCGGAGGAGCTCGCCCATGCTACGCAGCGCGGGGCTGGGTTAGTCGGGTGCATCGAGGTGTGTCGTTCCACCCAACTGGAAAGTGTCTGGTGGGAACGTGACAAAAAGTGGTCAAGTTGCGGACGGTCCTTCCCGAGGTCGATCAGCTGTTCGGCTGTGTCCGGCGGCAGCAAGGTGGCCGGGGGCGGATCGTGGCGAGGAGCGGTTCGCGCTGACCTAGGAGCTGCGGAAGATCCAGGCCAACGTCGCTTGGGTCAGCGTCGAGTCCGCAAACACAAAAAGCGAGGTCAGGGGCTCTCGAAGGTGCTCATGATCGGCTGCGGAGAACCGATATGCACCTGTGATCAAAGCTCGCTTCTGGATTATGTAACTATGTCACCCGAACCAACGATTGATCGTTCGCGCGTGGCTGCGCACCGCTGCTCAGGTGATCCAAGGGGGACTTCGCTGAATTTATCGAACAGGTTTTCGATCACCCTTCCCCCTCGTAACGATGCAGGTAGGTTACCGTGCGCATGATTCCGGAATCGGTGCACTCCGGTGCCAGTCGGGCAGAGCAGGAGATCTTCTCCCAGCTGGCCGCCCTCGAAGTGACCGGGTGGGAATACGCCCTGCACAGCACCAACCTGCCCGAGCACGACCGCAAGCGGGTCTGCGAGATCGACTTCCTGCTGCTGGGTGAACGCGGCTTACTGGTGCTGGAAGCCAAGGGAGGCGAGATCCTCCTGAAGAAGGACGTGTGGCACACGCGCGACCTCAAGGGTAACCGACACCGGCTCAAGGAGAGCCCACTCGACCAGGCTCAGACTAGTATGTTCGCCTTGGCGAAAGTCCTCCGCCGCATCACCGCCGACCCGGAGCTGGTCGAGCGCACGGTGTTCGGGTACGGAGTCGTCTTCCCGGACAGCGAGTTCGACGCGGTCAGCGTGGAGTGGACCCCGGAAATGGTGATCAACTCGATTCGCCTGGCCTCCGAGGGGTGGGCGGACTGCCTCGACCGGTTGGGCGCATTCTGGGAGGGAAAGCCGGGCAACCGTGGTCCTCTGTCCGCCGATGACGTCGAGCGCTACCTCAACGCCCTCCGACCCGACTTCGACCGTGTGCTGTCCTTGCGCCGTCTCGACGACATGGTGGAGAAAGAACTCGTTGCCCTGACCAGGAGCCAGTACAAGGCGCTTGACCAGCATCGGAGGAATCCGCGACTGGTGTTCGAGGGCGGTGCCGGGACGGGCAAGACCATGCTGGCGGTGGAGATGTGCCGGCGTGTCCGAGACTCCGGCGAACGTATCCTGCTGACCTGCCACAGCCACATCCTGGCAGCCTTCATCCGTTCACAGCAGGACTTGGACGGCATTACCGCAGTTCCGTTCGACGAGGTGTCGACCTTCGGTGCGGACACCTTCGACATGGTCGTGGTGGACGAGGCGCAGGACGTCATAAACGAGCATAGCCTCGACGTGCTGGACAGCGCGCTGTTCGGCGGATTGGCCGATGGTCGCTGGGCCTTCTTCCTCGACTCCAACAACCAGCGTGGACTGGTCGGGCGCTACGAGGACCGCGCTAAAGCCAGGCTCGACTCGCACCGACCCACCTTCGTCGACCTAATGGACAACTGCCGGAACACGATCGAAATCGTCCGCGCAACCCAGGAACGGACCGGCGCCGACTTGGGGGTGACCACGGCCGGACACGGCCGCGAGGTCGTAGTGGTCGAGGAGGAGCGCGATAAGGCAATCATCGCAGTGGCTGCGGCCTTGGCCGAGCTCGAAGAGCACGGCGTGCCGCTCGAACAGGTCGTGCTGCTGTCACCGCACGACCTGGCCGCATCGATCTTCGTCGGCCTGCCCGTCGAGTGGCTTGAGCGGGTCGACGTGCTGGACCTGATGCGCATGCGCCGTCCCGGCCGTGGGCGCGTCGGGTTCGCGCGGATCGCCGACTTCAAGGGACTGGAGAGCCGGTACGCCTTTCTGGAGGTGGACGCCGCGGCGGACGAGCAGGCAGCGCGCGCCCAGTTGTACGTGGGTATGACCCGCGCCAAGGCCGCGCTCTGGGTGGTCAAACCGGACGCATCGGGGGCAGATCAGTGACAAGGTTGCACACCACTGGGTTCTCGGACCGTGACCGGGTGATCGACTATCTACACGACCAACTGGTCGGTCCGGTCGACGGCGAGGACGAGGTCCTGTACGAGCGGGCTCCGCAGCACCGGTACCTGACCGCCGTGCTGTACCCGATGTCGCTCACCCCGTCCTCTGCCGATGTGAGCTTCCCAGCCGATGATGCCGAGGAAGTCGACGATCAAGCGGCGGCACTACCCGAAGACGACGACGAGAACCCCATCACGCTGGCGGGACAAAGTCGACCGAGTTCGGCTGGCATCAGCTTCATGACCGCGGAGCGGTCCGCCATTGTGGTGGAGGTGCGAGCTGGGAAGTACCGGGCCACCTCGGACGACGAGTGGCAACGCGAACCGCTGGACCTCGTGGAGGAAGAAGGTCTGCTGTTTGAGCCTCCACCCTCCGGGGCGAGCCGGCGGAAGGAGGTTTGGAACGGGGCGGCCAGCGTCGAGGTCATCTGGCGTCTGCATCCCGACGGCGTGATCGTCACCGCCGTCCTGGTCAACCGCAAGGTGCAGGAAGAGCGCCGGGCGGTGAACCCAGAGGACTTGCTCTTCCAGGTCGACCTGCGCTGCTCGGCCGTGGAGGGCACCCTCATCCGCTATCCGGCCCAGGCACGGACACATAGCGACGAAGAGGCGGAAGAACTCGAACTCCAGTACCGTGACGTGCCGGTGTACGCCGTCGGCCACGGGACGGCCGCCCGCTGGGACACGACCGGCGACCAGCCCTCGTGGGTCGGCACGTCGTTCCTTCCTGTGCACGTCGTGCCCGACGTCGACTTCGACCTGCCCGACGTGGCCGACGCCGTCCGTCTGAACGGCCTCGCTGCGATCGCCACCGATCCTGAGCCCGTGTTCGCGGCCCTGACCGGCTTCGTCGACCGGTATTCGGACTGGATCGCGAAGACCTGGGACGCCGCAGTGGCGAACCTTGACCAGCGACTCCAGGCCGCCGCTCAGCGGTTGCGCGTCCGTGCCACAAGTGCCAGGGACCGCATGCTGGGCGGCCTCGAATTCTTGCGCGAAGACCAAGTTGCACTCAAGGCGTTCGCGCTGGCCAACCGCGTGATGGTCATGCAGATGGCGCACAGCCAGCCGCACCTCGGCGGCTCGCCGCACGCTCCCGCGGACGCACCGGACCCGGCGGTCGACTACGACTCGCTCGACTACGCTTGGCGACCGTTCCAGCTCGGCTTCCTGTTGATGACGGTGAAAGGCGTGGTCCAAGAGGGCGAAGACCGGGACTTGGTCGACCTGATCTGGTTCCCCACCGGTGGTGGCAAGACCGAGGCGTACCTCGGGCTCGCGGCGTTCACCATCCTCCACCGGCGCATGACCAGGGGTGACGCGGGAGTGGGCACCACGGTCATCACCAGGTACACCCTACGTCTGCTCACCAGCCAGCAGTTTCAGCGCGCCGCGACCATGATTGCCGCCTGCGAGCGGGTGCGCCGGGACGACCCCGAGTACCGGGGGCAGCTCGGCAGCCGCGCCGTGTCGATTGGCCTTTGGGTCGGCGGTGATAACAGCCCCAACAGCTTCGCAGAGGCCCGGCGACTGATCACACGGCTGCGTGACGGAACCGCGAGCGACCAAGGCTTCCAGATCGAGTCCTGCCCGTGGTGCGGTACCAGGGTCACGCCCGGTAGCCCGGAGGATGAGCAGCGGTGGGGCATCTCGGCGACCAATAACTCTTTCCGCGTGCGGTGTGTTAACGACAAATGTCCTTTTCGAACCGAGCTGCCAATGTCCTCGGTGGACGAAGACCTCTACCTGAACCCGCCCACCATGCTGGTCGGCACGGTCGACAAGTTCGCCCGTACGGTCTGGAAAGAAGACACCGGCGTGTTCTTCGGTGCGGGTCCCTACCCGGGTCCGTCACTGATCATCCAAGATGAGTTCCACCTCATTTCCGGTCCGCTCGGGACCATAGTCGGCCTCTATGAAGCGGCTTTCGACGTGCTGATGGCGCATCGGGGCAACAAGCCCAAGATCGTCGCCGCCACGGCCACCATTCGCCGGGCCGACGAGCAGACCAGGGGTGTCTTCGGACGGCCTGTTGCGCTGTTCCCGCCGGCGGGTGTCGACGCGGCCGACTCGTACTTCGTGAGCACCGACCGCGAACGACCCGGTCGTGCCTACATGGGGGTTATGCCCCAAGGGCACACGCCGCTTACCGCGCTCATCCACGTCGCTGCAGCGCAGCTGCAGGCGCCACTCGAAGTCGATCTGACGCCCGCGGCCAAGGATGCATACTCGACGCTCGTCGTCTACCACAACAGTCTCCGCGAGCTGGGCAAGACGATCAACCTCGCCTCTGACGACATCCCGTCGCGGTTAAAGGTGATCGCGCAGGCCGAGGACCACGTGCGGCACCTCGACGACGACAACGTGGTCGAGCTGACCAGCAACGTGGCGTCAGCACAGATCCCGCAACGCCTGGACCGGCTCAAGAAACGGCACGACGCGTCGGACGGCGTCGCCTTCCTCGCCAGCACCAATATGATCTCTGTGGGCGTCGACGTCGGCCGTCTCGGCGTCATGACCGTCGTTGGCCAGCCGAAGACGACCGCCGAATACATCCAGGCCACCAGCCGCGTGGGCCGGAGCGCCGACCGTCCAGGCATCGTCGTAACGGTGTACTCACCGTCCAAGCCGCGAGACCGGTCGCACTACGAGTCGTTCACGCCCTATCACGCGAGCCTCTACCGCTCGGTCGAGCCGAGTTCGGTAACTCCGTTCTCGGTACCGGCGCGCCTGCGCGCCCTTCACGCAGACTTGGTCGTACTGGTGCGCCACGCGCTCGGTCTGTCGGGTGATCAAGAGGCCGCGTCATTCGACCCCGACGACGAGCGCTTCGCTGTGCTCGTCAAGAGATTCCTCGGCCGAGTCGAACGAGCCGACGCAACCGAACTGGAGCGGGTCGAGGCTCACCTCAACGACCTCATCGAGACGTGGGTGAAGCGGGCAGTAGATGCGGAGCCGGCTGGCGGTCTGCGCTACAGCCAGGGCGGGCGCGAGCGCCCCAAACTGCTCAAGCGATTTACCGACCGAGGGGACGGCTGGGCCACGCTCGACTCGATGCGCAGCGTCGATGTGGAGGTCCAAGTCGAAGTGAGGGGGGCACGAAAGTGACGGTCCGCAAGGTTCGGCGTTCGCAAATCATCAGTCCTTTCGGCCCAGGAGCGATCATCGACCTCGTCGGTGAGTCGTTTGTGGTCGAGGATGCCGGGAAGTGGCGCGGCCCGCACGTGCCCATCGATTTTCCGCGCTTAGCCGCCTACCTGAAGGTGGATTCGCTCGCGGCGCCCTCACCCCGCTGGCCCATCCCCTACTTCCGCTTCCCGCAGTGGCTGTTCTGTCCAAGCTGCCGGCGCATGAGCCGGTGGTCGTACAAGAAAGAGGTCGCCAACACCGCCCCGCCTTGTGAACACTGCCCCGGTCGCAAGCAGCTCGTCCCAATGCGGTTCGTTGCGGTGTGCGCCAACGGGCACCTCTCGGATGTGGACTGGGCAGGCTGGGCACACTCCGCGGTTCGCCGCAGCCGGAATCAGAACCAATGCCAGCGGCCGGAGCTGAAGTTCCTAAACAAGACCGGCGTCGGTGGCGGCCTTAACTCGCTCGTCGTGCGCTGCGGAACGTGCGGCTGCGAGAAGTCCCTGGACGGATTGACCACCAGGATCGGACTGAAGCAGATTGGCGGCAAATGCTCTGGCAGGCAGCCGTGGCAGGGCTCGAGGGACGCCTCGGCATGCTCCGAGCAAATGGTTGCGATGCAACGCGGGGCGTCGAGTGTGTACTTCCCCACGGTGGAGAGCGCGATCGATATTCCGCCGGAGTCGGCGTGGAGCACGATCAGCGACCCGCTGGCGGCGCTGATAAGGAGCAACGAGTTCAAGTTCCTGGTGGGCCAACCGAGCTACAAGCTGGCCAAACAGATGATCGAGGTAGCGGCCGACGAGTATAAACTCTCCGTCGCCGAGGTCGAGGCGGCACTGGCTCGTGAGGCGGGTGATCCGCGCGCTCCCGTCGACGGTGGTCCGGAGAACATCCGTCCGGACGAGTGGGCGGCCCTGATCAACCCCCAAGAGGACCACGACCACCGGGATCGCTTCATCTCGCGCAGAGCCGATCGTCCGTTGGGAGACGTCGGAGGGACGACGAGCGGCTGGCGGAAACTGATCGCAGACGTCGTACTGGTCGACCGCCTGCGCGAAGTTCGGGTGCTGACGCACTTCGAGCGCCACACGATGCGGGAGAAGGTGCCGTCGAACTTGAGTTCCGACGGCGACTTCCTGCCAGCGATCGAGGTCTTCGGCGAGGGCTTCTTCCTCCGGTTCGACGAAGAAGCCCTCGCCCACTGGGAACGATCAGGCGCAGTGATCGACCGATGCCGGAAGCTGGTGGAGCGGCACAAAGACAAGGGAGCCAAGTGGCTCCCCGAGCCGACACCGCGCTTGGTGCTCCTGCATACCTTCGCACACCTGCTCCTGCGCAACACCGCCTTCGAAGCTGGCTACTCGACTTCCGCGTTGCGCGAGCGCCTATACGTGACGAAGAGCGGCAAAGGCCCCGCCATGGCCGGGGTATTGATTTACACTGCAGCTGGTGACTTGGAGGGCACTCTCGGCGGTCTCGTCAGGATGGGTGAGTCCCCCCGGTTGGGTCGGCTCCTCGACATGTCGATCATTTCGGCCGTGTGGTGCTCGTTTGATCCCGTGTGCGCAGACCACCCAGGTCAGGGACCGGACGGGTTGTCCCTGGCGGCATGCCACGCGTGCTCGCTGACCCCGGAGACGAGCTGCGAGGTGATGAACAGGCTGCTGGACAGACGCCTTCTGATCGACCCGGAGTTCGGGTTCTTCAAGGACCTGGCTGCGACGGTCGACGGTGTCCCGGGAAGCGTGCTGTGAGCGCCGCGTTACGAGCCCCGGTTCACGAGGCACCTTGTCATACCGTGGTGGCCGCCGCACCCGCAGTCGATCAAGCGGACCAGGCGGTCACGGCCTACCGCCGCTTGCGGGGGAGCGGCAAGGAACTCCACGTCATCACCCGGTCAAGCGTGCTGACGAGCCGCATCCGCACGATGATGCCGTTCGAGAGCCGTGGAGACACGGTGATGACCTACCACTCCTACTTCGCCGACATGTGGCGCACGGTGCTGCGAGTGAGGCAACCGGAGACGGACGATTACGACGTCGACTTCTGGGAGTTCAAGCGGCACCTCCGGGCCCGTTACGTCCGGCCGCTGGACCGGCGACATGTCATCGTGGTCCAAGGGCAGCAGCTGCCGCCCGACTTCTACACGGTGCTCCGGCTACTGAGCATCGAGGCGACGGTATTCGTCGACCCCGTGCAGACGGTCGGAGACTCCGGTACGACACAGGACGACCTCACCGCTCTCCTCGGCGCGGATGCCGCCACGACTTCGCACGACGTCGATGGCGGCACCGCGCAGATCGACCAGTTGCTAGAGCGCCTCGGCGATGGATCTTTCCTCACAGACGTCTCCCGCCGTGAAGGTCCGCGCCCAGTGCTGGTGGACCACGAGGACGTCGACGAGGAGATCCGGTTTGTCGTAGAGCACGCGACGGCGCACCGCGACCGGCGAATCGGCGTGCTGCTGCCGACCCGCGAATTGGTCCAAGTCTTCAAGGACGGGATCGGCGACCTGTTCGACGGTACGACGCAGTGGCACCTGTCCGGTGCAAGGGTCCCGCGGCACGCCGCGGTTACCGCATCCGACCCGGGAGTCAAGGTTCTGACCTGGGTCAGCGCCGTGGGTATGCGGTTCGACCACGTCGTGCTGGCGGGACTCGACCAGGTGGAGGACCGTTTCCGGTTCGAGAACGCGCTGCGGGTGCTCGGCCCTACGACGCGCTCGGAGTTGTTTCTCTCCTACTCCGGTGTGGGACGACCCACTGCTTTGAGCGGGCTCCCGTCCGCCTTGGTGGACGACCGCACGCGCAAGGCGGTCGGCGACGAGTGGGTGGAGATGGTGTCCACCAGGCACCTCGCTGCTTCTCCTTCCACAGCAGAACAGCTGCCCCCGCCCAGCCGATCAGCCGTCGACAGTGCCCGCGCTGTGCTCGCTGCTCCAATGCGGAGCGAGGACCGCGCGAAACGCCTGCTGACGGCGGAGGAGGAGGTCGGGCTGGCACAGTTGATGCGGCTTACCGGTGAAGATCTCGCGGAGGAACTGCCCAAAGGCTTTCGCTCAACGCTGCGCAGCGCTGACGAGCGGGCGAAGGCGTTCGACGCCATGGTATTGCACAACACCGGCCTCGTGGGCTCCTGCATCACGAAGCACCTCGGTGCCGGTCTCGACTACGAGGACCTGCACCAGCACGGGCTGTTGGGTCTGATGCGGGCGATCGAGAAGTGGGACGGCTCGCGAGGGCTGAAGTTCTCCACCTACGCGGTGAACTGGATCAACCAGCACATGGGCCGAGCAGTTCCCGACGAAGGCGCGATGATCCGGCTGCCGGTCCACAAATACGAAGAAGTCCGCAAAGTTCGCACCGTCCGGAACAGGCTGCTCCTCCAGCAGGAAGACGCTCCAATCGCAGAGATCGCCAAACGCACCGGGTTGTCTTGGGAGAAGGTGGTGGACTGCCTGCGGTTGTCCTTGGGTGTGATCAGCCTGGACGCACCCTTGGGCATGGATGGCGAGATCTCGTTCGCGGAGCTGATCCCCGCTCCGCTCGAGGACCACTCGAACCCCGACTACGTGGTAGACCGCGAACTCGGCGCCGAACTCGTGCAGGAAGCTTTGTCACTATTGAAGGAGCGCGAAGCCGAAGTGCTCAGGTTGCGGTTCGGCTTTGACGGTGGTGACGACCTCACCCTGGATAAGATCGGCGAGCACTTCTCGTTCACCCGCGAACGAGCGCGGCAGATCGAAAGCAAGGCGAAGGACAACCTGCGCGACAAGCTCGCGGACGTAGGTCTGGTGGCCGGCGGTGCAAATCCCGTTCCCGTGCCCTCACCGAAGCGTCCGACCCGTCGGTCGAACGGCATGCGCACACCGAAGCGTGACAAGCGCCCGACCAGCACGGAGATCGCCACGGGATCGCGACTCGTGGAGCTGCTCGGCGCTGCAGGCGGAGATAATGCCGTGGGAACATTGCTGATCGCCTTGGTGGACCGCGCGTTGCGATCCGGCGCCCGCCACGTCCGCATCAGGAGCGCGGGCTCTGGCACGAGCTGCAGACTTTCGCTAGTCCACGACGGTGCAGCATTCGCCGGGTATTCGTTGCTCTCGACGCTGTCCGAGGGACGCGAGGTGTCCCTCGGATCGGTGGCCCTCGGCATCGCCGCTTCCCTGTACGGTGAGATCACCACCTGGGAGTCGCATGCGTCCCCGGCCTGCCTCGTGCTCACCTCCGCCGTGGACACCGACACTTGGTGGTTGCATCGCTCTTCTCGGAGGCTCCCCGCGGGACTGCTGGCCAAGGACGAGGTCGACCGCTGGTCGGTGGTGTTGCTCCGCATCCCACGTCCGCAAGTCGCGGGTGCACACCTCGGAACGATCCTCAACCGGTGCATCCGCGACTTGGGCGTGGTGTTCGGAGAGTTGTTGGAACGCAGTATCCGCCTCGACGTCAACGGATGCGCGGTGACTGCGAAAGACCCGTTCCTGTGGGGCAACCCGGCCGGGCAGCACCTCGGGGAAGAGCGGGTAACTGGCGAAGGCTTCTCGGTGGTCGCCAGTCCTCGCGTCCTACCCCACCCGGACCTCCTGCGTGCCGGAGAGGCGGACTCGGTCGGCGACCCGGTCGACTGGCGGGCCTCGCAGGGTTTCTACGTGCGATGTGACGGCCGGTACCTCTCGCGCGGTGGGTGGCTCGGACTCGACGGCTTGGACATGGCGGAGAGCACCGCACTGGCCAGGGTCCTCGTCGAGGTACCGTTCGCACAGCGGTCCGCCTGGCGCGAAGATCACCCCGGAGCCGCGGTCGTGGTGCCGGCACCGCTGCGGCCGAGGCTTACTGCTCTCGCGCGCATTGCACGCGGCAAGTCAGAGCTTGTAATCGAACAGCACCGAACCAGGGGGACGACGTGACGGACGGCGAACTCGCCGCCTTCGTAGCGGAGCTGCGGCGCAGGGTGGAGGACCGGGTCCAGGCGGAGCCGGAGCTAATGGCGCGGGACGCCTTCGTGACCCTGATCGGTGAGCACCTGATCGACGACGGGGCGCTAGACGATCTGGACACCTGCTACTTGTTCATGCCCTGGCAGAGCCGTCGCATCGAGGTCGCGGGGTACGACATCACAGGAGACGGCACGATCCTGCACCTCGTGACGGCTGATTACGGCTTGGACGCCGAGCCCCTGAAGCGCGAGCGGCTAACCCAGTTGGTCCGCCGCGCTGGCGCGTTCGCGGAGTTCTGCCGCAGCGGACTGCACGAGCAGCTTGAGCGGTCGAGCCCGCCTTACGACATGGTCGAGCACATCCACGGCGCGTGGCCCCAGTTGCAGATGATCAAGATTCTGGTCTTCACCGACGGGAAGAGCGGATTGCGCCGAGCGGAAGAGGCCACCGTTGCTGGTCTCCCGACCCTCGTGAACGTGTGGGACGTCAGCCGTCTCCAAAAGCTGATCAGCTCCGGCGCCCACCAGGAGGACATTCTCATCGACGTCGCGGAGATGGGGTACGAGGTGCACTGCCTGGAGTCACCTGAGCAGGCCGATGGTTACCGCTGCTTGATGGCGATGCTGCCGGGGAAGCTGCTCGCCGATCTGTACGACGAGCACCACAGCCGGCTGCTCCAGCGCAACGTGCGTGCCTATCTCCAAGCCAGGGGAAAGGTCAACAAGGGAATCGCGGAGACGCTCAAGGAGCAGCCTGGCCGATTCCTGGCCTACAACAACGGCGTCTCCGCCACCGCTCGGGCAGCAGACCTCGAGCGGACGTCGGGCGGACTGGTGCTGCGCACCCTGACCGAGCTGCAGATCGTCAACGGTGGGCAGACCACCGCCTCGCTGCACCACGCTGCGCGCAAGGGGATCGACTTGGCCCAGGTCATGGTGCCTGCGAAGATAACCTTGATCCCCGATGACCGGCTTGACAGCATGGTCCCGGAGATTTCCCGCTACGCAAACTCGCAGAACGCTGTCACCCCAGCCGACTTCGAGGGCAACAGCCGCTTCCATGTCGGGTTGGAGCGGTGGTCCCGCACCACCTGGGTGCCGTCTCTCGGGGTCGACGTCGAGCAGACTCGCTGGTACTACGAGCGCGTGCGCGGGCAGTACGACGTCGAGAAGAACAGGTTCACGACCACCGCCACGCGACGAAAGTTCGACCGCGAGAACCCTGTGCGACAGCGATTCGGCAAGACGGACGCCGCCAAGTACGAGTACGCCTACTCGCTCCGACCTGAAGTCGTGTGCCAGGGCGCTGAGAAGTGCTTCCGGACGTGGACGTCGGACGAGGGCTTAGCCGAGCGCGAAGCCCCCGATGACGTGTACTTCCGCCATCTGGTCGCCAAGGCGATCGTGTTCCGCCAGGTGAGGTCGATCATCCAGAAGCAGAACTTCGGGGGATACCTCGGGCAGACAGCTGCGCACAGCGTGTCGCTGATCGTACACACGCTCGGCGGGCTCGATCTCGACCGGCTCTGGCGCGAACAGACGCTGCCCGAAGCGATCGTCAGTGCGGTACCCGACGTTGCCAAGGCTGTGCGCCGAGTGCTCACGTCACCTCCGAGCGGCGGAAACGTCACCGAGTGGGCAAAGAAGACCGCCTGCTGGGACCGCGTCCGCGCGATAGGGTGGGCCCCTCCTGCCAACGTCCTCGTCGGTTAGGCGACTTCATCCCCGTTTTCATTGTTAGCGCGTCGGGTGGGCCGAGTGGACAGGTCCCGGGAAGTGGCATAGAGAAATTGAGCACAACCAGATCTACGGTGGTGGAGGTCCCGCGCGGGTCCCTGTTCGGAGGACGGGAGGCGACGTGGCGGTCTACGCGGTGAAACTCGAGCGCAGCGACCTGCTCCAGTTGCCGGCACACCCGGACGCATGCACCGAGGAGACCTTCGAGCAGTGGTGCGCCGAACGGGTGGCGAAAGGTGCCCGGCTCGCGGTCGACTTGTTTTCCGGCGGCGGTGGCTTGAGCCTGGGCTTGACCGACGCCGGGTGGACCGTCGCGGCCTCGGTCGACCACAACAAGTTCGCGTTGCAGACTCACCGGGCGAACTTCCCCGGCCTCGCGCTCGACGTCGATTTGGGGGACCCGAAGAAGCGCGCCGCGTTGATCAGGATGCTCAAGCGTGTGGAGATCGATCTCATCGCCGGCGGGCCACCGTGCCAGCCGTTCAGCAGGGCAGGGCGCAGCAAGATCCGCAGTCTGGTGGACGCGGGTGTGCGTGACGAGTTCGACGAACGCAAGGAACTGTGGCGAGCGTACGTCGATGTCGTGCTCAAGGTGAAGCCTCGCGCGGTGCTGATGGAAAACGTTCCTGACATGGCTCTGGGGGATGACTTCCATGTCGTGCGGCGGATCGTGAACATGCTGGAGGACGTCGGGTACCGGACCAACCTCCGGCTGGTCGACGCCCGGCACTACGGCGTTCCCCAGCACCGCAAGCGGCTGATCCTGCTCGCCCGCCTCGACAGCGACGCCTTCACTTGGCCTAGCCCAGGCAAAGAGGTGTTCGTGCAGGACGCAATTCACGACCTACCTCGCCTCGGCCTCACGACCGGTCGTCGAGACCTGCCCTACTCACCCGATGGCGAAGTGTCGGAGTTCGCGAAGGCGATGAGGCGCGGCATCGGCGAGCAGAGGGTGTGGGATCACATGACCCGCCCGGTTCGCGAGGACGATCGTGAGATTTTCGCCTCGATGACGTCGAAGACGCTCTATGCGCACATCGATCCCAGCCTGCGCAGGTACACCGCAGAAACATTCGACGACAAGTACAAGCGGTTGGACTGGAAAGAGCTGAGCCGTTCCATCACCGCGCATATCGCGAAGGACGGGTACTGGTACATTCACCCGTCTGAGAACCGCACGCTCACCGTGCGTGAGGCTGCCCGTATCCAGACATTCCCGGACAACTTCCGCTTCGCGGGCAGCCGCAGTCACGCGTTTCAGCAGATCGGCAATGCGGTGCCGCCGATGCTGGGCAAGGCCGCGGCTACTGCCTTGGTCCCGGTACCGGTCGCCGATAAGGCCCGGCAGAACCGGTGGCGCGTTCTCGCGAATCACTTGGTCGCTTGGGCAGAGGAGAGGCGTGCCGGGAATTACTGGTGTGTGCTCCCCGGCGACGAGCTGACCCCGCCCGTCGCCGCGGTCGTGGCGATGCTGGACCCATTACCCGTTGAACTAGCCGCCTACGCTTCTGGCCTCCGTGAGGTGGCCACGCGGGGGCGGATCACCAAGCGAGCGGTCGACCTCATCGAACGAGCGGTAGTCACGCGCGGAGCTGCTGCATCGGTCACACGCCTACGGCAGTTGCAGAACGACAGGAAGCTCTGGCTTCACCCCCAGGACATGCCGGAAGTCTTAGCGCTTCCGCCTGGGAAGACCGCACTCCTGAAGCTGCTGGCGGGCGACGATGTCCTGTTAACCAGCCAGCCGGCCATCCGCGTGTCGTCACGCGTACTTAACACCAGCTCGGAGAGGACGAACAGCCTCACTGACGGCAGGGTCGACATCTCCCGCTTGATAGGAGGCGACTCCAGAGCACCGCTGCGCATGGCCGCGTTGCGACTGGTCGGCCAGCTTCACTGCCACAAGCGAGCACCGATGTGCGCGGGATGTCCACTGGCTCGCCAGTGCGCGACCGCCCGGGACAGTGAGTTGTCGGACAGACTGTTCTGACCAGAATTGCAGATAATACCGAAGGTCGGAAGGATATCGCGATAGATTGGGGGGATCCATCCATCTACTGGACTTTCCTTGCAGTGCGGTAAATGGGTGGGATCAGGCGAACCAGTCGGTCGCATTTCCCAGCCTGTGGTCAATAGATCGCCCTGTTCGGTGAGGAGCGGCCGTGTAGGCTGTCTTGACCAGTCGTCGACGTCCGCTTAGCGATGCCCGATGCTCAGTTTGCGACCATAGCCTGCCGTACCTGGTCCAAATCAGCGAGTTGTTGGCGGTGTCGCGCGCCTGGCGACCAAGATGTTTCCGGCCGAGCATCGCTTTGGCGGTTCAAGCTGCCGTTTCAATGTCGAGCTGGCTCAGGCTTATGTCTACACGCAGCACCCGCACACTCCCAGTCCGGCGCTGTACTCGCGGTGGACTTCTTGCGGGAAATCCTGGCCTATTCGAGGGTTTCGAGCATGTTGCGAAGCGTCTCGTCGAGAGTCAGCTCGGTGATATGAACGGGCGGCCTGTTCGTCGGCGGCACCTCTCTGGCTTTCGGTGTCGGGGTTTCGGCCGAAATACCTGCCTGGGCCGCGGCCGTAGCGACGACGTACGCGGGACGCAGCTCTTCGGGCAGGTCTTCGGGCTCGACAGACGACAAGACCTCCGCGAGATCCCACCAGTTGCCGTAACGGGCTGTGTATGCTCGCCGTGCCGGCTCGTCGAACAGCCATGCGCGGAGTTCCCCGTGCACCACATCGGTCATCTCCTCGTGGATCGTCTGCAGGCGCGCGGGCGCTCCCGGTACCTCCAGGTCGGTCAGCAGTTCCGCTAGCTCGATGAGGTCCGACCACAGATATCCGAGCTGGCCTTGCGCGCGCGACCTGTCGGCGATGGCCTCGTCGAGCAGTTTGGGCCCTAGCCGAAGGCGCTGCTCCGCTGGGACCAGCTCGGTTGCCGCGAGGTGAGCAGCGAGGGTGATGAGATGACTCGGTTCGCAGTCGCCGATCCGGCCGGAATCTGCGTTCTCGATCTTGTCCGCAATAAATCCGGCCAGGACCCGGGAGTCGATGACGACCGCGACCTTCAGGTAGTAGTCCAGGTCGCTCGTCCAGCTGCCGTCATCGTCTTCGTCGCCCCAGTCGTCGTCTCTAAGTGCTTCCTCGAAGGACGGTCTCTCGGTTTCGGCGTATTCGCGAAGGAACAAGTCCGTCAGGTCGTCGACGCGGGTGCGCAACGCGTCCCGCAGGACGCTGTGCGAGCGCAGGAACGCGAGTGAGACCAAATGGTGAAGACGCGAAGCGTCGGTAATCGTCCCGAGCAGCTCGTCGAGGGAGACCAGCTTCGATTGAACCCGGCTCAGTAGGTAGTCGCGAATGGACGGGTTGTGAAAGGATACGATGACGGGTGCGGTTTCACCTTCAAACCCGATCGGGTCGAACAGGCGCGACGTTTCGATCATCGAGCCGTCGAGCACTTTCACCGCGTCGTGGAACTGCCGGCGGTCGTCCGACTGCCTGAGAGCGATGCGATAGCTGCGCCAGGCGTCGTGGAGATCGTCGAGCTCCGTGTCCCGGCCGAACGTGAACAGCACCTCGAGCAGGTGGACGGCGGAGGCGTCGAGCTGCTGTTCTATGACGCGTGCCCAGATTCGCTCTGGGTTCTCAAAGTTGAGGAGCAGGGCTTCGGCCACTTCCGCGGTGCCGTCACGGCTGGCGAGGCGCAGGGTATTCGCCACGAGTCGGGGACTGAAGTTGCGGTGCCAGAGGAGATCGCGCCACTGCGACGGGACGGCGAACTTTCTCTTCTCGGCGGCTGAGATTTCGGAATAGTAGACGTGGTTGTACAGGATGCTGGCACGGATATCCACGCTGTAGGCGTCCGTCCCGACATCGCACGTAAGCGGTTCGAGGTCGCCGTCGTCCAAAGTCTCGTGGCGATGCTTGGCCTCCCGCAGGATGTACTCGCGTGTGGTGAGGACCAGCAGTTTCCCCGGCGTCTTCCGGATCCGGCGAAGGACCCCGAGCAGCCGACGATCCTCGTTTTTTCCGAGGTGGTGGTCGAAGGCAATTTCGCCCAGGAAGTCGTCGTAGAAGAACAGCTGTGGACTTTCGGGAAGCCACATTCTGTCGATTTCGCTGATTTCCCGCGTCACGTCGACCACCTGGTAACCTCTTTCCAGATGGAGGCGGGCGAGCATCTTCGCGATCGTCGACTTGCCGATGCCCGGGATACCCGCCAGTAGGCAGACCGACTCTCGCTCGAGAAGGTCCAGGGCTACGTCGAAGGTGGGGGTCGGGACGAAGGTCATCGCGGCGTCGTCGAGCTCACTAACCAGGTCTTCCGAGCGGAGCAGCGCGTCCTGGTTCAGCACCGCATGCAGGACAGCGGTACTGGTCAGCCACAGCCGAAGATGGCGCTGCACGAGTGCCGGGCGCTTGCGCAACTCCTCGGTGAGCTGCTCCGCGCCGTACAGGTCGCCAGTACTGTGGACGTATGGCGCGAGGTCTTCAAGGAGGGTGTCCTTCGCGTCTACGGTCAATTCGACGCTCGTGGCGAGGATGTACCGTGCAGGCCGCAGTTCTGCGATCTTGGCCCGCTCCTTATCGCGCATGTGGGCGAGCAGCTTGGCACGGCCGCTGCGGGCCCAGTGCTTGCACTGGATCACGACGTCGCCGGCGTCGCCGGTCATGTGCCGAAGGTCGATCCCGCGGTCGGCACCGCGGGCTAAGATCTCGATCTTTAGACCCAGGATCTCCTCAAACAGGTCCCGGCAGACCACTTCGAAGTCGTAGTCACTCAGCCGTCCCAGATCGAACGAATCCATCCGCTCATTCTGCCCGGCGCTCAAGGGCGCCGCAGCAGGCGCCCTTGAGCGTGAACCCCGCGGCGGCGGGGTGCCGTGGTTGAAGTTGCTGTTGGAACCGGTCGTGACGGTCTTGCCTGGCGCCGGGGTCGTGTTGCAGTCCGCGGCCGTAACGGTGACCCGGTCGCCGTGCTGGGAGATAGTCGCCGTCTCGGTAGAGCGAGACCGTTGGCTGGCGGATAAACTCAAGGTCAGCGTCCACGGCGTACCGACCGTTGTCGGTGACGGCGACCGCCGCGGTGAAGTTGTCGTTCCACTGCTCCCGGGGCACTACGCCAGGTAGACGGGTCGCAGAACCCGAACTCGACCCGCCATCGAGCCTCATCCGACGACGTCCTGAACAGCTAACATGCCTGATCAGACCAGCGTGAGCGTTGTGGTTAGCGAGCTAGATCGTCCTCGGACACCAAAAGTGGTGAACTTTCACCAACTCTCTCACGACAAGCCGATCACCGTTCGTGGTGGTCGGCACCTTGCGTTCCGTAGCCGGATCGCCCGATCGGGGCGGTGGTCGGCGTGATCGTGGCACCCGTGATCCCCGGTGCGACTACGGAAGGGCTCCTGGATCGTCTGGTTTCTCCTGCGGTGGCGCTGCCGTTGCCCGCGCTGCTGCCTGATCGGACTCGGTCAGGGCTGGAGTACGCGATAGCTCGAGTCAGTCCTTCCGGCCGGGTCTGTGTGTGGCCGCTGCTGGATCGGCTGGGTTGGCGCGACGATGTGCGCCTTGCTGCAACAGTTGTGGGGACGTCGCTGCTGATGCGTCGAGACCCGGGTGGCGTGTTCATGCTGGGGAAGCGGCGGATGGTGGTCCTGCCGATCATGCTCAGGCGTCGGTGCGGGATCTCCGCCGGGGATGACGCGTTCATGGTTGCCGATCCGGCACGCGGTGTTCTGGTCGTGCATCCCGCGAGTGCCTTGGACCAGATGGTCACCGGCTATCATGCGTCACTAGTCGGCGGTGATCGTGATGACCGCTAGTCCGATGGAGCTGGACGCGGCCCGGTTGCTGTTGTCAAAAATGGGCATCGCCCCGGCGGATCTGCTTGCCGAGACCGAGCTACGGCCGGTGGTGCCGACGTTCTCGGAGTACATCCCGCAGGTCTCGCGGGCGGTCTCGCCCGCGACGGCCAGGTCCTACGGCTCCTACTGGCGCCGCGTCGAGGAGGCATGGGGTGGCCGGCGGCTGGATGAGCCGACGCCGTCGGAGATCAAACAGCTGGCCGAGGAAAGCCGAGCAAACGCGCTCGTGCGCCGCAACAGCCGTGGTGGCCGGAACGCCGCGGAGAACTTCATCGCGGCCATCCGCTGTCTCTATCGCCACGCGGTGAACGACCGGCTGCTGACCGAGGGGCAGAACCCGGCGTTGAAGGTCGCCAAGCCACGTCGGCTGCCGTCGCCGCGGCGGGCGTTGGCCGACCACGAGCTGGTGGACATCAACACCACGGCCGCGACGACCGGCGATGATCCGCATCTGGACACGCTGCTGCTGCGGTTGCACACCGAGACCGCCTGCCGCCGCGGGGAGCGCTCGGCCTGCGGCGGCGAGACCTGGAGGAGACCCAGTGTCTCGTTCACCTCCGGGAGAAAGACGGCACCAGCCGCTTCCAACCGGTCTCACCGACCCTGATGCGCCTTCTGGTCGCCCACGGCAACGAGCGAGGCGCGACCCACCCAGACGCGCAGCTGCTGCGCTACCGCACGGGTGAGCCGATCACCAAGCGCCGCTACGACCACCTGTGGGACCGGATCGGTCGCCAAGTATCGTCGGTGCGCACGCAGAACGTCTCCACGCACTGGCTCCGCCACACGACGCTGACGTGGGTGGAGCGCCGCTTCGGCTACGGCGTGGCCCATGCCTACGCGGGCCACTTCGATTCCGCCGACAGCGCGACGGTCACGTACGTCAAAGCCTCGCTCCAGGACGTAGCCACAGCCTTGGCCACCCTGACGGGCGAACCCCATCCCCCTTGCCCACAACCATGCCCGTGGAGGTGCGTCGTGACCCGCACGGATCGATGGACTGCCGGACTAGTGATCCAGTGTGCGTGCACGGCGCTGGTTGCGCTGGGCGCGGCGTACGCCTCCTACCGCCACGGCCGAGTCTTCGCAATCCGCTTCGGCGGCGACCCGACAACGGCATCAATCTGGCCCCTGATCGTCGATGGCCTGCTGACCATCGCGACGGTGGAGTTGTGGAAGGCCGGCCATGACACCGGGCGTCGGATCGCGTGGACGGCGTTCGGGTTCGGGATCTGCCTGTCGTTGTGCGCCAACGTTGGATCCACTTACGACCACACCGTGTTCGGGGTCATCGTGGCGGCCAGCCCGCCACTGTCCTTGTTGTTGGCCGTCGAGTTACTGAACCGATCTCTGCGCCGCCGCCGAGTGCAAGTCGAGACCGACGAGACCAACGACGTACCGACACGAGATCTCGTCTCGGGCGACACTGAATTGACGGCAGAGCAGCGGATGTGGCAGTACTACCTCCGTGAGCACGCGCGTGGCCGCGTCCCCACCGGGGCGGAACTGGACCGCGTTACCAACACGTCCAATTACGGCCGCCGGATCTCCGCACCTGGAAGGCCACCGGCCGGCTGGATAGATCGGGACGACCACCTGAACGTCTTGGTCTGATATCGCCAGACCGCCTCGCGACTAACAGGGCCGTCTCGTAGGGCACTCCCGCTCGGAACCTTGCCAGTCGATCTAAACGCTCCTCCCAAGGAACTGCTCCGTCATTGGCCGAGATGCCTGCTGGCGTCGGGCGGAGTCTTCCCCACTCCGCCCGACATCGTCGAGCATAGAACATACGTTCGAATCGACGCACGTCAAGTGCTGCCGAGGTTTGAGGCGTCCGATCACGCCGTATGGAAGCGCCCTGACCCGACCCGCTGGTTAAGAGCGCGAACCCTGAGGTGTCGGATGGTGTCAAGTGATGTCGGCCAAGGTCGTCTTTCTCGGCTGTTGGGTGGCGGCGGTGTCGGTCTGTGTCGCGGTTTGGTGTCGTGTCCGTGCACTCTCGGGCTCCCCTCGGACTCGCAACTGCCCGGGCCGTGTCGCCTGGTCTGAGCTTCTCATCAGCGCTACATGATCGGCTTGGCGGGCGCGTTCGGAAAAGC
Organism: Amycolatopsis australiensis; assembly: GCF_900119165.1. Taxonomy (NCBI): domain Bacteria; kingdom Bacillati; phylum Actinomycetota; class Actinomycetes; order Pseudonocardiales; family Pseudonocardiaceae; genus Amycolatopsis; species Amycolatopsis australiensis. The sequence continues at coordinate 6,685,558 of NZ_FPJG01000006.1, read as the reverse complement.
TGCTGAGCCGGCGAGCAAGACGGAGCGCTCATGAGGCGGCTCTGGGGCTGGCTTGCTCAAGACCTTGCTCTGTCTGTCCAGTGCGCCTGTACCGGGCTGGTTGCCTCGGCGCGGCGTATGCCGCTTATCGGCCGGACGTGAGTTCGCGCTCCGCTTCGGTGCAGACACGGTGACGGCGTCGATCTGGCCGCTCCTGGTCGATGGTCTGCTGACGATCGCGACGGTCGAGCTGTGGAAGACCCACCGCGGTGGCGGCGGGTCGGGCCAGTGGGTGGCGTGGCTGGCGTTCGTGTTCGGTATCTGCTTGTCGTTGGTGGCGAACATCGGCTCGGCGCCGACGTTGAGCGTGTTGCAGGTGACGGTGGCGGCGTGTCCGCCTTTGGTCTTGCTGCTGGCGGTCGAGCTGCTGAACGGTGCGCTGAAGCACCGGTCTCGCGAGACCGGCTGTCATGGTCTCGCCGTCGAGCATGGGGGATTCTGAATTAACGGCTGAGCAGCGGATGTGGGAGTACTGCGTCGGCGAGCGGGCTCGCGGCCGCACGCCGACAGGCGCCGAGCTGGATCGAGTGGCCGGAACGCACAACTATGGTCGGCGGATCCTTCGGAAGTGGAGGACTGGGCAAGACCGTCAGGTTAGTGGCTCTGGATGCTCAGCGGCGATAGGCGCGGCAGCGACGTCCGTGAGGGCGGTCGTTTACTCGGGACCGCCCTCGTGATGTTGATGTGCCGCTGGCGGGGTAGCGAACCTGGACCGCGTCGAAACACCGCTCGGCCACCGGGTCGGCGTGGGAGCTCCATCCGCGTGACTTCGTGAGCGTCATCAGCTCGGTCATGCCGTAGGCGCGCCCCCGCGGGTCGGTCTGCGGGATCGGGCGTGAGTTCGAGCCGGGTCTTCTTCTGGATCGCCTGCCGGACGGGTTTGCCGGACCATTCGTCGTACCCGGCGGCCATGACCTCACGCGTCGGTACCTGGCTCGTGGCCGCCGACGTCCTCGCCGCGCTCGGACTTGTCCACGAACCGGATCGTGCGAGGCCGCTGCACGCCAGGCCGGCGACTTCACCTGAGGCCACCCCAACGAGGCATCGGGGTGGCCGCAAGCGCTCGCCAGGCGGCTACCGGTGGTGGTCGCCGGTTGAGCTATTGCTGGTCACCCGCAGCGGGCCGACGTCGACGGTGAGCCGAAGGACCCCGATACCAATCACCAAGATCGCCAGAAGCGCTCCGGCCAGCGCAATCATGCGCGTGGTATAGCTCCAGCTACTCAGGATTCGACCAGTGAAGGCCAGTAGTGCGTGCCGTTCGTCGCGCCACTCGTCGGCGCGGGACTCACTCACGCTTGCGGGGTTGTCCACAGAAATGTCACCCATTCGCCGTAGTTCTGTGGATAACTCGGCTTCGTTGTGCCGTCCGTCGTGCGGTGGAGACTGGTTAGCGTCCGGCCCTGGAGATCTCGGCTGATCCGGCCTTATGGTCATGGCGTCGTCCTTCCGGGTGTGGTGCGCGATCGACAGCGACGGGCGTTGCTGATGCTCGATCGGGCGCTGGAGCTTCGACAGCGGTCGGGAGTACGACGAGCCCGTGGCCGGCTGGAACCGGTTCTCGGGTTCGAGGCTTTGGGGCTGGAGCGCCCCGAGCTTCGCGGGCGGGCCTCCTCCGCACGCGGAGGAGGCCCGCCCAACTCATCGTTCTCCGCGGCAGCCGCCGGAGATCTGGGAACTACAGTGGCGTGAATGCAGGTGCGATAGAAGGTCGGAATGGCGTCATAGCGGCGACCGGACTGGGTTCCACGGAGAGCGGTCACCGGACTTCGCCCGGACCGATCAGGGCGCCGAAACGGCTGTTCACGCCGTTCGTGATCGGTGGTCGGCGCAGACAATCCCGCACTCGCGCCGCCTGTCGACAGGTGTCGCTCTCCTGCTCAACGAGAGCCGATATGCCAGAGCTTCACCTGTAGAAATACCGCTGGCGTGCGCACACATGCGACACGCCAGCGGCGTTGTCGTGGTCGTTCACGGGAAGTCACAGCACCTCGGCGAGTTGCTGGCGAGCCATTGGGCGACGTTCGAGCTGACCGCGTCGCCTGCCTACAGGGCTGCAAGCGAACATAATGACGAACGCTGTTCCACTCCATTGGATCTGGACAGCACGTGAAACCGCGTTCACTCTGTGAATTCGAGGTGTGAACCCCGGCGAGGAGGGCGGCGGTGGGCTTCTTCGACGCGCGCAGAGCACCGGCCGTGGTGAAACATGGTCTCCTCTTCCGATACTGCCCGGCGTTCGCCAACAAGGCGGGTTCGGTTACACGAGGTCGAGTCACGTTCCTCGATGGCTACGCTGGAGCGGGCTGCTACGACGACGACACACCGGGTTCCCCGCTGGTCATGCTCCGGTCGGTGCACAAGCTGCGTGATCGTCTGGATATCAACGCGGTCTTCATCGAGAAGGACCTGAAGACCTACTCGAAGCTGGAGCAGGTGCTCAGGCACCGATGTGCCGGGCAGCCCTACGCGGCTCTTTCTGGGGACGTCGACCAGCATCTCGACCAGGTGATGGCCAGCTGCCGCGGCCGCGCGCTCTTTGCGTTCTTCGATCCCTTCGGGCCCGCACTCAGTCGGGACCGGTTGTGGACCTTGCTCCGGCAACGTCGGCTCGCCGGGATGCCCACGGACGTGCTGCTGCACATTTCGGTCCGCAGCGTGTGGAACTTCGGGTCCCGTCTTACCAAGGCCCGACGCGAAGGCCGCGCACTCAGCCCCAGGGACGTCAAGCTCGCCGAGCGGCTCGACCGCTTCCTTGGTGGCGGCTGGTGGCGTCCGGAGTTTGAACGTGCCGGCGAAACCCCCGGCGACGCACCAGACGGCGAACAGGGAGGCGAGACCTCCGCAGCCATTGCCCTGCGAGTCGCTCAGCAGTACGCAGAGAAGCTCGCCGCGGACAGCGGGTACAAGACCGTGAGCATGCCGGTACGACGACAACCAGACCACGCGCCGATCTTCGTTTTGAGCCTGTTCACGGCGAATACGCAGGGCCTATGGCTGTTTGCCGACTGCATCGGCCAGGCCGGACTGGACTGGGAAGGAGCGTGGCGCAAAGCCAGACTCACCAAGCCCGCCAGGCACGGTACGGCCAACCTCCTCGCAGAGAACACCGACTGGGTGTTCGACCGCGACCACTACGAGGCGACCAACCAAGCCGCGTGGGTCGCCCTTATTGCCCACAACATCGACCAACTCCTCGACCAGCACGCAGCGCTGGTTCTCCAGCACCACGTCGCTGACGTCTTCGGCACCACCCTCGGATCGGGTGCACGGGCGAAACACGCCCGGCTCGCAGTTAAACAGCTCTACAAGCAGGGCCGGGTCGATCACAACGGAACCGGTGACTTCGAACGCGCCCGCATGTCACGTCCGCGCTAAGCGCTAGCCAGAGCCACCTGGCAGGACGGCATCTGGTCCCACGTACGGCCGTCCAGCTCCCGGCCGCCGGCCTTCGGGGTCCGGCCGCCCCACTGCTTGAAGAAGAACGGCACGCGCGCGCCTACGCACTGGTCCCGCAGATCGCGGGCCCAGTCCGCGGCCATCGGCCGGCAGCCGGGCCCGGACTCGCCGCCGACGATGACCCAGCCGATCCCAGCGAGGTCGAGCTGCTCGAGCGGGCCGAGCAGCGGTTCACACGAGAGGAACCGCACCGCGGCCGGTACGTCGCGCAGGTCGTCGACCCGGTAGGCGGCGTCCTGGTTCTCCACCGACACTCCAAGCCACAGATTGCCCGGCCAGTCCAGCGAGCCAGCCAGTCGGCGGATCCGTCGCGACCGCTTCGTCAGCACCTGGTAGGTGTGCTGCGGAGTCGCCTCCATCACCGCGAACACGCGGCGAATGAACTCCACCGGGACCTTGGCGTGGAACAAGTCGGACATGGAGTTGACGAACACCAGTCGGGGCTGGCGCCACCGGTACGGTTCCGCCAACGAGGCGGCGTGCGTCGCCACGCCGAACCCTGGCCCGCTCGTGCGCGGGTCACCGTCCTGCTGGTACTTCGCCGACCCCATCGCCTTCAACCGCTTCGCCAACGTCAGCGCGTAGCAGTGGTCGCACCCGGCGGAAATCCGGTCGCACCCGGTGGTCGGGTTCCACGTGGTCTGCGTCCATTCGATGCTGGACCTGTCGCTCACGGTTCACCTCTTCTACCGCGTAGCTCGGGCCGCTCGGCGACGTCCTCGGCCGAGCGGGTTGCACTGCATGGTCGGACGGCTACGCCACGTGGCACTCTACTGCCTCTCGGCGACTCGGCGTAACCATCCTCGTCGTATGTTTGCCCTCGAGCCGCCGCGCAGATCGCGACCGGCCTGGATAACCTGGAATCCGCGGGTCGGCGCGCTCCCTCCCCCTCGGCACACCGGCCCGCGTCCCGCTCAGTCAAGCGCTTCTTCACCCTGGGTCTCGGCGATCGCTTCAGGAGCAGGACGAGCCGGTCCGGTGTGCTCGGCGGAATGCAGGCGGCGGGTGTGCGGGTCGATTTCGCCGCGCGACTGCGTCGCTGCAGCCTTCACCTCCACGACCGACGCAGCCCTGCGCACCTCGACCGGGCTCCGCCCAAGTGGTCGCTCGTCCAGTCAGCCATCCAGCGGCCGGCATCCCCCCGCGACGGGTGACCGCGATCCGGCCGGACGAGCTGAGCGACGGGCCTTAGCCCGGATCCTGAGTGGCCGTGTTGCCCTGCAGGGCAACACGGCCACTCAAGACCCCGACCATCAGTTCCAGCGTCGGCCACCGGGGATCCGCTTGGACACCGCGGCACCCCGAGGGTGCGTGCGACGACGCCTTCGAGCCGCCGGACTTCCTCTTCGGCGGTGTTCTGCCGCAGCGGGAGGATGACCTCGGACGAGAACTGCTCCCGCTTCGCCGGCACGCGGCGGTGCTCGTTGATCCGCGCGGCGACGTCACCGCCGGGCCGGATGGTGCTGCCGACGTAGTCGACGACGAGACCGTTGTCGCCCGGGGTGCCGGTGGCTGAGTAGGTAGATCGCGACCGGCCAGCCGGCCCGGGAGCCGATCTCCTGAACCCGGGGCTGCGGGTGGTCCAGCGCGTGGCTGGCGAGGACGCACAGGTCGTGGTGGACCCGCCTTGTGAGGCGGCTCATTCGCCGTTCTCCTCGTTCTCGTCGTCCTGGGCGGAACCCCACTCTTCGATGGGATCGGCCGGCAGCTCGTCCTCGGGGAACGTGGCGAACGGGTCCTCTTCCTTGCCGTACTTGGCGTAGATCTTGGTGAGCTGCTTGGGGAAGTCCTCGTGCAGCTTGAGCGGCCGCAGGCCGAGGCGCTCAATGATCAGCCGGTCCTGCTCGTCCTTGAGGACGTACATGTCCCGCAGGGAGACCGTGGCCCGGCCGAGGGCCGCGATTAGGTCTTCCTCCTTCGCCCGGTACGACTCGTCCGGCGTCTTCGACGTCTCCTCGCTCCCGCCCGAGCCGCCCTTGCCAGTCGGGATCTCACCGCCGGTGAACGCAAGCGCGCGGACGCCCATGTTGCCGTTACGCCAGTCCGTGGTGAAGTGCTGCTCATCGCCGTGGATGTTCTTCTTTACGCCGCCCTCGGTGTCGAACTGGCGCGGCTTGTAGATCTTCTCGCCGACGGCCCAGGCGATCGCGTCGGCCAGCACGTTGACCCCGCCGCGTTCTGGGCGAGCGCCTCGACGACCTTCTCGACGCTGCCGCGTAGCTCGCTGATGGTGGCGCGTCGCTGCCCTGCAGCGGAGCCCGCGTGAGCCGCAGACGGAGCGCGGCACCCCGAGCGTTGCCCTCCGCTGTTAACGATCACAGCAAGAATCGCGGCTTCGCGAACAGGCGTTACAGGACTCCGAAGCCGTTGGGGCGCAGTCGGGCCGGGGCGCCTCATGGCTCGCCCCGGCTCCGCTGACCCCTTGGTGCTGCCCACTCTAAGTTAAAGGAGAACCAATGTCGGTGAATCACATGTTTGGAATCCGTAGAGAAAACTTCACCCCAACGGCTGATGGGTGCGGTCTTGAGGAGCGTTAGATTTCCTCTGCGGCTCCGGGTTCCCGGGTGGCTGACTTGAGTGCCTCTTACGGGCTGCCTGGGGGAAGGTTGCTATGCCTGGCTTGTTCGTTCATGCGCGTAAAAGATCGATCATCTGGGTTTCGCTTCGATTTGCCCGAACTCTTACTCTTCTCTTGAGCGTTGCCGCCTTGACAGCTGGAGTGGTTTCGGTTGCCCAGGCGAAGCCGTTGGCTGACGCGAGGTCTGGGTCCGTCGTGGCTGCGAAGCCCGCCGACTTCGGTCCGGACGCGGCGAAGTCCGCGGATGTCGTCGTCGACGGCTGGGGTGACGCGCAGGGCTATCACCTCGAAGTCGGCCGGGAGAGCTCCGGGTTCGCCTGGCGCGAGATCGCGCTGATCCACCCGGCGGGTTTCGACGACTCATCCTGGACCGGCTACCAGTGCCTATCCGGGGACGGCCGGTTCGCCGCGCTCGCGATCCTTCCCGCGTCGGCGGTGAACGTGCAAGCGGCCCGCGATCACGGCGCGTTCGCCTACTCGGTCGACCTCGACTCGGGCGCGGTGCACGCGCTCGCCGGCGACGTCGGGCTGAAGTACTACTCGCCCGGCTGCGGTACCGGTGACGACGCCGTATTCACCGTCGCGGCCGACCAGAAGACGAAGCTGGTGACCGCAGATCTCTCCGCGGGGAAGATCACCGGCGCGATCACGGCGCCGGGGCAGATCACCTCGGCCGTGCCCACGCGGACCGGGATCGTCGGTGCCGCGGGCAACCGCCTTGTTTCCGTGCCCGCCATGGGAAGTCCCGCCGTGATCGCGTCCGTTGCCGGGGCGGTGTATGACGTCCGCCCCTCGGCAGACGGCGGGGTGAGCTTCCTGCACACAGCACCCGGCGCGAACGTCGCGACCGCGGTCCACGAGCACGGCGGCGTCGTCACGACTCTCGGCACCGGCAACCTCAGTCGCGTGCAGCTGTCCCAGGGGCGCGCGGGGCACGCCATTCTCTCCGGCGCCAGTCCAGCTGGCGCGAGTGTGCTGGCCGCAGCGAACGTCACGGCTGTCGCGGACACCAATCTCGCCCGCGGGGCCTCGACCGCGTCGCTGGACGGTGACGCCCTGCTCGGCCCAGACGCCGACGGGCACAAATCCACGCCAGCTGTGCTGGCCGCGAAGACGGGCAAGGTCTTCGCGCCCGCGGTTCCGCCGAGTGCCGCCAAGGTCACCACTGCCGTGCCCACGTACTCCGCCGCGCCGAAGTCTGCTCAGGCACCGCACCAGAACCGGCTGAGCCCGAAGGCCGACGCGGCGCCGACGGCGACCGCCGCGCCGAACACGACCCAGGCGCAGTCGCCCAAGTGCGCGGTGCCGCCGTTGAACGCCAACCGCCAGGTGATGCAGCCGAACCCTGCGCAGGTCAACTGGGCGGTGCAGATGGCCGAGCAGGGCCTGCTGACCGGCAGCGCCTACACGCGCCCGGCCGGATTCGCCAACCTGGGCCTCGTCGCCTACGCACCGAACAGCGACTTCCCGCTGATCCCGCTGTCGCACCCGGCGGGCGGTTCGAACTCGGTGCCACGGTCGATCTTCGAGGGCATCATGGCCCAGGAGTCGAACTGGTCGCAGGCGTCGTGGCACGCGCCCGCCGGCACGGCGGGCGACCCGCTGATCGCGAGCTACTATGGCGCGGGCGGGGACATCGTCTCGATCAACTACGCCGCTTCCGACTGCGGTTACGGCATCAGCCAGGTCACCGACGGCATGCACATCGGCGACCACTCGCTGTCCGAGCACGGTCAGTGGAAGGTCGCGGTCGACTACCAGGAGAACATCGCCGCCGGCCTGCAAATCCTGGAGACCACCTGGAACCAGCTCTACGCGGCCGGGATCACCGCGAACAACGCCGACCCGCGCTACCTGGAGAACTGGTACTTCGCGGCCTGGGCGTACAACTCCGGGGTCCAGCCGAACGCGGCCAACGGCAACACCACCGGCTGCACGCCCGGCCCGTCGTGCACCGGCCCGCACGGCACGTGGGGCCTGGGCTGGACCAACAACCCGGCCAACCTGGACTACCCGCCCAACCGCGACCCGTACCTGCAGGACACCTACGCCGACGCGGCGCACCCGGCCAGCTGGCCGTACCAGGAGCGTGTGCTCGGCTGGACGGCGAGCCCGCTGATCCGCTACGGCAACCCGGCCTACGCGAAGCCGACGTACAACGGCGGCCAGCGCTGGGTGCAGCCGGCGCCGTTCACCGCGATGTGCTCGCCGGCGGCGAACCAGTGCGACCCGAACAACACCAACACCTCCAACCCGGGGGCGAGCCACTGCATGCTGGACGACTTCCAGTGCTGGTGGCACGACCCGGTGACGTGGATCCCGAGCTGCGCCACGACGTGCGCGACGAGCCCGTACGCGGTCTCGGGTGGGAGCGAGCCGGCGAACCCGACGCAGAACCCTCCGACGTGCAGTCAGGACACGTCGAAGGTGCCGAGCGGTTCGATCATCGTCGACGATGAGCCGAACCGCTTGAACCTGCAGGGTTGCGGCGGCGCGAACTGGTCGAGCAACGGCACCTTCACCTACACCTACGGCACAAATTCCGCGGGTGACCCGATCGGCGCGATCGACACTCACCAGCTCGGCACCGGTCTCGGCGGCCGGGTGTTGTTCACCCATACCGAGGACGGCTCGAACCCGGCGCTGATCAACACCGGTGTCTGGACGCCGAACCTGCCGTCGCTGCAGTACTACAAGGTGAAGCTGCACCTGCCCGGCCTCGGCGCCGAGGCGACCAATGTGGTCTACAACATCAACCCCGGCGGCGGGGTCTCGCCGTGGAAAATCCGCGTCAACCAGGCGTGGAACTCCGAGCAGTGGGTCACCATCGGCACGTTCGCCATGCAGAACGGCGGCAACGTCACCCTGAACAACAACGGCAGTTCCCAGGATCAGGGTGGCTTCGGCTATTCGGACTTCGACGTGGCGTTCGACGCGATCGCGTTCGTCCCGCAGGGCGGCACTCCCGGCCAGCCGATCGGCGGCCCACCGGGCATCCAGGACGCCCCCAAGGGTTCCAACCCGGCATACATCGCTTGCGGCTGCGCCCGCCGCACCGCGGGCGACCCGGTCGACACCTCGACGGGCTACTTCGGCGACAGTTTCACCGACCTCGCCACACCCGGGCGCGGCATGGCACTGAACTTCAACCGCACCTACGCGGAGAGCATCGCCGACCCCAACGGCCCCAACAAGGCACTCTCGGCCGACGGTCCATTCGGCTGGGGCTGGACCTTCTCCTACAACAGCACCGCGGTCACCGACTCCTCGACCGGGAACGTCACCGTAAAGCAGGAAGACGGATCCTCCGTCACGTTCGTCAGCAGCGGTGGCAGCTACACGCCCGTGGCCCCCCGTTTCGACGCGACACTGGTGAAGTCCGGTTCTTCATACGTCTACACCCGGCGCGGCAACCAGATCTTCACCTTCGAAGCCTCGAGCGGACACTTGACGGCGGAGACCGACCTGGCCGGGAGCAAGGCCTCGCCGCAATACCAAACGACCTTGGCCTACGACGGCTCTGGCCACCTCGCCACCATCACCGATCCCGGCAACCGCAAGTACATCCTCACCTGGACCGGTCACCACATCACCGGTCTCGCGGACACCGCGGGGCGTCAGGTGACCTACGGGTATGACGCCGACGACAACTTGACGGACGTCTACGGGATCGGGACCACGCGTACGCCGGCCCTCAAAGACGACGACCACACCAAGTACGCCTACGACGGCAACCACCTGATGACGTCGATGCGCTCCCCGGCAAACTACGCGGGACCAGCGTCGGCGGCGACGTCCATGGTTTATGACAGCGCCGAACGCGTGCACACCCAGACCGACGCTAACGGGCACACCACGACATTCACCTACGGCCCGGACGGTGGCCTCGCGGCCGGGCAGACTCTGGTGACCGATCCGGTCGGGCACGAGAAGCTGGACACCTACCAGAACGGCCTGCTGGTTTCGGAGACCAAGGGATACGGCACGTCCGACGCGGGAACGACCTCATACACCTATGACCCGGTCACCCTGGGCGTGAGCACGCTCACCGATCCGGACGGCAATCTGCAGACGTTCACCTACGACGACCACGGCAACAAGACCTCGGAGTCGAACGCTCTCGGGTTCACCACGGACTACGTCTACGACGACGCGGGCAACCTCGTGGAGACCATCAACCCTGATGGCGTCGCGACGGTCAGCCAATTCGACCAGGCAGATCACATCCCCGGCGGGGCCAACGGAGTGCGGGTGCCCACTTCGACGACGATCACCCGCGCGAACAACGTAGTGGAATCGACCACCGGCAACTTCGGCCCGGCGCCGGTCCGGACAACGAACTACTACTACGACGACGCTGCCCACCCCGGCGACAGGACCCGCACAACCGATCCGAACGGTAAGACGACCACCACCGAGTACGACGGCTACGGGAACAAGGTCTCGGTGACCGACGGCGCCGGGGACAAGACCCGTTTCGGCTACGACGTCCAGACCGGCTTGCAGACGTCCACTGTGGATGGAAATGGCGTTGCGGCCGGAGTCGCCCCGGGCTGTATCCCGCCCGCCAAGGGCTGCACCACCTATGGGCACGACGCGCACGGCCACGTCACCCTGACCACCGACGCGCTCGGCAACCAGACGTCTGCGGACTTCGACGCCGACGGCAACCAGACCTCGGTGACCGACGCCAACCACCACACCACGACCTCGGCCTACGACCCGGTCGGCCAGCTGGGCAAGGTGACGCAGGCGGACAACACCACCCAGATCATCGACCACAACCCGGACGGAACTGTCGCTGACATCATCGACGGCCTCAACGCCAAGACGACGTACGGCTACGACGGCCAGGGACGGAAGAGCTCGCGCACCGACGCCGACAACCGCACGACCAGTTCGCACCTCGATCCGGCCGGTCGGGCGCTGTCCACCACCGACCCGACCGGCCGGACCGTCACCATCGGCTACGACGCAGCCGGTCAGCCGAAGTCAGTGTCCTACTCGGACGGGGTGACGCCCGGCGTCACCTACGGGTACGACCCCGCGGGCCATCGGGTGTCGATGACCGACGGAACCGGCACCTCGACCTGGACCTACAACACGTTCGGCGAGATCACCTCCCAGAAGCAGGGCTCCGGCACCATGGTCGGCTACGGCTACGACGACAACGGAAACCTGACCTCGATCACCTACCCCGGGCAGGCCACACCCGTCGTGCGCAGCTTCGACGACGCCGAACGGCTGAAGACCGTGACCGATTGGGACACCAACAAGACGACGTTCGGCTACGACAACGACAACGCCGTCAAAACAAGCTCCTATCCAGACGGAATCACGATCACCAACGGCTACGACGACAGCGATGCGCTGACCGGCACCACGGCCGCGGCCGGGACCGCCACGGCGGTGTCGATGACGTTCGGCCGTGACCCCATGGGCCAGCTGTCGGCCCGGACGATCGGCTCGACGTCACAGACCTTCGGCTATTCCGTTCGTGAACAGCTTAGTTCGGACGGTACCGGCACATACGCGAACGATGCGGCGAACAACCCGGTCACTGTCGGCACCGCAGCCCAGACGTTCGACGCGGCCGGCCAGCTGTGCTGGTCGTTGCCGAGCGGTACGGTAAGCAACCCCAGCTGCGGTACGGTACCCGCCGGCGCCACCGGATTCACGTTCGACAAGCTCGGAGAGCGGAAGACGGCAGGCTCCACGACCTACGGCTACGACCAGATTGGCCGGCTGACGAGCCTCACCGGCCCGGCTTCGGCGACCTACGCCTACGACGGCGATGACTTACGGGTCTCGAAGACGAGCGGTGGCAGCACCACTCCGTTCGTGTGGGACGCGGACGCGACACCGAAGCTCCTGAACGACGGCACGAACAACTACCTGTACGGCCCTTCCGGAACACCGATCGAACAGGTGGGCGCGGGCGGCACGCTCTGGTACGTCCACGACCAGGTCGGGTCGACCGTCGCGCTGCTGGACAGCGCCGGAGCGGTCGCCGGCAGCTACAGCTACACCCCCTACGGCCGCGTGACCGCCGCAGGCAGCGGGCGGACACCGCTGCAGTACACCGGACAGTACACCGACGCGGAATCGGGGCTGGTCTACCTCCACGCTCGCTACTACGACCCCAGCACGGCGCAGTTCCTGACCGTCGACCCCCTCGTCGACCAAACCCGCACGCCATACGCCTACACCAGCGGCAACCCGCTGAACTACACCGATCCGACAGGCCGCAGTTTCTGGAGTTCGTTCACCGCCGGCCTGATGGTCGCCGGGGCAGCCCTGGCCATCGGCGCGTGCGCCGTTCTCGAACCGTGTGGCGCGATCGCCGTCGGAGTCGGCGGCGCGATCGCGATCGACGCCGGCGCCGTCGCGGTGATCGGCGCGACCGGAGCAGTCGCCGGTGGCATGACAGCCGCGATGGCCGGCGGCATCGGCCGCTTCGAAGACATGGAGTGGGATCCGGGCGACGATGACGACGACGGCTACCACGCCCCGAAGAGCCGAGAGGTCCAACAAGACCAAGCTGACCGCGCTTGGCGCGAGATCGAGCGGCGTGCCGCACAGCTGGGCCAGCAGCTTTCGAAGGCGGACCGAAGGAGCTGGCATGACGCGATCACCGGACGCGGGCTCGACTACAATGGAATCCTTCGTGAAGGCCTGCACCTGTTCTGTGGAGGATGAGTCCGCTGTCGACGGTCGATGAACTGAAGGCCGCCCTGGCCGAACTGGTGTCGGCCAGAGTGATCGGCTTTAGCAGGACGGTGAACATCGCCGAAGTCGGATTCGCTCGTGGTGAGGTCGAAACCTGGCTACACGCACAATGCCCGTTCCGGGTGACCCGTGGCGAGTCGACCTGGTTCGGCACGGTGGACATGGCCTACCCCGGAACGGCCGACGCCGACCCGGACGAGGCCTACCGGAACAACCAGACGATGTTCGACAAACGGGCGCGCCAGGTCAGCGAGCGTTTCCAGTCCGTCGAGTACTTCGTCGAAACGGCGACCTTGGGCCGGGCGGGGACGATAACGTTGGTGCTGACGGGTTCTATCGTGATCGAGGTCTTCCCGGCTTGTGGCGGCCCGATTGAGCAATGGCGCCTGTTCGACCGGGGTTCGGACATCCACTACGTCTTCCCGGATGTTGCGGACCGCTGAGCCGGTATCGCGGTCCCGGTGTCGGGCCATTGGTCACTCGAAGCGCTTCTGGCTCGGAGACCTTGGCTGCGACGGTCAGACTCACGAGACAGTCCTTCAGGCCCCGCTGGCGGACGGCTGCGACGGCGCGTCGTTCGACAAGCGCCAAGAGCCGTCGAGTGCCTTCGCAGGAGCTGAAAGCCTGGTCGGCAGGAACGATCCAGGCGCCCGTCGGATCGCCTGCGGGACTGACGTGCCAATGAGCCGCTCGACGGACGCAATGCGTGGCCTGCAGGCCGAGCCGGTGAGCGAGGTTTCTCTCGAGACTCTGCTCCGGATCGAGTACCGCGCCGGCAACCTCGCCGCCGTCCGCCATACCGCCGACAAGCTGGCCGCCCTCGCGGACTCGCTTGAGGTGGAATTGAACCAGGAGATCAGCGCCCTGGTGAGCACGCTGGTGGCTCACCGGCCGTAACGCGCAAGCATTCGGACAGGCCTCAACCGAACGAGCGCTCTCGTTGGCGCGAGAACGCACCGGGCGACCGTCGGCGGACGAAACGAGTGCGCATTCCAAAGTGTGGCAACTGCAGCCTTAGCATTTCCTGTCCGGAGCCGGACTCCCCGGTGTTGGCTGCGGCGATGACGTAGCCCCAGCTCGCCAGGTGGGTGAACAGGGCCTCGTACTGCTCGACGGCCGCCCCGGTTCCGTTGCCCCAGATCAGCACCGGGTGCCTGGCGGTGCTCGCGGTGATGTCGGCCGGGTAGTACAGCGTGTGGGCGGCGTCGCCGGCGGCCTTGACGGGCTGGTGGGGCCCGTCCTTCTCGTAGTCGCGGGCAGTGACGGCGGCGATCGGCGCCGGCGCGGCGACGGCGGGCTGCGGGACCAGGGCGGCGGCGACGGCCAACGCGGTCGCCGCGAGTACCAGCCTTCGGCTCAAAGCAGGCATGTCGGCTCCCGGGATCAGTTGTAGAAGTGGATGTAGCGGAAGGAAGACGTGCTGACGTCGTGGACGAGGTAGTGGCCGTCGCCGGTCCAGTTGTAGTCCTCGACGGTGATGGTGCCGCCGTGGACGCTGTCGACGATGGCGACGTGGCCGTAGGTGCCGTTGTCGGTCTGGGCGATGGCGCCGACGGTCGGGGTGTTGTCGACGCGGTAGCCGTGGTTGCGGGCGTTGTCGTCCCAGTACTTGGCGTCGCCGTAGTTGCTGGCGCTTTGGCCGTGGCGGGCGATGTTGAAGGCGGCCCACGAGACGCATTCGCGGTTGTACATGTTCCAGTCGTCGACGACGGAGTCCTGCGGGACGTTGCGCCACTTCGCGGGGTAGATGTCGCCGATGGTGTTGGCCGCGGAGGACGCCGGGGAGGTGCCGTACTGGGCGGCCATGGACGTCGGCCGCGTGTCGTGACCGGCCGCGGATGCGACGGTCGCGGTGACGGTGCCGCCTATCGCGAAGGCGAAGACAGCGGCGAAGGTGAGCAGGGCGCGGGACGGTCGGCGCATGATGACGCCCTTCCTATCCAGGGACTGAATGCGCCGTGACGGTAAGTCCGTGATCACGCCTGGCCTATACCTTTGTGAACGACGCGTCGCCGGCGGAACGAACGTCCAGGTCGACGTCAGTTGTTCACAGAATTGCCGTCACCATTGCCAGCCGATGCCGTAGATTCCGGGGCGGACGTCGCGCAGTCCGAGCGTCGCAACGTGGGTGCCTCCGGCCGACAACGGGCTGCCGGGGTGTTCTGGGCCGCCCAGTCCTCGCTGCTCGAAGGAGCGGATGCTTCGAGGCTCCCGCGGGCCGAAGCTCACCTGGCAGACGTATTCCGTGATCGGCCGTGTGAACCGGCGGTGGTAGTGGTCGATCGGCGGCCCGGGCGGGAAGCGGATTTCGTACTCCACCACGGTCAACGCGCCCAGTGCGAGTGGGTGCGTGAGGTGCAGCTCGCCGGCGACCATCCCGGTCGTCCGGTCGACGCAGACCTGCCCCGGCCGGGCCGACCGGACGTAGTGGTAGTACGGATCGGCGGTGAGGGCCGAGTCGGCCTGGTAGTAGGTCATCAGCCGGTCCACGCCGTCGACGGCGGCTTCGGCGACCATACGGATCTGCAACGCACGCTCGCCGCCGTGCTCGTCCAGCAGCACCCGGTCGTGGATCGACCAGAACACCAGCTGGCCGTCCGGCGGTGGCTTCAACTCGCCGGCGAAGGCCCGCAGCTGCGGCCACAGCCGGCGGCGCTCGATCCGGCAGGTGGGCTCGCCGAGCCAGCGTCCGCGGGGCGCCTTGGGCCCGAGCCGCGAGGTCAGCGCCCCGGCTTCGAGGCCGAGCACCGATTCCAGGTGCGTCACGGCGACCATCGACTTCTCGCGTTCCGGCTGGGAGCGTCCGCGTCGCCAGTAGGACAATGCCGAGCGCGAGAGGCGCACCCCGCGGACGGCGAGGTGGTGCTGGAGCCGGTCGAGGGACAGCCCGGATGGGTTGATCTCCTACAAAGTGCCCGACACCGGCGAGGTTGTACCGATGTTGCAGATTGTCCCGTCGAAGTCCAACGAGGAACGACTCCTGTTGGTAGGCCCGGAGCTCGCCAGCGTTCTGGCCACCATCATCACCCGGCTCCGTCGCCGCAACGGAGGCACCGTTCCCCTGACCGGACGCTACGACACCACCGAACACCTCGTCGGACCACCACTGCCGCACCTGTTCCAGCACACCCGCAACGGCTGGACGTGGGAAGTCCCCACGCAGAACACCATCTACAAGCTGCTCGACCAGACCGTCGCTCGCGCCGGCCTGACCGCCGCCGACGGTCAACCGTTGCGCTACCGGCCCCATGACTTCCGTCGCATGTTCGCCACCGAGGCCGCCACCGGCGGGCTCCCGGTCCACATCCTCGCCCGGATCCTCGGCCACGCCAACATCAACACCACCCAGGCCTACCTGGCTGTCTTCGACGAAGCTCTCGTCCGCACGTATCGGGCGTTCCTCGACCGCCGCCGCGCCACCCGGGCCGAAGCTGAATACCGGGAACCGACGCAGCAGGAATGGACCGAGTTTCAGCAACATTTCCAAACCCGCAAACTCGAGGTCGGCGAGTACGGCCGCCCCTACGGCACCCCCTGCAAGCACGAACACGCCTGCATCCGCTGCCCCAGCCTGCGCCTAGACCCCTCAGCCTGGCCACGGCTGGTCGAGATCATCGCCAACCTACGCGACCGCATCCAGGAAGCCCATCTCAACGGCTGGCTCGGCGAGGTCGCTGGCCTGCAGACCAGCCTCAACGAAGCCGCCCGGAAATTGACCAGCCTCGGCCGAACACGCACCCGAGGGCCAGCAGGCCCCGTCGACCTGGGTGTACCGGTCATCGTCGACTCGCCGGAGTGAGGAGCTGAGCAGACAAGCACGTTCGGCCTCGGCGAGACCGGCGCCTCCGCCGGGCGACAGTGGGCAACCAGTCGAGTTGCATGAGCCGACGTCCTGTCATGCCGATGAGGGGACGTGGTTCGCGTCGATGCGCGAAGGTGTGGTGACCGGTTGGACGTGGCGCCCGGAGACGTGATCTGCTAGATTCATTTCATGTCGCAACGAAATGACCGTACCGAACTGGCGCGTGCGGTCATGGAGCTCATCGACCAGGGACACCGCCGGATATCCCGGCGCCTGGACCTGGCCCGGGTTCGGGTGCTGGGGACCGTGGCCGTGCTCGGTCCCGTCCGCCCGAGCACGATCGCCACCGAACTGGGTCTCACCGCATCCGCGACCAGCCGACACCTCGCCGCCCTGGAACGCGCGGGGCACCTCGCAGTGGAACCTGATCCGCACGACTCCCGCACGTTCCTCGCCCGCCTGACCGAAAACGGTCAGGCGGAGATCAACACCACGGTCCAGGCCGGAGCGGCCGTGTTCGCGGACGTCATCTCCGACTGGCCGGACGCAGACGTGTCCACCGCGCTGACCCTGATCACCCGGCTCAACCAGGCCTGGGCACACCGCGGCGACACATCCGGGGCCAAGTCCCGGCCCGGCACCGGACCCCGGTGGCTCCGAGCGCGAGGTCGCGTGAACTCCCAGGAAGAGGAGGCCTAGACATGCAACGACCTGCTCAGGTCACGGCATCGCGGACCCCGACACCCGTCCAGGCGGCACAGGCACTGCTGACCGCCATAGCGATCAGCCACCTGGTCGTGCCCCTGGTAATGGGACTCAACCAGAACACCCTGCGCGCCCAGATCGCGACCCAGCACCCCGATTTCGACGCAGCCGAGGTCGCCCGGTCAGCCACAATCGCCGTGACCTCCGGAGCCACCTTCCACGGCATCCTCCTGGCGCTGTGCGCACTGCTGGCATGGAAGCTGGCCACCGCGCGGCCGTGGACCCGTCGCCTCGCCACAGCGTCCCAGCTGCTATCCGTGGTGTTCAGCGTCGTGTCCTGGTCATCCTCGCCGATGTTCCACGCCGTCATCCCGACCATCAGCGCCGCGCAGATCCTCATTGTCGCCCTGCTCTGGTTTCCCCCGACAGCCCGGGAGTTCTTCACCAAGCGCTCCTGAACGCACGCTTCCGCCGCTGATCGGACGCTGACCTGAACGCACCCAATTGCCGAATTGCGGATGCCGGGAACGTATGACGTCCGCCCGGTCAGTCTGCCAAGGTTGTCTCATGACCGATCACAGGAGGCCGGAGGTACGGATCGTGCACCTGACCGGTCCGGCATTCCATGCTCTCGCACGTGGCAACCTGGCGGCGGCGAACGCGGTCAGTCCGGTCCCCGTCTCCGCTTACTTCGCCGGCCCGGATTGGCGCGGAGTGTGGCAGATGCGCTGCAGACAAGTGGACGAAGACCCGGCCAGCGCGGCCTGGGTCACTGGGGTCATCTGGGACGAACCGCGGCAGTTGGCCGTGGGCCGGGCCGGCTACCACGGGCCTCCCGACCCGTCGGGGATGGTGGAGATCGGCTACGCCGTCGAACCGGTACACCGTCGCCGCGGCTACGCCCGCGCGGCGCTGGAAGCCCTGCTGCGCCGAGCCGCCGACGAGCCACGAGTGCGCACCGTTCGGGTCACCATAAGCCCCGACAACTTGGCTTCCTACCAGCTGGCATCGCAGTACGGCTTTGTCGAGATCGGCGAGCAGTGGGACGACGAGGACGGTCTGGGGATCATTTACGAGGTCGCCGCGGGGCAATTGTAGACATCCGCACATGCCGCGTGTCGCGCGTTCGAGTCAGATCAGGCCGCCGAGCTGGGAGGGTGGCAACTCGCGAGGATGACCGCTCGCGCGGCATAGCCGCCAAGCTGGGATCTGGCATCTCGATGGCTAGTCCGGTGAAGGCCCCGGCACCTCGATCGTGCACTGCTGCCGGGTCGCCGAGCGGCTGCACGACCTGCTCGTGGCGGACGGGCTCACCCCGTTCGCGAAGACGTCCAGCTCGAAGGGCATGCAGCTCTACTGCGGCATCGACGTCGACGACCCGGGCGCGCCGTCGGCCTACGCGAAACGCCTCGCCCAGCAGCTGGCCCGCGAAACCCCCGGCCAGGTGACCGCGGTCATGGCCAAGGCCCAGCGCACCGGCCGGGTGTTCATCGACTGGTCCCAGAACAACCCGGCGAAGACCACGATCGCGCCATACTCGCTGCGCGGCCGCGACACCCCCATCGTGTCCACCCCGCTGACCTGGGACCAGGTTCGCGCCTGCCAGCGCGCTGCGCAGCTGGTGTTCACCGCCGAGGACGTGCTCGACCGGGTCGGTGAGCACGGCGACCTGCTCGCCGACCTCGACCACGCACGCGCCGACCTGCCCATCGGCTGAGGTTTCGCTGCTGGCGAACCGGGTATGTCGTGCGGGTTGCGCTCCCCGAGCGCGCGAGGCTCTGCCGGTCGAAACCACGGCCGACGGAGCCTTCTTCGTCCGGCCCTCCGAACCCGGTCACGGCGCTTCAGGGCTGGTCGCAGGAGTGTTGATGTTCCCCGCAGGGTCGGCGGGGTACCCGCGCGGTGACAACGACGCGGATACCCGCCCACGTCGAGCCGAGTAGCAGCCAGCGATGAAGGGCGACGTCGAGACCTACTTCGAAAACGGCCAGTGGCACAACAAGGTCGAAGGCATCAAGGGGCTCGACAGCCACGACACCAGAGCCGCCGCGATCGAGCAGGGCCGCGACCTGGCACGCGAACGCAAGGTCGAGCACTTCATCCGCAACAAGGACGGCAAGATCGGCGAACGCAACACTTACGGACAACCCCCGCAACATCCCCAGCTAAGCCGCCACGGAGCTCCGACGGCGAGGCGCGGGTGCGCTGGTGATCACCCACGCCCCCGTCGGCCCGACAGCTGCCGAACAGCGAATCGTCGGTCAGTCACCACACGAATGCGTGGTCGGGACCGCTTCAGACGGACGAAACCTCGGTTGATCCACCACTGCGAGGTCACGGTTGCGAAGTCCTGCGGGTCGAGAATCGCGTTACTGGCACGAGCGATCTGCAAAGCCGCTCGCAGCACACGGCCGGGACCTCCCGAATAGCCGATGCCGATCAAAGCAACGCGGGCGAACCTGACGCCGCCCGCGGTGGTCACACGGTCGAACTCGACCAGAGCGGTGGAGTAGCTGAAAAGTTCAGGCAGCTCGAACGTGACGTCGTCGAACTCGATGTAGCCGATAAAGGTCGCGTCGTTGAACCGCGCGGTGCCGGTGAAGCTCGCATATTTGAACCGGGCGGCTCCGGTGAAGGTCGTGCCGGTGAACTCGGCGCTGGCGACGTCGCCAGACCACGTGGGGCAGGTGAAGGTCGCGCCGGTGAACTCGGCAGCGCCAGTGAAGGTCGCGCCGGTGAATATGGCTTCGCCGTTAAAGTCTGCATGGTCGAACCAGGCTGCTCCGGTGAAGGTCGTGCCGGTGAACGTGGCGGTATCGATGAAGGTGACAAAGCTGAACCCGGCGGAGCCGATGAACGTCACTTCTCTGAACGAGGCGTGGGTCAAAGTCGCGTGGTGGAACCTGGCGACGTCGAGGAAGGTTGCGCCGTCGAACGCTGCGCCCAGGCTGGTGAAGGTCGCATGGTCGAACGAGGCGTCGCCAGTGAAGGTCACGTCATCGAACCGGGCGCCGCGGGTGAAGGTCGCCTCATCGAACATGGCTTCGCCGGTGAAGGTCGCGCCGCGAAAGAAGGCGGTCTCTACTCGGCAGCTCTTCAAAGTGAAGTTAATCAGGTTGGCGTTGGTGAGGTCGAGGTCGATGTCTGCCCAGAATTTCCCGCGTTCCTGGGGTTGAAGATGATCGAAAAGAATCCGCTGCGCGGCGAGTCGGACTTCCCGCTCCTGCACCCGGCGCTGGTGCTCCTCGACCTGGGTTTGGTTGGCCGCCGCGGACGGTACAGCGTCCGGCGGGCTGAAGGGCATCCGCAGGTAGGCGCAGATAACGTTGACGATGCTCTGGCGCTGGCCGGGATTATTGTGAGCCAACCGCTCCAGCGCGTACAACCCGGCCAGCCGAACCGGAGCCTCGTCGGAGCCGAGCTGGTCAGCGGCTTTGGTGTAGAGCTCGGTGACGTTCTTCTCCGCCGCGTCGTTCTCGCTGTGTTGCTGGCGCCGCACCGCCAGCAGCAGCGCGAAGATGCCGGTGGTGCCCGCGCCGATCCCGAGCCCGGTCTTGATCGCCTCAACCCGCGCCGCTGCCCTCTTGTCCGCATCGCCGGCCTGGTTGGCCTCGCCGAGCAGCCAGCTGGTCGCCACCCACCCCACCGCGGCCACCACGATCGCTGCGGCGACCACAACCCACCAGCTCATCCCGACCGACCTGGCTCGCGGCGTCCGCTCCCCCCGCCGCCGAGCCACCGCGACCGCCAGCCCGCCGACCGCGACGGCCAGCAGCGCCAGCGGTACCGCCAGCGGGCGCGCCCACCGACCCAACGCCAGCCAGTCCACCCACCCGAACAGCACCGCCATCGCGGCCAGCAGCGCCACCCCGCTGAGCACCAGCGCGCCACGCGCCGGCGCCCAACCCCGCCAGAGCGACCCGGACAAAAGCGGTTTCCGTCTCATCACAGACTGTGAATCGCTACGGCGCGGCCTGCTGCTACGCCCGCGCCACAATGTCGCGCGCGCTTGCGGGCGCAGTGAGAAGCCTTCGCGATGGTGGTCCCAGGTGGTTGCCCCGCTCGACTGCGCCGACTGCGTGACTGTCGCGACCATGGCCCGGAGTCGTGTCGCTCGCGGCCTGCCGTCTTCCGCGTCTATGTCACCTGGTCGCCTGTTGGGTGAGCATCTCACGCGGCACCGGCGCGTCGGCGTCGCGCTGGGGAATCGGTCTCGCGGCGGTCTACGGTGCAGTCGGCGCCGGCCCCGGAACCGGAGCGGGTCAGCGTTCGAAAAGGCGGATCCGCCTGCCGGCGCGGAAACCGTAGTTGAGGTAGGCGATGGTGGCGCGCCAACCATCGGGGTCGGCCGGATAGCGCCGGTTAGGACGATGCGGGCCACCAAGAGAGCCATCAAATTCCAGGCCGCCACCGAACTCCACCTGGCCGTCGGCGCGCACAGTGGCGGTAAAATAGGTACCGTCTTCGCCGGGTTTTGCTGCGCACGTCCCAGTGGTAGCCGGGCGTCTGCCACCGCTTCGAGGGCGTGCCGTCGTCATAGTCGTAAAAGGTGTACTCCTCCTCGTAGAGGACGCGTCCGCGGCTCCAGACATCGACATATCCCGGCCTCGGAAGCGACGGGTCCACCGCGGTTCCCAGGGTGTATGGGGTGAGGCCGAGGTCCCGGCCGAGGCCGAGGTCGGCGGCGGCGCTCATCAGCAGCTTGACTGATGTCTCCTTGGGATCACCGGTGGGGGGAGAGCCGAGGCGGGACTGTGCCAGATACCGGACGTGGTAGGCGACCGCGTTGTCCTCGGCGATGCGTCGAAGGGCGGTCGCACCGCGATCCGGGTCGACGCGACTGACCGCCCGGCTGCGCAGGTCCGCCGAGTCCAAAGCGGACACGAGGAACTCGTCCACGTCGGTGACGCCCAGCTGGGTGAGCGCGGGCAGCACGCCCTTCCGGCCCGCGCGCAGCTGATCGATGATCTGGAAGACCGCTTGGTGTTCCCGGCGCCGGCCCAGCTCCGCCGCGGCGAACTCCCAATGGTCGCCGCGCAGCATGTGGACCAGCTCGTCGTACATTCGCGGGCTGGCGATGCCGCTCAGCGCGCGCCGGGCCTCCTCGGCGAACTCGCCATCCAGCAGCCCGATCAGCGTGGAGATGTGCTGCCGGGCGACCGCCTGGTCCAGTTTGGCACGCCGGTCGGCCAGCTTCGCCCGTGCCATCGCGGCGTCGGCAAGTGCGGGTGCGCCCAGGCGGCGCCCGACGGCTTCCACCAACTGCTCGCGCTGCTGGACGTAACGGGCCTGCGGGATCAGCGCCGCGAGACCCTCGGCAAGACCCGGCAGACCGGAGCCGGCCACATCACTAAGCGCGAACTCGAAAGACCGGTAGGATTCTCCGAACGGAATGTCGGCGATGCCACGCACGAGGACATCTACCGTCGAGGGATCACCGAGCGAGGCGATGGCCTTCAAGATGACCCGGTGCACGACGCTTCCCGGCCGCTCCTGGGCGAGCCTGGCGACCAATGGGGCGACCGCTGACGGCCCCATCCTCTCCAGCACCATCGCCGCGAACTCTCGCAGGGCGACGTCGCCATCGTTGAGGAGCCCGACAAACAGCGGCAGGTGAGCCGCCTCCACCCGCGGCCGCACCATGTCGGTGACGCCCATGATCAGCTGGCTCTGCGAGGCGCAGCCACAGCTGCGTACGCCTTCGGCGTGCCAGCGGCGCGACCGCACCAGCGCATCGACCAGGTCCTCCACCGGCACGCCGGCCACGCCGATCGCCTGCAGCGATCTGGCGGCAGCGCCGGCGGCTGGGCAGACATCGCAGGCCATCACCTCGACTAGGACCGCGACGACCTGCCGGTCTCCGACCTCACCGAGCGCCAGCGCCGCTTCGCGACGGACCTGCTCGTCCGGCTGGTAGTGCAACGCCTTGACCAGCTTCCGCACGTCACCACGGAGCTTCAGCCGCTCCACATTGGGTGCACCGAACATCCACCCATTATGCGACGCGGGACCGGGCGGTGACCCGCACCGACTCGAAGCACTCCGGCGAGAGCCTTGCGTCTCGTCACATATCAGCACCCGGAACCGCTGGGAGAGCGCCTTCTTCAGGACCGTGTCGAACTCGATCGGCTTGGCCGGTGGGGGCCCGCCGATGTGCAGTGCGTCGTAGAGGACGTGGCGGATGTCGCGCGGAGTCGGCCGTGCCCGGAACTGCACCCGGCACATCGAATCCGCCACCAGCATCCGCAGCGAGGCGTCGCCTGGCCAGCGCCTGACGGATCGCATCGACGACGCGCTCGTCGGTGCGTCCGTGCGGAGCGCTGCGGCGGGCTGCACGCCCGTCGACGAGGCCGCGCAGCCCGCCGTCGCGGTAGCGGTGCCGCATCCGCTGGACGGTGATCGCGCTCGTCGGCGTGCCCGCCGCGGTCAGCTCCGCGGCCTTGGCCACCGCTTCCCGCTGCCGGACGGTCCGCAGCGCCGGGCCGAACTCCGGACGCGGCGCGGTCCCGGCGGCGCGCCGGGCGGCAGCCCGGTCTCGGCCTCGACCACGTGCCGTTCTCACTCCCGGGCCGCGCGGCGACCTCGGCGGGCACGTCCTCGAGCAGGTGCCCGTCCAGCGGCGGCGCGGCGGCCGGCTCGGCCGCGCCGAGGATCGCGAACCCCGGCGACGCGAGCAGGTGGCCCAGCAGCACCACGCTCGGCGTGCCGGCCTCGGCGACCGGCCGCACGCGGGTTCCGGCGAGCGCGACCACCTGGTGCCCGACGCCGTCGAACAGCACGCGGTCCTCGACCTTCAGCAACTGCATCACGCGGGTGCCGCCGCCACCGGCGAGGCTCGTTCAAGAAGGAAGTAGGCACCTTTTGGTGCGCTGCACTCCAGTCGTGAGCGACTATGTCGCGTCCAGCGGCCTGGCCGCGGACGTCTACGGGGCGCCGAGACGACAGGTACGTCCGGTGACGTAGGTGGCGCAGGAAAGGTGTCGCTTCCGGCCCGATGCCTGTGCAGGGGCCGCGCGCTGACACTGGGCGCCGAAACAGTTTTCCATGGCCCGCTGCGAAGGAGTCCACCATGTTCCGCCGTCTCAACCGCAACACCCTGCTCGCATTCGCCGGGATGCTCGTAGGCATCACCGGACTGCTGGTGCAGTGGGCCGCTAACCCGGCGAAATTCTCCGCGGCACAAGGCTTCTTCGGGCTCGCGTTCCCACCCGGCATCCTGTTCATCGTTCTGGCCGGACTGCTCATGCTGGCGACCGCGCGTTGGTGCTGGCACTCGGTGTTCGGCGCGTTCATCGCGTTCTGGATCGTCGGCGTCGGTGGCATCTCCGGGCAACTGGCCCCCAACCTCGTCTCCTCGAACCCGGGCACGGTCGCCGGCAACGTCGTGATGTCCGCCGGGCTGATCCTCGCGTTCGGCGCCGGGATCGCCAGCATGGTCCACGCGCGACGTGCCCGGCGACTCGTGCGGAACTGATCCGGACAAGCTCGACCACGCTGTAGGCCACGCGGGGAGAGGCTGACCAGGAACTCGGCGACTTTTACCAGTCCCGCCTGGACGAGGTGTCCAGAGCGGTCTTGGCCTCGAGCTGGCTCGTCTCTGCCACAGACGGTTCGCGACGATGAGCGGGCTCTGGATCGGGACGATGTCGGGATCTGTTGTCCTGATCACTTGGGGTAAGATTGGTACCCGTGCCCGGTCTGGTCGAGGTGGCCTACACCATCGGTGGGGGTGTCGTTGGTGCGGCGCTGACGAACTACGTCGCGAAGATCCAGGATCGGCGCCAGTTGCGCGCTGAGGTCTATCGGCATCTGGCCAAGGTGCGGGAAATCAGCGGCGGTGTCCGCACCGTCGAGGTCGGCGTGGCTCCGCGGTCGTCCCCGGGTGGCCGTCGGCGGTCGATTGCCATGGAGCTGGGTGTCACCGCGCTTCTGGATGGCGGCGCTGATGGGTATCGCGCCTTGCGCGAGGCGCTCGCCGACCTGATGACCGCGGTTCTCGTGGCCGGGATGCCGCGGCGGGTTGCCGATTTCGCGGGCGGTGCTCACGAGCGGCTCCTGGACAGCACGCTGATGGTGACGATCGACCGCTGCCTCGGCGGCGTGCTCGGTGCCGACGCGGATCGGCTGGTCCGGGCGACGCAGGAGTACCAGGCGGCCGCTACCGCCTTGTTGCTGGCGGTGCTCTGGCATCCCTGGCGGGCCCGGCTGCGGTTGCGCCACCGGATGAGCGCACTGCGCATCGAGGTCGAGTCGCTGCATCGGCTGCAGCAGAACGTCCTTGTGGAGCTCACTCGCGAAGAGCACGTGACTGTGCTGTACGAGCATCTCGACCCTGACGGACAGCGCCGGAAGGCGTGGGGTCTCGAGAAACAGGGGGCAGCGAGCTGAATCGCCCGTGCCCGGCTGAGGTGGACCGGGCATCGGGCCCCTCGCCGGGGTCCTGCAACGTCCGCTGCAATGTCCGATCGTCGGCACGAGCGCGCGTCCTGCGGCCCACCGTCGACGGCCTGCGGCGTGAGCGCGCGTTCGGGCGCTGGCTGGCCCGGTCTCTCAGGGGGTGGGGCGACCAGAGGAGGAAACGGGTCTCGGCGATCCGGACGGCGTCGGCTGGCGACGGCGGTGCGGACGATGCCGACGCCGTTGCGGCCGGTCGCGTCGACCCCCACGGTCAGCTGCCGGCGGCCCCGGGTGGTCGTGGTGGGCGCTGTACCTGGCTTGCTACGCGGCCGGCGGTTGGGAGCCGGGCTGGGCCGGGCTGCAGGCGCTGCGAGAGAAGACCCTGGACGTCGACCTGCTGATGGTCGCGGCGGCGATCGGTGCGGCGGCGATCGGGCAGGTGCTCGACGGCGCGCTGCTGATCGTCATCTTCGCCACCTCCGGCGCGCTGGAGGCACTCGCGACCGCGCGGACGGAGGACTCCGTACGCGGGTTACTGGACCTGGCACCGGAGACGGCCACGCGGATCACCGCAGATGACGAGGTGGTTGTCCCGGTCGTCGAGCTGGCGGTCGGGGACGTGGTGCTGGTGCGTCCGGGGGAGCGGATCCCCGCCGACGGGACCGTGGTCGCCGGCGGCAGCGAGGTGGACCAGGCCACGATCACCGGCGAGCCGCTGACGGTCGACAAGGTCGTCGGAGACGAGGTGTTCGCCGGGACGCTCAATGGCACCGGTTCGATGCACGTGCGGGTGGCCCGCCGCGCCGAAGACTCGGTCGTCGCGCGCATCGCGACGCTGGTCGAGCAGGCCGGACAGACGAAGGCGCGTACGCAGCTGTTCATCGAGAAGGTCGAACAGCGGTACTCGATCGGGATGGTCGCCGCCACGGTGGCGATCTTCGTGCTGCCGCTGCTGTGGGGTGAGGCGCTGCGGGACTCGCTGCTGCGGGCGATGACCTTCATGATCGTGGCCTCGCCGTGCGCGGTCGTGCTGGCGACCATGCCTCCGCTGCTGGCCGCGATCGCCAACGCCGGCCGACACGGTGTGCTGGCGAAGTCCGCCGTCGTGCTGGAACAGCTCGCCGCCACGACCCGGGTCGCGTTCGACAAGACCGGCACCCTCACCCGCGGTACACCGGAACTCGCCGACATCCGCGTCCTGCCCGGTGCCGGTCTCACCGAAACCGAGGTGCTGCGGCTAGCCGCGGCCGCCGAACGGCCCAGCGAACACCCATTGGCCAGGGCTGTGCTCGCCGCCGCGCGAGCCCGGGGTCTGCAGCTGCCGGAGGCCGAGGAGTTCAGCTCCCAACCCGGCCGAGGCGTCTCCGCGCTCGTCGACGGGCACTTCCTGCGCATCGGCTCTCCCGCGGCGCTCATGCCCGATGAGGCCGACGCGAGTGCCGCGGCGGCCGTCGAGGCGATCCAGCAGCGCGGGCAGACCGCGGTGCTGGTGCTGAGGGAGCAGCGGGTCGTCGCCGTGCTGGCCATCACCGACCAGACCCGCCCCGAAGCCGCGGCCGCGGTCACCGCGCTCACGCGGCTGACCGGCACCTCGCCGGTGCTGCTCACCGGCGACAACCACGCCACCGCGACGCGACTCGCCGGCGAGCTGGGCATCGGCGACGTCCGAGCCGGGCTCCTGCCCGAGGACAAGGTGACCGCCGTGCGCGAACTGGAAGCCACCGGCGCCCGGGTGACCGTGGTCGGCGACGGCGTCAACGACGCTCCCGCCTTGGCCGCGGCCCAGGCCGGGATCGCCATGGGCGGCGGCGGTTCGGACGTCACCCTGCAGACCGCGGACGCCGTCGTCGTCCGCGACGACCTGAGCACCATCCCCGCGCTCATCGCCCTCGCGCGCCGGGCCCGCCGAGTGGTGATCGCGAACCTCGTGATCGCCGCGACGTTTATCGCCGTGCTGGTGCTGTGGGATCTGTTCGGAACCCTGCCGCTGCCGCTCGGTGTGGCCGGGCACGAGGGGTCCACCGTCATCGTCGGCCTCAACGGCCTCCGGCTGCTGCGCTCGGCAGCATGGCGACGAGTCGCTGGACGCTCAGGCGCCGTCGGCTGAAACGCCGACACCGGGTCCCGAGGTCACGGGTGCACGACGAGACTGATGTCCGCGATCAGGGTGAGCGCCACGCGGGGCCGGCGCGAGCACGGCAGCGGGCGACTTGCGGCGAATCTCGGGTGAGGCGACGAATCTGAGTTGGTTGCCGTGGCGTTGTGTTGGATGACCAGTTTTCTGGCTGGGTGGCTGTAAAACGCTGTTGAGCAGGGAATAGCGCGTGACCGCGTCACGCTAGGGCCGTTGCTCGTTTCGCTCTACTTGAGCCAGCACGGCTTGCCCGGCTCGGGCGACCCCGCCGTCGATCGTGGAGCCCGACCGGCCGGCCGGGAATTGGCCCCGCTGTCCGGCCGCGTCACGAACCTCGGGCGGCCATCTCGAGCGGTACCTATGCGTAATGCCTATCGCCGCCGCCACGTGGCCGTGGCACTGCCTGTCGCGGTGCTGATGTGTGACGCATGAGACGCAGATACCCCTCGGGGGTACTTGTCAAGGCGTCCATCGCCGTCCTACTCTCAGGGCTACTGGATACCCCCCGGGGGTACCTACGCGAAGGGATGGTTGTCATGGCTGACACCGGTTCAAGGCGATGGTGGGCGCTGGGCCTCATCGCCCTGGCGCAGTTCATGGTCATCATGGACACGTCGATCATCGGGGTCGCGCTCCCCGAGATGCAGAAGGACCTCGGGTTCTCCTCCGGCGGCTTGTCGTGGGTGTTCAACGCCTACGTCATCGCGCTCGGCGGGCTTCTGCTGCTCGGTGGCCGGTTGTCCGACCTGTTCGGCGCGCGGCGGCTGTTCACCACGGGGTGGGTGGTCACGCTCGCCGGCTCGGTGGTCGCGGCGCTGGCCGGGACGGCTTGGGTGGAACTGTTGGGCCGGGTGTTGCAGGGTGGGGGTGCGGCGCTGATCGCGCCGTCGGCGCTGACGTTGCTGATGATGATCTTCGGGTCGCGTCCGCAGGAACTGCCGAAGGCGCTCGCGCTCTACGGTGCCGCCGCGCCCGCCGGCGGCACGGCTGGCGTCTTCCTCGGCGGCGTGATCACTGAATGGTTGTCGTGGCCGTGGATCTTCTGGCTGTACGTGCCGATCTCGCTGGTCGCGATCATCGCGACCGCGCGCCTCATGCCCGAGGTGCCGGCCAAGCGCGGGTCGGTCGACGTTCTCGGGGCTGCGACCGTGACCGCCGGGCTGGCGCTGACGGTCTTCGCCGTCGTCCGTGCGCCGCAGGTGGGCTGGGGTGTGTTCGAGACGCTGGGGCCGCTGACCGGTGGTCTGCTCCTGCTGGTGCTGTTTGTGGCGGTCCAGCGCGTCCGGCGGGTGCCGCTGGTGCGGCTGGGGATTTTCCGCACACCGAACCTGGGCGGGGCCAACCTCGCGCAGTTCCTGCTCGGGGCCGCGTGGATCCCGATGTGGTACTTCCTCAACCTGTACCTGCAGCAGGTCCTGGGCTATGGAGCCTTCGCCAGTGGCGCGGCCTTGCTGCCGATGACCGTGCTGATCGTCGTGCTCATGGTCGCGGTGGCTCCGAAGCTGATCGCGAAACTGGGGGCGAAGCCGATGATCGTCGGCGGGTTGGGGGCGCTGGCGGCGGGTCTGCTGTGGTTGTCGTTCGCGCGTCCGACCGGGAACTTCGTCGTCGACGTCCTGCCGGCGTCGTTGGTCGCGGCGCTCGGTCAGGCCCTGGCCTTCATTCCGTCGCTCGGAAGGGCGATCTCTAGCGCCAAGCCTGAGGAAGGCGGTCTCGCGGCCGGGATCGTGAACACGGCTTACCAGGTCGGGTCGGCCCTGGGGCTGGCCGCGATGACGGCGGTCGGGCTGTCGTTTGGCGCCGACCGGCACGACGATCCGGTCGTCATGACCGGCGGCTTCTCGGCGGCGTTCCTCGGCGCGGCGGGCATCGCTATGGTCGGCGGCTTCCTGGCCATGGCCACGCTGAGGACCGACCGGAGTGCGGCCGAACCCTCGGTGCCGGTGGGTGACAAGGACGCCGTCGCGCGGTGACGACCTCGTGCGGGTCGGCAGCGACATGGTTCGGGGCGGCAGTGCGAACTCGCGCTGCCGCCCCGGTTGCGTGCGAAAGTCAAGTGTGCACGTGCGGCACCTGCCCGGGCTGATCCGGGCGGTCACCATGGCCTGGAAATGCGGGCACTCGGCGATGTCCTCGTGGTCGCAGTCCAACGCGGAGTCGATCAGCTCCAGCGATGCCTGCGCGGCGGCGATTCGGGCGGCGAGCTCGGCCCGGTGGCGGCGCAGGATGGCCCTCCGTCCGG
Source organism: Amycolatopsis australiensis (assembly GCF_900119165.1). Taxonomy (NCBI): domain Bacteria; kingdom Bacillati; phylum Actinomycetota; class Actinomycetes; order Pseudonocardiales; family Pseudonocardiaceae; genus Amycolatopsis; species Amycolatopsis australiensis. Next base: position 6,655,473 of record NZ_FPJG01000006.1, on the reverse strand, counting down.
GCGGGTCCTGGGCGGCGAACATCTCCCGGATGTCGTCCAAGCCGAACCCGGCCTCCTTCGCGCGCAGGATCACTGCGACCCGATACAGGTCGCCCGCGCCGTAGCGGCGGCGCGACGCGGTGACCCCGGGACGGAGCCAGCAGTCCCATCGATTCCCAGTGCCGCAGCACGTGCGTGGCCAGGCCGGAGCGCTGCGCGATCTCGCCGATGCTCATCTCCGCGTCGCTTGACTTCATGTTGACTTTAAGTCGCAGCATGGCGGACATGTCCAGCACTACGACTTCTCCGTCCGACGACGTCACCGAGTCCTTGATCCGGTTGCTCGACGCCGCGGACGTGCTGCCTGGCGCGGCCGAGCTGCGCGCCCACACATACGACCTCCTGCGGCTCGGCGATGGCCAGCCGGTCGTGGACGTCGGTTGTGGGTCCGGACGCGCGGTCGCCGAACTCGCCGATCGCGGGGCGCGGCCGATCGGCGTCGAACCGGATGCGCGGATGCTCGCCGCAGCGCGGCGACGGTGGCAGGATTGGGACTTCCGCGAAGGTTTCGCCGACGAGCTGCCTCTCGATGACGGCAGCGTGGCCGGATACCGCGTCGACAAGGTGTTCCACGAACTCGCCGATCCCGCCGCCGCGCTGGCCGAAGCGCGGCGGGTGCTGGCGCCGGGCGGGCGGATCGTCCTGATCGGGCAGGACTGGGATACCTTCGTCATCGACTCCGACGATCCGGAGCTGACCCGCACCATCGTGCACGCTCGAGCCGACACCTTGCCCAGCCCGCACGCCGCCCGGGCATATCGGTCTTTGCTGCTCGACGCAGGATTCGACGACGTCACCGTCGAGGTGCGGACCGCGGTCTTCACCGATCGGCGCATGCTGCCGATGTTGACCGGATTGGCCGCTGCCGCGTCGGCTGAGGGGGCCGTTGACCGCGACCGGGCGGAGGTCTGGGTGGCCGAGCAGACCCGGCGAGCGGACTCGGACCGGATGTTCCTGGCTGTGCCGCTGTTCATTGCCGCAGGTGTCAGCCCAACACGGTGACCGCCAAGGAAACTCACCCCACGCTTGTCGCGGCGAACACCGCCGCGACGAGCGCCCGAAAACCGCGTGCCCGGCTCAGCCCGGGACGCGCCGCCAGCGGCAGGAACAGCAGCGGCTGGACAACGGCGCAAAGCATGATCAGCGCGGCGATCCAGAGTGGCAGCGCGGGGACCGCGGCACCGACAGCGACCTGGATCGTGCCCATCATGACCAGGTCCAGGTGGGCCTGCCGGATTCGCTTGGGCCGCCGCACCCCAGCTCGGCGCAGCAGTAAGGGAGCCTGCACCGCCAGAGCAGCCGTGGCGACCACCAGCCGCCCGCGACGCTGCCGAGCAGCAGAGCTGCCGCGAGGATCATCGCTTCCTGCGCAGGACGTCCGACTCCTTCTCCGTGACCGTGCTGACGAAGTGGAGCAGGACCGACTCAACTTCGTCGACGGAGTCGATTGTGCGCGAGTGGACGGACGCGGATCGGTGAGATCCTGCGTCCGCCCGGCGTGCCAGTTCTTGGGGGAGGATCCGACGCGGTTGACGATTTGGGTTAGCAGCTTGCCTGCTTTCCTTGCTGTGAAACAGTTCCAGGGCGACCTTCCTTCCGGTGTCGCCCTCGGTAGACGGTGCCGCCGCAGCAGAGGCGTGGGCCACGCGAAAAGGCAGCTGCGTTCCCTTGTTCTATTGTGGCCCTCGCTCTGGCTTGTCGGCGGTAGAATGCGAGGTCGCGGAGTGACCTGTAACGCCGCGCTGACGGTCTTTGCCTTTGGGGATGCGGGCCGTGTCCAGGCGACCCCTCGGCCGTCTCGGGGGCAGGATTAGCAGGGTTCTCGGCGTCGGCGTTGCCGGCGCCGCTTGCCGGTTCAGTGATCAGCCGCTTGTTTCAGGGCTTGGCGCAAGGTAGCGAGGTCTGGCACACCGGCCGGCCCCATCGCGGTGTGGTAGATCCGGCATGCCATCCCCGGCGGCTGTCCTGGTTCGGCGAAGGGGTCCGTGCCGTCGACCCTGATTGTCGGCGAACCGGTGAATTGCTGTTTCTCGGCGTCTTCGGGGCTCGTCACGACGACCGTGGTGAACCGCATGGTCCGGAGGCCGACATCGTCCAATGCCTGCCTGAGCAGTCGCGCCGCCGGTGCTTCATTCGGACAGTCCGGCACGATCAGCAGTTCGATCTCCATCACGGCAGTCCTTCCGGTCGCGCCGGTGGTATTCAGAAGCGATCGTCGGCGCGAGGATCTGGTCGCCCCAGGATCAGCCGAACTATGCGTTGAGTTGGAGCCCGACAGCAGCATGCCCGAGAGGCAGGAGTACAACAAGGTTTGCTTGAAGTCCGCTACCGCGCTGGCCGAGCCGAGTTCCCGCCCGGCGCGACGCTGGACGTAGGACAGGTACGGCATGATCAGCAGCGGCACCGCGGCCAGCACGATGCCCACGGTCGAGTGCTCTGCGGAGGCACCGGAGTACTGTCAGGCCACTGCCGCCACAGACGCGACCGTGATGACCGAGTCCAGGCCGAACCCGATCAAGGCGGTTGAATCGGCGATGGTACCGGCTGGGATCGCGACGATCGCCTCGTTGGCGTTGTAGGTGATCGTGGCGGTGACCACAGTCGCACCCGCCGCTACAACATCGCCCGGCGTCGGTTCAACGCCGGGTGACGACGTGACCGGTGTACAGCTCTCGTCCGAGCAACCGTTCACCTCGATGGCTGCAATCGGCAAGTCGCGGCGGCCGGTGCCCTCACTCATCGGCTTGCTTCGGCTGGCGACGCCGTGAGCTGCTCCTCGTCACCCACGCATGGCTGGTCAGAATCCACGGCGAGCACGACCTTGACCAGTTAGTTCCTGCAGCGCGCGCGCCAGGCCGTCGAAACGACGGTATCCGGGTGGAGGGTCACGGAGTCAGTGATGAAGCTAAGTTCACCGCCAGTCGACGCCCCTGGGAGGAGGAACGCCGTGGTCACAGCCGGGGAAATACATTGACCGGCGCTATACGGGACAGGGCTGAGCCGGGAGGGACTGCGCGTCTGGAGCGGGGCAGGGTATGCGGTCCGAGCCTTCGCAGGGTACCTGCGCCCAGACGGTCTTGACAGGACGCCCGCGGTCGTAGCGCACACCCCATCCGGTGCTCAGCAAGTTGACCAGCTGCAACCCGCGACCGCGGGGACCAGGCAAGCTCGACCGGCCCGCGACCGGCTGAGCCTCGGTTGCATCGGTGACTTCGATGGAGATCAAACACGGGTCAGTATTCCGGCGCAGCTCCAGGCGGCTGGGCCCGCCGCCGTGCTCATAGGCGTTGGTGACCAGCTCGGTGACCACCGTCAGCGCGTCCTGCAGATGCGCCTCGCCCACATCGGACAGGTGCCGCCGAACCCATTCACGCACGGGCTGCAGCGCGGACGGGGACGTACCGTGCAAAGGCAACACCCAGCGGCCGAGCGACGGCGGCTCGTCAGTTTCGGGCACCGGACACACCTCCTGCGAGGTGAACACCTGCCCGGGAAGCAGTACCCATATTGCCCACGCACAAACGTAAGTGGGCACGGTCACGAATTGCCGTCATGTCGGCCGCCCTGAGCAGTTGGGTTTGCGGACCCACGGCGGCGAACCGGAGCCCACCAGTCGAGCCGCGGAAGTCTTAGCGACGCGGGTACCACTCGCCGTGTTCGAGCGGCGGGACGTGGCAACCACGTTCTCAGGATGCCGCTGGGTGAGGCGGGGAGTGGAGTCGCTGCAGATGGTCGTCGATGTCGCTTTGCAGCTGCAGCACTCGTTGGTGCAGTTCGGCGAGCGCGGTGACGTAGTCACTGTCGCCGAGCGTGGCGTGGTCGCTGTGCCGGCTCGCCGGGTTCTCGACGACACTCATCCGCTGCATCCGATTCCCGCTCAGTTCACACACTCGCTGAGGTGCTACCCAGGCGGATAAACGTGAAGCCGGTGGCTGGCCACGCTCCGCGGGAACGGCACGTCCCCGGCGCCGGGTCTGTTCATTGCGAGCGGGTGGAATGGGCAGTTGCGCAGCCGCAGGCAGGTCGGGGTTTCCCGGTCGGGTTCGAAACCGTGGCGTTCGACGATGGCCGAAGTGAGGGTGAGTGCCCGCTCGGTGCCGAGGCGCCCGGGACGGAGCTGGTCGCGTTCCGTCGCGCCCAGCGTCTCGCCGTGGCGGCGGGCGGCGCGCAGTGCCGCGTTGCGCGCGATTTCGCCGTCGCTTTCGTCGAGGACGGCGTCCAGCAGGATGTCGGCGAGGAGGTCGTGCTGGCGGGGCGGGATGCTCAGACTGGCAAGCGACTGAATCACAGTACTTTGCGACGGTAAGTGAGAATGTGACGTGTCAGCTGCGCCGCGTCGTCGCCGACGAAGCCGATAAGCGCAGAGCCCGCGGTACGTTGCCAAGGGAGGCCGAGGGTGTACAGGCCGGGCACCGGCGTCACACCCTTGTGCTGTCTGAGTTCGCGGCCGTCAAGCGCGTCGGGGATGCCGACCCACGTGTGGTCGCGACGGAAGCCGGTTGCCCAGACGACCGCGTCGACGTCCGTGGCCTGCCCGTCAGCGAACACCGCGGTGGAGCCGTACGCCTCGATGAGCCGAGGCCGGAAGTCGATGCCGCGGCGGCGAAGGGCTCGGCGCGAGTTGCCGATCACGGTGCCATCGCCGCGGCGCATCCAGCGACCGCGGCGGGACTCGGCGGGAGCGGTGACCAACCCGGTACGAGTCTGCCACCAGAAGATGTCGCGACCGAGGATCCGCTGGGGGACGCAGACGTTATGGGTGCCGATCGCCAGCGTCACCGCGCCGACGGCCACATCGGCAGCCAGTTCGGCGGCGATCTGGAAGCCGGAGTTGCCGCCGCCGGTGACGAGTACTCGGCGGCCGTGGAAGACGGTCGGGTTCCGGTACCCGCTGCTGTGCTGCTGGAGGACTTGCGGTGCAAACCCGGCCGCGCAGGAGGGAATCCGCGCCGTCTGGAACGGGCCGGTGGCGGCCACCACCTGCCGTGCCCGGAGCAGGCCGGCGGAGGTCGCGAGGCGGAAGCCGTTGTCCTCCCGCGTGAGCTCGGTGACGGTGGTGCCGGTGCGGACCGGGAGGCCGAACGTGGTCGCGTAGGCGCTGAGGTAGTCGGCGACCTGGTCTTTGCCGGGATAGGAGTCGGGAGCGGCGGGAAAGGGCAGACCCGGCAGCGCCGCGTATCGGGCCGGGGTGAACAGCCGCAGGGACGTCCAGCGGTCCCGCCACACATGGCCGATGGTGTCGCCCCGGTCGAGGATCACGAAATCGAGTCCGGCCGCCGCGAGCTCGTGCCCAAGAGCGAGCCCGGCTTGCCCTCCGCCGACAACGGCGACGTCGTGGCCGTTCACGCAGTCACGCCGCGGAGGATGAGGCCGACGACCCGGAGGAACGCGGCCAGGTCGGCCTCGGAGACGTCGCCGAGGATCGCGCGAGCCGCGTCGTGGCGGCTCTTGGTCATCCACTGCGCGGTTGCGACGCCGTCGTCGGTGAGGTGCACCGCCGTAGCCCGCCGGTCGTGGGGGTGTGCCCGCCGCTCAACGAATCCGGCGCCCTCGAGCTGATCGATGAGACCGGTGACGTGCCGCGGTGTGCAGCCCAAAGCCTCGGCCAGCGCGCGCTGTACCAGCTCGCCGTCGCGGGCAAGCACGTAAATCACCTCTGCGCGGCTGGGCGTGAGGTCTCGTTCGGCCAGGGCACGCTGCATCGCCTCACCCAGCCGTGCCGCCAGCTGGAACGCCATGTCGAACGCTTCGACCGGGTTTCCGGGCATGTCACCTCACCTCAATCAATGTAGATAGTACATAGTGAATTGAGTTCAGTAATACCGTATGTGTTTGGGTTCCGCTGGTCGGGACCACGTTGGCCTGCCACGGCGCGTGGACACCTGGCCTGGACGACGATCGCCCCGGTCAGTCCTACGCAGGCGGGCGTTGACTCCGGCGATGAAGTGTTGTGGCCCGGCTTCTACCTGCGCTATCTGGCGGTGGTGGTCATCCCGATCGGCGGATCAGCCGCGTCCACTGGATGACATGGCTGGCCTGGTGCCCAACGACCGTCCCTGGTCTTGGCTTCGCCGACCTGTCTGCGTAGACATGGCAGCTCGGCGCCCAAGTCCTCGGCGCGGTCGGCAAGGATGTTGCGGGCCCGCCGGAGATCGACACCACGCCGAAGCCGGGACGCGCCAGCTGCCCGAGGTGCGCGGCGGTGCCCGCGGTGACCAGCATGTCCTCGATGGCGTCGATCCGGATGACCCCGAGGTCGCGGAAGACCGCGTCGATGGTCCCGTCGTCTCCGACGAGCGCTCCGGTGTGGGCCGCCGCCGTGCGTGCGGCCAGCTCGCGGTCGTCGTTGCCATGAAACATGGCCGACATCGTGGATCCCGGCAGGGCTGCTCCCGGCGATGCGCACTCAGCGGGTGGCGGGTGCGCGGGCAGAATCAGCGGCGGTGACGCGTCCGATGTGGACGGCTCTGGTGCTCATCCGCCTGGCAGGCCGGGACGCGGGAGCGGTGGTGGCTCCGCCATCCCGTCGGCGGGTTCGAGGCCGAGCACGGCGAGCAGCAAGGCGCAGTCCTCGGCGTCGTTCGCCGCCGAGGCCACCACGCGGGCACCGTGGTAGCGCTGGTCGCGCGTGAGGTCGAAGCCGGTCTCGGGCAGTGGTGGTGGCGTCGGGCGCCTCATCGGCGCGGGCGTCGGGAAGTCGCGGTGGTTATCGGTCCTCCGCCGGTATCGGCTGCTTCCGCGGCACCGCCGGGGAGCGGGGCGCACGTCTGCTGCTGACGCGGCGTCAGCGCGGCCGGTCTTTCCGTGGTAGCTCCAACGGCGGCCGAGCGGATCGATCACGGTGTGCGGATCGGTTCTCGGGAATGAGGGGAGTCCGGCCAGGGATCAGTGGCCCGTCGCGTCGGCCAGTGTCGGGTGGACGGCCAGGACTCGGTCGAGGGCGGTGAGGGTGATTGTGTGCAGGGCCGGGCCGGTCGCGACGACCTTGACCTGGGTGCGGTCGCCGGCGGCGTGGTCGGCTTTGAGCAGGACGTGCAGACCCGCGGCGGAGAGGAAGCGCACGGCGGTCAGGTCGATGACCAGCCGGGTGGGCTGGTGCGCCAGCGCGGCGGTGATCGCGTCGGTCAGCTGGCCCGCGGTGTGCAGGTCGACGGTGCCTTCGGCGGCGACTATCCGCGCGCCGTCGAGCGAGCGCACAGACACCGTCAGCTCGTCTCGCGCGTCGGCGGGGCGTTCCTCGGGATGGCGAAAGGTCACGCGGTCATTTTGCCTCGCCGGGTCCTCGGGCACATCAGGTGCCGTGGGTGGAGGCGAGGGTGGCCCAGACGACCGGGTCACCCCGACCACCGGCGGCTGCTGCCCCACGTCTTCGCGGTGTGGGCGACGATGCGCAGGCCCAGCCCGGATCACGCAGGTCGGCACGCTCGGCGATCGTGGCGGGCCGGGCGTGTCATCGGCCATGGCGCCATTACGGCGCACGTCGGCGGGCACCGGACCGGCGCTGGGTGTCCATGGCCTCAAGCTACTCGCCGCTGGCGTGCTGGACACCGCCTCAGGGCTGCGTTTCTTCCATGAGCAGCAAGGCTCCCTGGCTCTGCCCGCCGGCGGACCGCAGGGCGCTGCACAGCAGCCGGACGACCGCGGCCCGGCCCCGTCGGTTGATCGCGCTCAGCGTCAGCTCGGTCTGGAAGTCGGCGTCGGCGAGGGCATCACGCACGGCCGGCCGCAGCTCGGTGAGCGGCAGCCCGATGTCGAGGTTGAGCAGGTGGGTGCCCTCGGCCTCCTCCCGGCGCACGCCCCACAGGTCCTCGGCGCCGCGGTTCCAGGCCTTGATCCGCATTTCGGTGTCGACCACGACGATCCCGGCCTGGATCGAGGTCAGCACGGATTCGAGGAAGTCGTTCAGCTCGTCGAGTTCGACGCTGCGGTCGCGCAGCGCGTCGTTGATGGTCTGCAGCTCGTCGTTGGTCGACTGCAGTTCCTCGTTCATGGTCTCGAGCTCTTCGTTGGTGGACTGGAGCTCTTCGTTGGTCGTTTCCAGTTCTTCCACTGTGGACTGGAGCTCTTCGTTGGTGGTTTCGAGTTCCTCGTTGGTCGACTGGAGTTCTTCGTAGGCGGACTCGAGGCGGCGGTTGGTGTGCTCGAGCTCCAGCAGGAGCAGGCGCGCCCAGCTGACGTCGTGGAACACCACCGACACGCCGAGCAGGCTCTTGTCCCGGCTCACCAGCGGGTTGACGTGCACCTCGTACCAGACCGTGTCGCCCGCGCGCCGCCACTCGACGTCCTTGATGCGCAGCGACCGCCGTTCCAGCCGGGCCTGCTCGACGTACGGGCGCAACGCGACCGGCCGGTAGGACACGTCGAGGTCCCACAGCTTGCGTCCGATGTCGCGGTCGGTGAGCGCGAACGAGATCTCCGCCTGCTGGTTGATCAGGGCGACCACCTCGTCGCCGGTCACCACCAGCTGGGCCACCGGGCTGGCCGAGAAGGCCTGCTCGCGCAGCTCGTCCAGACCCGACATGTCGATCGATCGGCGCGCGGGCAGGCCGGGGGACACGAAATGGCTGTAGCCGGAAGGAGTGCCGGCCACCTTGCGGAACACGCGCCGCTTGAGATCGAGCGGCTCGAAGATGCGGGTGTGGCTGAGCAGCATCTCGGCCTTGCCCAGGAACATGAGCCCGCGCTGGGCCAGCGTGAAGTGGAACCGCTCGAGGATCTTCGTCTGCGTCTCGGCGTTGAAGTACATCAGCGTGTTGCGGCAGACGAGCAGGTCGATCCGCGAGATCGGGGCGTCCTGGACCAGGTCGTTGCGGCCGAAGATCACCGAGCGGCGCAGGTCCTTGCGGAACCAGTACCGGCTGCCCTGCAGCTCGAAGTACTGCTCCAGCTTGTCTTCGGGCAGCCCTTCGACCTCGGCCGGGGTGTAGGCGGCGTGCCGGGCCTGGGCAAGGGCCTCTTCGTCGACGTCGGTCGCGTAGATCTTGACGCGCTGCCGGAACGCGTCGACACCGATGGCGTCGGCGAACGCGATGGCGAGGCTGTAGGCCTCCTGGCCGGCGGCGCAGCCGGCGCTCCACACCCGGATCGGCTCCTCCGGGCTGCGCTCGGCCAGCAGGGCCGGGATCACTTGCTCACGCAGGTAGTCCCAGGCCTCGGGATCGCGGAAGAACCCGGTGACGTTGATCAGGATGGTGTTGAACAGCGCGACGAACTCGTCGGCGTTGACCTGCAGCTGGTCGATGTAGTCGCCGTAGTTCTCGGCACCGGCCTGGGCCATCCGGCGCTGCACCCGCCGGCGCAGGCTGCTGCGCTTGTAGCCGGTGAAGTCGAAGCCTCGCGACTCCTTGAGGTAGGCGAGGACCGATTCGAACTCGCCGTCGTCTTCCGGCTGGGACTCCGTCACGTTCCGCACGCTACCGGCCCCGAACGCGGGAGGAGCGGCGGCGCCGCGCCAGCACGGCCCAGACGACCTTGCCGCCAGTCCAGGACCCGCTGCACCCCCAGACCCGCGAGGTCTGGGCGACCAGCCGCAGTCCGAGACCGTGCCCGGGCCTGGGCAGCTCGAACAGCACGGCGGGCCGCGGGTCGTCATCGGCCACCGCGACGGTGAAGACGCCGCGGCGCAGCTCCAGCCGCAGCCGCGGGGTCGACGTCGTGTGCCGGATCGCGTTTTCCACCAGCTCGGTCGCGATCATCAGAGCGTCCTCGACGTGTTCCGGCACGTCCCACTCCGCGCAGACCCGGCCGACGAACGACCGGGCGAGCGCTGAGGCCTGCGGTGACGCGGCCAGCTGCTGCACCGCCCGCCGGCGGGGTGGCCGGTCACGCGCCCGCTCGGCCGCGGCGACGTCGCGTGGACCGCCACGAAGCGGTCCACCAGCTGCGCCGACAGGCGTGCCACGTGATCCGCGCGGTCGGTCACCACCGCGAACGGGACCCCCGGCCATTCACCGATCCGCGCGGCGATGACCGAAAACACCGTCATCAGGGTGTCGTCGTCGATCTCGAGCCCCTGGATGTCGGCGATGACGCTCTCCGGCGCCTCCGCGGCGATCTTGAGCACGCTGTCGCGCAGCTCGGGGTAGGTGGCCAGGGAAAGAGTGCCGGTCAAGGTGGCCACGGTCGACTCCGCCCGATACTGCGGTACCAGCTGCAGGCCGCCTCCGGTGTTCACGGGTTCGCCTCGATGTCTTGGGACAGGGAAAGCAGGAACCGGCGCAGTCTTTCCGCGGCGGTCGCGCATTCCCGGGCGGTGCTGCCGTAGCGGCCGGTGAGGCCGGCGTGCCCGCGACCGGCGGCGTCCCGCTCCATACGCTGGGCGAGAGCGGCCTTCTCGTCCAGCGAGCGCAACGCCGTCCACAGCGCGCGTTCCAGTTCGATGTCGCGCGCCCCGAGCAGGGCCTCGGCCGACCAGGCGTGACCGATGCGGCAGCGGAACTGGCCGGGCCGGTCGCCGACTTCGAGCAGGGCGCCCTGGCAGTCCGGGCAGCTGTAGCCGGATGCGGCGGCCGCGAGTTCTTCGGCGACGGCGCCCCGCCGGACGCCGTCCCGCGCGATGCGGTCTTCCAGCAGCAGCGTGGGCGCGGGCGGCTCGGCCGGCCCGGCATCCGCCGGCGTGCGCACCAGCCGGTCGAGCACCTTGCCGAGCACGTCGGCGGGGTAGACGTGGTCCGTCGTGACGCGGGCGAGCGCGCTCTCGGGCATGCCCGGGTACAGCGCGTCGGAAGGGTCCTGCACCATCGCCAGACCGCCGCGTTCCACGATCGCCCCCAGGCCGGCGGCGCCGTCGTGGAGAGCACCCGAAAGGATGACGCCGATCACGCGGGGCCCGGCGGCGACCGCCGCGGACCGGAAGGTGGCGTTGATCGCGGGCCGGTGCCCGTTTTCGGTCGGGCCGTGGCTGAGCATGAGCGCGCCGTCGTCGAGAAGCAGATGGTGATCGGGTGGCGCCACGTGGATCACCCCGGCGGTCAGCGGCGCCGCGTGCGCGGCCGCAACCGCCCGCAACGGCCCCGCCCGGCCGAGAATCTGCGGCAGCGCGGTCGGCGCGCCCGGGGCGAGATGCATGACCACCAGAACGGCGGCGGGAAGATCCGCCGACAGCGACCGCACGACCTGACGCAGCGCTTCGACGCCTCCGGCGGAGGCACCGACCACGACGACATCGCGCTGGAAGGCCACGGCGGTCACCTCCTCACCAGGACCACGGTAGACCCCCTGACTTCCCCGGGTAACTCGGGCGACGGGAATCGAAACCCGGCCACCGGGAAACTCCGCCCGGCATACGGGCGAGCGCTGGGTGGGCAACGGCAGCGCGGACAGCAGGACCCGCGCATCGCCGACGGAGCTTCCACCGTCGTTCGGCGACGTTGCGGCAACGGTCGTCCTGGATCGAAAGCCGGTGGGCGACCGACCTGGTGCCGCCCCGACGGCGTGATCACCTCGTGCTCGACAGGCTGCGCCGACCGCTGTCCGGCGACGAACCGAGGAGGTCCTGATCGGACTCGGCCGCAACCGGCCGTTGTCCAAAGCGGACGGCGCCGGCGGCGCGCGGTGAAGCTGCCACACGAGACCGGCGCCGAGCCGGGTCACTCGTCGCCGGTTTCGGCCGGCGAGTCACCCGTCGGCCGGTGATCGGCTTCGCCCGCTCCGGCTTGATATCTTGAGGTTCCCGGCCCGGCTGGAACTACGTGGCTGCCTGGGCGAAGCTTCAGGACGCGAAGCTTCAGGACGACCACAGCGAGCGGAGGCCAGGCGATGAACAAGTCACAGGATCACCTTGCCGAACCGGATGTCGTCCGGCGGGTCGACGACGTCACGGGCGCCTTGGAAGGTCTGACCGCCATCCTCGAGCAGGACGAAGACTTGTCGGTGGTCCTTCAGCGGGTGTGCCTGCAGGTGGTCCAGGCGGTGCCGGACGCCGAGATGGCCAGCATCACCTTGCTGCGCGACGGCGGGTACTCCACCGCGACGGCGACCGGCGACGTGGCTCGCCGGATCGATCAGGCCCAGTACGACGCCGGTGAGGGCCCGTGCCTGGAGGCTGCGCGCACCGGAACGATCCAGCGGGTCAAGGTGCGCGAGGCGGCCCGCCGGTGGCCGGAGTTCGCCGCCGCGGCCGAGGGAGCGTCGGTGGCCAGTTTCCTGTCCGCGCCGTTGTTCATCGACAGCGAGTACCAGGGCTCGCTCAACCTCTACGGCGCCGGCGGCGACGGGTTCGGCGCACTGGACGCGGCGCTGCTGGAGCTGTACACCACCGCGGCCGAGGCGGCCCTGCGCGGCGCTCGCCGTTACGTGAGCGCCCGAGAAACCGTCGGCCAGCTGCGCACCGCGCTGAGCTCGCGAGCCGTCATCGACCAGGCGAAGGGCATGCTGATGGCTGTGCATCGCATCTCCGAAAAAGAAGCGTTCGACATGCTGGTCAAGCGATCGCAGGAACAGAACGTCAAGCTGCGCGAGGTCGCCGAGCGGTTCGTCGCCGAGGTGCTGGATTCCTGAGCGCCTGCCGGCGCCCAGGCTCAGGCCGGCGTGATTCCGGTGGCTTGGCAGACTAGTTGCACCGCCAGGTCGCGGACTTTGCGGTTTTCCCGCTGGGACTGCTCGACGAGCAAGGTGAAGGCTTTGTCGGCGCTGACCTGGCGGACGGCCATGAGGATGCCTTTGGCCTGGTCGATTACCGCACGGCTGTGCAGGGCGGTGCGCAGGTGTTCGACGGTGTCGCGGGCCTGCTGGTAGCGGGAGTAGACGCGCAACGTCGGGGTCACGGCGCTGGTATAGAGGTCGAGCAGCTTCTCGTCCAGTTCGGCGAAGCCGTCGCCTTGGCGGCTGTAGCAGTTGACCCCGCCGCTGTGCTCTTCGCTAACGACCAGGGGCGCGGACAGGAAGCTGCCGAACCCGGCGGTGGCCGCGTCACGGGCGAAGTCGGGCCATTTCGTGGCCGCGTCCGTGACCGGTACCCGGACCAGTTTCCCGGTGGTTGCGGCCTCGATGCAGGGTCCGTGGCCGGCGGCGTACTGGTCGTGGTCGAGTGCGGTGGTCACGTCGCTGGTGCTGGCGATGGTCGTAGGCCGGCCGCCGGTCAGCAGGGTGATGGTGGCTTCGTCGACTCCGGGCACGGCATTGACGACTTGGGCGCATGTCTTGTTCAGCAGGACGGCGAAGTCGTCCTCGGTGTCCAGCGCCGCGGTCAGCGACTCCAGCGCGCCGGTGACTTCGTCGAGCACCGTGGCCCAAGGCCGGTCGTGGGTAGATGACATGGTCGTGTTCTCCTGCCGCTACGGCGACGCGGGAAGGACCACAGCGCACAGGCGGGAGCAAGGCGGCGTCACTCGAGGAGACATCAGGTGATGTGGTTTCCGGGCCCGCTGCTGGACGAGGACGCGCCGCACTCCGTCCCACGGCGAGGTCCCTTCGGCGTTCGCGCAAGCTCGGTGTGCTGCGAAGGTGACGCGCCACTGGACCGGCGCGCACGATGAACCTCGGCGTCCACACCGTACCGCCCAGCGGCCTGCGCCGCGCGCTCTCGCCTGTCTTGGTATGCGCGGTCCGGTTCAGCACGTCACAGCAGGGCCCGTTCGACCACTTCCGGAGCTTCGACGATCACCGTGGCCAGCTCGCGGACCTTCCGGTTGGTGCGCTGGGAGACGTCGACCAGCCAGGCGAACGCGGCATCGCGGTCGAGGCCGGCCCGGGCCATCACGATGCCCTTCGCGGTCGCGATGGTGTCCCGGCTTTCCAAGGCGGTCACCAGGCCGCGGGCCTGGGCTTCGGCGGACGCCCACCGCGCCGCGGTGAGGACCACCGCCGCGGCCGCCGAGGTGAACACCGCGATCGTCGCCGTCGCGACCGGGTCGAACGCGTCGTCGCGGCGGCTCCAGACGTTCAGCGCGCCGCCGAGGCCGTACTCGGCGGCCCGGCGATGGGTGGCGGCGTCGTCGGCGGCCACGAACAGCGGGCACGACAGCGAGCTGCGTATCCCGAGCGCCGTGCCGGCGTCGGCCAGCTCCGGCCAGCGGTGCCGGTTCCGGCCCAGCTGCGTGCGCACGACGGTCTCCGTGCGCACCGCGCGCAGGCAGGGGCCGTCGTCGGCGCGGTACTGGGCCTCGTCCAGTGCTTGCACGGCCGGTTCCGTCGCCGCGACCGTCGACGGCACGTCCCGGTCGTAGAGGGTCACCGTCGCCGCGTCGGCTCCCGGGATGATCCCGACCACCCGGGCCGCGACCCGGCCGAGCAACCGCTCCCGGGAATCCTCGGGCTTCAGCGTGCTGGTGAGTTCGAGCAGCGCCGCGGTCACCTCGTGCAGCTGGTCCACCACCCCTCCCACCATCGGCCGTCTTGCCGGACCGATGTGCCCGACGCTACTCGTCCCGGTCGTTCCCCGCGGAGCGAAAGCCGCGGACGATGCGCCGCGACCCTGGGCTGCGCGGACTGTGCTCGGTTCGTACCCTGGTACCGCACAAGGCCGGAGCGGAAGACAGGCGGAGTCCGGCGTGCCGCGCGGGCGCGGGGCACGCGAGCGTGGCGGCCGCGGATGAGGGGTCGGTGGACGGTCGGCGCCGTGAGCGGCTGTGGCAAGAGGTGACCCGGCGAGCTGCGCGGGACGGCGCGGGAATGCCCGCCGCGGTCTGCGCCACCTGCGTCGGCGATCTGGCCGACGGCGCCGCGCTCTCGATGCGTTCGGCGGGACGCACGCAGGAGCTGCTGGCCACGAGCGGGCCGTGGGCGTCCAAGTTGGAGGAAGCCCAATACGCGCTCGGGGAAGGCCCCGGCGTCCTGGCCTACACCGGCGACCGGCCCGTGCTCATCGCGGACATCACCGCCGAAGACGGCCGGTGGCCGATGTTCACCGACGCCGCGCGCGCCGAAGGGGTCGCTGCGGTGTTCGCCTTCCCGCTGCACAGCGGCGCGATCCGGCTCGGCACCCTGGACCTGTATCGCCGCGCACCCGGCCGGCTGACGCCCGACGCCCTGGCGGACGCGACGGTCCTGGCCGACCTCGCCATGGCGGTGGTCCTGCGGCAGGCTCTCGACGACGAGGCGGCGGGTCTGGATCCGGCGGAGCAGGGCGGCGGCGCGTACGAAGACGTGCACATCGCGACCGGCATGGTCGCCGTCCAGCTGCGGATCAGCCTCGCCGACGCGTCCGTCCGCCTGCGGGCGCACGCCTTCGCGGAGGGACGTTCACTGCTGGAGGTGTCGCGCGACGTGATCGCCCGCCGCATCACGCTCGACCGGTGGGCCGAGTGACACCGGCATCCCACGGTGGCGGGCCGTATGCTCACGGAGTGTCCGTCGACCGGGAACAGCTTGCGCACGCGATGGTGGAACTCACCACCCGGCTCGTCGCCGACGGCGCGGACGCGGCCTGGCTGCTGCGGACGGCGACGCGGTCGGTGAGCGAGGTGACCGGCGCTTCGGCCGCCGGCTTGCTGGTGGCCGACCCCCGCGGCGGCGTCGAAGTGCTCGCGGCGTCCGACGACACGTCCCGGTTCCTCGAACTGCTCCAGACCCTGACGGGGGAGGGGCCGTGTGTGGACTGCATCCGGACGGGCGAGGTCGTCGCCGTGCCCGACCTCGATGGTGGGGATTCGGCGCGCTGGCCGGCGTTCAGGCTCGCGGCATTGTCCGGCGGGTTCGCTGCGGTTCATGCGTTTCCGCTGCGGTTGCGGGGCCGGGCGCTGGGTGGTGTGAACGTCTTCCACGAGCGTCGGCGTGAGCTTGGCCGCGAGGAGCTGGCGGCCGCGCAGGCGCTGGCGGATCTCGCGGTGCTCGGCATGACGGCGGAGTCCGGCGACCGCCGCGAAGCTCGCTTGGCCGAGACGACGCTCGCGGTCCTCAACGGCCGGGTGCGGGTTGCCCAGGCGGTGGGCATGGTGGCCGCGGCGCGAAACCTCGACCCGGGCGCGGCCCGGGTCCTGCTGCAGTCCCACGCCGACCGGACCCGGGCCACGACCGGCGAGGTTGCGTGGGCGATCACCGCGGGCACCCTCGACCCCGCGGAGCTCGTGGCGACCGTCCTGCCCAGTCACTCGGCCGCGGACCTTCGGGCCGAAGACGGCTGACCCGGCTGGCCGCTCCTCGAGTTGTCGGCCGCGGAACCGGTGCGTCGCTGGTCAGATCCAGTCCGGGTCGGCCCGGTCCTCGGCGGTCGCATTCGCCGTCGCGACCACGCGGGCGGCCTCGTCGTCCTCCCCGGCCGGACCGTGGGGCGCGCGCAGCGTCGCGCGGGCGTGGTCGTCCCCCTGGGCGATGAGGATGCCCGTCGCTTCGCCGATCGCCGCCTGTCGATCGGCCTTCGCCAGTGCCTCGTGCGCCGCGTGCTCCCGATCCTGTCGGTCCACCAGCGGACCTCCGTCCCTTGGCCTCCACGCTAGCCGCCTGCGTGCTCGAGGTGTAGTGCTGCCGCAGCCGGGGATGGCGGTCATCCTTCCGGCTAGTCCCGTGGGCAACTGTTCTGACAGAGGTGAGCCTGCTCGACCAGCGGTGCTCCGCAAGGCCGACCACCTGCGGTACCAGTTCGGTGGGAGGCCGTGCGAAGCCGCGGCCGGTGCTGCCGGAGGGCACCCGGGTCGTAGCCGCGCTCGGGGACGTCTCCGTCAACGACGCGAGCGTGGTGCTCGCCGGCTTTCGCACCGAGGGGAGATCGTCGGCGTGGTTGTGAAGCGGCCGGATTATCGCCTCGAGGTGCGTGGGCGGAAGTCCCGTTCGCTCTCAATCCCGCCGTCTCGGTCGTGGATCACATGCGCGACGCGTCGTTTCCTGGCTGCCTGACGGCCGGCGACCACAGCGTCCACGCGATGCGGCGACGTATTGGAGGCGCGGACGCCGCCTTCGACCCGGTTCTTCCACTGGCCGTCTTCGAAGTAGGTGTGCACGTCGCCTTCGGCCATGGGATGCCCCTTCGGATCGCTCGGTGATCGACGGCGCAGGCGGGCGGCGCTGTCGACACGTCGAATCGCTCGGCGCGCGCCCTGACACAGAGCCGCCGCACACGCCGCGAGCTTCGCCGCCCGGATGGTCCGTCGGCGGTGATCGCGACGCTCGAGCTGGGGTTGAACCCGAGGCCATTCCCGGACGGCGGATCGCGGAGATCCGGGGCGGGTGGCTGCTTGCTTCACCGCTGCGCGGATGCCCGGGCAGCCGGAATCGAAACCTTCGTGTCGGAAGACCCGGCGGCCGGCCGTCGACCTGCTCGGGTTTCTGGGGAGGAGAGCCGCTTCCGCTCGACGAAGGGTGGGGGAGACTCTCCGCGAGTGGCGCGACCCGGCTCCGGGTGAACCGCTGTTCCAGGAAGGCGGTGAGGCCCGGGGACTCCGCCGCACGACACCCGGTGCAACGTCCGGGCGCGGTGCGGTGTTTCCTGCTGGCGAAGCCGACGGGCGTGACGTGTGTGGCTCACCGCGGGCGGTGGCCCCGACAGGACGATCGCGGCGTGGGCGGCGGACATCCGGCCAGCCTGTTCCGTCGGGTCGGTGTCGGCAGGAGAGACCAGCGGCCGGTCACACCGGGCCCGGTGGATGCTGCAGGTTTATCGTCCGTTTGCCTGGAAAGTCATGGCCATGGAGGACTGCGAGGAGTCCTCCATGGCCATGACCGCCAGCACGACCGCAGACCGCTTTCCGACCGGCGTCCGCATACCACTGACCCGGTGCCGGGGTCGAGCCCACAGTGTGGCCGGGTGGCCCCCCGGCCGGATCGCCCCGGCGGATCTCGGCGCCTTGACCGCAACGGCTACCTGGTGGTGAGGGAGGTGGAGGTCGCGGTCGCTGCGAGAGGAAGTGGCTGGGTTGAGCGGAGATCTCGCGCCGGCTTCGGATTTCGCGAGTGATCGGGGAGAAGCGCTCCGGCGCGGTCCGGTCCATTTTTCAGATGCCCCGGGTCAGCCTGCTGGTCGCCGAGGTGGTCGGTGATCCGCGGGTGGCAGGTCCGGGCGCGCCAGATCAGGGGCGGAGGTGTACATGCACCAGAGCCGCGTCGACTGCATGCCGGGGTTCACGGGAACGGGCGCCGAGCAGTGGCTGCCGAAATAGACCGAGGGGAGAGGCTCACTCGCGCGGGTCCTGCCGGCCGGCGCGGGTTTTCCCCGGTGGGCCGGTGGGTAGCCGCCGGGGGCGATCATCGGAGCGGCGAACGACGTCTGCTCCGGACACGGCTTCGTGTCCGATCGGCTCGCCGGAAGGACGGTCGTCGTGCTCACCTCGTCCGCTGCGCCGCTGGATCTCCTCGCGGCGCGCGAACAAATGGCCCTGTCCCTGGGCTGGCACATCATCCTCGCTTGTCTCGGCGTCGGCATGCCCGCGCTCACCTTGTTCGCGGAGTGGCGGGGGCTGCGCACCGGGGACGAAGCGTACCTCGTGCTCGCCCGGCGGTGGGCCAAGGCAATGGGCGTCCTGTTCGCCGTCGGCGCCGTGTCCGGCACCATTCTCAGCTTCGAGATGGGCATCTTGTGGCCCGGTCTGATGGGCACCTACGGCCAGGTCATCGGCCTACCGTTCACCATGGAGGGCATTGCGTTCTTCGTCGAGGCGATCTTCCTCGGCATTTACCTCTATGCCTGGGACCGCCTGCCGCCGCGGCGGCATCTGCTCGCCGGCGTCCCCATCGTCGTCGCCGGGATCGCCTCGGCGTTCTTCGTCGTCAGCGCGAACGCCTGGATGAACCAGCCCCGCGGGTTCGACCTCGCCGGCGGCCGGATCACCGAAGTCGATCCGTGGGCGGCCATGTTCAATCCGGCGACCCCGCCGGAGACGATCCACATGATCCTCGCCGCGCTCATGGTCACCGGTTATCTGATCAGCAGCGTCTACGCGGTGGGCATGCTGCGTGGCCGTCGCGACCGCCACCATCGGCTCGGGCTGCTGATACCGCTGACGTTCGCGGCCGTGCTGACGCCGCTGCAGATCGCCGCGGGCGACTATGCGGCGCGGTTTTTGGCGACCAACCAGCCCGCGAAGCTGGCCGCGCTCGAGGGTGTCTACCGCACCGGCTCGCACGTCCCGCTGACCATCGGCGGCGTCCCGGTCGGCGGGGAACTGCGTTATGGCCTCGAGATCCCGAGCGGGCTTTCCCTGCTGGTCGGGGACAGCCCGGCGACGGTGATCACCGGGCTGGACCGGACGCCGGTGCCCGACCGGCCGCCGGTCGCGGTCGTGCACCTGTCCTTCGACGTCATGGTCGGGATCGGGTTCGCTCTCCTGGCCCTCGGCGTCTGGCTGGCGCTGGTGTGGTGGCGCCGCCGCGACGTGCCGCGCTCGCGGTGGTTCCTGCGCGCGGTCGCGGTCAGCGGTGTCGCCGCCTGCTGCGCGCTGGAAGCCGGGTGGGTTACCACCGAGGTCGGCCGCCAGCCCTGGATCGTCTGGGGCCACCTGAGAACGGCCGACGCCGTCAACCCGGCACCTGGCCTGTTGATGGGGCTGATCGTCGTGCTGGCGGTGTACGTCGTGTTGACGGTGGGAACCGTGTACGTGCTGCGCCGCATGGCCCGCACTGACCGCCGGGCGGCGCCGCAGGAAGCGGGGACGCCGTCATGACGCTGGCCGACTGGTCTGTCGCGGTCCTCTGGGTCGGGCTCACGCTGTACGTGCTGCTCGCCGGAGCGGATTTCGGCGCCGGGTTCTGGGACCTCTTCGCCGGCGGAAACCACCGCGGGAGAGGCCAGCGGGAGCTGATCGAGCACTCGATCGGGCCGGTGTGGGAGGCGAACCACGTCTGGTTGATCTTTGTGTTGGTCACGCTGTGGAGCGCGTTCCCGCCCGTGTTCGCCGCCGTGATGTCCACTCTGTACATCCCATTGACGTTGGTGGCGCTGGGTATCATCATCCGCGGCGCGGCCTTCGCCTTCCGCAAGGCCAGCGACACACTCGGCCAGCAACGGCTGTTCGGCGCGGCCTTCGCCGTTTCATCCGTCCTGACGCCGTTCTTCCTCGGCACGGTCGCCGGCGGCATCGCCTCCGGACGGATCCCGGTCGCCATCGCCGGCGGCGATCTGCTGACCAGCTGGCTGAACCCGACCTCGGTGCTCGGTGGCGTCCTCGCGGTCGGCGCGGCCGCCTACTTGGCCGCGACGTATCTGTGCGCCGACGCCCGCCGCTCCGGAGACCCCGGCCTCGCCGAGGCGTTCCGCCGCCGCGCGCTGGCGACCGGGCTCGCGCTGGGGGTGATCGCGGCGGCTGGGATCCCGGTCCTGGCCTCCGACGCCCCGCGGCTGTTCGACGGCCTCACCCACCGCGGGCTGCTGGTCGTCATCCTCTCGGCGGTGTCCGGCGCGGTGTCGCTGGTGTTGCTGCTGCGCCGCCGTTTCCTCGCGGTGCGGATCACCGCAGCGCTCGCGGTGGGAACCCTGCTGTGGGGCTGGGCCGTCGGGCAGTACCCCTACCTGCTCGAACCGGACGTCACCATCGCCGAAGGCGCCGCCACACCGGCGGTGCTGTCGGCCACCCTGGCCGCGCTGGGTGTCGGCGCGCTCGTGCTGATCCCGTCGCTGTGGTGGCTGTACAGCCTGTTCCAACGTCCGGCTCGGCCCCCGGACCGGGCGCGAACACGGACCTGATCACCGCTTTGGCGCTCTGCCGTCGCGGCACCCACCATGACTCAACTGGTCCGAGACCTCATGACCACCGCCTCATGACCTACCTCGTGACCCGGTCGCCCGGATGTCACCGACCGCGGCATCGTCGTCCGGGGCGTCGCCGACTTCGGCGAGGCAAGCTGTGTGCTGGCGCGGGCCGTGTGCCCATGGGCCGGGGTCCCGCTCGCCGTCGACGGTGTCGATCCTGCGGCATCTCGTGGTCTGGTTGGCATGCCTGAACTACGAGGTGGCCGAACCGGATCCGACCATCATGGTGCGGCCGATCCCGACCCGGGCCACGCAGTGGCTTTCGTTTCGACCCCGACATCGAAGTGAACGCGTCTGCCAGCGCTGTCTCGAGGGCACCGAGCTCGGCGATCACTGCGTTGACGACCTGTGCGGTGATCGGGCTGACCAAGGGCATCCCCGTGGCCTGGGGGGTCAGGGCTGACGGCACCCGGTTCGGCAGGCAACGGGCTCCCGGGAAACTCAATTCCAGTCGGTCGCTCCGGCCACCGGCGGAGGGGACAGCGGGACTTCGCGCAGTGCGTCAGCCAGGATCGGGTAGACGACGACCAGGGTGTCGACGCCGAAAATCCGCAGCGGGCGAAGGACCGGACGGGCAGCGGCGACGATCCCGATCCGGCGGCGCTCGGCGCGGGCCCGGGTCACCACGCCCTCGATCGCACGCAACCCCGCCGCGCCCAGGAACGTGACCCTGGACAGATCCAGCACGAGGCCGGCTGGCAAGTCCTGCCACAACGCTCGCTGCAGCAGGCGGACGGAACCGGTGTCGATTTCCCCGGTGGCGGAGATGATCGCCAGATCGTGCCGCCACGGAATTGTCCGTACGGTCAGAACCGTTTCGGCGTACTGACGGGTGGATTCCTGCCCCGTCGCGGTGGGTGGACGTGGGAAATGCGAAAGTCGTGAAGGCATGGCTGTGTGCTCCCGAACGAGTCGGGGCGAAGCGTCGGTGCACCACCGAGAAGAATCGAGCGCAACAGGGGAAGCCCGGCACCTCGCCGTGACATCCGTCGCCAGACGAGGATCTGCGTAGCTCCGGCTCAACCACGCTCTCCATCATGGTAGGCGCATTCTTGTGGTTTGTCGCGGGCAACAGTCACCCGAAAAGATACTCATATGTGGACGGTCGTCATCGGCGGGTGGGAGAGAGTGGTCGGCGGAACCGCTGTCCTGGCTGTACGCGAAACGGCTGACCGCGGGACGAGATCGTCGGACTTCTGTACCGATTCAGTAGAGATCGCCCAAACCGCAATTGAAGACTCGCCGGTCATCCTCGTGGTGCGTAGGAAATCTGGTGGACGTCGGCGAGACGGATGACCCGGCCTGGCGACGTGCCAGATTTCTCGTCGGTCAGGGAGAACGAGCCTGACGGAAGGAACGTGCGCCGTTCCTCCCGCCTCACGACCACGTCTGTCGTCGCCGATATCCGCACACGCTGCAAGGGATCCGGCAGCCTTTCCCGTCGGACCGAGCCCGGCCAACCCGGCACATCGGCGCAGTTGTGTTGGACCGGGCAGGGTCGTCGCAGGGCGAGGTCGTGACGGGGCTCAGCCTCATCCGGCGTGGGCGGGGCTCCACCAAGAGGCTTCACGATACTCGCGATGTTCCTCGGAATCCGGCTGCGGGGCCAGGGCAGAGAGGTCGTCGTCAGCCGGTTGCAGCAGGAGGTCCGTGGTCTTCAAGTAGCGGGCGATGGTGCGGAGGTCCTCGACGACGTCCCTGGTGACCGAACCGGCCGGCGCGCTGACCCGGTGATCGGAGAGCGACGTGGCGGCCAGGGTGCTCTCCGCCCGGTCGGCCAGCGCACCGGCCAAGTCGGCCAGTTCAGTGCTCATTGCCCGGGTGCACTGGACCGCACACCGCAGCGCATCCGCCGACAAAGGATGGCGTGCTACCGAGCCTGCCGCCTGCCGCACGGCCTCGGTTCCGGTTCGCAACGCCTCATGGAAGGGATGGGCGCACACCTCGATCACCTCCCGTCCTGCGCACCTCCCGGCTCGCCGGCTCGGTCGAGGACGGCGGCCCGGCCAGGGCGAGCTTTGCCAGCAGGTCTCGCCCGTGCTCAGCGTTGCGTGGTTCGCACAGCACGTCGTACCGCCGGGCGACGACCTGCGTGATCGTGGCGAAGTCCCGCCGGCCCTTCAGGGAGGCGTAGCCGATCGCGGCGGACGCCACGCCGGCGAGAACTCCGGTGACCAGCCCGGCCGGGATCAGCGCTCCCGGCGGCTGGTGGTCGAACAAGCCGAGCAGCAGGCAGAGGAAAAGCCCGAACCAGGCGCCGGACGCCGCGCCGCCGGCCAGGACGCGGCTCCAGGTTAGGCGGGCGGTCACGCGCTCGACCACCATGGGTTCGACGCCGACGATCGTGACATCCTGGATGGGGAAGTCGTGGCCGGCCAGGTGTTCCACGGCGCGCTGCGCTTCGGCGTAGCTGCCGTAAACGCCGATGGGCCACCCGGTGGGTAGCGCTGGCACCGCGGCCGGCTCACGCAGTGGCGAGTAGGGGGTCATCGCTTCTCACCTCCAGCCGGGTTGTGACTCAGGCGCTGTGAACCGGGATCCGCCGCCGCCGGGCGAACTCGCGCTTCGGCACCCGCACGGTCAGCACGCCCTTGGTCAGGGCGGCCGACGCAGCGCCCGAGTCCACCTCATCCGGCAGCGTGACCCGGTAGGAGAACTCGTCCGTGCGGCGGCTGCGGAGCCGGAACAGGTCCCGTCGCCCGGCCTTGCCCTGGACGGCCACTTCGTTCCCGGTGACCTCGACGGTGACGTCCCGGCGCTTGACTCCGGGCAGTTCCACCTCGACCAGGTACGCGTCGTCCGTTTCCCGCACGCCGGCCCCGGGCGACCACCGGCCTGTCCGCAGCGCGGAAACCGATCGCACAGTCGTCAGCGTCATCAGTCCCACCTCCAGAATCCGACAGGTCTACGAGCCGCGCTCTCACTCTTATGACGCACCAGGCTGCACATATGTTCCCCTGTCTTGAGCGTAGTGGGCTCAATCGATTTCCTGCAGATTCTGTGCTGGTAGGCCAGTGCAATGCTCCATTTGGGTGATTTTAGATCAATGTGGGCAAGCTCTCCGAAGACGCCCGTTCCCGGGGTGTCAGCGCAGTGGCGGTGCCGGCGGGACGCGGATAACCGGCGTCGTCGAGGCACCACATCACCAAGGGAAGGAGGAGAACCACCATGCTGATGCGTACCGACCCGTTCCAGACTCTGGATCGGCTGACCCAGCAGTTCTTCGGCAACGGCCTGTCGCGGTCGGCGGCGATGCCGATGGACGCCTACCGCGACGGTGACCAGTTCGTGGTGCACTTCGACCTGCCCGGTGTGAGTCCGGAGTCCATCGAGGTCGACGTTCAGAACGATGTGCTCACCGTGAAGGCGGAGCGCACCACGGTGACCGGCGACGACGTCCAGGCGCTGATCAGCGAGCGGCCAGCCGGGA
This sequence comes from Amycolatopsis australiensis, assembly GCF_900119165.1. Classification (NCBI taxonomy): domain Bacteria; kingdom Bacillati; phylum Actinomycetota; class Actinomycetes; order Pseudonocardiales; family Pseudonocardiaceae; genus Amycolatopsis; species Amycolatopsis australiensis. The sequence goes on along the minus strand of NZ_FPJG01000006.1, from coordinate 6,631,390 downwards.
CGTTCAGCCGGCAGAAGTTCCTGGGTGACACCCTGGACGCCGACCACATCGAGGCGGGCTACGACGCCGGGGTGCTGACCCTGCACATCCCGGTCGCCGAGCAGGCCAAGCCGCGCAAGATCACCGTCGCCAGCGGCGCCGAGCGGCAGGCGATCAAGGCCTGACGCCCGCCCGGCGGATGGTGGCGCGCTCACCCGACGCCTGACCGGTGACATGCGGCATCGGCGCTCGGCCGTCCGAGCGTGTCGGAGGCGCGGCCCCGCATGGGCGCAGTAGGCACACGGGAACGCCTGCCATCCGGACGTATCGAAGCCGCTCGTCCCCTTCAGTTGCCGAAGGGGACAGGCTGGTCTGGTCGTACCGCCACCTTGCGCCCCAGCTAGATCTGGTGGGCGCAGGGTGTGGGATTGCCGGTGCGGCGACGGGATGCAACCTCAACTTCGCGCTGATCTGAATCGGTCTATCGGAGGGTGGGAATCATGAACAGTGGTGGGGATCGTCTGGCGGTGCGCGCAGGCGCCGAGGCAGGTCAGGATTCCCATGAATCTGCTTGATGCACGAGATCTGATATATTATTCCGGCACGCCAGCGTCTGCTCGTCAACTCCGCGGGTTTGACGGTGTGCCGACAGCGATCACGGAGGCTGCCATGTCCGACGCGTTCGACCGACGAACCCTGTTGCGCCTCGGAGTCACCGCGGGCATGGCCGTGCCGCTGATCGGGCTGACCCCGGCGCCGACCTCGACCGCGGCCACCTCGTCTGCGGCGACCTCGGCGGAATGCCGGCCACGCTTCCCCGACAAGTGGTTCCCCGTGACCCACTTCGGCGCCGTCGGCGACGGGCGGACCGACGACACCTCGGCCTTCCGCCGGGCCATCGAAGCGTGCCACCGGGCCGGCGGCGGGCACGTACTGGTCACCGGCATCCACGCCACCGGCCCGATCCACCTGCTCAGCCACGTCGACCTGCATCTGGCCGCCGGCAGCATGCTGCGGTTCAGCACCGATCCGAACGACTACCTGCCCGTCGTCTACAGCCGCTGGCAGGGCATCGAATTCATGAACTACTCGCCGCTGGTCTACGCCCACGGCCAGACCGACATCGCCGTCACCGGTTCCGGCGTGCTGGACGGCCAGGCCGACGCGACGCACTGGTGGGACTGGAAATCCTTGGGCGACGCCGAATTCCCGCAGCTGGAGGCCCAGGCGAACGGCGGCGTGCCGGTGCGCGGTCGGGTGTTCGGCCAGGGCTTCCACTTCCGGCCGCCGTTCATGCAGCCCTACCGCTGCGACCGGGTGCTGATCCAGGGCGTGACGTTCACGAACAGCCCGTTCTGGCACCTCAACCCGGTGCTGTGCACCAACGTGACCGTGGACGGGGTGACGGTGAACTCCAGCGGCCCCAACACCGACGGCTGCGACCCGGAGTCCTGCGACGGAGTGCTCATCACCGGCTGCTCGTTCAACACCGGCGACGACTGCATCGCCATCAAGGCCGGTCGCAACGCCGACGGCCGCCGGGTGAACGTGCCCTGCCAGAACATCGTGATCGCGCACAGCACCTTCGCCAACGGGCACGGCGGCGTGACCATCGGCAGCGAGATGACCGGCGGCGTGCGCAACGTGCACGGCCACGACCTGACGATGAACAGCACCGGACTGGCCAGCTGTCACCGGATCAAGACGAACTCGGTGCGCGGCGGCTTCGTCGAGTCGGTCCTGCTGGAACGGGTCGACGTCGGCGCGGTCGGCGGCCCGATGCTGCTCATCGACTTCAACTACGGCGAGGGCGACACCGGGCAGTACCTGCCGACCGTCACCGACATCAACCTGGCCGACTGGGCCGTGCAGTCCTGCAAGCAGGGCTGGCAGATGGCCGGCTACCACCGCGACCCGATCGGCACCGTGCGCCTCAGCGACGTGGAGATCACCGCCATGTCCGGTGCGAACGTCGCCACCGACGTGCGCAACCTGCGGCTCAGGAACGTCACCATCGGCGGCCGGCCGGCCGGGTGACCGGCCGCCGTCTCCGCGCCCCACGGTCAGGACAAGTACGGGGCTCTCTTCCTGGTTGACCTCTGACGGTCTCCCATCGCCCGGCGCGGCTCCTGACATCGTTGCCAGCACACGTGCTGACGATCCTGGAGCGAGTCGCCGCTGATCAGGTGACGAGGCCGTGATGTGTAGGCGAGCAGGGCTGCGCCGAGTCCGGCAATGACGATGACGTGGCGACCAGGCTGCCGTTCTCCCGGATGCCCAGGTAGGTCCCCAGCTCGCGGATTCGGGGCCAGAACGGGCCGGGTTGCGTCCGCTCGACGAGCCGCGTCATCTCGGGCAGATCGGCGGCGCCCAGTTCGACAATCTCCGGACCGCCGCCGGCCGGGGAGGACGCGTCGGGGTGAATCATCTGCAGGCCCGGGAGTGTGAAGACCGGCTCGCAGTTCTGCCCCGTACGTTTAGCCCGGTCGGCGCGGACGCTCGAGAGCTGATCCGGTCGCCCGTTCGCGGAACAGACGGCGTCACCAGCCGCACTCTTGGCCAGGGACTGACGGCCGAGCCGACCGGCTAAGTCCCGTACGCCGCCATGAACATGTCCAGCAGCGCGTCGACGGCCGTTTCGTCGACGGCGCGCGTCGACAGCAGATGGCGGTAGTAGAGCGTGCCGCACAGGACTTCCGCCGGGAATGTCAGGTCGACGCCGCTGACGAGCTCGCCGGCTTCCTGGGCCCGCTTGATCCGCGCGAGGGTGCTTTCCTCGACGGTGCGCAGGAACCGGTCGTGCAACGTCGCCCGCAGTGCTTCGTCGGCTTGCGCCTCGGCGATCACCGCGCGGTAGACGGGCCCGATCGGCGGGGCGGCGAGCGCGGGCGCCGAGCGCAGGAACTGCTCGCGCAGGTCGGCGCGGATGTCGCCGGTGTCGTGGTAGTCGAGATCGGTGGTCCACACGCGGCTGAGCGCGTCGAGCAGGAGCGCGGCCATGGTCGGCCAGCGCCGGTAGATCGTGTGCTTCCCGACGCCCGCCCGGCGCGCGACGGCCTCGACGTTGAGGCCCGCGTACCCGACCTCGGCTGCCGTTTCGAGGGTGACCCGGAGCAGTTCGTCGGTCCGGGCAGCGCCCCGGCGGCGCGGTTCGTCGGTCATGCCCCGATTCTAACGGCACGCACCGTGCCGTTGACAGTCTCCTCGCCCGCGGTCCATGATGGCGCTCATCGGCACGCACCGTGCCGATAGAACGAGGAGAATCCCATGAGTACGTTCACGGCCGAAGAGCGCGCCGCGATGAAGGAGCACGCCAAGGAGCTGAAAACCGCCGCCCGCCGGGCGTCCCAGGCCGACAAGGCGGCCCAGGCGGAGCGGGAGGTGCTCGCGAAGATCGCCGAGATGGCGCCGGCGGACCGGGTGCTGGCCGAGCGCGTGCACGCGCTCGTCACGGCGCACGCCCCGGTGCTGGAGCCGAAGCTGTGGTACGGCATGCCGTCCTACGCGCTCGACGGCAAGGTCGTCTGCTTCTTCCAGAGCGCGGAGAAGTTCAAGGCGCGCTACGCCACCCTGGGCTTCAGCGATCAGGCGAAGCTTGACGACGGCGAGATGTGGCCGGCGGGTTTCGCCCTCACCGCGGTGACCCCGGCCGTGGAGAAGAGAATCGCCGAACTGGTGACGCGAGCGGTGAGTTGAGCGGGCGCCGCCTGCTCTCGCACGCTATGTGGACCGCCGGAACGCCGGCTCTACCGTGGAAGTCCTTCGCCAAGGTGGCCGTGGGAGCGCAGCCCTTCGTACCGCGTCGGGTCAGCGTGTGGAAAGCTCATCGCCTGATCCTTGGGAAGACGACATTCTGGCGCGGCGAAGCGAGCAGGCGACGTCACTGGATGTCCACTGAAGTTCCTGGCGACGAGGCAGCTAAGCAGCAGTACCTGGCCGCGATCGCGGACGGCAGCCTGATCGCCACCGTCGCGTTGACCGAAGAAGACGGTCGCTCGGAATCGACAGGAGCTTGCCCGCGGTGTCGGCTGCGGGCAAGCTCTGTTCGGCTTCCGGACCGAGGTGCGGCACGCGCGCTCGCTGTAGCGCCGGCGCCAGAGCATGCCCTGCCTGGGCAATAGCCAGGTGCGCGTGGAGGAGCGGCGGCTCGCGAATTGTCCATGCTCGACTGGATGTCGTGACCGCTCCGGTTCGGTGTCTCGCCTGGCGCCTGCTATCCGGTGGCGCGGAGAGCTTCATCGAGGGTGTGGTAGAGACGCAGGACGTCGTCGAGGCCGGTTATTTCGATGGGCCTGATCACGGGTCGATTCGCGTCTACCACGATCCGTAATGGTCCGCCGCGTTGTTCCGCCCGCTTGGTCGCGTCAACCAAGGCCGTGAGGCCGACTGAATCGAGAAAGGTGACCTGCGTGAGGTCGAGAATGCACGGCCCGCCTGCCGCTTCGGTGAGCCCCGTGCCAACTGCGATCCTCAGTACGTGAACGGACTCCGGATCCACCTCACCGACGGCCTTCACCACCACGGTTCCATCGATGGTCTGTCGCGTGGTTTCCAGCCCGGACGCGGGTCTTTCGGTATCGAGATGCTCACTCACAGCCATGCACAGTATCCGATCTTGGACCGGGGTGGCTGGAGAAGGTCACTGCTCAACGCCGCTGAGCGGCCAGCGAGGCGCCAGCGCCAGATGTCGGGCCCGGCTGTTCGATCCGGCTCGATCCAGGCGGAGGTGGGCCCACACCGTCTTGTGGTGATCGTGGTGCTCGACGCCCCAGGAGGAGGCGAGCTGGTCGATGAGGACCATGCCGCGGCCGCCGCGCGCGTCGGGTGCGCGGATGCGGGGCGGGGCGGGTGAGGCGTCCTCAACCTCGATCCGCAGATAGCGGCCGTGGTCGAGCAGGCTGAGCCGGCACATGCGGGGTCCGGGAGCGTGCTGGTGGGCGTTGCTGACCAGTTCATCCGCGATCAGGGTGGCATCTTCGACGACGACATCGCCTCGGTCGACCAGCAGGCCGCGGACCAGGCGCCGCACTTCTCGGAACGGGGTCGTGTCCAGGTCGCATCGGACGACGGGGTCGTCGCGGTCGTCATTCGCCCGCTCCCACGCCTGCGTCGGCACGTACCACACCGCCCCAAATCAGATGATCATCACTGAGGATGCCTGCCGACGTGACATACCCGCGCACCTGCAAACGTAAACCGGTGTGGCGGACCTGCGCGTAGCTTGACGGAGGAGCCCAGCCACAGGCGCCGATGCATGCGAATTCGAACAAGGTCTGCGCGGGACAGGTCCTTCGGCCCGGACACGACCGGCCTGATCAACCGGCAGCAGGGAAGTTGGCGAGGACCCGTTCATTCACGTCTGGCAAGCCACTGGCGGCGGCCAATAAGGCTGGGCCGGCCGTGGCCGCGCGCTGGACGTCCCAGCCCCAGCCGACGGCAGTCGTGGCGACGTGGCGGCAAGAACTGGTGTTCCCAGCCGAACCAGCAGCGGGCGTGGCGTTCGTCGGCGTGGAGAGCAGGACTGATTTCGTGGGCTGCGGGTGGGCTGAAGCGGTGGGCGTCGGGGGCGACGGGATGGCAGCGGCTGCGGTCGCGGCGTAGAAGTCGACCAGCCGGGCGCGTTGCCGGGTCCGGATCGAGGGTCGCTCCCGGTCGCGCGGGCTGGCGGCGTGGCGGTGGAGTCGCCCGGGCAGTTGGTAGCGGTCGCCGGGCGACCGGTCGAGGAGCCGGGCGGTGGGCAGCATCTGTAACGCGTCGGCGACTTCGGTTCCGGTCAATTCCAGGGCGGCGGCCAGCGGCGTGGCGGCGGTGTCGGGGCCAGGGTGGTCGGCCATCAGCTGGTAGACCTGCTGGGCGGGGCCGGGCAGGTGGTCGTGCACGAGATTCACCGGCCTGCCCGCCTCCGGCCTGAGTTCGGCGATGACACCGGCGGTTACCGTGGCGGTGTTGCTGCCGCAACGTGGCGCCCCAGTGACTTAGGCATGCCCGGTCACCATCGGCTGTCCTCGGCGGTTCCGGCGTGGGTGCTGGAGTCGGGGACGGGGCGGGCGGATGGGACGCGGGCGTCCACACGCTCCGCTTCGCGGTAGAGGCGGGCCGCAATGTGCCCGTATGAGCGGGCGAAAAATCGCAATTGCTCGGCCAGTGTCGCTGGCTGCTGATGCGCGGACGGGGTCTCGGCCAGGTGCTGTTCCAGCTGCGCGAGCGTGATGCGCAGGTGCCGGGCGATCAGTGCGAGCTCGGCGGCTGCGTCGGCCGGGGTGTGGCCGGTGTCGTGCCAGCGCACGTAAAACCGCGCACCCGAGGCCATCGCCTGCATGACGGTCCGCTCGTAGGCCGCGGTCGCCTCCTCGGCGCCTACTTCGTTTGTGACGATGGCCGAGATGGCGGTGCCGCACGGGCAGGACGCGATGCTGCTCATCGGCCGGGTGCCTGGTGCCCGAGGGCGGCGAGGATGCCGATCGCGAGGTGCGGGATTTCATGCAGGTGGTGTCGATGTCTTCGCCCGGTGGGCCGTTGAACAGCGCAGCCAAGCCTTGCGTCGGCGCGATGTCCACGATCAGCTGGCAGGGGGTGAACGAGCCGTCCCTGCCGGTGCTCAAGATCCATTCGACGGCGGGATACCCGCTGACGGTGACGGGCTTCGCGAGGTTGTCGGTGCTGGTGACGAGCGGAACTGGCCGGGTCTGCGGGTAGAGCCGGATTTCGGCGGCAGCGATGAGGGGTGGGCTGCTGGACATCCGGCATTGAGCCTGGCGCCCGGCCGGGGGCAGGACGGTGTCGTGGCTGTCTTCGCGTGTCGCCAGGCCCAGTTCCGTGATCAGGCTTGACGGCACTGCTGCGCAGGGCGTGGTGAGGTAGCGGGCGAGGTCCAGGGCGGGGCTGGTGATCGGCGCCGATGAGCGAGGCCGGGCGCCGTGGTGGGGCCGGCGCCGGTGCCTGTGCAGGCGGCGGTGGTCAGGACGACGGCGAGGGCGCTGAGGGCGGTTCGGTGGACGGTGAGCACCGTGGGGCTGCCTTCTGGTGGGGGTTGCGGACGAGCAGTGGGGGTTGCGGGGAGCTGGTTCGGCGGGGAGGGCCTCACGACGGCAGCGGTCGCAGCGCGAGCTGCTGTGCCGGGACTGGGCTGGGCCCGGCGAGTCGATGGCTGCCGGGCGGCGTCGGCGTGCGTCACGGGCGCGCTTTGGCGCGCAGTGTCGTGATCACGAGGTCGCAGATCTGTCGAAGTGGTTCTCCGCATGGGTCGGCGATGCCTCGTTTGCTGCTGCCGAGGGTCAGGCTGATGTCGATGGAGTAGGTGTCGGCGAGCCCGACGCTGGCCTGGCAGAAATCCGAAGGCGGTTTCTGCCCCGCGCTGCCGGAGTGGGCGACGGCGGGGAAGCCCCTGCTGAGCGCCAACCGCGACGAACGCCGGTACGACCGTGCTGACCAGCTTGATATCCACCGGAACGAGACCAGCCTGGCGTTCGGCCACGGCATCCTCTACTGCCTGGGCGCGCAGCTGGGTGCCATGGAAGCCGAGATTGTCCTCGGAGCGCTGACCCGACGGTTCCCGGACGCCCGTCTGATCGACAAAGCTGGCCTGCGGCGGCGGCAACCCGCGATGATCCCCAACAGCTACGTCGACCTGCCGGTGTATCTGGGCTAGGTATCGTCTTCGGTGATGGTCACGGAGGTGCCGTCGCCGACCTTCGCCGTCACACTGCTCGCCGAATACATCGCCGCGGCGAGACCGTTTCGAACAGCTCTCGAGGTGTCCTGCTCAGACCATCAGCCTCCTGGTGGAAACTCTGCGAGCAAGTTCCTTCAGAGCCGAGGGCGTTGGCAATCGTTCCGACGCCCGCCCGCCCGGACGACGGCGTCGGCGAACGCCGTAGTGTCGATGTCGGTGTTGGCGGCAAGCGGGTCACGTCGTGGCGAGTGAACGGCGCCAGATCAGTGACGACGCACGCGCCGAGTGCTTGTTCCAGCACGCGAGTCAGGCCTTCAGATAGTCCGCGAGCAGGCGCGATCAAGCCACCGCAACGACCTGAGCGCGCACGCCCACCCCGTCGCTGGACCTCGGTCTTGGCCCTGGGCCGGTGCCCTCCTTGTGCCAGCCTTCAGCGGTCGCCGGGAGGCGGCTGAGGAACTGGATCACTTCCTCGTCTGAACCGATGTATCGCCGGTGGACTTTTCATATACCGCATGAGGGACGATCGTAGCCGACGGAGCTTCGTCGGAACGGTCTGGGAAAGGGGATGTGGTGAGCAGCTCAAAAGTGAGCCGGGCCTTGTTGTACTCGGCTTCTGGTGGCTTCCTGACGCTTTTGTTCAGCGTACTCGGTATCGCTGAGGCCGAAGCTGCACCGAACAAGACTCCGCCAGCAGACGCCGGCGCACGCACGGCGGTGCAGGGTCGGGATACCGGCCCGACTCCGGAGCGGGCGCGGCAGCAGGCGCATGACGTGCGTTTGGCGCGGAAGGACCAGAAGAAGGACGGGAAGCAGGAAAAGCGGAATGCGGTGCAGGGTCGGGATACCGGCCCGACTCCGGAGCGGGCGCGGCAGCAGGCGCATGACGTGCGTTTGGCGCGGAAGGACCAGAAGAAGGACGGGAAGCAGGAAAAGCGGAATGCGGTGCAGGGTCGGGATACCGGCCCGACTCCGGAGCGGGCGCGGCAGCAGGCGCATGACGTGCGTTTGGCGCGGAAAGATCAGAAGAAGGACGAGAACTTCCTCGCGGAAGTGCAAAATATGTTCAAAGAAGGTGCAAGGGCGAAGGGCAACGATCCGATCGAGCGAGTGAGCGATCCTCTGTTGGTTGCGAAAGATCAACAACAACGCAAGCGGCAGGTGAGTGAAGTGGCGCGGAAGGCGCCGACGAGAAAAGTGCCCGATCCGAAAATGGTTGCCGAACAACAGCAGCTGCAGCCACGTGAGGCCGAGCGACGGAAGGCCATATCAGCTGACAACGACAAGGGGCCGGAACAAATGAGGGAGGCCAGTCGTCAGGAGCAGACTCGTCATCGGCAGGCTGCGGTCCGTCCACCGCGGCAGCCGGCCAGTCTGGCTGCCGCCCAGGTGCGTACTGCCGCGCCTGCGGACCAGAACAAGGCAGAGGAGAAGGACCCGCCCAGTGGTTCCAACGCGCTCTGCTTCGGCGTGCACCTTCAAGGCGTGGGCGCCGGCGCTGGTGGTGACTCCTGTCTGGTGTTCGACCGGCGCGGGGTCGGCTTCGCCAACAGTCAGCACGTGGGTCCGGGCCTGGGTTTCGGCGCCGAAGCTACCATCAGTGCGAAGGGGTCGAACGCGAACATCGATGAGCTCACCGGCCGGTCGATCTACGGCACAGTGGGGATGGCTGCCGGGCCCGGGGTCGAAATCAACGGTTCGGTATCCGAAGACCGCAAGTACCTCAATGACAGTGTCGGTGTCGGTGTCGGTGTCGAGGCTTCCGCGAGTGGCGGCCTGGAATACACCGACGCTCGTCGCCTTTTCGACTGGACAGATGTGCTACCCGAGCCGAAGGTGAGTGTCATGGCCCCTGGCAGTCTGTCGGCTGGCCCAGCTTCGTGAGGTACCGCATTGCCGAGGCTCGCCCGTGGTCGGCGAGCCTCGGCAAGACCACGCCAGCTCGTACCTTGACGGCAAGTGAGGTCCGCCCGACGTGCGTTGTCACGACTCGTCATGGCCGGTCCGGGCGGCAAGGGTGGTGAGGTACCGGGCGGCGATTCCGGTCCGGCTCGCCGTGCCTAGCTTGCGGTTGAGATTCGAGACGTGCGTGCTGACGGTCCGGGGCGACATCGGCAGCTGGCCGGCTATCGATTCGTTCGTCCACCCTTGGGCGATCAATCCGGCGACTTCGGATTCGCGGGGGGGGGGGGGGGGGGGGGGGGGGGATCCCAGCGGGAAGCGGGTCCGGCTCGGGGGAAGCCAACGGGGCGAGCGCCAGCGCGTGCATTTCGCTCGTGGACAGCTTCTGCGCAGCCGTGACGTGGCTGTCCCATTCGTCGTTGCCGTGCGCGTCTTTGCCGAGCGCGTGGCGTCCAGCGGTCTCGGCCTGCCGCTGCAGGCGGAGGAATGGTGTCAGCCCGAGCACGCTGGCCTGGGTCGACTGTTGTTGCGCCCGTGCACCGCCCAGCACCTGCGCGGCCGTCGTGAACTCACCCAGCTGCGCGGCGATCAGCGCGATCAGCCACAGACTCCATGCCGGCCCCCACGCGTCTCCGATCTCCCGCTGGATGCGCGACGCCTCCTGCGCTGAGCCGGCGGCGTGGCGTGGGCGGCTGTCGAGCAGCTCCACCAGCGCCCGCGACCATAGGGCCCAGGAGATGCACCACGGGGCTTGCGCTTCCTCGGCGTCGGTCAGCAGGGTCACGCTTTCGGTTCTGGCGACGTCCAGGCGCCGCAACGACGCCGCCGACATCGTCAAGAACAGGCGAGCCAGCCACTCATCGGCGATGGCGCCTGCTGCGCGAAACGCTTCCGCTGCCCTTCGGAACAAGCTCAGCGAGTCCCGCGCCCGTGCCGGGTCCTGCTCGACCAGCCACAACCGGGTTGCGCGTGCGATGTCGAGCGGGCCGAAGGCGTCGTCGAGGTCGAGCGCGGCGGCCGCCGCCTCGGCTTGGTCCAGCAGGGGAGCAGCGCGCACATGGTTGCCCTGGATCAGCGCGATCCATGCCGCCAGCGACAGTGCCGCCACCTGGTCCACGCTCGGGTCGCCACGGTGGCGGGCCAGCCCTGCGGTGAGCAGGCGAACGTTTTCGTTGAGCCGGCCACCGAAGATGAACGCGCAGGTCCGTACTGGCGGATCGTCTCCAGCATGCGGTAGCACGGACGGCCACGACGCTGCAGGCCCTTGATGATGTTTTTGCTGACCAGCGCGATGAGAAGGGTCTGCACGTCGGCTTCGTCGAGGCCGGCGTGGTGAGAGATCGCCTGGACGGCGTCGAGGTCGAACGCGCCTTCGAAGACGCTGGCCACTACCCACAGTCTCTGCTCGGGCTCGAGCAGCCGAGTGTAGGACCAGCTCACTTGCCGGCCGCTTAGCGTTCGAGACTCGAGACGACGAAGCGGCCATGGTCCTGTACACCAACGCGACCAGAGCGGCTGAACGTCTCCCGACCGAAGCCATCGAGCCGCGGTCCAGACGAGCCACACCATGGTGACCTTGCATGCAACCGGCGACCTGGCCGCGGCACGGACGATCGCCCGCGCCGCGACGGTCGACGCGCACCGCGGCCCCAGCTACGCCGTCCGCGCTCGCGCCCACGCGGTGCACGCAGAAATCAGCGCTCGCGCCGGCCAGACCCGCGAGGCAGCCGCTGCTTTGGACCGAGCGTGGAGGACCGTCGAGCAGTTGGCCGTCGATGATCCGCACGGCGGGTTCAACGCTGACCGCTTGAGTGGGTTCGATGGCCTCTGCGCCCTGCACGCAGGCGACGCGGACCGTGCGCACGAGAGCCTCGGCCGGTCAGTCTCTGCCCTGCCGTTGTCGCGCGATGCCGTCCAGCGCGGCATCGTTAGCACCGACTTGGCGCTCGCACGTCTGCGCCTCGGCGACCCGGCCGCTTGCGTCGAACTGCTGCACGACGCCATCGACATCACTGCCGCCACGGGCGGTCGAGTCGCCGCCCAACGTATTCGGCTGGCTCGACGCGACCTCCGGCCGTGGCGATCCGAAGATTTCGTGGCTGAACTTGACGACCACCTTCACGACACCCTGATTGGGCGCTGATGATCGCAGGCTGCGCCATACTGGTCGTGCGCCTTGGGAATTCGCTCGAGCTGACGCATCTGTTCCGGCTGTGTGTCAGCTGACCCTGAATCGGATCGGCGGCCACCGAACGTGCAGCGCCGTTAGTCGCGTCGGCACGATGGAGCACGTGGTCACTCGGTTCGATCGCCGAGCGGGTGGTTCTCGCGGCTGTAGAGGGGCATCGCGAGCTGCGGGTCCTGCGGTCGACGTGTGGTTTGGTCCAGTCGTGAAAGCGTGTCGTGATGAGCTGGCGACCGTGAGCGATGGCTGGCCACCAGACGTCACGGACTTCGTCGACGGCGGGCCAGATCGAGCACAACGATTCGGCGGAGTCGGCGCCCGCGTCGATGACGTGGACGGTGATACCGGCCAGGTCATCGCCATTGCGCAAGGCCCAGTGTAGTGACCGCTGCAGCCAGTCTTCGGCGAGATTGGTCTTCGTTGCTGCTGGCTGCCGCGTTGATTGACAGCACGACAATCCTTCCGCACAGCCTCCGCGAGCATCGCTGGGTGAAGGCACGGATCGCGGACTGCAGCTACGCCCACCCGGCCGACGAAGAGCACGTCTGCCCGCCCCGGACGCCTGAGCCGACCCGCCGCTAGCTCGCCGAGGTGGCGACTGGTCGAGGTCCTCGCGGTCGGTGTTGCGCACCAGCAGCCGCTAGGGCTAGACCTAAAGGGCCAGAGCGCTCCAGGAAGTCGGCGGCCGGAGCCGCATGCGGCGTACCGGTCGGCCGCCCAGAAGCCTGACGACCCGATGAGCACGGCTGGACGGATGGTGGTTCGGATCTGCTCGCCCTGTTGTTCCAGCGTCGCTCATCGAGTCAGCTCAGCGCGTGCTGATACCAGAAGCAAGATCTCGAACGGTTGGCCCTCCCTAACGCCCAGCGAGATCAGTCTGGGCTTCCGCCCATTACGCTGACCAGCATGAACCCCGGCGAGCATGACCTGGCGAGTTCGGTGCGCCTGCCGTCGCCGCTGGTCGAGCTGCGGGACGAGCGGCTGGAGCTGTACGGCGTCGAGCTGCTGCTCAAGCGGGACGACCTCATCCATCCCGAGGTGCCGGGCAATAAGTGGCGCAAGCTACGTTACAACCTCGAGGCTGCCCGTGGTGAGCGCTTTGCTCGGCTCCTCACTTTCGGCGGGGCGTTCTCCAACCACATCCGGGCGACGGCTGCTGCTGGCTACTACCTGGACTTTGAGACCGTCGGGGTGATCCGCGGGGAGGCGCACCTGCCGCTCAACGACGCGTTGGCGTACGCCACCGGCCGTGGCATGGTGCTGACCTATCTCGACCGCGCGACCTACCGCCGCAAGACCGAGCCCGACGTGCTCGCCCGTCTCTTGCAGCAGTTCGGGCCGTGTTATGTCTTGCCCGAAGGTGGGAGCAACGGCCTGGCGGTGCGTGGCTGCGCCGAGCTGGTCGCCGAGATCACCGTGGACTTCGATGTCATCGCTTGTGCCTGTGGCACCGGCGGCACTCTGTGCTGGGATTGCGGCTGGCCTCGGCGCGGAGCAGCGTGCCCTCGGCTTCGCTGTGCTCAAGGGCGGCCAGTTCCTGGACGACGAGATGCAGCGGCTGCAGCGCGAAGCGTTCGGTGAGGCGACGTCGAACTGGTTCATCGACTACGACTTCCACTTCGGCGGCTACGCAAAGCGCAAGCCGGAGCTGGATGCCTTCATCGCCGACTTTGCGACCCGGCATGGGATCACACCCGACTGGGTGTATGAGGCGAAGATGCTGTACGGCCTGTTCGCCCGCATCGAGGCCGGAGCGTTTGCGCCCGGTACCCGCATCATCGCGGTGCTGAGTTAGGTTGGGTACTGGCCGAGTCAGCCAGGCCAGTACCCAACGTGTGGGCGATGTCGTATTCGTCGTCGTTGGCCACGTCGCAGCCGACGAGGTCGACGCGGTCGTGGCGGGGGACGGCGTAGATCAGAGTCGGGGAGCCAGCTGTGGTGTAGTGCGGGCACACGTCCGCGGTTCCGCGCGCTATCAAGCATCGGCCTGCTGCTTCCCGCGGACGTCAGAGACGAGTGCTGCGAAGAGTGGGGATGGCGGACCTGCGTGCCGACGGAGTATCGCGTGTCCGCCGGTGGCTGGAGCTGCTTTCCATCGTGCTGATCGCAGCGCCACGGCTTGCTATCGGCCCGCGCGTGAGGGCTGCGCGCCGGGCGGTGGACCGGTAAAACACCCCACGGCGGTGGGCGGTTTCGTGATCTCCCGGCGCGGCGTGGTGGCCGCGCTCCGTCGCGTAGTCGGGATGGGGGTGCCATGGCGCCAGGTGTTCAGAAGCAGCGCGAGCCGCTGCGGGCGGTCGGGGTCGGCGAGCACCCAGCAGAACGCTGCGATCGGCACGACGACGGCCGCGCTGGCGTTCGTCCGGCTCACCACGCACTACTACGCGCACGCGGCCTGGCTCGAGGAAGGCGCGGTGATCCGCGACGCCGGGCGCTTGGCGGGCATTCCCGGCGTGCTGATCTACGGCCGACTCGACCTCAGCTGCCCGGTGAGCACGGCGGTTGAACTGGCCGAGGCGTGGCCCGGTGCGGAGCTCCTGGTGGACGACCACTCCGGGCACCGGGCCAGTGACCTCAAGCGCGGATGGAAGCTCGCGGCGCTCGACCGGTTCGCGCGCTAGCGTTCCGCCGCGAGCATCGCCGCCACGTCGATGGGCATGCCCTCCTGGTCGCCCACGAGCGCGGGTTCGCCGCAGCGGCGCAGGACCGCCCGCGCCGGCACCCCGTAGCGCTCGGCGTGCAGAAGCAAGCTCGAGTACGCGTCGGCGCAGCCTGGACGATCGCGTCCCGACAACTCGCTCGACTTAGTCGCTGCAGCACGGCCGCGGCGACCGCCTCATCGGCGCTCTTGCCCACCCGCGCGGCGGCTGCACGACACTCCCTCCGGGCACCTCCCACGCCCGCCGCACCAGTTCGTCGAGTGCGGCGTAGGCCGAAACCGCCAGCAATCCGGCCCGGCGCGCACCTGGACCCCCGCCGAGATCGGCCAGCGCCCCGCGCACGCTCGCGGCCAGCCGGTCCTCGAAGTGGCGCCGCAGTGCGCAGTGGGATTTCCGCACGGGTTACCGGTACCACCGTCGGACATCTTCCGAACATCCGGTGCGAGATCGGAACCGGTACATCCGCGCTGGGGGGCGATAGACACGGCCACGCCTGGCGACGCTGCGCGGCCGACGGCCAGAGCCAGGGGGCGGACTAAACGAAGAGCAATTTGTCCTTGACCTGCACCTCGCCCCCGACTCTCACCTCGATGTTCCCGCCCAGAGAATCCGTTTCGAAATCGGCGTCGACCACAGTATCGTCGCCATCCTGGCGGAACTCGATGCGAACCGCGCCCTCTCGGAATATGTCGAGAATGGTCCGGTCACCTGCTTTCCAGATCACCCTGACCGATCTTCCGATCACGTCATAGGAGAAGCTGACGGAATTCCGACCGTCTGCTTCGAAGGTGAGCTCCTGCACGGTGGAACCCGGCTCGGGCGCCACAGGCTCCACGCCAACGCATTCCAGGACCTCGAGGGCGCTCGGCACTACGAGCTCGCGAAACGTCATGATCCACCCTTCATCACTTTCGTCCCCGAAGGATAGCAGTCGAGAACCGATATGTTCCGTCGGGCATGATCTACCAGGTGCTTTCGACGCTGCGCACGCCGTACGGTCCGTAGAGCACGGAATGCGTGACGCCGAAATTTCCGTACTTATTGGTGAACGTCCGATCGAATCCGCCAGCAGTGGCCGCTTGGAGCTGCTCGGCGAGATACGCCCGCATCTCGGGGGTGTCCCTGATCCCGACCTTGAGCAGCTCCATCACGTTTTGCGCGGCGCGCGCGGAGTTGTGTGGATCGTCCTTGATGTTCACGTTGAACAGGTAATCGAGTTTCCGTGGGTCGATCACGCAGTCGGCGTTGTGGACGAGTACCGCGTTCGTCCCGGAGCCGACGTAATACGTGTGCAGATCGGCCACCGTGAGGTTATAGACCTTGATCTGTTCTTGGTGTTCACGTACTTCCGAACCGACGACGGCGTCGCCAGCCGGCGTTCTCAAGCGGTCCCCGTGCCGGAGGTCCTTCGCTTCGATCCATTTGCCGAGGTTCTGCACCCAGAACGGGTGGTTTGAGGTCGCCCGGATCCGCGTGGCCGAGTCCTGCGTCCGCACCTCGACGTCGACGATGTGCTTACGGCCCTCACCGGTGATCAGCCGCGTGACCGGCTCCGGAACCGGCCGCCCGTCGTGCGCGTTCGCGGCCAGCACGCGGTCGGCGATGACGATGTCCTTGATCGGCTTGGCGCCCCCACCGGCAAGGAGAACCGGGGTGTCGCCGGAGAAGCTGTTCGGCGTGCACGACGTGAAGGGCTTGACGAACTGGTTGAGGAAGTTCGGCCCGGAGGCTTCGTCACCGGAGTCGGCTGCTGCGATGTAACGGTTTTGAGGTTCCCGGTGATCGATGATCGCGCCGCGGGCCTCGCTGGCGGCCTTCAAGGTCGCCCGGAGGGATCGTGCCGACGTCGTGGAGATGTCCAGGGAGACACACGTCTGCCCGCCTGGCGCCGCCCACAACGATCACATGGTTGAGGTCGATGAGCCGGGAAGAGAACTTGGTGTTGTTGAAGGTGACGTCGCCGATGAAGGTGGCGTCGTTGAACCGGGCGCTGCCGGTGAAGTTTGCGCTGTTGAACCGGGCGCTGCCGGTGAAGTTTGCGCTGTCGAACCGGGCGTTGCCGGTGAAGGTCGCGCGGTCGAACCAGGCGGCGCCCTCAGCGGGCGGTGACCGCGCGTTCGGCCGTCGTGAGCGCGTCCTCGGTGACCACGAGCAGGCCGGCGAGCGCTGCGAACGCCATCACTGCCATCACCACGAATACCGCGTGCAGCCCGGCCCCCTGGGCGATCGCCCCGCCGGCCAGTGCGCCGAGGGACTTCGTTCCCCAGGCCACCAGGCGGTGGCTGCTGGTGAGCCGTCCCAGGAGCCGGTCGGGGGTCACGCGCTGGCGTAGCGACACCACGATCACGTTCGACACCAGGAGCCCGGCTCCGCCGGCGAAGAACGCGGCTCCCACCGCGTACGGGTCCGCCGTCACCGCGAGCACCCCGATCGTCAGCCCGCCGGCGAGCCAGGACACCGCCAGCGCGCGGACGCGGCCGAGCCGGCGTTCCACCGGCCCGGCCAGCAGCGCCCCGGCCAGGCCGCCCGCCGGGATCGTCGCCATCAGCAGGCCGAACGCCGGTCCGGACAGGCCCATCGCCGAGCCGGGGCCCACCGCGTAGAGCACGAGGACGGCGAAGGTCGCTCCGGTGGCGAAGTTGAACGTCCCGATCATGACCGAGAACGTGCGCAGCACCCGGTGGCGTATCAGGAACCGCAGGCCCTCGGCGATGTCCGCGCGCAGCGTCGTGCCGCCCTCCCGCGGGATCCGGAACGGGCCGCGCACCAGCAGCAGCGCCGTGACGGCCACCGCCCACATCACGACCGGCGCGGCGAACGCGGCGGCGACACCCGTCGCGACGAGCACACCGGCCAGCGGCGGCCCCGCGAACTCGTTGGCCGTTTGCTCGACGGCGAACACCCGGCCGTTCGCGCGCGCCAGCTCGGCGCGCCCGACGACCTGCGGGAGGATCGACTGGGCGGCGGTGTCGTAGACCGTCTCCGCGCAGCCGACGCCGAGCGCGACGACGTACAGCGCCCAGATCGAGCCGTTGCCGGTCACCGTCAGCAGCGTCACCGCGGCGACCAGCGCCCCGCGGAGCACGTTGGCGGCCAGCATCGCGCGGCGGCGATCGAGCCGGTCGACCAGCGCGCCGACGGGCAACGCGCAGAGCAGCCACGGCAGGCTGAAGGCGAAAGCGAGCCCGGCGACGAGCGGCGGCGACCGCGTGTAGCCGACCGCGACCAGCGGCAGAGCGGTCTTCAGCACGCCGTCGGCGAGGCTGGACAGCCCCGCCGCGGTCCACAGCCGCCAGAACCCGGAAGTCATGGATGGAGAATGACACATCGATGGGCTTTTCTCCATCGATGTGCGAGTCGGATCGATGGACTACGCTCCGCTCATGCCCGAACCCCGCCGACGGCGCCCGGCCACACCGGAGGAGGCCCAGGCCCTCGGTCACCCGCTGCGGCTGCGGATCATGCGGCTGTGCCTGGTCGAAGAGCTGACCAACAAGCAGCTGGCCGACCGCCTCGGCCGCGACCCCGGCACGGTCCTGCACCACGTGCGCCGGCTCGTCGCCGCGGGACTGCTGGAACCGGCCCCTGTCCGGACCGGGGCGAGCGGCGCCCTCGAGAAGCCGTACCGCTCGAACAGCGAGACGTGGTGGCTGGACGGACCGCTCGCCGGCGCCGACGCCGAAACGCGGTTCGCGCCGATCGAGATCTTTCAGGAGGAGCTGCGGGAGGCGGGCCCGGAATCGGTGGTGCTACACGAGAAGTTCCTGCTGCACCTGTCCCCCGACGAGGTCGAAGAGCTGGACCGCCGGATCCTCGCCGTGCTCGACGAGTACGTGGCGACCGACCACAAACGGCTCGGCCGGCCTGCGGTCGGCGGCATCTTCGTGCTCCACCACGTGCGGCCCGGCGGCTGACGCGTGCGAGCGGCCCCTGCCCGGAGGTGGCGCGGGCCGCCGGCTTCACCGCGTCAGTGGTTTCGCCTTGAACCACGGCTGCGCCCAGCCGAGGTAGGTCGGGCCCCGCTTGCCCTTGATCTCCGCGGTGGTGGTCTTGGTGTAGGCGCCCGCGCCGTGGATGGCGTTCGACAGGAAGTCGCCGCCGCCGATCGAGATCATCGTGTGGCCGTAGCAGCTGCCGCTGGAGAAGAACGCGAGGCCACCGGGCAGCATGGTCAGGATCGGCCTGGGTGGCGTGGTTGTGGGGTGGCCGGGTCCCAGCACCCGCTCGTGGTCGGCGACGGTCACGTCATACAGCGGGATGGCCGCCGGACGCGTCGCTCGACGTCGACAACGCGGGCCAGCAGGGCGACGCACCGCTCGACCGGGACCAGCCTGGCCGCTACGCAAAGCCGATCCTGGATCGGTCCAGTCAGGGCGGTCAGGGAAGACTGCGTGGAAAGACGAATGCGGTGATTGCCGTGGTGCCGTCGTTGCCCGCGGTGAGTACGACGATCCCGTAGGGCACATACTGGCCGTCGAAGGCTCGGTGTAGGCGGCGACGACGGGTTGCCCGTCCGCACGGGTCGAGAACATTCGCCAACGGCGGGGTGAGCACTCTTGATCGCGGCCACGGGCATGTCGAGCAGTGCGGCCGCCTCAACGGCGGACCAGGCCGACATCTCGCGCAGGATCAGCACGGCGCGCTCATGCGGCGGCAGGTACTGCAGGTTCACGTTTAACGCCAGTCTCACGCTGGCTCGCTCGGAGACTGTCGCCGCCGGGTCGTTGTCTTCCGGTCGGGCCGCGCGTCCGGGACAGGTTGCAGCCAGCGGACATGCTCGCCGACGGCAGCTCTCCGGCTGTTCCCCTCGTAATCACTGCCTGTTTATCGGCATCGACGTCGCCCATCGCAGCTCTGCCTCAGGCTGACCGTACTTCCCTGCCGTAGCTGCAGCGTGGCGTGGACGGCGGGTCGGCTGGGTGCGAGTGATGGTCATGGACTGCCTCCTGGGTGCGGGCCGCCCGGCGCTGATGCGGTCACCCGGAAACTCACGACCGGCGGCGACGACTACGGCACATGGTGAAGCAACAGGTGGTGCTTCCCGCAGGACAGCGGAATTTCGTCGTCTTCGACCGTAAGACCGTAAGGCGTCCGGATTCACGGTTGCGGTGTCAGCGAGGTGCGGGCCGGAGGCGGACGGGCAGGCTGGTGTGCCCGTTGGACAGGAACGTGGGCAGAGTGGTCAGTTTCTCCGGTGGCACGGCGAGGGTCAGGTCCGGGAAGCGGTCGAACAGCGCCGGGAGCGCCACTTCGGCTTCGAGCCGGGCCAGCGGCGCGCCGGGGCAGTGGTGCACGCCGTAGCCGAAGGTGAGGTGCGGTGCGGGCGCGCGGGTGATGTCGAATTCGTCGGCGGTGTCGCCGTGCTGGGCGGGGTCGCGGCCGGCGGCGCCGAAGCAGACCAGGATCGCGTCGCCGCGTCGGATCATCGTGCCGTCCACCTCGATGTCCTCGACCGCGTACCGCAGCGGTGTGTACGGGATCGGCGCCTGCCAGCGCAGCGTCTCCTCCACCACGGCGGTCCAGGACCCTCGCCCGGACCGGACTAGGGCGAGCTGATCAGGGTGGGTCAGCAGCGCGGTGATGGCGTGGTCGAGCAGGTTCACCGTGGTCTCGTGGCCGGCGGTCATCATCAGCATCAGGGTGTCGACGAGCTCGGTTTCGGTCAGCGCGCCGTCCCGGTCGTCGCGTGCGGCGATCAGGGCGCTGGTCAGGTCGTCGGCGGGCGCCGCGCGCTTCTGCGCGATCAGTTCGGTGGACAGGACGTACGCCGCCGCCACGTTCGCCTGCGCCTGGACCTCGGTGATCGCGCTGTCGAAGAAGCCGTCCACTACTTCGCGGATCCCGGCCCGTTTGTCCTCCGGGACGCCGAACAGCCGGCAGATGACCTCGATCGGCAGCGGGTAGGCGTACCGCGCCCGCAGGTCGACGGGCGTGTCACCGAAATCCGTCTCGATGGCGTCGAGCAGGTCCCGGGTGATTTCTTCGACTTTCGGGCGCAGCGCCTCGGTGCGGCGGGCGGTGAAGGCGGCGGCCGTCAGGGAACGCAGCCGCCGGTGGTCGGCGCCGTAGGCGGTGAACATGTTCCGGATCGACACCCAGATCCGCAGCGGCCAGTCGTCGGCGATTTCCCCGTTGGTGAACGCGGGCCAGTGCTGCACCGCGTCCTTGGACACCCGGGGGTCGGCCAGCAGCCGACGCAGGACATCGTTCCCGGTAGCGGCCCAGGCCGGAACGCCACCGGGCAGTTCGATCCGGGTGATCGGCCCCCGTTCCCGTAGGCGGGCACCTTCGGCGTGCACATCCGAACCGTTGACGTCGAGCGTGATCGGCTGTTCCATTCTCATCCCCCCCGTCGGTTCTCGCACGGACCCCCGGCCGAACTCGGATACGGAATACCGGCTGCGGGTCACTGGGCATCTAGGATGCAGATCACGGTCGCCCCTGCGAACGGGTGTTTCCGGCGCTGTCACGACCGTGCCGCCGCCGACGCCCGGGCCGCCGTAGAACGGCGCGGCGGCGAAATAGCCGCTGGTTATTCCAGGACTCGACTTAAAACGCGACCCCGCCGGTGGGGGCACCGAACAGAAGAGCATGTTGAACCCCTGCACTGCAGGAGAGGTGCGGCACGATGGTGGCCGCAGCCGAGTGGACAGCCGTCGTCTGAGCCGTCCGGCGACTACGTTCAACGCGGTGATCCAGCACGCGGCCTTCCACAACCTCGGCGGCCCGCGAGCATGTTTTCTGCCAGCCACCGAGCAGAGGCAGATTTGACCGGCACACTTAGCGATCAGAGGTCACCCCACGGGTACTCGGCGCTGAATCGGTCAAACTCGCGGTTCAGGTCCTCGTCGCGGGCTTGATGGTCCACGACGATCGACGATCTGGCGATCAGGTCGGCGGCATCGAGCACGCCGGCGACCGCGTGCACGAGCACCGCGTACCGGGCTGGTGGTACGTCGAACGGGCAGCCGCACCCGAAACTCACGCGATTCCACGTACTCAACGGTGCCTGTATCACTTCGGCGACACAAACCCTCCGATTGGGCGGTATCCACCGAATATAGCTTCCCTCAGGATGGACACTCTGTACGCCGGCTCTGTCGGAGAGGCGTCTCCCGCGGGTGCGCGCCGCCGCGAGCGCACCGTGACGGTGAGGACCCGATTGAGTGGGTAGGTCGTCAGTACTTGGGACGGGTCTCGGATCAGGCGGCGGCCTGCCGGGATGACCCGCCTGACCGTCGGCCTGCCGTGGTGGTCCCGGCGCCTGAGGCCACCACGACCGGCGCCTGTCGGTCAGTCGGCGATCGGCAGGTTCTCGATGTACTTCTTCGCCGCCTCCTCAGTCTTGGCTTCGACCGTCGCCTTGACCTTCGCGTAGTGACTCATGTCGAGGGTCTGGTCGGAAGTCGCGTAGAACACCGACGTCTGGCTGGACTTCAGGGTGGCGAACAGGATGTTGACAGTCTCGGACTCGGCCGAGATCGCGAAGAACACCGGCTTGAACGTCGGCCAGGCGTGGCTGTCCTCGCCGACGACGCCGAGGTCGAAGTTGACCTCCTTGTCCGCCGCCTTGTCCTTGCCCAGCAGGCGGATCTGCTCGTTCGACGAGTAGCCCGTCTTCAGGACCGTCAGCGCCGTCTCCAGCAGCTCCAGCTGCGGGCCGACCAGCAGGCCCGTCAGCAGGTCGATGAGCACCCGGCTGATCTCGAGGCTGGAGCTCGACGACGTGTACTGCCGCCACTTGCTGTAGTTCTGCACCCAGCCGCAGTAGCCGAGGATTTCCATGTACTTCTGGTAGTACTTGTCGGTTTCGCGGTTGACGTCGAACTCGGTGCGGGCGCCCATCTGCGCGAGCAGTTTCGTGCGCATGACAGCCGTGTAGTTGGCGTCACCCATCGCGTCGGGTGCCACGATCGTGTCCTGGGCGGCCGAGTTGCCGTTCGCCGGGGTCACCTTCGAGGTGCCGAAGGTGTCGCCGGTCGGCAGGTACAGGCCGGCCCGGCCGGGCCGGGACTCGACGTCGAAGTCGGCGAGCGGCAGGTTCTCCAGGTAGTCCACCGCGCGGTCGCGCTGCCCCGGTAGGGACGAGACGGCGTCGTCCGAGAGCGTGAAGGGGGCTTCCTTGGTGATCATCGGTTTCCTCGTTTCACTTGATCGGTGTGCGGTAGAGGTATTTCTCGACCCGGTCACCGAGTGCTTTCGCGATCCGCTGCTGGATCCCGTTGTAGCCCGCCTCCGTGGTGTCGATCGTGTATTTCGACAGCCGCAGGAATGCGTCATCAACTTCGGCCCAGGGGCGCGGCGCCAGCGGGTTGTCGACGCTCAGGTCGGATTTGAAGCGGTAGGCGACGGCGCCCAGCACGACGGACAGCGCACCCGGCCGCGGCGTCACGTCCGCCACCGCGCACAGCACGGCGACGTCCGCGCTCGCCACGGCTCCGAACCGCAACGCGCCGCGCAGCGGGTAGTGCTCCGAGCGCACGGCGACCAGTGCCCGCTCGGTGTCCGCGATGCCGCCCGGTAGGATCATGGCCAGGTCGAACGGGCTGCCCGACCGGGTCACGCGCTTCCAGGAGCCGGCGTCGACGGCCCACTCCGCGCCGGTCTGGATCGTGTCGTCGAACGTGCTGAACCACTCATCGCTCTGCAGGCCGATGTTGTACTTCGCGCCGGCGGCCAGCACCGCCAGCAGCAGCACGTTGTCGATCTGGCCGCGGTTTTCCTCCGGCACGGCGGCGGTGTGCCGGACCGCCGCCACGGACGCCACCACGGTCAACGTTTCGCGATCGATTCCGGTGTTCGTCACGATTCACCAGCTCCTGACAATGGTCTTCGAACGTGACTGCCGGGTGCGCACCAACCGAACCGATGCTACCGAGGTGGCCATCCCGGATCGGTGCGATGACCTGAAGGTGTGGGAACGCGCGGGAACGGCGATAAAAACCCACTGGAGTGAACCAGGGAAACTTTCAGGAAAATATCGGCGAAAAATGACGGAATGCGCGGGGTCTGCCGTAGCGAGCGAACACACTACGCCGGGACGGTGAACAGCCCCACTCTCCGTGATCACGCACGGGAAGACCGGCGGCGATCCGGGAACCGTTCGGCGGTGCCGGCCGCCCCGTCGGAGGGCCGCCCATCGCAGGCATATGTGGTGACCGCCGCCGCGCGCAATTGCCTCGACAGCCGGGCCACGCGGTCCCAAGGGTGGGCGGGCCGTCCTTGGGAGCTTCACCTTTGGAGTGAATCGAAGGGACGGCGGCCGGGAAACGCCGGCGGTTGAGCGCTACGACAAGCTCGCCATCGTCTACCGCGCCGCGGTCGTCCTGCCCGCCGTGATCACCAGGACCAGGGCATTGCCAGACGCGCCCTAGACGTGCCTTACTGAGTGACCACTGAGCGGGCTGGCCGTGAGGTGAACAGCTGGACCAGCTGTTCGTGCTGAGTGAGCGTCGCGGCCATGGAGGCGAATCGAGTGACGTAGTCGGAGTCGCTCACCGGCTGGCGGCTGCTCGACCACGGCACCGCCCGGCCGGACAAATCCAGCCGTGGGTCGGTCGATGTATCCGCACTGACCGCCGGGCTCCCTGAAGACATGCACGAAGCCGTGACACACTTGCTCCACCAGCGCGCGCGGATCCCCCAGGAAACGGTCGGGCTGAAAGAACTCCGCGCGAATCCCGGCTTGCTGAAAACGGCCGTCCGATTCACCTGACCCGGTCTCCGGTGACTCGCTGATCAAGTATGTTGAGCCCATGGTGAGCCCCGTGACGCACAACGCCTTGTTGGAGACGATGTTGTCGACGCTCGTGGGCGCCGATGTCGATATCGAGCCTGCGAGGATCGCGTTCGAGAGGACCCGGGGCGGTTTCGCCGCCCGGTTCGCTGCGGCGATCGAGGTCCAGCTCGCTGTGGTGGCCAAGCCGGAGGTGGTCATCGACGTCGCTGAGCACCCCGAGGAGCTGGCCAAGGCCGAACTGGCCGAGCTGGTTCGTCCGGCGGCGACGGGGTTCCTGCGGTCGTACCCCACCAAGGGCGAACTGCTCGACGAGCTCGACCGGATCAAACGCCGGCACGAGCGCCGGCCGTCTTGGATTCCCACGGTCGACCGGTACGGCCGTCCGTTGCCCTCGGCCGGCGCCGAGGAAGAGCCATCTTCGGTCTCGGCGGTGGTCGCAAGCTTTCCCGAGCTCGGTGCTGTCACCGTCCAGCTGCCCACGGACGACGAAGACCGACCCGAAGTCCCGGTGCTCACCGGAGGAATCGGCGAGCTGGAAATGGTGCTGCACGCTGTCCTGGGCACGGTTGGTGCCGAGGGAGTACTCGGTGAGCTGCACCTTGATGCGGCAGCCAACGAAGCGCTCGTTCCCGATGAGACGTGCTGGTGGCCCCGGCAGCGAACCGGGCCGGTGCCGGCGGCACACGATCCGGGGGTTGCGAGCGAGCTGCTGGCGACGTGCGCGACCCTCGGCGGCGTCCGGGTGGTCGACGACTCGCCCGAGGTGATCGCGCGAGCCCTCACGGCGGCCGGGGACTGGCGGTTCAGCCGGCGGTGGCGGCTCGACGCCTGGGATCCGACTTCGGACGCCGGAGTGCTGGTCACAGCTCGAGCCGCCTTCGCGGGCTGGGCGCACGAGCGCGGCAGCGGCTTGATCCTTTACGCTTCCGGTGGCGCGTTCCACGCTCACGAAGGGCTGTCGGGATATCCGGGGCCTCTGCACAGCCATCTGCTGTGCGTCACCCGGTCCCGAGCGGGCACGGATGCCATCGACGCCGTGCACCGGGTGACGCTGTCCTGCCCCGGGCCGGACTGGTGTCATCGCGGAGGCTGCGCCGAGACGGTCGAGCCGGAGCTCGACGCTCTGTTGTCGCCGTTGATCGAAGCCGGCCAGACATCCGGCGCCATGACCGGCCAGGATGAAGTGGCCGAGGCGTATCTGCAGCTGTACGGGGCGACGGGGTTCGCCGAGTACGCGGACTCGGTGCTCGACGTCGTGGGCTCGACGCTGTCCGGCGCGGGCTGGGTCGAGCTGGAGCGATCGACCTGGGACGGCGGTTTGGAGGATCTGCTCCTGCGTCGGGCCGAGCACTGCGTGCGGGTGGAGTACGACCCGGTCACCCGGCGGGTGCGGCTGGGAGACGGGAAGCCCTGGCTGGAGTCCAGCCTGGATCTGCTCGCCGAGGACGGGGTGCTCACCGGAACCGAAGGGGCGGAGGACGTGGACACAGGTGACGAGGCGGTCGAGCGTTGGGGCACTGATCTCCTGACCGCGGCCCAGGATCTTCTGCGCGGCGCGATCGAATCGGTGCCTCATCAGGTCGAAAGCACGATACTCGGCCTCCACCCGCACGCGGACGGAGACCTGCGTGGTCCTGAGTCGATGACGCTCGCGACCGAACAGGTCTCTTCCCTGCTGGGGAGGGTGGGTTTGCTCGGCTCTGCGAACTGACTCGACGTCCGGCGCCGGCGAACAGCTGTCCAGGCCCGGGCGCGGCGGCACCCCACGCGGAGCGGATGAGGCGGTGAACGAGTACGGTCCGACGGAGGCCGCGGTCGTGGTGACCGTGCCATCGAGAGGGGAGGCCGGTGACTCCCCGAGGGCAGGATGCTCGATGGCGGGCAGGCCCGGCTGACGCCGTCAGGCAGAGGTGCAGTGCCGCGATACTCCAACGCGAGGGGTACGGGTCGCGGCGACGAGGTGCGGCCGTAGCCGGGTGACCAGATCCGATAGTGACTCGTGCTGTTTGGCTACTCTTGCCGGGCGCGGTCCTGCTCGGGCACCGGACCGGCGAGGAAGTCATAGACTTGATCGACTTCCACCTGCAGTGGAGCTGTCGCCGCTGAACTGGCACCGATTGGTCCCTCCTTTCGTCCGCGCCGAGTAGTTCGCCAACCTGGCGCGGTCGACCGAGCTGCAGGTCAGAGGCAGACTTTCCTGGACTGCTCGTTTCAGCTGGTGCGGGTGGTTCGAACGGGGGTGGCAGCCTGAGGCGTTGATTTGCCCGGGTGACCCTGACTCCGGGCGGTCGTGAACCTGCACGTGCAGGCTTGCGATTATTCACCTTCCTGTCCACTTTTTGTCAACAGATGATCGGAGTCGGCTCGGTCGGCAATTTAAGGAAGAATTAGGGTCAAATGCGTTTTGCTAGGTGCTGAACGTCTGCGATGCTTGTCTTTCGTATGATCCGGCGTCAGACTGTTCGGGCTGACTGTGCTGGTCGGTGAGGGCATGGGGAGGGATGGTATGTCGGACGCAGTGTCTCTGGCGACCATGACGGGGCCGATGATGGCGGCCGCATTCAAGTTCCTTTTCGATCGGGCGAGCGCGTTTCTGGATCGGCGTAACGCGACCGGGGATAAAGTGGAGGACGGTGCGGAAGGGCTCGTCGGAACTGCGGTTGAGCGTGAGTCGGTGGAGAGCATGAGGCGTGCGATGAATGCGCTCGAGGTCTACGACGAGCATGGCTTGCCGTTGCGGTCTGACGACGCAAAGCTAGTCGGGCACTTGGAGACTGTGCTGGACGAACTGCAGCGTATCGAGGGCCGACCCATCGACATTGCCGCTGTGGCCCGGGCTGGCGTGGCGGTGGAGGTTGAAAGCGACGACGTTGAGGGAACAGTGACAGGGCTGGTCGCCGAGGAGATCGGTGAAATCGGGCGTGCCGATGTGCGAGTCCGTACGAGGACGGTCAAGGCTGGCGGCGAGGTTACCGGAATGCGGATCGAGCGGAGGCTGGGATGAGCCTGTTTCGCGACGATCGCCGGGGCCAGCCGGAGCCGGCACGGCCGGATGACCATCGCTGGGACGTCGTGGCATGGCGCGAGAGTGCTGGTTCCGAATCAGGCGGCGCGGAACCGGCGGCTGCGGTCAGTGAGGCATCCGATGACGCAGTTGCGGCTGCTCTGTCCGAGGTGGACGCGGTGTCACCGGCCGCGGCGGCAGCGACTGCGGACGCACTGGCCACTGCAGGCAGGGCAGTGGCGATCGCGAAATCCAACGCAGGCGAAAACACTGCGATCAAAATTGTCAACCATCTGCAGGAGAGTCTTGAGCGGTTCGACGCGGACGAGGGCTACCTGGCCGCCGTGCTGGAGCTGTTCGCACCTCCGGCCGGGTTTGGCAACCGTGTCGCCGAATGGCTGGACTCACCCCTACTGGTCGTCGCCCTGGATCAGGATCGCGGCCGGTTCATTACGGCGCACGCGTTGTTGGCGACCATCCATAAGGAGCGCGGGGTCAAGGTCGGTGCCCTGAGCTTTGGTGGTGGGTCGACGTTCCCGGTCAGGCAGCTGCCGCCACACCGTGACCGGGCCTATGTGGTCGAGGTTCCCGCCGAAGAGGCCGAGTTCAAGCTGCACTCGACGTTCGGCAGCAGCCTGCGTGCACTGCAGGAGAGGCTGCGCAGCCAGTCCTGCTGGATGGTGATGGTGATGAGCGTCGAGCAGTGGAACCGCGCCCAAGCGCAGGTTCCAGGCCTTGTCACCATCCGGGACGGTCGGGTCGACCCGCAGGAGATCGCCCGCCGAGCCTTACGTGTGCGAGACAGCCAGATCCCGGTCGAGCAATGGCTTGCCGACGGGCAGGTAGCGCGCTTGATCACCGGCCAGGTCCCGGCAGAAGTACAGGAGATCGTCGAGCTCATCGTCGCCGCGCAGCAGATGCCGGAGTCGGCGTTCGAGGACGATGGCGCACCGAAAGCGAACCGCGGGGTGGAGGGCGGACTGGTGCGCAGCGCCGACTGGCTGTTCAGCAAGCGCGTCGAGGTGGTCGTCGAAGCGCGCCTGAACTGGCACAAGCGGCTGCTGGAGTGGCATCGCGCGCAGGGGCGGACCGGCATGGAGCGCAATTTTTTGATCTCGGCGGCCGTCCAGAAGGGGGCACCTGTCGCCTACGTGTACACAGGAGCCACCGATCTGGGGCAGACGCTGGGGGAGAGGCACGGACGAAAGACATCGACCGGGCAGGACGTGCCTGGCGTGATCGACTTGGTCGATGCGGTGCAGGCGGACCTCGCCCACGATGGCACGGTCGTGTTCGATCGCGTTGGCTGGGACGACGCGGCGTTACAGTACTTCTGGGTCGACCGGCCGTTGTCGCGCAAGTTGTTTCTCGACTGGTTGGCCGAGCGGGCTGTGCAGTCACACAAGCACGAAGCGCTCGAATCCCTCACCGAGGTACAGCGACGCGCGTTGGCGGCGCGTATCTCCCAGTTGGCGGTCGACTGGGCAGTCCGGCAGGGACGAGCCCAGCCGCTCACGCGGATCGCGGAAGAGTGGTACGACCAAGGGGTGGTGTGGTCGGAGTTCATCGACGTCCTCGATCACGCGGCGGTGCAGCCGAGCACCGCTCGCAGTATTCACCCGATGCTGCTGACCTGGGCGAATGCGCTACCGGGCAGCAAGCAACCCTGCAAGCTGGCCGTGGCAGAGATCTGCTCCCGGCAGTTCGGCAGGAAATACACGGGCAAGGCCCTCATCCGGCTGAAGCATGCGGCGAACTCTGACGATGTGCGCGTTGTCGGCGCGGTGAGGGAGGCCGTGCAGACGTTATGGGACGACGAGAGTGTCCGGCACGCCTTGTTCGCGGCTGTCATCGGATGGTGTGGCGACAACAAGACTGCTGCTGCCGGTCGGCAGTCGTTCCGCACGCTCGCTCTTATGAGTCCTCCGGCCGATTCGCGGCAGCCGTCGTTGTTGATCGAACCTGTCGAGCGCGAGGAGCAGGCGCCCACGGTCGAAGACCTCGCCCGCGGTTGGCGCAGCTTGCTGGCGCCGGGCAACAGTGACGACCATCTGGAAGAGGTACTGCCGTTCTGGCTCGAGGCGGCGGTCGCGTTCCCGGAACATCGCGGGCGGATCGCCGACATCTTGTGCCGGGCGGTGCGGGGGCCGGAGATCGCGGGCGAGGAGTCGCCGCGGAACCGCTTGACGGGGTTGGTACGCCAGTGGAGCAAACGTCCTTCGGTTGAGGCGGAGCAGCGCGAGCAGCTCTACACGCTCATCACCGGGAAGGTGGACGACGACTTCATGGCTTCTCACGGCGCGGCTTCGGGCAGCTGGGCATGACGCGATGGCGGAATCGAGGCCGTGAACCCAATGAGAGGTGGGAGCACCGGGAGTACCTGCCGAGCCGGGATGTCGGCCTATACTTCGATGTCCAGATTCGGTTCTTTGGCATCGCAATAGCCAACGCAGCGCAGAACGGTGAGGTTGGCACGGCCGGCGCCGACCATGTCCGAGAGGCATTCGAGGATGTGACGAGCCGGTCTTCGCTGGTGCGGTGGCAAGCGGTGCGGCAACTGCTGGCGAACCGGCTGATGGAGCGGGTTCCGTTCTCGGTGCCGGGTGCAGAGTTTCGGGAGGCGACCGTAGTTGTCCGAGTACGGTCGGAGGACCTGGAAGCGGCGATGCGAGTGGAACATGCCCGCCACGAACTCGAACTCGACGAGGTCGCGCACCGGCAGATCAAAGCGCGTATGCGGTTCCTTCGGGAGGAGTGTCTGCGGGATCCTGCTGCGGCCGAGCTGTTCGTGTTGCTGCCGCCCTCGCCGCGGCTTACCGGATCCTCACCTGCTGGAGACCCGGACCGGTTGGTGGAGCTGGTGCGAAAATGGGAGCCTGACAGTGGTTGGGTGCGAGCGGCGAAGACGCTCATCGATTTCGGTGACAAGCTGACACCACCACAGCTGGTTATGTTGGGCAACTCCGTTCGCGACGTCATGGCGAGGTTCAGCGAGGCTGAACGAGGACAGCAGTTTGCTGATGCGATGCTGACCGAGTCGCAGGAGCGGCAGGCATCCAAGAACGGATGGACCCATCCAGCCGATGAACCATCGACCGAGTCGAATGGGGTCGCTCGTGGAGCTGATGGACGCTGAACATCGTTGTGTTGCACCAAATGCCGGCGCGTGCCGTGAGGTCTTCAATTTGGAGCCGTGGTGATCATACCGGTCGTAATGGCCCGTGGACTCGACACTGTCAGGAGTGTCGTCCTGGCTGGGATGCGGCCGCGGTTCATACTGAGCTGGGAAGTCAGGAGAGCAGGAATTGCTGGAATCAGTAGGGCTGGTGGTCGCCGCGTTGTCGGCTGGGGCGGCCGCGGGTGCGGGTGGTGCGGCCTCGGCTGCGGTGAGGGACGGGTACGAGGGATTGAAGTCGCTGACGCTCAGAGCGGTGCGACGCTCCCCTTCGACGTCCGAGGACGGACAAGCTGTACTGGAAGCAGGGTTGGCAGTCCCTGAAGCGCACCAAGCCGAGCTTGCGGCGGCGTTGTCCGCAGCCGCTGTCGAGCTGGACGACGAGCTCGTCGCCGCAGCGCGGCACGTCCTAGAGTTGACCGGCCTCGCGGGGGTTTCGGACAGGAGGTATGGGCAGGTGGAGGTGCGGGACAACCAGGGAGTCCAGGTAGGGGACCACAACACGCAGACCAACACCTTCACCTCCTGAGCTACTGTGCCTCGACGCCGCTTTCCCCGCACGGGCCCATCCGAGTATCCGCTCGGCGAGACGTTCGCCGTCGACCACAACCTCGGTGCCCAGGTCGGTGACAACAACGTCCAGCGCAACACCTTCTACGTGCCTGGCGTGAGGACCGCATGGCCGGTGCGCCTGGGTGTGCCCCCGCAGGTCGCGGACCACTACCAGCACCGCGACGCTCGCCGACAGCTGGCGGAAGCCCTGGCGCCAGGCGGAACCGGGGCGCGCGGCCGAAGTGTGGTGGTTTCCGGGCTGGGCGGAGTGGGCAAGTCGCAGCTCGCCGCCCACCACGCGTGGTCGGTATGGCCTGACAGCGCCATCGACCTGGCAGTTTGGATGCCGGTGTTGTCCCGCGACGCGGTGGTCAGCACCTACGCGGAAGCCTCGCGGCAGGTGCTGTCCGGAACGATACCCGACATTGCCCTTCGGGCTCCTGAGGAAGCCGCGCAATTACTGAGGGACTGGCTTGCTGCCACCAGCCGACGTTGGCTGATGGTGCTCGACGACGTGCAGGATCCGCAGGATCTGCATGGACTGTGGCCTCCACACAACGACTCGGGCGAGATCTTGCTGACCTCCCGGCGTCGTGACGCCGCGTTGAACACAGCCACCAGCATGTGGCACCGCGTCATCGAGCTCGGTGTCTACACGGAGACCGAGGCGATCGACTTCCTGACCAAGGCGCTGGCCGGCCACGCCGTCCACGCGGTGGAGCGGATGCAGCTTCAGGGGCTTGCCGAAGACCTCGGACGGCTACCGCTGGCGCTGTCGCAGGCGGTGGCGTTCTTGCACGACAAGCCATTGCTCACCGTCGCCGGCTACCGGCGGCGGCTGGCGGACCGTCGGTATACGCTCGCAGATGTTCTGCCCAGCTCAGCCGAGCTGCCTGACCAGTACGCGGCGACTGTGGACGCGACCTGGTCGCTGTCCATCGAACGCGCCGACCGGCTCCGGCCCCGGGGATTGGCCCGCCCGCTCCTCGAGGTAGCCAGCCTATTGGATCCGCACGGTAGTCCGTTGGCGGTGTTCACCGGCACCGTCATCCGGGATTGCCTGGCCACGGCAGTAGGGCGTGAGGTGGATCAAGAAGCGGTCCAGGACGGGTTGGCGTGTCTGCACCGGCTCAATCTCCTCACATTAGACCCCACCCGGCCGGGTCGGGCGGTGGCGGTGCACCCGCTGGTCCAGCGTGCCGTCCGCGACGCCCTCAGCCCGGCGCACGTCGGGGACCTGGCCCGGCTCACGGCTGATGCGCTGCTAGACCTCTGGCCCGAGTTCGACACCGCCGACCTCGGCGTAGCCCGGACGCTGCGCAGTTGCAGCGAAGCCCTCGACGCCGTCACCGTCTCGGCCCTGTCCCAACCCGACCACCACCCGCTGCTATTCCGCATCGGGCGGTCATTGGCCGAATCAGGGCAGATCACCGCCTCAGCCACCCACTTTCTGCGCCTCTGTCGGGACGCGACCAGCCGGCTGGGGTCAGTCCATCTCCAGACTCTGGCCGCCCGCTGCCATCTCGCCCGTTTGCAGGGGATGGCTGGCGACGCATCCGGTGCTGTC
This sequence comes from Amycolatopsis australiensis, assembly GCF_900119165.1. NCBI lineage: Bacteria > Bacillati > Actinomycetota > Actinomycetes > Pseudonocardiales > Pseudonocardiaceae > Amycolatopsis > Amycolatopsis australiensis. Next base: position 6,598,955 of record NZ_FPJG01000006.1, on the reverse strand, counting down.
ACGGAGTTCGAAGCACTGCGAGCCACGGCCGAAGGTGCGCTTGGGTCGGACGACGATCTCGTGATGGCCATCTGCAACGATCTCGCCCATTGGCGCGACGAGTCAGGCGACTCAGCCGGCGCCATCGCCGGGTACGAGCAGCTCCTCGCCAACCATCAACGCGTACTAGGCCCCGATCACCTGGGCACCCTCTGCAATCGCGGCAACCTCGCTTCCTGCCGGGGTAATGCCGGTGACGCAGTTGGCGCCCTTGCCGATTTAGAAGCTTTGCTGGTCGACCAACTGCGTGTGCTGGGTCCTGACCACTACTCCATCCTGATCACACGCAGACACCTCGCGAGCTTCCGGGGCCAGGCCGGTGACGTACCCGGCGCCATTGCCGAGTACGAGATGCTGCTGGTCGAGCAGCAGCGTGTACTCGGCCCCGACCACCCCAGCACTCTGACTACCCGAAATAATCTCGTCTACTGGCGAAGCTCGGCCGGTGACGCGACCCGTGCCGTCGCCGAAGCGAAAGTGCTGCTGGCCGACCAGCGACGTGTGCTCGAAGCCGACCACCCCGCCCTATTTACCACCCGCGCCAACCTCGCCTCCTGGCGGGGCGAGGCCGGTGACACGGGCGGCGCCGTCGCCGAGCTCGAGGCATTATTAACCGACCAGCGGCGCATCCTGGGTTCGGACCATCCCAAGAACCTGGCTATCCGTGGCATGCTTGCCCGGTGGCGCGGCGAGGGCGGTGACCCGGCCCGCGCGGAGGCCGAGTATGAGTCGGTACTGGCCGACGAGTGCCGCGTACTCGGCTCCGACCATCGTGACACCCTGATCACTCGCAACAACCTCGCCTCCTGGCGCGGCGATGCAGGCGACCTGGCTGGCGCCGTAGCGGACTTGCAAGCCCTCCTGGCGGATTCAGAGCGCGTACTGGGTCCCGGACACAAGTCCACGCTGACCATCCGCAACAACCTCATCTCGTGGCAGATGATTGCAGATCTGCAGTCTTGGCCGGGTTGGTGGAAGAGCCTGGCGATGGAGTGGTGGGCGCACGGAGCCTGAACGACGGCTGATACGGGTCACAACTCGCAGCCCCCCGTCGTTGGTATGAGCCGCTGTCCTTGCGCAACTCGTCAAACTTGCGGGCGTTCCCACGACCCTCCGGTCCGGATAGCGGGCCTTCCTACTCGCACATAGCGGGCGACGGAAGCGTCGCGGGCAGGCCTCATCGCGCAGCTGGTGAACGAGCGCAGCTCCTCGCCGCCGACCAGCTTCCGCCGACGTGAGGGTCGCCGCAGCCACGAAATAGTTGTGACTCTGTGCTACCGTGAGTGCATGATCTCCCCAAACACGGGAGATATTCCACGTATGGGGGTTCAAGTCCCCCCTCGGACACACACGTTACCCACACGGGGAGAGGCAGTCACAGTGACTGCCTCTTTTTGTTGTCGTAGACCACCTGTAGGCCCAGGTCGCGGTAGACCTGCACGCCCCTCTCCGGGGCCCGCGAGTTCAGGTGCCTCGCGACGTCGCCGAGCTGGTCGAGCATCGCGTACACCTCCGCCAGGTCGACCCTGCGTGTCCGGTAGGTGCTTCAGCTCCTCCATCGCGGCCTGCCGCTCAGCCTGTGCGCGCTTCATCGGCTCGACGAAGTTGACGGGGTCCACGCCCGCTTCGATCGCTGCCAGGTGTCGCCGTAGCTTCGCCTCGGCATCCTTCATCCGCTTGTCGGCGGCGGCGCGTCGGCCGTCCACTCGGCCGTCCTGTGACCCGGTCAGCAGCCGTACCGTCTCGTCGCGGTTGTCCGGGTCGAAGATCTGACACAACCACTCGTTGATCGGCGGGACTACGACGTCCTCTCGCAGGTTCACCGTCTTCGGGTGATCGGCCAGCGCTGCCGAGCCCGGCGCCATCGTCCGAGCGATACAGCGGTAGTAGACGCTCTTCCGGATCGCCGCCCCCTGCATCTTCCGGGTACAGATCTCGCACCGCACCAGCCTCTTCAACAGGTACGTGTGCTTCGTGGCTGCCCGATTCCGTTCGAGCTTGGCAATCCCGGGCAAGCCGCCGGCCGCGCGGGACCGGCGCATCAACCGCGCCTGCGTGAACGCCTCGACAGAAACAATCTCCGGGTGCGCGGGTCGCCGCGACCGAACAACGTGATCCGGCGCTGCGCGCTTGAACCGCACGACGTGCCCCGCGCCGACGTCATCCGGATTCAGAAGCGTCTCGTGCTTGGTCCATCGCCCGAAGATCGCATACCCGGGTGTACCGCGGATTCTCCAGGATGGACCGGACGGTGCTCCCTTGCCAGCCATCGGCGAGCCAGTGCCGGTTCTGGTCAGGCCGGCGTTCCGAAGGGCAGGTACTCGCTCCTCATTGAACCCCTTCGCGGTCGCGCGGTCACCGACGCCTTCCACGCCGGAACCCTTCAGCAGCCCTTTCGCGGATTCGGGTGCGGCCCACGATCGACGACGACGTACCCGTACGGCGCTCGGCCGCCCTGGTGTCGCCCTTCGTTGACCACCTGCGCGTCCATCGCCGCACGGACACGAGCCTGGACGTGCTGGCGTTCTGACTCGCTCATCCCACCGAGCACGCTCATGAGCATTTCCGCGCGTCGTACTTTCCGCCCAGCTCGGGCACCCACCGATCCACCCCGTACGCGCGATGAAGTACTGGACCGGGGAGCACGGGTGGCAGAGCTGATCGATCGACGCGAGTGCGGGGTGCGAGACCGCTGTGAGCACGCAATGACGTAGTGTTATTCCCTGGCGTCGACCTGCCGCCGCGACGGCGAGTGCTTGCCGGGCCCGCTCTTGCTGCCGGGCGGCCGGTTCCGGGGGGCGAGCACCAGCGCGACCGCCGCCGCGCAGACCGCGAGACCGAGCAAACCGAGCAGGTCGATCCGCTGGCCGAACAGCAGGAACGCGAAGAGCATGGTGGTCGGCGGGGTCAGGTAGAGCAAGGTGGACACCCGCGTCACCGAGCCGCGCCGCAGCACCAGCCAGTAGCAGCCGTAGCCGCCGAACGTGGACAGCACCACCACCCACGCGACCGCGAACCAGAACGGGCCGGACGCCGAGGGAGCGGCGTGCCCCGTGCCGAGCGCGACGCCGGTGAACAGCACCGCGCTGACCGCGCACTGGATCATCAGGGTGTCCGCCAGCGACGAGCCCTCGGGCGCGCTCCGCTCCAGAAAGCTGGCGCCGACGAGCGCGAGCATCGCCGCGAACGGCAGCAGGTAGGCGGACGGCGCCGCACCGGATCCGCCGGCCAGGTCACCGCCGACGACCAGGGCCACCCCGCCGAGCCCGAGCACCAGCCCGGCCCACTGCCGACGTGCCGCCCGGTCGCCGAGCAGCACGTGCGCGAGCGCCGCCGCCAGGATCGGCTGCAGCGCGGCGATCAACGCGACCGTGCCCGCCGGCACGCCGAGCTGCACGGACCAGACCGTGCCGGCCAGGTAGGCCCCTTGGGACAGTACGCCGAGCGCGGCGTGGACCACCAGTTCCTGCACGGAGAACCGGCGCCGCCGGGTGAGCAGCCACCAGCCGCCCAGCAGCCCAGCAGCGAACAGGAACCGCCACATCAGCAGCGTCTCCGCGGCGGCGTACCTGGTTCCGAGGGTGGCGCCGATGAAGCCGGAGCTCCACATCAGCACGAACCCGGCGCCGGCGACAGCCTCGGAGCGCATTCGCCATCCTCTCGAGTATACTGACCGGTATGGTTACCTGATCATAGGTATACCGGTTGGTGTACTGTCAAGGGCATGCCCGAGGTCACGCTGACACCGGCGGCCGAGAGAATCCTCACGGCCGCCGAAAAGTTGTTCTACGACAACGGGATCCACGCCGTCGGCGTGGACTTGATCGCGGCCGTCGCCGGGGTGACGAAGAAGACGCTGTACGATCGGTTCGGCTCGAAGGACGCCCTGGTCACGTTGTACCTGCGGCGCCGGGACGAGCGCTGGCGGACCCACGTGCTGGCCACCCTCGAGGCGGCGCCGAGGATGAAGCCCGCACGCCGGCCGCTGCTGGTCTTCGACGCCTTGGAGAGCTGGAACGCCGGGAACAGCCGGGGCTGCGCGTTCGTGAACGCGCAGGCCGAGCTGCCCGACCCCGGCCACCCGGCTCGGCCGGTGATCGTCGCACAGAAGCGCTGGCTGCTCGACATCTTCGCAGAGCTGGCCGGCGACGCGGGCTTGCCGAAGCCCAAGCGGCTGGCCGAGTCGCTGTTGATACTGTTCGAGGGCGCACTGGTCGCGGGGTCCGCCGGGGTCCTTCCTACGGCGATCGCCCGGGCACGCGACACCGCGGGCCTGCTCATCGAGCGCGGGTGAGCCGGGCCGCCTCGCGCTGGGAGGTCACGCGGCGGCAGGCGAAAGCCGAAGTGATGCCACTTCGCGGATCAACCTTCAGAAAATTTCCTCAGGCAACACGCACGGTCCCGCTTCGTGCGCGGCGCCGCGAGCAGCACGTCGACATCCGCGCCGGCCAGAGGGCGTCGCAGTGCCCGGATGGTCTTGACTCGCGTTGCACGAAGGACCGGGCGTGGCCTTTCCCATGAACGGCCGGTGACGTTCGGGTACGCGGCTGAGCGCGTGGTCGTCGACCTTGCGAACTGGGTTGTCCGCGTCGTACACCTCGACGGTGACGACGAACTCGAAGAAGCTGGACACCGCAGCGAGAGTTCGCTTGGTCGAGGTTGCCGCGCGGCGCCAGCCCGGCCCGTTGCTGTCACTGGTCACCGCAGCGAGCGTCTGCTGCTTGTCCCTTATTGGAGCGGGAAGGCGCACCAGATAATCCGGGACGCCAGCGATCACCACGGTTCCGACATCGTGGACGTCTACCGCCCATCATTGAGAAACCGGAAGAAGTGAGCCAGGTCCCCGGCATAGCCACGATCGCATGTCGGCGACATCGACCGGTTGTGCAGATGGCGGAGGAACCGGTTCGGAAGCTCCAGACTCGCTCGCTCGTCGGCAAGCTCCCACAGGCTCCTGCCGGTCTCGTCGATGATGCGTTCAGCTCGCAAGAAGGGCTCCCATGTTCGAATGGTCGTGGGGGTGGGGTCGTCGGTGTCGCGCTGGGTCGGCAGATGCATCGTGCTGGTCACGAAGGGCTCCTTCACACGGGCCGGCCGGTCACCGAGCAGATCCGGTGACCGGCCACGAACCCCGCACCACTTCCTTCTCCCTTTCCGCGATGCGGTGGAGAAGGAGCGGAGTGCGGGGTGTCCCGGTCGGGACGCACTCGCCCGAGCGGGGCCGCCCGCGTCGGCGGCAAGCCCGCCCCGCCTGCTAGTCCGCAGCCGAGGCAGCGCATGCGCGGGCTTCCGCCGACGCCAGGCTCCGCTAGAGTGCGTCGGCCCGATCGGCGCTCCCTCCAGGGGAGAGAATCTGCCTCCGCTGGTATCTACCTCGGTCACGCAGAGATCGAAGGCTGTCAGGATGAGAGCCGTCGCTCGCCGGTGTGTTCCAACGCCATCCGGGCAGCTCGGGGCTCACCTCCGTCGAGAAGCCGACGTGGCGTCCGCGTCGCTCGTGGCCGAGCCGTTCTAGCCGCCGTCGGTCTGGGCCATCCAGGTGCGCAGGCAGGACTCGCCGATATTCAGCTGGTGATGTCGGCGGAAAGCAGATGCATCTAGCCCTTGACACTTGAGCTCGTTGTACCGCTCGGGAACGGCTATCCGACCAGCGCGGCGTTGCCCCAGTCCTGGCCCACCTGACGACCGGTCCAGCCGACCGAGCCGTCATAGACCCAGTTGACCAGTCGTCCGTCGTAGGTCACTTCGGTGAACCGGTTTTGTGCGACGCCGGCGATGAACTTGGCGTCTCCCCATCCCTGGCCGACAGTCGAGGGATACCAGTGGACGTCGTCCGTGCTCAGCCAGTCGACCAGCCGTCCGTCGGAGGTCACCTCGACGAACTCGCCGACGCCGACCCCGGTGATGAGCCGCGCGTTCTGCCAATCCTGGCCGATTTGCTGGCTGTGCCAGTTGTCGGTGTAGGTCCACAGCATCAGTTGGCCGGTGTCGGTGACCTCGATGAACTCCGAACCGCCGAGGGCGGCGATGAGCCGGGCGTTGGTCCAGCCGGGGCCGATGTAGTGAGTACCGCTGGTCTCGGTGTTGATCTCCCAGAGGCTGTCCCCACTGACGAACAGGGCCGCGCACTGCGGAGCATCAGTTGACGCCGGGCCGACCCGCGTGGTGAGAGCCCGCCCCGCCCATTGCTGAATGGTGTTGATGCTGAACCGGGAATAGCCGGTGAAGCTTGCGTTGGACTCCCAGCACGAGAAATATCCGGAGGTGTCGATCTCGGTGAAGCCCCACCCGTATGGTGTCTTCGGGGTCACCACCGTGGATGTTTCGGCGGTCGCTGTGCCGTTCGCGGCGATCATCGCCGCCGCGCAGGCGATTCCGGTCAGGACGTTGCGCAATCTCATGGTTTCGCTCCTTTGACTGACTGTGGAACATGCCGACGCTACGTCAAGGTTCTCCAAGTTCCTTCCAGTCGCTGGTTCTGAGGTTTGGAGTGAATTTGGAGGCTCTCCTGGTACGTTGCGCGATGACGCGCCATGAGCGGAGTGAAGATTATGGTCAGAACACTGGTGTCGCGTCGGCGAAGCATGCAATTCGGCAGTCTCATGGCCGTGCTCGCGATCGCGGCGATGGCCGTCATCGTGCCGAACCAACAAGCGGCGGCTGCGGACCAGCCGAGCCAGTGCCCGGCCACAGTGGCACAGGCCGTTTGACGAGGTTCCAACGGCTGACGTGGATCATCGGCGCGGTGTAGAAGGGGCACTAGAGCTTGCCACTGATGGGGGAGGAGAGCGAAATGCCCGGTGAGACAGCTGCATGGCTACCGAAGGTTCCGGACGAGCAGCTGGGGCGGGCGTGGGCGGAGCGGCGGCCGCGGACGGCGGGATTGCACGTGGACACCGCGGCGTGCGGGCGGACGAGCGGGGCGGTCCGGGCCCGGGTGGCGCGGCATCAGGCGGCTGAGGCGAGGCGTGGCGGGTACGTCGCGGAGGTGGCTATCGCGGGTGAGTTGCGCGAGGCTCGTGCGCGGCTGGGGGCGTTGCTGGGGTTCGGTGCGGAGGACGTGGCTTTCACGGAGAGCGCGTCGACGGCGTTGGCGCAGTTGCTGGCGGCGTGGCCGGTGGAAGCCGGTGATGTGGTGTGGGCGCCGCGTTCGGATTGGGGGCCGAGCCTGGCGGCGTTGGCCGACCGGGGGTTGCGGGTCGAGTTGCTGGACGTGGATTCGCGCGGGGTCCTGGACGTGGAGGCGCTGGCTGGGCGGTTGCGGCGGGAGCGTCCGGCGTTGGTGCACGTGACGGCGGCGTTGTCGCATCGGGCGGTGCTGCAGCCGGTCGCCGAGTGTGTGGCGGCGTGTGCGGAGTACGAGGTGCCGGTGGTGCTGGACGCGGCGCAGGCACTGGGGCAGTTCCGGTTGCCGTCGGGCGCGGCGGCGGCGTATGGGACGGGACGCAAGTTTCTGTGCGGGCCGCGTGGTGTGGGGTATGTGGCGGTGGCGGATCCGTGGCAGGGACGGCTGGTACCGCGGGCACCGGCGTTGGCGGCGGGGGCGTGGCCGGGGGAGTCGCGGCCGGTGCGGCGGTTGGAGAGCCGGGAGGCGTTCGTGGCGGGCCGGGCGGGGCTGGCGGTGGCGTTGGCGGAGTTCGAGGAGCTGGGCCCGTCGCGGATCATGCGCCGCCTGGCCGAGGTGGGCGCGGCGACGCGGCGGGCGTTGGCGGAGGTGCCGGGCTGGGCGGTGTGCGACCCGGTCGCGGCGCCGGGAGCGATCGTGGCGCTGCGGCCGGCGGACGACGTCGACCCGGCGGCGGTGCGGGAGCGGCTGGTGCGGCGGGGCGTGGTGTGCTCGGTGGCCGGTGCCGAGCGTGCTCCGCATCATTTGACGGGTTCGTTGCTGCGGTTCAGCCCGCACATCGACGTGACGCCGGACGAGCTCGTCCGGCTCGGTGAGCTCCTGGCTTGCTGCACCGGTCGCTGAGCACACGAACAAGGGAAGTTGTCCTTCGGGTATCGCCCGTGGGCGCCAATCCTGGCTTGGCGGGGAGGTGAGCGAACTCGGCGACGTTCGCACCGCCTCCGCGGCGCCGGACCGTCGTTCAGCGGCTTTGACGGGCGCGTTCGATGTCGTTGATGTGGGCTTCCACCCACTCTCGCAAGCCGCGATCGGGCTCCGCAGGCTGTGGCCGAGCGGGGTGAGCGTGTACTCCACCTGCGGTGGCACCGTCGGGTAGGCGGTGCGGGTGACGAACCCGTCCGCTTCCAGCTGCCGCAGCGTCTGCGTCAGCATCTTCTGCGAAATGCCTTCTATCGGGCGCCGCAGTTCCGTGTAGCGGAGCTGTGTGCCGGGGCGGGTTCCGGAGCACGCGCAGCCACTGGATGCCGATCGTCAGTGTTCCTAACCGCCGGTTAAGCAAGTAGGCACTTCTGCTTACCACCTGATCGGGTGACTGTAGCGGTGTGCGGGCGCGCGGTGCGGATGACGCTGGGAGCGTAGCGCACCAGAAAGTGCCTACTTCCCGTTCGAGCGTCACTCTCCGATAGTGAGATCCATGAATTCACAACGTCTTTCGGTGCCCGACGCGATTCGTGCCCGGCGCACGGTCCGCCACTACCGTCCGGATCCCGTGCCGGCGGCGCTGCTGGAGGAGCTGCTCGAGCTGGCCGTCGAGGCGCCGAGTGCCTGGAACATGCAGGATCGCTCGATCGTCGTCGTCACCGGCGAAACGGGCCGGGAGGGCCTGTCGTGGGCGGCCGGTGGCCAGCCGCAGCCGGCGGAGGCTCCGGTGTGCCTGGTCTTCGTCGCCGAGCCCGAAGCGTGGCGGGAGGACCACGCCGACGTCGCGGAGCGGGCGGCGGACGCCGGTGCCTGGAACGCGGAGTTCGCGGCGATGTTCGATTCCCGGGCCGAGTTCCATCATCTGGCCGAGCGGGGCCTGCTGCGGGAGAACGCGGTCAAGAACGCGATGATCTCGGCCACGTACGTCATGCTCGCCGCGGCGAGCATGGGCCTGGCGAGCGCGCCGATGAACGGCTGGGACCCGGCCAAGGTCAAGAAGGTGGTCGGCCTCGGCGACCGCGACGACCTGGCGATCGCGGTGCTGGTGACGATCGGCTACCCGGCCGGCCCGGTCCCGCACCCCGGCCGCCGTCCCGTGGCGCGCAACGTCTTCTTCGAGCAGTACCCGAACGGGGGGGGAAGCCGCATGACTCGAGCGACCGACCGGTGAGGCGGAAGAACTGACGATCGAGCCCGTCTCCGGACGGGACGATGAGGTCTGCGATGGGGGAGCAGATGATGCGGGGCGGGTGGGACCTTGCGGTCGAACGCTATGTTACGGAAACAGGTGCCGGGGAAATCGTGCGTGGCGTGCCGCATCCGGCGCTGCGGCACGGTGTCGCCGGATACGTCGGCTACCGGACGGTGGCCCGCGCGCCGGTCCGGCGCCGGCTGTTCCCGCGTGGGGTGGTGACGATCCTGTTCGATTGGGAGTCCCCGGCACGACGTCCGCCGGGTGGTGGGCCGGTTCGCCGGGGTCTGGTGGTCCCGGTCAGTGGCCTTCACGACCGGGTCGTGGAGTTCGACCAATGGGGCCGGCACGGCGGTGTCGCGGTCGGGTTGACTCCGCCGGCCGCGCACGCGCTGCTCGGCATCGGCCTGGCGGAGCTGTCGAACGTCCGGGCCGATCTCGGTGATCTCCTGCCCGGGACGGTCGTGGCCTCGATAGCCGAGCAGCTTGCCGAAACGTCCGGCTGGAGCGGGCGGTTCGCGCTGGTCGATGAGTTCCTCCTCACCGCGTTGGGCTCGCGGCTACCCGAGGGGGACACGGTGGTCCGGTCATGGAGCCGGCTGGCGGACACTCGCGGCCGGCTCCCGATCGCCGCGCTCGCCGCCGAATCCGGTATCACCACGCGGCAGCTGGAGCAGCGGTTCCTCCGGCAGGTTGGGCTGTCCCCGAAGCTGGCGGCCCGGATCCTCCGGTTCGAGCACGCGGTCACGTGGTTGGTCCGGGACGCCACTGTGCCCATGGCACGGATCGCTCATGAGTGCGGGTATTCCGACCAAGCGCACTTCACCCGGGACGTCCGGTCGCTGGCCCGGACCACACCCACCGGACTGCGGGCGATCCTGCGAACCCGGGTCGGGAACACGCTTTCTTCCGGGACAGGGCCAGGACAGAGCGGTCTCGCGTCGTAGCAGTAGTACGCCTGCTTCCGCAGGTTCGTATTCGTGCAAGACTCGTCCGCTGAGCGACATTACGGTCCAGAGCGTGAATCGAATCGATCGGCGGACGGTGCTCCGGGGCATGGTGGCTCTCACCGCGGTGATGACCACGGCGGAACCGGCGCAGGCCCAGCCCGCCGCGGCGATGGCCATGAGCGTGGGCACCTTGGATGTCACTCCACAGACGAATCCCTGGATGGGCGGCTACGGTTGGGTGCCCCGTGGCAATGCCGCCCACGTCGTGGCGAGAAAGCTGCGCGCGCATTGCGCGGTGATCTACGACAACGGCGTCCCCAACATCCTGCTGCGGGTCGATGTCGTCAGCATTCCGCGCAGCGTCCACCAGCGTATCCGCAGCGGTGTCCTGGAAGCCGGGCTCGTCGACTCCAGCTCCGACTTCCTGCTGGCCGCCAGCCACACGCACTCCGGGCCGCTGGTCGGTGATCGGCCCGACCCCGGAGTGCTGCTCGACCTCGCCCCGGCCGACGCCCAGGTGGTCGCGGACTACACCGACCTGTACGTCGATGCACTGGTCGATCTGGTGCGCCGCACCAGGGCCGCGGCCGCGACTGCGGTGAGCCTGCACTACGCGGAAGGACAGGCGGACATCGCCACCAACCGGGACGGCCTGCCGTACCTGCTGCCCACCGTCCCGGTCCTGCTGGCCAGAAGGATCGACAACGGAAACCCCTTCGCCGTGTTGTTCGGTCACGCCTGTCATCCGGTGTGCCGGGGCAACGACACCGTCTACGACAGTGACCATTGCGGATACGCGTCGGAGGCTGTGGAACGCGCACTCGGGGTGCCTGCCTTGTTCTTCCAGGGCACCGCCGGTGACCTCAACCCGGCGACCCTGGGCAGCGACTCCGCCGTCGCCGGCAACGGATCCAAGCTGGCCAATGCGGTGCTCGACGTGGTGCAGCGCGGTACCTTCCAGCCGGTGGCCGGCCCGATCGGCACGACCCTGACGGAGATCCAGCTGCCGATGACGGTCGACACCAGCGACCCGGCCGCCCGGGCCCAGCTGCGGGCGAGGTACCAGTACCGGGTGGACAACATCAGCCCGACGACCGACAACGCGGTGGACGCGGCAGCCCGGCGGCACGCCGAGCTGATCATCGGGCAGATCGACGCCGGTAGCGTGCCCACCTCGGTGCCGATGCCGATCCAGTGCTGGAAACTGGGCGGCCTGACCATCCTGGCGCTGGGCAACGAGGTGCTCAGCGGCTACGACATCGGGTTGCACCGGCTCGGCGTGTCTCCGCTGTGGGTGATGGCCTACGCCAACGAGGTCAATTGCTACGTGCCATCCGACGAGGTCTCGTGGGCCGGGCTCGACCGCAACAACGGGTACGAAGCAGGCTGGAACACCTGGTGGGACGGAGACGAGTACATCGCCGGCGTGGGCACCAGCATGATCGCCTACGACTGGCCCGCGCCGCTGCGCTCCTCGCCGCCCGGCACACAACCGGCCAGCCCGGACAGCACCGAGGGCATCCTGATGGCCGCCTGCCGTTCGGTGCTAGGCGCATGACCACCATCGGCCGACGAGGGGGCAAGGAGAGCAGAGTGAAAACGACAGCGCGCGCCACCGCCGGAGTGGACGCCGACGACTTCGTGGACATCACCGATGGTGGTGACCTGCAGAACTGGGTGTTCAGCGCGAGCGTCGGCACCTTCGTCGGCCACGAGGTCGGCCCCCGTTGGGCTGACACGCGCATCGGCTGAGCGATGGCTGCCGCAACCGACTCGACGTCATCGCCGCCGAGACCGGCCAAGCTGGTCAACGGGCCACCCTTGAGGCACCTCGCCGACCGGGTAAGGTTCCACCTTCTCGGCCCGGTCGAAGTGGTGGCCGGAGGTCGCCCGGTCAGGATCGGCGGCCCCAAGCCGCAGGCGCTCCTGGCCGCCTTGCTGACTACTCCCGGCCGCTCGGTCGAGATGGACCACCTGGTGGATGCCGTCTGGGGAGATCACCCCGCCGGCTCGGCCCGCGCCATGGTGCAGACCTATGTCTCCGCCATCCGAGTTGCGCTGGCCGCCGCCGGGGCGGGCGATGTGCTGACCCGCCAGGGATCCGGATACCGGATCTCGGTCGACGACGTGGAGATCGACCAGCACGAGTTCGCGGATACTGTCGTCGCTGCGCGAGCCGCCCTCGATGCGGGTGAGCACCGGCGGGCCGCAGCCGGCCTGCGTGGCGGACTGTCACTGTGGCGTGGGGCCGCCTTCGGCGGCCTCGGTGCCGGACGTTTGCTCGCCGAGGCCCACCGGCTGGACGAGCTGCGGCTCACCGCCATCGAGCTTCGTGTCACCGCGGACCTCGCAGGGGGCGAGCACGAGGCGCTCATCCCGGAACTGCAGCACCTGGTGGCTGATCACCCGTTCCGGGAACGGTTCTGGCGATCGTTGATGGTCGCGTTGCATCGGGCGAACCGACGCGCCGACGCCATGGCGGCCTTCAGCCGGGTCCGCGACTTGCTGGCCAACGAGCTGGGTGTCGGCCCTGGCGCGGAGCTGCGGCAGACGTACCAGGAGATCCTGGAGGATGACGTGCGCCTGCTCGCCGAGACGCGCTCTGCCGCCAACGTCGCGGTGCTGCCCCGGCAGTTGCCTGCCGACGCTCCGGCCTTCACCGGCCGGGCGAGCGAGATCGCCCGGACCATCCGACGGCTGCATGCGGACGGCCTGGCGCCCGTGGTCATCGCCGGCCCACCGGGAATCGGCAAGACCGCCCTGGCCGTGCGGGTGGCGCACCTGATACGGCAGCAGTTCCCTGACGGTCAGCTGTTCGTGGACCTGCGCGGCTACGGCCCCGGACAGCCACTGGACACCGCGGAGGCACTGTCCTGGCTGCTGGGATCGCTGGGTGTCGCGCCGTCGCGCATCCCCGGCTCCGCCGATGAACGAGCGTTGCTGTACCGATCGCTCGTGGCCGATCGCCGAATCCTCGTCGTAGTGGACGACGCCGCACATGCTGATCAAGTTCGTCCTCTGCTGCCCGGCAGCGCCTCCTGCGCCATCATCGTCACCAGCAGGCACAGCCTGCGCGGACTGGCCGCCCGCGAGGAAGCGACAGTCCTGACTTTGGAGCCCCTGCCCGCGGCCGAGTCCCTTCAGTTACTTCGCGGCGTGGTGGGGACCAGGGCCGTGAACGCCGATCCCGCCGCCGCGGCACGGCTGGCGGATCGCTGTGGGCACTGGCCACTCGCCCTGCGGATTGCCGCCGCGCAAGTGTGCGCCCGGCCCAACCCGGACATCGCCGCCTACCTGGCCGAGCTGACCGGTTCGTCGCGGCTCGACACCCTCGCCGTGGCCGACGACGACCGAGCGGCGATGCGGGCGGCCTTCGACTCCTCGTACGCTGCTCTGCGGCCGGAGGACCAGGAGCTATTCCGCCGGCTTGGACAGCTGCCGTCGCCAGATGTCGGCGGCCCGCAGGTCGCGGCGTTGACCGACGGCGCAGCGGCTGATGTACGAAGCGGTCTCGAGCGCTTGGCCGCGGCGAGTCTGCTGAAACACGCCGGCGCCGGCTGTTACCGCCTGCATGAACTGTTGCGTGCCTACGCCGCGGACCTGGCGGAGCGAAACACTGCCACGGCCGACGGCAGCCGGAGCGAGTGCGCAGTTCTGCGTTTCCCGGGCACCGCACTGGCCGCCGTCGCCACGCCGCAACCGTGCACGCGGTAGCGACCCTCGGGGCTCGCTCACCACCAGTCGGTGCACTCCACGCCGTTCGTGCCGATCGAGGCGCACCCCCGGAACCGGATGTTCGGGTCGGGGCTGGTCGGGTAGGCGGCGGTGGTGACCGGTTCGTTCTCGGCGGTCATTTTCCGGAACGGCCCGCACTGCAGCCAGCTCTGGCCGCCATCGAAGGTGACGTCCATCCACACCTCGTCGATGTAGGGCTCGGTCCAGCCCTCGATCTTGGCCCAGCCCCGGTCCCGGTCGCCGACATTGCCATGCTGCACGGTGAGCTCGACCGGCCGCCAGGCCGGGGTGTCGTAGTCGCTGACTCGCTTGCTGCGCACAACGGTGCCGGAGAGGTAGTCCGAGATGTCCACGAATCCGTTGACACCCCCGGCGCAGTCGGACTCGGCGGCCTCCGCAATGGCGGGGCTGACGACGAAACCACCGCCGATGACCGCAGAGGCCGCGACGACAGTCAGCAAGCGCCTGAACGTTTTCATGAAGATTCCTTTCGCCCGGCAGTGACCTTCGCACCCTATGAGCGACGCCTCCGAATTCACTTCAAGCCCCTGGACCGCTGTTGGAGAGAATTTGGAGCGCCCGGAACTAACGTCAGTACGTTCCGCAGGAAGGGCAAAGGGGAAATGAGATGAGATTCTGGGCAAGATTTGCCCTGTGCGTACTGACCGGCGTGACCATCACCTCGACAGCGGTACCGTCGGCATTCGCCGCGCCCGCCGACCCTGACGGCAGGCACCAGCCGGGCACCACCGCCGCCAAACCGCCGCCACCGCGACACCCGTCATCAGTCGAGCCGGCCCACCGTGACCAGACACTCGGCAAAGGCTGGCAGCAGTCCGGCGACCGGATGTGGACCACGAGCAGCGACGCGACCGGCTTCCACGTCCTCGTCGCGGAAGCGTCGACCGGATACCAATGGCGTACCGCGGCCACGCTGTCAGAAGACGGCATCGACACCGAGCAGTGGATCGGCAACGCCTGCCTGACCGCGTCCGGCAAACGGGTCGTCGTGGTGTATGCGCCACGGGCGTTCACCAACCAACAGGCGCTTTTCGACCGCGGCGGGTTCACCGCCGTCGTCGACCTCACCTCGGGTGTGGTGCGCAAACTGCCGGTGCGGACCAGTCTCGCGTACTTCAACCCGGGGTGCGGGAACGGCGAGAACGCCGTGCTCACCCAGGCCGCCGACGAAGACCTCGGCAAGACCGGCCTGCTGACGCTCGACGCCGAAACCGGTGCACTCGGCAAGCGCATCGAGGTGCCCGGCCAGCTGACCTCCGCGGTGCCGACCAAGGACGGCATCGTCGCGGCCGACAAGGACGCGGTCGTGCACGTCGAGCCCGGCGGCCGTCGAACCGTGCTCGCCGACACCGCCGGCGTCCCGTTCCGGCTGTCGGCCGACAGCGCCGGCGGCGTGGTGTTCATGGACCGCGACCGGGATCCGGCCACCGTGCGGGTCCGGCGAGCCGCGTCAGTCAGCGTCCGCAAGGCCGCGACCACGACTCTTGCGGCCGGCAAGCCGAGTGAGGTGGGACTCAGCTCTGGCGCGGGCAACAAGGTGTTCGTCACCGGCCGGCCGGGCCGGGTGTCGAGCCTGCCGGCGATGGTCGGCCGGGTCGAGGCGCCCGCACAGAGCGCGGTGTCGACCCTCGGCGAGGCAGTGGTCACCAAGGTCGAATACGTGGATCCGCAAGGTGCGTTCACCCCGGCGGACCCGAACGCCAAGCGCCTCGACCTGACCGCGAAGAGCACCAAGACCGGCACCACGATGCAGTTCACTGTCGATCCGGGCGATGCCCTCACGCCGCGTTCGCAACCCGATGACCCGGGCAGGTCCTGTTCGGTACCGCGCAACGACCCGAAAACCCAGGTGTACCAGCCGAAGCCCAAGCAGGTGGAGTGGGCTGCCGACATGGCCGTCAAGAACCACCTGTACTGGAGCAGGCCGGCGAACTGGAAGTCGAACGGCCTCCCGGGCTACTCGCCACAGGACATGTTCCCGCCGGTCGCCCTGCACAACACGGCCAACGGCCAGGTGCCCGCGCAGGTCCTGCTCGGCATCCTCGGGCAGGAGTCGAACCTGTGGCAGGCCAGCCGGCACGTGCTGCCGGGCGAGACCGGGAACCCGCTGGTCGGTAACTACTACGGCACCTCGTCATTCGACGGCTGGGACATCCACTTCGAGAACGCGGACTGCGGTTACGGTGTCTCGCAGCTGACCGACGGGATGCGTCTGGCGGGTCACGAGAAGCTCAACGAGACGGCCTTGCCGTGGACCATGCAGAAAGCGGTCGCGACCGACTATGCGGCGAACGTAGCGGCCGGTCTGCAGCTGCTGGAGAAGAAGTGGAACGAGGTCCAGGACGCCGGCATCACGTTGAACAACAACGACCCCGCCAAGCCTGAGAACTGGTTCTACGCTGTCTGGGCGTACAACTCGGGATATCACCAACCCGGCGAGGACGGCTCTGCGGGCGCGTACGGCCTGGGCTGGGGCAACAACCCGGCGAACCCCCACTACCCGCCGGACCGCGAGGCATTCGGTACGGACCCGGCCGACTTCGCCCACCCGCAGCAGTGGGGCTATCCGGAGAAGGTGATGGGTTTCGGGGCGAACCCGCCGTCCGCCGTCGAGTCTCCGATCGCGCAGGTCCCGATGTTCCGGGCGGCGTGGTGGAACGGCACTCCGGACTCGTCCGGCTCCACCAACCCCGGCACCGCGACGCAGAACAAGCGGGCGGTACAGCCCCCGCCGCAGCAGTTCTGCAGTGCCGCCAATCAGTGTTATTGGGGCCAGTCGTATGTTCCCGATTACCCGGGCGACAGCGCGGGCAATGGCGATGTCCGCGGCGAGCCCGCCGGGCCGTGTTCTCACAAGAACGGCACCTACTATGACCTGAAGTGCTGGTGGCACGACTCGTCGACGTGGAAGCCGGACTGCTCCTACACGTGCGGTAACGAGTACATCCGCTACGACTATCCCGACTACCAAGCCGAACCGGGCGACGGTACTAGCTATCCGCCACATTGCGGCGTGAGTGAACTCCCGCAGGGCAGCATCGTTGTCGACGACGTCGCCGACGACGTGCCACCGGTGAGCACTACGGAGTGCTTCAAACCGAACAATGCCGGCACGTTCAGCATGACGTTCGGGACGGACAGTGCGGGCAACGAAGCGTCCAAGATCGACCTGCACCAGGAAGGCGGCGGGTTCGGCGCCCACTTCTGGTTCTCGCACACCAACAGGGATGACACGGTCGGGAACAAACTGAAGATCACCGGCACTTGGGCGTTCAGCCAGCAGGTCACCGGCTGGCACCGGCTGTTCGTCCACATTCCGGACAACGGTGCGCAGACCAGGCAGGCGAAGTACCTGATCGACCTAGGCAACGGCCAGACACGATCCCGGGTCCTGCCGCAACGCATCCAAGCCAACAAATGGGTCTCGCTGGGTACTTTCCCGTTCTCTGGAAGCCCGAAGGTGATCCTGGACAACCTCACGGCCGACGGTCGGAACGTGGAGGACGTCGCGTGGGATGCGGTGGCGATCGCGCCGGAGCAGCACAAGCCTGCCAACATCATCGTTTCGATGGGGGACTCGTACTCTTCGGGTGAAGGTGCCTCTGCGACCGGCGGGACCGACTACCTTCCCGAAACCGACATCGATGGCGCGAATGCCGGAAAGCCCGACAGTTTCTGGCGAGACGCCTGTCATCGGTCGACGAAGGCGTGGTCGCGTGTGATGACGTTGCACGATTCGGATGTCGGCGTCGGCTGGCGAGCGGATAATTTGGACCCCGATGTGGACTACCGACAGGTCGCGTGTTCGGGCGCGCGAGTCGCCAACATGTTGTCAAGCGAGCCGAACAACCCGGCGTCAGGGGGCTACGGTGAGGTGTCGCAACTGGATTCTGGTTGGATCGATGTAGACACGACACTGGTGACGCTCTCGATCGGCGGGAATGACGCCAGGTTCACTGACGTCATCGAACAGTGTATTGAGCTCGTGGGGTGTCAGGGTAGCACTTTGGATGGTGACTCCGGTCGGCTGGAAGACGTGGAGCCGGTGCTCATCGAGAACGTTGTCCGGCCTTCAGTGGAGAAGGTGCTTGCCGAAATTCACAGCAAGGCCCCGAGCGCGAAAATCGTGCTCGTCGGATATCCGAGACTGTTGTCGGGAGATGGCTATTGCATTCCGGGGATCGTGGGTGACGGTGGTGAGGCGCCGTGGCTCAACTCGATGGCAGACAAGCTGAACGAGCAACTCAACGTGGCCGTGCAGCATGTTTCGTCTTCCGGCGTTCAGATCAAGTTCGCCGACCCTACCGGCGACTTCTACGGCAAGTCCGTGTGTGGCAGTCCGGAACTGATCCACGGGATCGTTACCGACAAAACCCCGGGTGACGATCCGGACCTCCGTAAGCCGTCGGCGCAGTCCTTCCACCCGAAGATCGAGGGAGCCGCGACCTACGCGGGCGTTGTGAACAGAACGCTGCGTGACTTCGGTATCTAGCGCCGTGTCATGACGGGAGGGCGGCTGTCAGCGTGGGTAGTCGCCCTCCTATGCGTCATCGCTTGCCGCGGGTAGCCCGCCGCGACCTGGAACTGGTCCACCAGCAGAGCACGCCGCCCCCGATCACCACGGCTCCGCCCGCCGGCCACCACGGTGACCAGCCGGTACGCGGAGAGGCCGGCGGTTCCGGATCGGTGGTCAGGGCAGCCAGGGGATCGACGACGCCGAAGCCGTATCTGCTGTCCCGGCCGCCTCCGGCCGGACGACGTGCCGTGCTGGTGAGCCGGCGGGTCACGGCCGTCGCGTCGAGCTGCGGGTACTTCGCCCGCAGCAGGGCAACTGTCCCCGACACGATGGCCGCGGCGAAGCTGGTGCCGTTCTCCTGGCGCGGCACCCTGCCCTGCGGAGTGTCGGCGAGCGTGGTGATGTCGGCGCCGGGGGCTGCCAGGGCGACCTCGGGGCCCTGGACGCTGATGTCGTCCCGGAACGTGCCTGAAGCGTCCACGGCGGACACCGCGATCACGCCGGGCCGGTTGGCCGGACTGACCACCGCGGCGTCGTGCGGACGATTGCCGGCCGCCGCCACCACGACGACGTCGTGTTCTGCTGCGTAGCGCAGGCCGTCGTCGTATGCCTGCTCACTGTCGGTCCGTGCGTCTCCGCCCAGAGACAGGTTCACCACCTTGGCTCCGTGGTCGACCACCCAGTGGATTGCGTCGTCGGCGCTTTGCGCGCCGCCGGCGAGTTTTGCCGGAAGTATCACGGTCTTCGGTGCGACGCCGAGTGTTCCGGCGGATTGTCCGTGCCCGCGTCCCGCGATGAGGACGGCGACCGTCGTGCCGTGCCCCCAGTCGTCGTGAGTACCGCTGCCCAAGTCCGGAAATGCGCGGCCGGGCAGGACAGCGCCGGCAAGATCGGGGTGATCACTGTTCACGCCGGTATCGATCACCCCGACGACGACCCCGGCGCCTTCGCTGTACTGCCAGGCCTGCTCCAGATGAAGCTGCGCGAGCCAGTACTCGCCTCTCCGCACCGGATCTGCCACGCCGGTGGCGACCATGACGGCGGCCATCCCGTTTGCGGCGAGAGACAATAGCACTCGGCGAATCGGCCCTGGGCGGAATCGGTCCACTCTTCTGGATGGTAAGAACAGCGGGCCGCCACGTCTTGCACGAATGCGAAGCGCGAAGAGGTCGAGCGATGCCGAGACCGGGGTGCGCGCGTTGCCGGGCGCGACGGCCGCAGTTCCGGGTATACGACGCCCTGGGGCGTTGCGTTCGGCTCAGATTCTTCTTCCTGGTTCGACGGCCGCGACGACGTCACCCGGTTCCGCTCCGGCAGCGTCTTCGCGACGCCGTGACGGCTGGTGCCGGTCCCCTCGAGAGCACCGCGACGGCAGCTCAGCCAGCACAGCAGGGCGGTCCTCGGGATCACGTGCCAACGGGTCGGCCCGGCCATCGCGACTCCTCGTCGGTTGCCCTCTCGAAGCCGCCCCCGACGGGTGTCAGTCAAACCGGCGGGCCGTCGTCGCCCTCCTTGAGAGGCAGGGTCGCAGCGTCGCGGAGGATGTAGCGATGCGTAGGACACCGTGGCCGGGTTGCGTGTCGGCGTCGGCTAGCAGCGCGCGGCGCCGACCCTGCCGGCGGTCTCGTCCAGCTGCTGTTCGACGACCTCGGCGCCGGCGTGGTGCTGGAACAGCAATCCGACGGTCGCGGCGCCTGGCGCTCCGTGGGCGTGGGCGAGGGCGCAGGCGGTGAGGTGGTGGTCGCCGCGGCGGAGGGCGCTGGCCGCGATCAAGGTGGCCAGCCGAGCACGAGCCGCCGGCTCGGTGCTGCCGCGGTAGAGAGCCATCCACAGCTGCTCGACCCGTTGCGGGTCGAGGTCGGCGGCAGGAGAATCGGCCCGTAGACGGCGTTGTCGGCCAGCGCAGTCGTGACAGCGAAGGCCGCGACGTCATCGACGAATTCGCCGTGGCCGGCCTGGGTGGTGGCGTGGGCGACGACTCGGTGGGCCTCGTCGACGCGACGAACCATGTGCGACACGACTCGGCGGGCGAAGCGGCCCAATGCTGGCTGGCAGGGTCTCGCCGGTGTCGGTGAAGGGCAGGCCCCAAGTCGGTGTCGGCGCGTCGCCGCCCAGCTGGACCGGGGCTGCGTAGTCGAGGTCGGTCCGTGGGGCGATGACGGTGCCGAGGTGGGTGGAGGGCGGCGGTAGTCGCGTCAGGGGGCGCCGGGGGCGGGTGTGCGGGGCCCAGTAGCGGCCGATGACGGTGTGCCCGGCGGGCTGCAGGTCGGTCTCGAGCGCGGCGATCGCGGCCCGCAGCGGCAGCCGCTGCCGAGCGTGGTTTTCGGCGATCACGACGACGGCCAGGTCGGTGTCGTGGTCGGCAGGTAGGGCGGCCTGCAGGCGTTCGGCGATCTCGCGGGTACTCATGTCCTGCACCCGGGTGGCGGGGAACGCCGTGCCGGTGGGCGAGACGAGCCGTCCCCGGGGCGTCGGGCAGGGGCCGGCAGGGTGACGACATGCAGACTGTCGGTGCAGGTGCCGGGCAGGGATCGATCAGTTCGCCGGGGGTCAGGTACACGGTCACGGTCGGCGCTCCTCGGATCGGCCTCCCGGCGTGTAGGCCGTGGGAGGCGGTGGCGGCCCACGAAGGTGTGAGCCGCCACCGCCCCGAGCGCGCGTCCGACGGCGGCCCGCGTTGCCGCTCGGTGTCACCAGGTCGGCGTCAGGTCCGGGCCGCCGTCGGGGCGTGCGCTAGCGTCCGTCGGCCGCACGCGCCGGGACGCCCGCCTCCGGTTCTGTGTCCGCGGAGTCGGCAGTGTCGATCGCGGCGAGGACGTCGTCGGCGGAGGTGACCAGGCGGGCGGTGCCGTCTTGGATCAGCTGGCGGCAGCCGGCGGCGGCTGCCGAGGACACCGGACCCGGAACGGCGAGGACCTGCCGGGCGAGTTCGGCGGCCACGCGCGCGGCATGGCGGGCGCCGCTGCGCCGGCGGGCCTCGATCACGACCGTCGCGCGGGTGAACGCGGCCAACAGCCGGTGGCGCTGCAGAAATCGATGGCGGGCAGGTGGGACACCGGGCGGGTATCGGACACGATCGCACCGGCGGTGGCGATCCGCTGGAGCAGGCCGACGTGTCCGGCCGGGTAGGTACCGTCGAGACCGCACGGCATGACGGCGACGGTGGCGGCCGGGCGGTCGGTCGCGAGGGCTCCGCGGTGGGCCGCGCCGCCGATGCCGTAGGCGGCGCCGCTGAACACCGTCACATTCCGCGATGCGAGCGTGTAGGCGAATTCTGCGGCGTGGTGCTCGCCGTACTCGGTGGCGGTCCGTGCTCCGACGATCGTGACCGACCTCGTGGACGCCAGCTCGTCCAGCCGCGGCTCGCCCTGGATCCACAGGCCCAGCGGCGGCCCGCCGAGGGTGTCGTCGTCGGTGGTGAGGGTGCTCAGGCTGCCGAAGACGTCGGTCGGCCATTCGTCGTCTTCGGGGATGACGAACCGGGCACCGAGCCGGGCTGCGGCTTGCAGGCCTGCGTCGGCGCGTGTCCAGCTCACGCTGGGCCGGGCTACGCCGAGCACGTCGGTGGGTGCGGTGCGTTCGGCCAGCCGGTGGGCGGCCTCGACCGGCCCGACGTCGGTGACGTAACGGTGAAGAACCGGGCTGGTGGGTTCGATCGCGCACTGGAGGAACGCGCGAGCGCGGCGGACATCGGCGGACGCGGACATGAAACTCCTTCGGCAGAGGTGTGGATTCACGTGCTCGGGGAGTTCAGGTCTCGCTCGGGAAGCGCCGGACGCGGATCTCGTCGCCGCGGCGTTCGACGACGGTGCCGACCGGCCACGCGGCCGCGAGCCGCAGCAGTTCCGTCGCGTCGTTCGCCGCGTCGGCGCAGCTGCGGGGGTGACTTGAGCACGGAGTCCTCCTCGGTGGCCACGCCCGCGGGGTGGGCGGTGGACGCGGACTTCGCCAGCGGGTCCCGCAGGTCCGGGGCAAGCCCCCGGCCGAATTCCGCGGGCGTCCCTTGTAGACGGCGGGCTTGCCCCGGACTGCGGGTCTGCTGCACTGGTCGGCGGCTGTGCCCTGCCGCGGTCGCGCGGATGGGGAGGTCGCCGGCGGTTACTGCATCTCGTGCAGGACTCGATACTCAAAGTTATATCAAAAGTCGCCACAATTGTGGCGAATTATCGTTTCTGGGGCTCTGGTTCGAGAAGGAGATCCGCGGTGGTCCACAGGGAGTGACCACAGTGGACTCTTCTGGGGACCCTGATCCGCTCGACCTCCCGCGGTCACTGGGTTCCCGGCTCGGGGCCAGGTCGCTGGGGGAGGGCGCCTGCCCCGAGCCGAAACAATTTCATTCAGGTCGGCGTCGGCCGGCGGAATTCTGCTCGAAGAAGCCTGACCGGCCGCGGCGACGGGACTGCGCGTCAGTAGTGCACCACGCCGCGGTGGCCGCCGGCCACGCTCACCGCGTCGCCGACGATGGCCGTTGCGCGGCGGGAACTGAGGAACACGATCACGTCCGCCACTTCGGCAGCCGTGATCAGGCGGCGCAGGCTTGTCGTCGCGGCCAGGTCCGCGCGGACCCGCTCCGGCGTGGACCCGGTTTCTCGTGCCCGGGCGGCGACCAGCCCGGCCGTGCGCTCGGTCTCCACCAGGCCGGGATGCACCACCGTGACGCCGATGCCGTGCGGGCCGAGCTCGTCGGCGAGGTTGGCGGTCAGCGCGGCGACCGCGACGTTGCGGATCGTGCCGGACAGCGAGCCCGTGCGGCGGGCGTTGAGGCCGGAGACGTTGACGATCCGGCCCCAGCCCTGCGCCGCCATGTGCGGTGCGACCGCACGGGCGCACCGGAGGTAGCCCAGCACCTTCGTGTCGAAGTCCGCCTGCACGTCGCCCTCCGCCAGATCGGCGAGCGCCGCGGGAGCGGACGCGAAGGACGGCTGTGCGGCGGCGTTCACCAGCACATCGACGCCGCCCCACGCGCGCACGACCTGGTCGGCCATGGCGCGCACGGACGCGTCGTCGGTGGTGTCGGCGGGGATCGTGAGCACGTCGCCGCGGAGGGTTTCCGCCGCGGCGGCGAGCCGCTGTTCGCCGCGGGCGGCGAGGGCCACCTTCGCGCCCTCCGCCAGGAGGCCGCGGGCCACGGCGAGCCCGATTCCGCGTGAGCCGCCGGTCACGATCGCGCGGGCACCGTCGAGGTTCAGATCCATGGGCCGGCCTTTCGGAAGTCAGGATGCCCTGAGGGACGAGGTCATCGAAGCGACGGCGGCGGCATCCGCGCCGCGCAACCCGGCCAGGAGCCGCTCGACCGCCGATGCGGTGTCGTCGACGCACTTGTCGGCCAGGCCGCGTGCGGCGGCCTCGTGGCCGGTCCACCGTTCGCCTCCGTAGAGCAACAGTCCGGCGGGGCCGGGACCTACGATCCGGACGAGCCTTCGCACGAAGACCGGCTCGTAGGTGAGGCCGTTGCGCAACGCCGGAACGCCGAACCGGGCGGCCGGTGCACAGACCCGCACGTCGCAGGCCAACGCGAGGCTGCAGCCAGCGCCGAAGCACGGGCCGTCGATTTCCGCGAACTTCGGTGCCGCCAGGTCCATCAGCGCCACCACGGCCTCCTCGGCGAGCTCCCGGTAGCGCCGGACCAGCGCCGGATCCGGTTCGCCCAGCTCCGCCAGGTCACCGCCCGCGGAAAAGGACCCACCGGCCCCGCGCAGGACGACCGCGGTGATGCCGGGCGTCGTTTCCACCCACCTGACGTGCCGGAGCAGCGCCGCCCACATCGCCCCCGACATGGCGTTGCGCTTGCCGGGCCGGTCGATGGTGAGCCGGGCGACGCGGTCCACGACGTCCAGCCGCAGCTGCTCGGTCATCGCCCGACCACCCTGTCCCGCGCCATCGCCTGGATCTCCCGGTCGCCGAGGCCCAGTTCCGTCAGCAGGGCGACGGTGTCCTCGCCGAGCGCGGGGGCCTTCCGCCGGGCACGGGGAGCGCCGTCGGCGATGAGGGGAGTGTTCACGATGCGGTCGTGCCCGAACCGCCCGGCGTCGTCCGGAAACATCCCGCGGGCGGCGTACTGGGCGTCGTCCAGCATCTGCGGCACGGTGTTGACCGGTCCGCACGGCACCCCCGCCGTGCGCAGCCGCTCGATCCACACGTCTCGCGGCGCCGTCCGGAACCGCGCTTGGAGGAGCTCGGCGAGTTCCGCGCGGTGCACGAATCGCGCGTACTCGCCGTCGAAGCGGTCGTCGCCGGACAGGTCGATGTCCAGCACGGCGCAGAAAGCCGGCCAGGACCGCTCGGTGACACCGATCACGAGCACGGCGTCGTCGCCGCAGGTGAAGGCTTCGTACGGGGCCACGAGCCGGTGCGCGGTGCCCAGCGGCTCCGGCGCGTCCCCGGTCCCGACGGCGTCGGCCACCTCCCACAACGACCACCCGGCGATCGTGTCCGCGAGCGAGACGTCGATGTGGGATCCGCCGAGCCCGGCACGAGCCCGCAGCAGCGCCGCCAGCACCCCGATCGCGCCCCACATCCCGGTACCGAGGTCACCGATCGGGTAGCCGGCCTTCGCCAGCGTCCCGTCGGTGCTGCCCGTGACGCTCAGCAGCCCGCCGTAGGCCTGGGCGACCAGGTCGATGCCCTTCGCGTCCCGCAACGGCCCGAACTGCCCGAAGCCGGAGATCGAGCAGTACACCAGGTCCGGGCAGTCGCCTTTGAGGTCGTCGTAGGACAGGCCCTGGCGGGCGAGCGCGCCGACCCGGAAGTTCTCCACCAGGACGTCCGAGCGCGTCGCCAGCGCCTTGACGATGTCCCGGCCCCGCTCGGTCTTGATGTCGACCGCGAGGCTGCGCTTGTTGCGGTGGATCAGGTCGAACGGGAGCGGACGCCGCCGCGGCCCGACCAGCCGGCGCCGGAGCGGGTCGCCCGACACCGGCTCCACCTTGATGACCTCGGCGCCGAGGTCGGACAGGATCGTCGTGCAGTACGGGCCCGCCAGCGCCCCGGTGATGTCCAGGACCCGGGTGCCGCTGAGGAAGTGCGTGTTCGCATCAGGCACGGGACGGCTCCAAAGCGGTCTTCAGCACGGCGATCTCCTCCGTCAGCTGGCGCCGGCTGACCGCCGCGTCGCGGACGGCCGCGGACCCGTGGTAGGTGCCGGGAAACAGGTGCAGCTCGACCGAAACCCCTGCCGCCAGGAGTGCCTGCGCGTGCTCGATCGCCTCGTCACGCAGGGGATCGAACTCCGCGACGGAGACGTACGCCGGCGGCAGGTCCCTCAGGTCGGCGGCCCGGGCCGGCGCGGCGTAGGCCGGGACCGCGCCGGTCCCCCGGTCGAGCCGGCCCAGATACGCCGACCAGCACACCTCGACGTCACGCCGGGTCAGGGCCGGGGTGTCGGTGAACCGGCGGCCGCTGTCGGTCGTGAGCCGGTCGTCCAGGACCGGGGACGCGAGGAACAGCAACCGGATCGGCGGCCCGTTCCGGTCGCGAGCCAGAAGGGCCGCCGAAGCGGCGAGCGCACCACCGGCGCTGACGCCGTGCACGATCACCAGTGACGGGTCGATCGCCAGCTCGGCGGCCCGCTCGTGCAGCCAGGCCAGTCCACTGTAGACGTCCTCGGCGGGTACCGGGAACGGCCACTCGGGCGCCAGCCGGTAGTTCACCGACACCACGACGGCGCCGGTCTCACGCGCGATCTCCACGTTCCGGTGGTGGCTCATCCGCAGGTCGCCCAGGATGAAGCCGCCGCCGTGCACGTGGTAGATCGCGCCCCGCCTCGTGCGGCGTTCCGGGCGGTAGACGCGCAGGGCGACGGGCCGTCCGTCGGCGCCGGCGCACCAGCAGTCCTCCGTGGTCACGCCGTCGTCGGCGGAGCCGTCCGGGCGATCCGCGACGCGGTCCGCCATGGTCCGCCGGGCCGCCGCGACGTCGGTGCGATCGATGCGCGGCAGTGCCGCCGCCGACCGCACCAGCTCGGTGTCTATCCGGTACTTGCGCAAAGGTCCTCACTTCCGGACGGCCGCGGGAATGGTCGCGGCTCAACGGCTCCGCAGGTCCGTCGAGGCGAACGACCGCAGCAGCTTCGGGTCTTCGATCCAGATCTGGCGCCGGGAGCGGCGGATGGCGCCGGTGTCGCTGAGTTTCTTGAGCGCACGCGCGACCACCTCCCGCACCGATCCGATGGCCCTGGCGAGCTCGGTCTGGTCGGTCTGGACGAGCAGCCCGTTCACGGTCGGGGTGGCCATCTCCAGCAGGTGCCTGCTCAACCGCTGCTGGACCGACCCGAAGAGGTTGTCTTCGAGGTAGGCCACGGATTCATAGGTGGACTCCGCCAGGTAGACGGCGACCTGGTAGCAGAGCTCGGCCTTGGTGCGCATGAGGCGCCGGAACGTGTCCGGGTTCAACAGGGACACCTCGCACGGGGTCACCGCTTCCAGCGACGACGGCGCGCCGTCGGTGAGCATCGCCGGCACGGCGGTGATGTGGCCGGCGGTCAGGTACCGGGTGGTGACCTCACGGCCGTCCCAGGCGGTCACCTTGGCGCGCACCCGGCCGTGGTGGACGAGGGCGACCCGGTAGTCGCCCGGGTCGCCCCGGCAGATGAGCGCACCGGCGGGGTACGACACGACCCGGCTGCCCTGCAGCAGCGTGTCCCGGATTTCCGGGTCCTGGCCGGAAAGAAAGCTCTTCGACCACGCCGCCAACGCGGCGGCCGGGATGCCCGGCGCTGGTGAATCCATGCTCGCCTCCTCTCCTGGTCGCGGTCACGCGGCGGAGTCCGGCCGGTCGAGGCCGAACTGCGCGGTGCACCGCGACCTCGGGTCCCGTTCGGGCCAGGTGCCTGATTCGGCGCACTGCAGGAACCGGCGGGCGATGGCGTTGAACTGCCCGGGATCCTCGAGGTTCGGGACGTGCCCGCTGTGGGGGAGGACCTGCAGCCCGCACGAGCGCACGGTTCGCTTCAGCAGCAGCCCGGTCGACAGGCAGGCGTCGTCCTCGTCGCCGATGACGACGAGGAGGGGACGGGAGAACTCCTCCAGGTCACCCACCAGGTCGTGCAGCGGTGGCCGGCGACCCTGGACTTCGCGGATGGTGAGCGCCAGCCCTTCCGCGGAGTGCTCGGCGAACTGGTCGACGAACTCGCGCCACGCCGGCTCGTTGCGGATCTTGAGCTGGATCCGGCTCGGCCCTTCGGCGGCCTTGCGCCCGACGAAGGCGGCTCCGTGGGTGCGGAGCCGGTCCGACACCACGCCGATCTCCTCGAGATGGGCGGCGCGGGTCGCCGGGTCCGAACCCGATCCGACGCTGACAGCCATGACCGACTGTACCCGGGCCGGATGCCGCAGACCGAGCTGAAGCGCCGTGTACGCGCCCATCGACAGGCCGATGACGTGGGCGGATTCGACGCCCCGCGCGTCGAGCACGGCGATCGCGTCGTCGACGGCCCGCTGCCACGAGTAGGCCGACGGGTCCGTCGGGACGTCGGACGGCAGGTAGCCCCGCGCGGCGTAGGCGATGCACCGGTGCTCGTCCCGGAGCCCGGCGACCTGACGGGACCAGCTTCGGTGGTCGCCCGCGTATTCGTGCAGGAAGAGCACCGCGCTTCCGGTCCCGGTGTCGGTCACGTGCAGGCGGACGCCGTCGGATGTCACGACCGGGGGACACGTCGTCATGTCTGCTCCTCCTGGGCGGTGGGGCCGGCGATCCGGCTCATCGTCGCCAACCGGCGGCGAGCCCGTCTGTGACCCAGGTCCGGCGCCTCGGCGGCGAGATGCCCGGATCCAGGTCACAGTCTTGGCCGCCGTCCGGGCCGCAGACTTCGCACCATGCTGGTCCACATCGCCGACTCCGGGACGCCGCGGCTGCGCGCCGCCGACGACTTCGGCTCCTTGTCCGTCCGGGCCGAGGCGAGCGCGCCCGGCTGGGAAACGCTGTCGCGGACCCTGCGCGCCGCCGGCGCGGGCGAGGTGGCCGGTGCGCACGCCTGGCTCGACGTCGCCTGGTTGCGGGCGGCGGCCGGCGACCGCGACGCCGGCTGGCACGACCGGTTCGCGGCGATGCTCGGGCACGCCGAGGCACACGGCTGGCTCAGCGCCGATGGCCGCCGGGTCCGCGCGCACGTCGACTGGGGCCGAGCCGGACGAAAGGCAGACACGGAATGAGCAACAGCTTCGACGGCCGGACCGCCGTCGTGACCGGTGCCAGCCGCGGGATCGGGCTGGCGATCGCCGAGCGGCTGGTCGCGGCCGGTGCGCGCGTGGTGATCACCGCCCGCCGGAAGGCCGAACTCGACGAGGCCGTGGCGCGGCTCGGCGGCCCCGAGGTCGCGCTCGGTGTCGCCGGGAAGGCCGACGACACCGGGCACCAGGACGAGACGGTCCGGCTGGCCGTCGAACGGTTCGGCGGCCTCGACATGCTGGTCAACAACGCGGGCATCAACCCGTGGTACGGCCCGATGGTCGAGCTGGACCTCGTGCTGGCGCGCAAGATCGTCGAAGTCAACTGCCTCGCGGCGCTGTCCTGGGTGCAGCGGGCCCACCACGCCTGGCTGCGCGAGCACGGCGGCGCGGTCGTCAACGTCGCGTCGCACTCGGCGATCAAGCCCGAACCGGGTGTCGGGTTCTACGGCGCCAGCAAGGCCATGCTCGTCGCGATCACCAAGCTGCTCGCGGTGGAGCTCGGCCCGCGGATCCGGGTCAACGCGGTCGCCCCCGCGGTGGTGAAGACGCGGTTCTCCGCGGCGCTGTACGAGGGCCGTGAGGAGCAGGTGGCCGCGGCGTACCCGCTCAAGCGCCTGGGCGAGCCCGAGGACATCGGCAGCGCGGTCGCGTTCCTGCTTTCCGGGGACGCCGCTCTGATCACCGGCGAACTGCTGGTGGTCGACGGCGGGGTCACCCTGGGCGGGGCGGCCCGATGACGGTCGCGGGCCGGGGTGTCGTCGTCACCGGCGCGGCGGGCGGGATCGGCAAGGCGCTCGCGGCGCGCCTCGCGGCCGGGGGAGCCCGTGTCGTGGTGAACGACCTGGACCCGGCCGCGACGGCGGCCGTGGCCGAAGAGATCGGCGCCCGTGCCGTCCCGGGCGACGCCGCCTCCGCCGCCGGCGTTCGCGCGCTCGTGTCGGCCGCGCGGGAGCACCTCGGGCAGATCGACGCCTGGTTCGCGAACGCCGGTGTCGTGCGCGGCGGCGGCCTCGACGCGACCGACGCGGAGTGGGCGGCGAGCTGGGAGGTCAACACGATGGCGCACGTGCGGGCCGCCCGCGCGCTGCTGCCGGGGTGGCTGGCTCGCGGCGGCGGCCGGTTCGTGGTCACCGCCTCCGCCGCGGGACTGCTGACCGCGCTCGGCACGGCGCCGTACTCGGTGACCAAGCACGGCGCGGTCGCGTTCGCCGAGTGGCTGTCGGCCACCTACCGGCATCGCGGGATCGTCGTCCAGGCGGTCTGCCCGCAGGGCGTGCGGACCGGCATGCTCGCCTCGGCCGGGCCGCTGCGCGACGTCCTGGCCGCCGACGCCGTCGCGCCCGAAGAAGTGGCGGAGGCGACCTGGCAGGCACTGCACGACGACCGTTTCCTGATCTTGCCGCATCCGCGGGTGGCGGGGTTCTACCGGCAGCGCGCCACGGACACCGATCGGTGGCTCGACGGGATGAACAAGCTGCAACGGCACATCGAGGCCGCGGCCGGCCCCGCGGGGGAGGCCTGATGGGCCCCGCGGACCCGCCGGGCCTGGACCTGCGCCGGCTGGCGGACTGGCTGCCGGCGGTGCTGCCCGAGGCGGCGGGGCGGACGTTGTCGGCTCGCCTGATCGCCGGCGGCCGGTCGAACCTGACCTACGAGATCGGCGACGGCGAACGCCGCTGGGTGCTGCGCCGGCCACCGGTCGGGCACGTGCCGGCCGCCGCGCACGACGTGCGCCGCGAACACCGGGTGATGTCGGCCCTCGCGGGCACCGGCGTGCCGGTTCCGGCGACCTACGCGCTGTGCACGGACGACTCCGTGCTCGGCGCGCCCTTCTACCTCATGGAAAAGGTCGACGGGACGCCGTTCCGCGGCGCGGCGGAGCTGGCCCGGCTCGGTCCGGAGCGGGTCCGCGCGATCTCGGAGCACCTCGTCGACACCCTCGTCGCGTTGCACGCCGTCGATCCGGCCGAGGTGGGACTGGCGGACTTCGGCCGCGCGGACGGTTTCCTGCACCGGCAGGTGCGGCGCTGGAGCGACCGGCTGGAAGCGACGCGCGACCGTGCCCTGCCGGCGGCGGACGAGCTGCGCGTCCTCTTGGCGTCGAACGTGCCCGAGCAGTCCGCGCCGGGCATCGTGCACGGGGACTACCGCCTCGACAACGTGCTGATCGACGCCGCCGGCCGCCCGGCGGCGGTCATCGACTGGGAGATGGCGACCCTCGGCGATCCGCTGGCCGACCTCGCCCTGCTGATCGCCTACCAGCGGCTGAGCGGGGTCACCGGCGGCGATGTCGTCTCCGACGCCGCTTCGGCGCCGGGACACCTCACCGAGGACGAGGTGCTCAGCCGGTATCGCGCACGCGGCGGCCGCGACCCCCGGCACTTCGGGTTCCACCTCGGTCTCGCCGCGTACAAGCTCGCGGCGATCGCCGACGGCGTCCGGCACCGCCACCGGCACGGGCAGGCCGCGGGCGCCGGGGCCGGCCGGATGGGCGCGCTGGCCGAGCCGTTGCTGGAGATCGGGCTGACCGCCGTCAAGGAGGATCGCTGATGGACTTCGCTCACGACGCCCGGACCGAGGACCTGCGTGCCCGGCTGGCCGAATTCCTGCGCGACCACGTCCACCCGGCGGAGCCGGTGTTCGAACGGCAGCTGGCCGAGCTGCGCGATCGGTGGGCGTGGGACTCGGTGCCCGTCCTGGCCGAGCTGCGCGCGGCGGCACGCGAGCGCGGGCTGTGGAACCTGTTCCTGCCGGGGGAGCACGGCGCCGGCCTGACCAACCAGCAGTACGCGCCGCTGGCGGAGCTCACCGGCCGCAGCCCGCAGCTGGCGCCGGCCGCGCTGAACTGCGCGGCACCCGACACCGGCAACATGGAACTGCTGGCGCAGTTCGGCACCCGGGCGCAGCGGGAGCGGTGGCTCCGGCCGCTGCTGGCCGGGGAGATCCGCTCGGCGTTCGCGATGACCGAACCCGGTGTCGCGTCCTCCGACGCCACCAACATCGCCACGCGCATCGAGCGCGACGGGGACCACTACGTGCTCAACGGCCGCAAGTGGTGGATCACCGGGGCGATGAACCCGAACGCCGCGGTCATCGTCGTCATGGGCGAGACCGACCCGGACGCGGACCGGCACCACCGGCAGTCCATGATCCTGGTGCCGCGGGACACCCCGGGCCTCCACGTGGTCCGCGCCATGCGGGTCTTCGGCTACGACGACCACGAGCACGGCGGCCACGCCGAACTGCGTTTCGACGACGTCCGGGTGCCGACCGCCAACCTGATCGGCGGCGAAGGGGACGGCTTCGCCATCGCCCAGGCCCGGCTCGGGCCGGGCCGCATCCACCACTGCATGCGCGCGATCGGGGTGGCCGAACGCGCGCTCGAACTGCTGTGCGCACGGGCCCGCGAGCGGGTCGCGTTCGGCAAACCCCTGGCCGAACAGGGGGTCGTGCGCGACTGGATCGCCGAATCCCGCGTCAGGATCGAGCAGCTGCGCCTGCTCACGCTCAAGGCGGCGTGGCTCATGGACACGCGGGGCAACAAGGCCGCGCACACGGAGATCCAGGCCATCAAGATCGCCACCCCGCGCACCGTCGGGTGGATCGTCGACAAGGCGATCCAGGTGCACGGTGCCGCCGGCCTGTCCCAGGACTTCCCGCTGGCCTACGGCTCCGCGCTCGCCCGCGCGCTGCGGTTCGCCGACGGCCCCGACGAGGTCCACAAGACCGCGCTCGCCCGCGCCGAGCTGCGCGGACTCGCCCGATGAGCCGCCGGACCCAAGTCACAGTCTTCGGCACCGCGAGCGCGCAGACTCCTCGTACCGGACGCGACGGAGCCGGCCAGCGGGGCCGGCCACCGGAGGAACACCCGCCGCGACCTGTTGGAGGCATTGTGCAGACGCTCGACCTCGTGGACGCCGTCAGCGGCGTCGAGTTCGGCCCCGGTGTCCACCTCGACACCCGCTTCGCCGGCGACGGCCACCGGCTCGCCCTGGTTCTGCCCGGAGCCGAGCGGGCCGCGGAGGACGCCGCGTTCATCGAGGCCCTGGCCGAGGATTTCGCCGTCGTGGCGCCCAGCCACCCCGGCTTCGGCCGGTCGCCCCGGCCGGACTGGTGCACATCGGTCGGCGACCTCGCCGCGCTGTACCTCGGCTGGCTCGACCGGTCCGGGCACACCGACGTCACGCTCGTCGGCCTCCAGTTCGGCGGCTGGGTGGCCCTGGAGATGGCGGTGCGCGGCGGCGCGCGGATCTCCCGGCTGGCGCTCGTCGGCTCGGTGGGCGTCAAATTCGGCGGTCCGCTCGAGCGGGAGATCGCCGACGTCTTCGCGACCCCCCGGGCGGAGCTCGAGCGCTACCTCTACGCCGACGCGCGGTACCGGCTCGGCGACCTCGGGAAGGCACCGGAGGAAGACGTCTTCGAAGTGGCGCGCAACGAAGAAGCGCTCGCGACCTACGGGTGGGAGCCCTACCTGCACAACCCCGGGCTGGCCCGCGCGATCGAGGGCATCGCGGTGCCGACGTCGGTCATCTGGGGCGGCCGGGACGGCATCGTCAGCCCCGGCTACGGCTGCGGCATCGCCGAGCGGATTCCGCGGGCGCGGTTCGCGCAGATCGACCGGGCCGGGCACCGCGCCCAGGTCGAGTGCCCGGACGCGGTCGCGAAGCTGATCGCCGATCTCGCCGCCTGAGGC
Source organism: Amycolatopsis australiensis (assembly GCF_900119165.1). Lineage (NCBI taxonomy): Bacteria > Bacillati > Actinomycetota > Actinomycetes > Pseudonocardiales > Pseudonocardiaceae > Amycolatopsis > Amycolatopsis australiensis. Next base: position 6,565,596 of record NZ_FPJG01000006.1, on the reverse strand, counting down.
GAAGGACACAGGAAGGAAGCGTTCGGAAATGCAGTTCTGGCACTTCAGCGAGTGTGCGTACCCCGACCTGCCGGACCCGGAGACGTACGCCTCGGTCCGCGTCACCCTGCCGAACGGCGTCATCGATCCCGGCCGCGCAGCCGGGCTGTGGGACCGCTACATCCGCGAATGGGAGATCGCGGACGAATGCGGGTTGAACGTGATGGTCAACGAACACCACTCGACCGCCACGTGCATGAACTCCGCGGCGCCCGTGGTCGCCGGCGTGCTGGCGCGGGTCACCAGCCGGGCGCGGATCCTCATCCTCGGGAACCCGGTCGCGAACCGGCCCGACCCGGTCCGCATCGCCGAAGAGATGGCCCTGGTCGACCTGCTCAGCCACGGCCGCCTCGACGTCGGGTTCGTCCGCGGCGTGCAGTACGAGGTCGCCGCGACCAACGCCAAGCCGGTCCGGATGACCGAGCGCATGTGGGAGGCGATCGAGCTGATCACCCGGGCCTGGACCACGCACGACGGGCCGTTCAACTGGGAGGGCGAGTTCTTCCACCACCGCCAGGTGAACATCTGGCCGCGGCCGTACCAGCAGCCCAGCCCGCCGGTGTGGGTCACCGCCGTGAACCCGGCCAGCGTGCCGCGGATCGCCGACCACGGCTACCGGCTCGGGACGTTCCTGTCCGGGTTCGAGGGGACGCGGAAGGTCTTCCAGGCCTACCGCGACCGGTGCGCCGAAACCGGCAAGCCACAGCCGGGCGACGAACGGTTCGGGTACGCCGCGCTGGTCTACACCGGGAAAACCGACGAGGAGGGTTTCGAAGGCGCGCGGAAACTGCTGTGGTACCTGCACAGCAACAAGGTGACGCAGGAGTTCACCTACCCGCCCGGGTACATGCCGTACCCGGTGCGCGCCGCCGGCCTTCGTGGTGGCGCGGCTTCCGGCTCCGGCGCGCCGGCCTCGTCGCCGATCCCCGATCTGACCTCCCTGTCGGTGCGTGATCTCATCGACCGCGGCCTCCTGTTCGCGGGCAGCCCGAGCAGCGTCGCGGCGCAGATCGAACGGTTCCACGAGCACGTGGGCGGCTTCGGGCACCTGCTCCTGATGGGCCAGGCGGGCCACCTGGACCACGACGAGACGGCTCGCGGGATCCGGCGGTTCGCCGAGGACGTCGTGCCGGCGCTCGACCGCGTGACGGACCGCGTCGCGGTCTGATTCCCCCAGCACACCGAGATGATCGGAGGGACAACGATGTCTCAACCATCCTCCCTGGACGCGGAAAGCCCGCTGCCGGCGGCACCGGGAAGCCCGCACGGCAGACGTCTCGCGCGGCGGTCCATCGTCGCCGCCGGGACGGGCAACGCGCTCGAGTTCTACGACTTCGCGATCTTCGCGTCCTTGACCCCGGTCATCTCGAAGCTCTTCTTCCCGCCCGGCGACCCGATCGCCGCCGTGCTCTCGACGTTCGCCCTCTTCGGCGTCGGTTTCGTCATGCGGCCGGTCGGCGCCATCGTTTTCGGGCGGCTCGCGGACCGGCGGGGACGCAAGGTCCCGCTCGCGATCGCGGTGCTGATCATGGGACTGACGACGGTGCTCATCGGCGTCATGCCGACCTACCCGGCCGCGGGGATCACCGCACCGCTGCTGCTGTGCGTCGCCCGGCTGCTGCAGGGCCTTTCCGTGGGCGGCGAGTTCGGGACCTCGGCCAGTTTCCTCGTCGAGCACGCGCCCCGCGACCGCCGCGGCCGTTACGGAGCGTTCGCGTTCTTCTCGTCCACATTGGGCAGCGTGCTCGGCACCGTCGTGGTCCTGCTCCTGACGGTGTCGATGCCGCCCGCCACGCTGGAGGCCTGGGGCTGGCGGGTGCCGTTCCTGCTGGGCTTCCCGTTGCTGGCCATCGGTCTCTACCTGCGGTACCGCATCGCGGAGTCGCCGGAGTTCGAAGAGCTCAAGGCGGACGGCGCCCGCGCGAAGAGCCCGCTGCGCGCCCTGTTCAAGGACCACTGGCCGGGCTTCCTGACCGTGATCGGGATCTGCGTCGGCTTCAACATCGCGTCGTCGACGGTCCAGGCCTTCGTGCTGACCTACATCCGCAGCGTCGTCGGCCTGCCCGCGGCGCAGGCGCTCGGTACCGTGGTCATCGCCACCACGGTCGGGATCTTCCTCGTGCTCGCGTTCGGGTACCTGTCCGACCGCTACAGCCGGAAGGCGATCCTCGTCTTCGCGTGCGTCCTCACGGTGCTCCTGCCGGTCCCCGCCCTGCTCGTCATCGGGCTGAAGGGGTTCGGTGCGGCGCTGCTCGGGCAGCTGATCCTGTGGATCCCCGTCGCCGCGTTCGGTGGCGCCATCCCGGTGCTGTTCGCCGAGCTGTTTCCCACCCGGGTGCGCGTTTCCGGGTTCGGGATCGCCTACGGCTTCGGGTCCGCGCTCTTCGCCGGCACCGCGCCGTTCGTCGCGACGCTGCTGATCGAACTGTCGGGGAACAAGGTTTCCCCGGCCTGGTACGCGATGGCCGGCGGGGCGGTGACGCTGGTGGTCGTGATCACGTGCGTGGGCCGGGTCCGGTCCGCCGGAACGTCGGATCGGAGGGAGTGAGCATGGGAACGGCTACGGGCCGGCTGACCGGGCGCTCGGCGCTGGTGACGGGTGCCGGTTCGGGAATCGGGGCGGTGACAGCCGAACTTTTCGCGCGCGAAGGCGCGAAGGTGGTCGTCGCCGACATCGACGAGACGAAGGCAGCACAGACAGCGGAGCGCATTCGCGAGGACGGCGGGGTGGGCGAGCCGTTCGCGGCGGACGTCTCGGATGAGGCGCAGGTCGCCGACCTGGTCGAGTTCGCCGTGGCCAGCTTCGGCGGTCTCGACGTGCTGCAGAACTACGCGTCGGAACGAAGCCTGGTCGGCCGGGACGTCTTCGTCGCCGATGCCGACCCGTCGGTGTGGTCGAGGCAGCTCGGCGTGGACCTGATGGGCTGTGTGCTCACCTCGAAGCACGCGCTGCCGCACATGATCCGCGCCGGTGGAGGCAGCATCACCAACGCGACGTCGCTCGCCGCGTGGCTTTCCCTGGAAGGCCGCCCGGCTTACGCGACCGCGAAGGCGGGGGTGATCGGCCTGTCCAAGACGCTGGCCACCGAGTACGGCAAGCAAGGCGTCCGCTGCAACGTCATCGCGCCCGGGCACATCGTGTCGCCCGCCACCGAAAAGATGTATTCCGCGCGGCAGACCGAGGTGATGCTCGACCACGTGTCCGCGCCCCGGCTCGGCAGGCCGGACGACGTCGCGCTGGCCGCTCTCTTCCTGGCCTCGCCGGAGTCGGCTTTCGTCAACGGGCACGTGCTGGTCGTCGACGGCGGGATGTCGGCCTACGCGCCCATGGTCCCGTCGTTCCGCCGCCTCGCGGCGGACGAGACACGACAGTAGGAGCCCGGATGCGTGTACTGGTGACCGGTGGGTCGGGTGTCAACGGTTCGTGGGTGGTCCGGGACCTCGTCGGCCGGGGCCACGAGACCGCGGTCTTCGAAAACCGGGCCGACACCACGCTGATCGCGGACGTCGTGGCCGACGTCGAGTTCGTGGTCGGCGACGTCGGCGATCCCGGGCAGCTGGCCGAAACGGTGACGCGGCTCAGGCCGGACTGCATCATCCACCTCGCGGCGTTCGTCGACTGCGAGCGCGATCCGCACCGGGCGATTTCGGTGAACGTCGGTGGCACGGCGTCGGTCTGCGCGGCGGCGGTGGCCGCGGGCGTGCGGCGAGTGGTCTACACGAGCTCGAAGGCGGTGTACGCACCGGCCACCGGGGAGCGCGGTTTTCCCGGCTACGCGCCGGTCGCGGAGGACAGCGAGCTGCACCCGACCGGCATGTACGGCATCTCGAAGCTGGCCGCGGAGAACGTAATGGCGTGGTACGGCCGCAACCACGGCCTCGATTGCGTCAGCCTCCGCTTCGCCACGATCTTCGGGCCGGGCAGGCTGCAGCGGCACGCCGGCCCGATCAACACCTACAGCTCGATGATCGAGCTGCCGGCTTCGGGCCGGCCGTTCACGGTGGACCACGGTGGGGACGAGCGGGACGACATCATCTACGTCCTGGACGTCGCGGACGCCATCACGACCGTCGCGCTGGCCCCGGAACCGCTTCGCCACCCGGCGTACAACGTGGCCGCCGGGCGCCCGGTGTCGATGCGCGAGTTCGCGGCCGCGATCCGGCGGGTCATCCCCGGCGCGGCACTCGAGGTGGGACCCGGCACGGACCCGATGTCCATGCCGGATCCGTACTACATGGCGCTGGACGGCGCTCGATTGGAGGAGGAGTTGGGATGGCGGCCACGCTTCGACCTGGACCGGGCGATCCGGCACTACCACGAACTGGTGCAGTCGCGCCGGTCGTGACCTCGCGGCAGGGGAAGCGATGAAGGCGGCGGTCTACCGCCGTCCCGGCCCCGCCGACGAGGTCCTCGAGGTCGTCAAGCTGGAGCGACCGGAGCCGGGACCGGGCGAGGTCCGGGTCCGGATGGTCACCTCGGGGATCAACCCCACGGACTGGAAGACGCGCGCCGGGCTCACCGGCCGGATGCCGGACGGGTTCCAGGTCCCGCACCACGACGGCGCCGGCGTGGTGGACGCGGTGGGCAGCGGCGTCACGGGGCTCACGGCGGGGCAACGGGTGTGGCTGTACCTGGCAGCGTTCGGCAACCGGTACGGCACCGCGGCCGAGTACGCGATCGTGCCCGCCGCGCGGGTGGTTCCGTTGCCCGGCCACGCGTCCGACGACCTGGGCGCCTGTCTGGGCGTGCCCGCGCTCACCGCCGCGCACTGCCTCGGTGGCGACCCGGACGCGGTCAAAGGGCGGACGGTCCTCGTCGCCGGCGGCGCCGGAGCGGTCGGGCACTACGCGATCGAGCTGGCCAAGCACGCCGGCGCCCGCGTGGTGGCGACGGTGAGTTCCGACGACAAGCGCACGCTCGCGGAACGGGCGGGCGCCGACCTGGTCGTCCGCTACACCGACGGGGACGTCGCCGAGCGCATCCGTGACTTCGCCGGTCCGGTCGACCGCGTGGTCGAGGTCGCCTTCGGCGCGAACCTGGCCCTCGACATGGCCGTCCTCCGGCCCGGCGGCACGATCGCCACCTACGCCGCGGCGGGGCAGCTTTCCTTGCCGGTCGGCGAATTCATGCAGGCGAACATCACGCTCGCCTTCGTCCTCCTGTACGGACTGTCGGCCGGTCAGCTGTCCGACGCGGTCCGCTGGACCTCCGCGGCGCTGGCGGCCGGCGCCCTGTCCGCGTTGCCGGTGCTCGCCTATCCGCTGGATCGGGTGGCCGCCGCACAGGAGCGGGTGGCGGGGCAGCCGGTGGGCAAGGTCGTCTTGCGGATCGCCGGGAACTGAAGGGAATCGGACGTGGAAACCTCGATCAGCCCGTTGACGCCGCTTTCGTTCCTGCACCGGTCAGCGAACGTCCACCCCGGCAAACCGGCTGTCGTGTACGGCGAAGACGTTTGGACCTACCGGGAATTCGCCGCGAAGGTCGAACAGCGCGCCCGCATGCTGCGGGCGGCCGGCGTACGCCCCGGCGACCGGGTCGCCTATCTGATGCCGAACGTGCCGGAAATGCTCGCCGCGCAGTTCGCCGTGCCGCTGGCCGGGGCCGTGCTGGTCGCGATCAACACGCGGCTCGCGCCTGAAGAGGTCCGGTACATCCTCGACCATTCGGGCGCCACCCTGGTGGTCCTCGACGCGGAGTACGCCGGCAGCGTGGCGCCGGTCGCCCGGACGCTGGAGACAGTCCGCACGATCGCCGTCGCGGCCGACCCGGCCCAGCCCGGCGTCGGCGTCGAAGTCACGGGTGCGGTCGCGTTCGAGGACTTGCTCGCCGGCGCGGCACGCGACGACGGGGAACTGGCGTGGACGGTCACGTCCGAGCGCTCGCCCCTGGCGATCAACTACACCTCCGGCACGACCGGCCGGCCCAAGGGCGTGATCTACACCCATCGCGGCGCGTACCTGAACTCCTTCGGGCAGATCTTCCACTCCGCCTTCGACGCGGACAGCGTCTACCTGTGGACGTTGCCGATGTTCCACTGCAACGGCTGGTGCACGCCCTGGGCACTGGCCGCGGCGGGCGGCACGCAGATCTGCCTGCGCGAGGTGCGGGGCGACCGGGTCTGGGACCTGATCGACCGGCACCACGTCACTCACCTGAACGGGGCGCCGACCGTGGTGACGACGATCCTGAACGCGCCGCGGGCGCACCGGCTCGACCGGCCGCTGGTCGTCACGACGGCGGGTGCGCCGCCCAGCCCGACGACCCTCGCCGAGGCCGAGCGGATGGGCTTCTCGATCGTCCACGTGTACGGGCTCACCGAAACCTACGGCCCGTACGCGGTGAACGTCCACCAGCGGGCGTGGGAAGGGCTGGAGGCCGGCGAGCGGGCGGCGCTGCGAGCCCGGCAGGGCGTCGGGATGCTGCCGTCGGACGGCATCCGCGTCGTCGACCGGGACATGCGCGACGTCCCCCGCGACGGGCGGACGATGGGCGAAATCGTGATGCGCGGCAACACCGTCATGCACGGGTACCACCGGGACCCGGAAGCCACCGCGGCCGCGTTCGCGGGCGGCTGGTTCCACTCCGGCGACCTGGGCGTCCTGCACCCGGACGGCTACGTCGAGCTGCGCGACCGGGCGAAGGACGTGATCATCTCCGGCGGCGAGAACATCTCGACCGTCGAGGTCGAGCACGCCGTCGCCGCGCACCCCGACGTCCTCGAGGTGGCCGTGGTCGGCGTCCCGGACGACCGGTGGGGCGAGCGGCCGAAGGCGTTCGTCGTCCCGCGGCCGGGGCGAAACCCCACGGAGGCCGGCGTTCTCGCGCACGTGCGGGAGCGGATCGCCCGCTACAAGGCGCCGCGCGAGGTCGAAATCGTCGCCGAACTGCCGAAGACGTCGACGGGCAAGGTACGCAAGCACGAACTACGCGAGCGGGAATGGTCCGGCGAGGCCATGCGCATTCGCGGGTGAGGAGCGATATGGAATACCGGCTGGAGACCCTTTCCGACGACTTCGTGTTCCTCGAAGGGCCGCGCTGGCACGACGGCCAGCTGTGGCTGTCGGACCAGTGGGGGCACGCCGTGCACGCGCTGGCGGAATCGGGCGAGCGCACCAAGGTCGCGGATTTCCCGCAGCGGCCGTCGGGGATCAGCGTGCTTCCGGACGGCACCGTGGTGGTCGTTTCCATGGCCGACCGGCGGCTGCTGTCGGTGACGGCGGACGGCGTCGTCGCGGAGTACGCCGACTTGTCGGAGACGGTTCCCCACGACCTCAACGACACCGTGGCCGACCGGGCCGGGAACATCTACGTCGGCACGGTCGGGTACGACATCGTGAACGGCGCCGACTTCAAGCCCGCCGAACTGTTCCTGGTCCGGCCGGGCGGCCGGTTCGAGGTCGTCGCCGACGGCCTGGAGTTCCCGAACGGCGCGGTCATCACGCCCGACGGCGGCACGCTCATCGTCGCCGAGACGTTCGGCAACCGGCTGACCGCCTTCACCCGCGCGGCCGACGGCACGCTGTCCGGCCGCCGAGTGTGGGCGGCGCTCGGCGAGCGGACGCCGGACGGCATCTGCCTCGACGCGTCCGGCGCGGTGTGGGTTTCGTCGTTCATGACCGACGAGTTCGTCCGGGTCGGCGAGGGCGGAGAGGTGCTCGACGTGATCCCGGTGCCCGGCCGGCGGGCCGTGGCCTGTGCGCTGGGCGGGGCTGACGGGCGCACCTTCTTCGGCCTGACCTATGCCGGCGCGCACGAGGACATCGTCTCGGGCCGGAAGCTCGCCCGGGTGGAGGTCTGCCGGGTGGCCGTGCGGGCCGGCGGCTCGCCCTGAGCGCCATGTCCGGGGTGCCGCGGCCGCCCGCGGCACCCCGGGGCTTATCCGGCCAGGGCGCGGAACCGGCTCGCGTGGAACACCAGCGGCAGCCGGTCCCGCGTCGCCAGGAGCCGCCGGATCCGCAGGACGACGATGACGTGGTCGCCGGCCGGCAGCTCGTCGTGCACGACGCAGTCGAGCCAGGACACCGCGCCGGTCACGAACACCGCGCCGGAGCCGGCCGCTTCCCAGGCCACGCCGGCGAACCGCTCGCCGGTCCTGGCCGACAACGAGCGGCACGCCGCCTCCTGCCCGGCCGCGAGGATGCTCACCCCGAGGTGCGGCTGCCGGCGCAACCGCGGCCATGTCGCGGACGTCCGCTGCACGCACACCGTCACCAGCGGAGGCGCCAGTGACGCGGCGGTGAACGCGCTGGCCACCATTCCGTCCGGGCCGTTCTCGCCGAGCGCGCACAACGCGGTCACGCCGGTCGGGAAGCTCCCGAACGCCGAGCGCAGTTCCCGGTCGCCGAGGTGCTCGACGGCCTGCAGGTCCGGCACCGAGGTCATGCGGCACCGTCCGCGTGCGCCAGTTCCAGCAGGCGCCACCACGCCATCCCCGGATGGTCACCGAAGATGCGGCACGGCACCCGTGTCGCGGCCACCCGGGCGCTGCCTTCCCGGCAGGCCAGCACGACGGTGGGCCGGGTTTCGAGCGCGGTGACGAGTTCTGCGGAGGCCGGGTCCAGCTGCGTCACGCGCAGGCCGGTCCGCTCGGCGGCCGAAGTCGCGACCGCGCGGTCGGCATCGTGCGCCTCGCACGTCACGACCAGCATCGTGCCGGTCCCGGCCAGGCCGCGCCGCCGCAGGCCCGCGGTCAGCGCCCACACGCGCTGGCCGAACCACGGATCGGGCACGGGGTCGATTCGTTGGGTGATCACCGTGTGTCCCTTCGGCGTCGTGTGCTTCACGGCCGAGTCTCGCCATCCGGGACGCGAAAGTCTGTGACGTGAGTGCGGGGACCGTTCACTGGATCGTGACAGGGCGGCGCGCGCGGGGTAACACAACGCGCGAATGCCGGCCGCACGGGCCGATGGCGTGGTGTTCGTCTCCCTCGCCGAACTGCAGGACCCGGACCTGCTGGCCGGCACCTTCGCCGAAGAGCTGGATCTGGTGGACCGCTCGGCGCGGCCGCCGATGGAGGTGCTGGTCGAGGGCCTGCGGGCCCGTCGCACGCTGCTCGTGCTGGACAACTGTGAACACCTGGTCGCGGTGTGCGCGCATCCGGTCGAAATCAGCGAGGACAACATCGGCGACGCCGTCCGGCTCTGCCGCTCTCTGGAGGGACTGCCGCTGGCGATCGAGCTGGCCGCGGTGCGACTGCGCGTACTGCCCGCCGGCGAGATCGCCGATCGACTGGACGAGCAGTTCACGCTGCTGACCGCGGGCGGTCCGCAGGTGGGCCCCAACCGGCACGAGACGCTGCGCGCGCTGACCGACTGGAGCTACCGGCTGTGCACGCCCGCCGAGCAGTTGCTGTGGGCTCGGCTGTCAGTGTTTGCTCATGACTTCGACCTCGGCGCAGCCGAAGAGTCTGCGCCGGGGACGGGCTCGAGCCGGCCGAGGTCCTCGACGTCCTCGACGGGCTGCTGGACAAGTCGGTGCTGCTGCGGGTCGAGCAACACTGGATGGTGCGGTACCGGCTGCTGGAGACGTTGCGCCAGTTCGGCGAGGAGAAGCTGGTCGCCGCAGGCGAGCTGCCGCGGCTACGCCGACGTCACCGCGACTGGTGCCTGCAGCTGACCGGCCGCTACTGTCGTTCATGGATCGGACCCGACCAACTGGCCTGGAGCGCCCGGCTGCGCCGTGAGCACGCCAACCTGCGGGCTGTGCTGGGCTTCTGCGCCGAAGACCCGGACGACGCCGTCGCCGGATTGCGCATCGCGGCGCAGTGCATGAAGCTCTGTCTCATCCGCGGGATCACTGCCGAGGGCCGTCTGCACCTGCGCAAGCTGCTCGACGCCGCACCGCCGCATGTGCCGGAGCGCGCGCAGCGACCTGTGGACCTACGCGTTCCTGGCGCAAATCCACGGCGACCGGCCGGCCTACGAGCAGACGGTCGCCGAGGCCACCGCAGCGGCCGATGCAACCAACGACGTGTCGGCGCGGGCCTACACCCTGCTCGTCCGCGGCTACGACGCGCTGATCGGCAACCGCATGCCCGAAGCGGCCACACTGTTCGAAGAATCGGCCGCTCTGCACCGCGGCGAGGGCGACCTCGGCGGCCAGCTGTGGGCCCAGTACAACTACGGCATGTCCACCGCACTGGCCGGAGAGCTCGGCCGGGGGCGGGACGTTCTGCACCACTGCGTCGACGAGTTAGCCGCGCGCGGAAAAAACCCTCTGGCGGTCGTGGCGCTGGACCTATCGGGTGAACCAGCACGGCCACTTCACGTTCCGGCGGCACAGTAGCCTGCGCATCAGGTAGGACGAGAGGACACAGCCGACGTGGCCGCGAACCCGAAGGAGTGGACGACCCGCAGCATCGCCCGCTGGCTGGCCGAACACCGGCTGGGTGACCTCGGCTACAAACCCGACGCCAATCGTCTGGTCAAAGAAGACACGCTGCACCGAGAGATGACGTTCGAGCTGGACCCCAACGCACGATGGCTCGACGGCGACAAGGCGTTGGCGGTCCACGTCGCCGTCGACGTCCCCGGCGCGCCGAACCTGAGCGTTCCGCTCTCGTTGTTCTACAGCCTTCCGGAGGTCCGGCGCGGAGCCGGCTGCTATGCGTGGCCCCAGGACGGTGACGACTTGCCCGGCGAGCTGCTGGCCGACCTGGAGGAACCGGTTCCCAGTTTCCCGGCCGGCCCGGCGGAGCTGGCGGATGTCCTGTTGGATCCGGACCTCGAGCCCCTGCGGGAAGGGCTGCGATGGGGACCGGTTTACGGCGAACCGTCAGTGCGCGCCGCGCAGGCACTCATCATCGGCCGCATGATCGCCGACCACGCGCTCATCGACAGAGCAGCAGCCCGCCTCCGTGACACATCGCGTGCGCCTGCCGGTCCACGGAACATGAGGCTGGCATGGAGCGTGGTCGGCGAAGCGCTCGGCGATACAGCTGGTTTGGGCATTGAATGGCATAGGAAAGGCTGACCGATTCCCACATCGACGACGTGTAGCGAGCGGGCTGCCAAGTCCCATAGCTCCACCTCCGGGGTGTACCAAAGAGCGATTGGTACCCAGCCGGACACGCTCTCAGCGGCATGAGCGGATGTCGGGTGGCTCGGTGGTCGCACCGCACAGTGCGTGTTCAGCGCTGACCCGGATGCTTCATCGTGGCCGGTGTCCCCGGATCGACTCGTCGAGGAGAATCGTCGGGTGAGACTAGGACAGGGCGGCATGCTGGCCGTCTTTCTGGCGAGCACTAGCCTGCTGGTTCTTGTCGTTTTCGGCGTGGGCTACGAGCGCGGAACGGACTGGTGGGCTTCGGCCGGCCAGTGGGTGGGAGGGCTGGGCTCTATCGCAGCGCCCATGGTTGCCGTTTGGGTGGCGCTGGAGGGGTGGAAACCGTGCTCAGCGCGAGCGGGAAGAGGACCGGCGCCAGGAGCAGGCATCGAAGTTGAACGTGTGGATCGACCGTCTCGCTTCTCGCGACGCTGAAGGATCCTGGACGTCGAATTCGTCGCTTCACGCCGGGGCTTTTGTCATTAGGGTGTTCAATGGCTCGTCGCTACCTGTCCACGCTGTACGCGTCGAGGTGAAGCTGGGGAAGGAATTCGGCAGGTTCAGCGACCACCAGATCACAGTTGGGCCGGCTCCGGCGCCTGGCTTGTTCGGATCCAACCCGGAAGGGTTCTCCAAGTTCGTCGACGATCAGTCCATCGACACGGGGAACGGTTCCGGTCGCGGGGACGGCGACTGGGGGCCACTGAGGAGGCCCTAGCCGACATTGACGGCCTTACTGCTACGACTACGGCGACGCCGTCGGGCCGAACGGGAACCGGCTCTGGTACTACGCGCAGGACGAGAACAACAACTCGGTCGGCTACATCAACGACCACGACCTCAACACGCCCGGGACCGCGCAGAACCCCACGCTCAACGCCCCGGACTGTTGGGGGCCGTGATCGGGTGATCGCTCCGCCTCGCGCCGCTTGCCAAGGCGGCGCGAGGCGGGTCAACCCCGGGTGAAGCGGACTCGCACGTCGTCCGTGGCCGACCTTCTTCGCCGCCGGAGCCCGTGACCTTCTCGATTGCTCCGTTCGGGGTGATCCCCGGTCACGCCGTTCAGGATCACGTACTAGTCCGGCGTGACCGGACAGCATGGATCGTTCCCGGACGAGGAGATCTCGACGTTATTGCGGGCGAGGATCCCGATCATCGTCAGATACCGACGTGATCGGCCGTGCCGGGCCCAGGGCGGTGTGGCGGCCGGCGTGGCACGCCGGCCTGCCTCGTCGGCGTCGTATCCCGCGGGAGGTGAGACCTTGCTGCGCGGTGCGGGCCCTGACGACGAGTTCCTCGATTTCGGGCCGGCCAGGTCCAGGAACGGGACAATCAGATGACCCGCGCAGGGCAGAGGCTCCCGTGGCGAGCGACTCCACGTTTCGACGCCGAGGTCTGCAAGCAGCACCCGGCCACCGGCTGGGCCCAACGCGCCGCCTACTACCAGGCCGAGCTCACCAGCGCCGCCATCGTCCTCTGGCTGCGACGACTTAGGGGACTGCCGCCCTGTGAGCACTGATCACCGACCGGCGCCATCCTCAATGCTGGGGATAGGGGTGGTTCGGCCAACCGGCCTACTGTGTTGTTTCAGCGGCGTGGGAGGAGCCGGGCAGCAGGGGGCCCCGGTCGACGCCGCGCCGGTCACGGCGGAGAGGCCACCGTGACCCGCAAGAGGGGGTGAATGGCGTGCAACCGACTGTGCGCAACGTGTTTCTCGATTTCTCCACTCAGTTCGAAGGGCGAGTGCCCTACCTCTACGTCGATGTGCTGGACAAGGTGACCATCGGCGTTGGCAACCTCGTCGACCCGCTCCCGCTGGCGCTGGCGTTGCCGTTCGTGTTCAAGAGCGACCCCGCGACGACCGCCTCGGTCGACGACATCACGGCCGACTGGAACGCGGTCAAGTCCGACCCGACGCTGGCCCGGCGGGGCTACCGAGCCTGTGCGCCGCTGACCAAGCTCATGCTCACCGACGAGGCGATCGACGACCTCGTGCTGTCGAAGGCCGAGCAGAACGAGAGCACGTTGCGGCGGACCAGCGAGTTCGCCGACTACGACGATTGGCCGGCGGATGCCCAACTCGGCCTGCTCAGCATGGCCTGGGCACTGGGCCCGGCCTTCGCCTCGGGCTGGCCGGCCTTCCGCGCCGCCTGCGGGGCGCACGACTGGGACGCAGCCGCGGCCGCCTGCCGCATCACCGAGACCGGCAACCCCGGGGTGGTTCCGCGTAACGCGGCGAACCGGGCGCTGTTCCGCACTGCCGCCTACCTGGCGGGGCAGGGCTACGACCCTTTCACCATGGGCTACACGGTCACCGGCAACCGGCCCACCGTTCGGCTCGGGGCGACCGGAGACGCCGTGACGTTCCTCCAAGAACGACTGTCATCTCTGGACTATCTCGCCACGTCGTCCGACTCGTTCGACTCCGACACCGACGACGCCGTGCGCGCCTTCCAGACGGACAACGAGCTGACTGCGGACGGTGTCGTCGGCGCGGCGTGCTGGGCCGCGCTCGGCACTGGCATTCCGCGCCAGGTCTGACACCACCACATTGATCGCCGCTGCACACGTTTCGAAGGGACAACTATGTCTGACATCGCCAATGAGCCCGCCGCCATGATGGCCGCGATGCTGTCCAGCATCATCGGCCAGGTCAAGGAGAGCCGCCCGACCAAAACCGACGGATCCGGGCTGACCACCGGCTTCGTGTTCCACCAGCTGCCCATCGGGCAGCTGGTGGACCCCCGTGACTTCGCCAACGCCTGGACTCCGGCCGGTGGCACACCGCCGGGCGCACCTGGCGGGAAGCCTCCCACCACGCCGCCCCCAGGGGGCGACCCCTCGGCCAAGCAGGCACAGCAGACCGCGTTCAACACCTGCGAACTGGTCGACACTTTGATCATGCCGACGGACGACGGCACCTACAAGGGCTGGCCGCAGAGTCGGAAGCTCTCAGTGGCCTACGGCCAGCTCCTGCAGTCACTCGAGGCACCGCCGCCTCCGCCGCGCAGCGCCTCGGAGCAGGCCGCGATCGACGACGCCACCAAGAGGCTGTACAACACCGACCCGAACGGCACGTACATCGTCACGCCGAAGTACAAGCAGTACCAGCTCAACGCGCAGGCGTACCAGGACGCCAAAGCCGCGTACGCCAAGGCCGAGGCGCAGGCTGTGGCCGACCCGAGCTCGGCCGACTGGTGGCCGCAGACCTCGGCGTCGCTGCAGCAGAAGGTGGACACCGCCTACGACCAGTGGAAGACGGAGGGCGCCGACGACATCGAGGCTGCGCTGGCCACCCTGGAGTCGCTGGGCATCCCGCTGGAGCAGGGCATGATCGCCAAGGCCCGCAAGCTGTACGACCAGTGGCAGGTCGCACTGGCCGGCGTTCCGTCGAAAGTGGCGTACTCGGCGGTCTCGCCGAGTCAGTGGGCCGATTACAACGTCGACGACGTCGGGTTCAACTACCTCAAGATCGACACGGGTGACTACCACAGCCACTACGAGAGCCACGGTCTTTCCATCACCACAGGAGACTGGTCGGCCAGCTCGTCCACGTCCAGTGGCACCGGCGGGGTGGGCATCTTCGGGTTCGGCTTCACCGCCTCTCACGGCGAGCACAAGGAGGAAACCGAAGGGCACACCCGCAGCGACCAGTGGGAGTCGGCGCAGTTCCACAACGACTCGAAGAACCTGTCCGTCGAGCTGGAGTGGGGACTGTGCCGGATCGACCGGCCATGGCTGGTGTCCGACCTGTTCTACATGCGCAACTACTGGGCGAAGGGCCAGAGCGCCAAGGCGGTCAGCGACGGCACGCTGGCCGGGCAGCTCAACCGGAACCCGCCGTCATTCCTGCCGACGATCCCGACGCACTTCCTCGTCGTGCGCAACGTGAAGATCACCCTCGACACCCAGAGCACGGACTACGCCACGTTCGAGCACCTGTTCAGCCAGAGTGACGACCAGTCGCTTTTCACGTCCAGCTCGACCAGCGGTGGGGTGGCCGGCATGTTCGGCTGCATTTCCTTCGGCGGCGGGGGCTCGCACCAGGAAAGCCACTTCAGCGCCTCCGCGGAACACACCGAGGGCCACGACGATCGCAGCGACTACGGCGTCACGTTCACCGATGGGGTGGTCGGCATCAAGGGCGCGCAGATCGTCGCCTGGCTGTCCGAAGTGGTCCCCGCATGCCCGCCGCTGGATGACCCGGACCTGCCCAAGCAAGCGGGGGCGTGACCCATGACCGGTCCCGGCTCTGCGGAGATCGCGGCACTGCTCGCGACCGCGCTGCACGACGCGATCGCCGCCCAGCTGCCGGCGCCGACGGGCACCGGCCCCGGTGCGACGACTTTGCTGTTCGCCGCGCCGGGGCAACCGGTGGACCCGGTCGATTTCAGCAAGGGCAATGCGGTGGCCAACCGGCAGGCCGCGTCCTTGTTCGTCGATCAAGTCCCCCAGCCCGGTGCCGCGTTCTGGCCGGCGAGCTACCAGTTCTCCTCTCTCTACAGCGATATCGTCGGCTCGGCTCGCCCTTCGTCGGCGTTGACCCCTGACGAGGCCGCACTCGTCGCGGGGCGGGTCTCTGCCGCCCGCAAGCTTGTCGAGAACAGCCGCATCGGCACGGTCGGCGGCGCGGCCACCACCTACCTGCCGACCGACCAGGAGCCCGTCTCCTGGTGGGACGCGGCCGCGCCGCACTGGTCCAGCCTGCACACCCCGGACCCGGTGATTCCGCCGCCGGCTCCGCCGAACCCGCCGCCGAGCTGGGAGTGGAAGGTCAAGCCGCGCAAACCCGGCGGCGGTGACCCGGATCCCGAGGGGCCACCGATCATCGTCAGGCCACCGGAGATGTCCTTCGCCGCGGTCTCCGGCGACCCCGGCAACGGCATCCAGGTCGGCGACGATCCCGCAGGCAAGGGCGTGCTGCCACCCACCGACGACCTGGAGGCGGTTCCGTCCACCAGCACGGACATCGGGGTGCGGCTGGACTACTGCTACGTGACGCTGCACCGCGGGTGGCTGGATCCACTGTGGTTCCGCGGCCCTGGCTGGGCCGTGCCCGGCTATCCGCCGCGCAGTATCGCCGCGGGCGACCCGACCGCCGGCAATCAGCTGCTGCCGGCCACTCCGATCGGGTTCGTGGCGGTCAAGAATGTGGCCATCACAGCCGATTGGACGGCCGGCGACACCCAGCTTGCCCTGGAGGCAATCGGCTATGGACCGTTCCACCTCGCCGGGGCCACCTTCGTCCCCGTCGACGGTGACGCGCAGGCCATGGCCACCGCCGACGACGGCGGTGCCAGGGCGACGCTGCTGATCCCCGGCGTCCAGGTGCTGATGTGGGTTTGCGAGATCCCGCAGCCCCTACCGCCGGCGCAACCCTGACGGACAGTCGGAAGCGATGTACTAGCCGGCCCTGGCCGAACCCGAACGATCAGGGAGACGCGACTAGAAGCCGCTGATGCCGAAGAGCCGCTCGGGGTTTTACCAGCGGCCTGGGGAAACGGACCGGCAGCGATCGGGGGCACCGGGCCCCAGGCCGACTCGACCACGCGGCGCTCCCGCGCCAAATCATCGAGTTCGAATCCGGCTGGGCATGTTGATTCTTTCCACTGTCGGCGCGGATCTTCCGTCAACCGTGGCGGTGTCCGTGCCGCTCTTGGCAGCGAGCACGGCACGGTTGGCCAACAGCTGCAAACCCTGACAACAGTGGAGTCTGATCTCGTTGGCCCGCCCAGAGCCGGCCGCCGGCGGGCTTGGCGAGCATCGGCTCGATCCACGCCGCACGGAACACGACGCTGCCTGCGGCCCGGTCGCCTACGTCGTCCTGTAACAGGAAGCTCCAGAATCCCTTCATAGGAACCTCCCACCTTCGTCACGCGACCTGCAATGGCGGGAATTGCCCGGGTACACGGTCGTCAGCCGAGGCGGGCGAGCAGTTCGTCCCGCCCGGCCACCCCGGTCTTGCGGTAGACCGACCGCAGGTGGTCGTGCACGGTGTGCACGGACAGCTCGAGCCGGCGGGCGACCTGCTTGCTGGGCAGCCCCGCGATCACCTGGCGGACCACCCCCAGCTCGGCTGGCGAGGCGCGGTACCACGTGGCCAGCACGGGCAGCAGCAACTCGCCCTGTGCCGCTTCGACGGTCACCGCCACCGCGCGTGAACCGTTGAGTTCGTACGGTTCGGCGTGCACCGCGAGCCAACCGTCCGGTGTGGGAAGCCGGCTCAGCGCGCGACGGCAACCCTGGCGGGCCAAATAGACCGTGTTCCACAGGACGCTCACCAGCTGCCGGTCGTCGACCGCCTGATCATCCGGTCGCAGCACGCGGAGTGATTCTCGGGCAGTCGGCGTGATGCCCAGGACGTCATGGTCCGCGCCAACAGTCACCACCCCGGGAGCGACGGTGCGGCGGGGTGGCCGCAGAGTCCCACCGGCGATGAATCTGCGCAGCGCCTTGGCCAGCGGTTCGGACAGGGCGCCCGCGAGTTCCACGTCGGCGGTGGTGAACGGCTGGCGGCCCACGCGGAGCAGGGTCAGCGATCCGAGGGCGCGCCCGCCCTCTGCCAGTAGGCTCACCAACTTGTGCGTCCGCTCGCCGGAACCGCGTGCGCGCCGACCGTCGAGGAGCCGCACCGGGGCGGAGGCCGCCGCGCGTCCGGCCGACCACGGCCCGTACCAGTACAGCGGGACGTCGATTTCGTACAGCCGTTCGGTGAGTTCGGCGAGGTAGCGCTGGTCGGCCAGCCACAGGCAACTCGCGCCGGTCACCGGGTCCTGGCCGCTGACCAGGTACGAATCGTGCGGTATCCAGGGCCTGATCAGCCGGGCCACCTCGTCGGTGAACTCGCTCGCCGTGTCCGCTTCGCGCGCCGCGGCCAGCAGCGGGCGACCGATTGCCTCCAGACCAACCCCCATCTGACGAGTATCGCTGCGTTGAACCCAATGTCTCGGACTTTTCGTCGTTTTCGTCCGATCGGGTCATGCACCGCTGTGCTGCCGCCGCGGTCGGACGGCTCTGCGCTTCGAGGAGGCTCCGGCGAAGCCCGGCTGCTCGATCACCCGAGCGTCCCGCGCCGCCGGCCGACCGCCATCTCTGCCGCGGTGGTGGCCCGGATCGAGCAGCTGCGCGTCGGCAGCGGAAGTACTGCGCTCGTCGGATCGCCGCCGAGCCGGCCGGCGATGGCGTGACGATCTCAGTGAGGATCGTGGACCGGCGCCTGCTCCACCTTGGAAGGCCGTGGCGCCGCCGTCGCAGCGCTCGCCGCATGGACGCGGCACGGGGCCAGGACGGTGACCAGGTGGCGGAGGTTGCCCGCGCAGCGTTCGGACGTGGGCGATGTTCTCCAGATGGGGATGGCGTGCTCAGCGAGCGTGACTGCCTCGTCGGCGTCGGGACGACGTGTGCAGGTAGCTGCGGACCAGCAGCTGCCGGTGTGCTTCCGAATGGGACGGGCCGCACGTAGGTCCAGCGTGGTAGTCGGCGTGCCGTGCTGGCCCCGGAAACGGCTGCCGGTGCTGCGACCGTCGTTCGGGCTGGTGGGCCGCTCCGCATCGGATATACCGTGCGGACGGCCGCGGCCGAGCCCGTTTACTCCTACCACCATTTGTCCTGGGTACCCCGGTTGGAGATGGTATCATAAAAAGACGCGTGGTCATGCTTGGCGTTGGTCAAGGACGCATCGTTGAAATTTGTTCTCGTTCCGAAGCTAATAGTGAAATCTGCCCCGTACAGGCTTGACCCAGTGAAATCAGTTTGGTCAAGCGCTGCCCAATAGAAGTTGGCGTTGTCGCCGTTCAAATGGCTGAGGTTGGCGTTTGTGAGTATGGCACGCCGTAGGCTCGCGTCCCGTAGTGATGTTCCAGTGAGATTCGCGTCCGTGAGATCGACCTCCTCGATTTTCGCCCCGGCAAGGCTGCCGTATGCCAGGTCCGCTCCACGAAGACTGGTTCCGCTCAGGCATGTTCGGGCCAGGTTGATATACGCGCCGTGGTCCTGGCTGACGTCACGGCGTCCGAGGATCGTGAGCGCCGCCTGCACATCCGCGCCGGGCCACGGGCAAGACCCCTGCCGGGTACTGGGCAGGGGTGCGATGGTGCGAACGAAGGCCGAGATGACCTCGATGATGGTCGGCTGATCGCGAGGGGAGTCGTGGGCTAACCGTTCGAGACTGTAGAGCGCACCCAGACGAGCCTGCAGATGCTCGCCGCCGCCCTTGTCGAGCTCTTCAACGGCCGTGGTGAAACGACCGGTGACCTGCCCCTGCTCAGACAATGCCACTTGGGCCCGAGTGGCATTGAGCGACAGCGCGGTGAAGATCAACGCACCAACCGCGGTCAGCGCCGTGATCACCGACGTCATTGCCGGCCAGTTCACGCTCATGCGACGCCTGTTGACAGATTGACGCGGCGACGCGGGCCGGCGCAGCCGGCCGGGCCGCAAAGGGCTCGTTGACAGGTGAACGGAACGAAGCCGTCGACCGCCGGAAGCAAACATATGAATAGATCGTCGTCAACGGCATGATCGTAACTGCGCAGGGAGCGCTCTGACACGGGCCGCGCGCCGAAGGTCATTCCGTCGCACTCGGTGACGTCCCGACGACTCCCGACATCACTGTGGCAGGTCTTGACGACGCCAATACGGGGATGGACGTGTCCGTACCGCTGACAGGCTCACCGTGATGACCGCTTGGTCGAGCGCGTCGTTGCAGTGCCCCTACCGGTGCCGATCGCCAGCATGGGTTCGTCGTCCGGTGAAGCATGCAGCTCTATTGCGGCATCGACACCACCGACCCCGCGGCGCCCTCGGCCTACGCGAAACGCCTCGCCCGGCACTTGGCCCGCGAAACGTCCGATCGGGTGACCGCGGTGATGGCCAAGCCCAACGCGCCAACGGGGTGTCCATCGACTGGAGCCAGAACAACCCGGCGAAACAACAGCGCGGCCCGGGAGCGCGACCGGACCACCGGCATCGATCTCGAGGTGGACGAACTGGCCTCACGATGGCGCCGTACTCGCTGAGCGGCCACGACGCCCCGGCCGTGTCCACCCCGATCACCTGGGACGAAGTCCGCGCCTGTCGGCACGCCGTCCAGCTGGTGTTCACCGCCGAGGACGTCCTCGACCGCCTAGGCGACCGTGCGCATCACCGGGTCCTTCATCCACACCCCGGCCATCACCGGCAACGCACCGGACCCGGACAGCAATGCCCGTGTCCTGCACGCGCTCCTGCGCTGAAGCGACGGCGCTGTCCACTCGTGGTTGTCGGCCACGGCGTGGTCAGCCGCGACCGGGAGCCGGTGTGATGGTGCGTTTCCGGCGGTCGGCGAGGATGTCGTCGAGGAGGGAGCCGACTTCGGCGCAGTTCGCGCGGACGACGTCCAGGAACGCGGCGAGCACGGGGGAGTCGTCGGCCGCGCGGAAGGACAGCTGCAGATCCGGCAGGCGGACGCGCGGGACGACGTCGCAGAACCGGATGTCCTTGCGGGTGACCAGCCGCATCCGGGCCGGACCGAGGCCCACGCCGACGTCGCAGGCCGCCAAGCCGATGATCGTGTGGACGTCGCGGGACACGGTGGCCGCGTCGAGCGCCGTCGATTCCGGGCCGAAGAGGCTGCGCAGGTGAGCGGCCACCGCCGGCTCCTGTTCGGGAGCCGACATGATCAAGTGCTCGGCCGCCAGCTGCTCGAGCCGGATTTCGGCGCGGCCGGCGAAGGGGTGCGCGACCCCGACGACGGCGACCAGGTGGTCGGCGCCGATCGGGACGGTCACGAGCCCTTCGACTCCGGCGCCGCGCGGGGCACCGCGGCCGACCGCCACGTCGAGCTCACCGGCGACCAGGGCCGCGGCCGCCTCCGGGCTGCTCATCTCGCGCAGGTCGAGCCGCACGTCGGGCCGGCTCCGGCGGAACCGGCCCAGTACTCCGGGCAGCGGCGCCAGCAAGGCCGAGCCGATGAAGCCCATCCGCAGCCTGCCGGTTTCGCCGCGCGCCGCGCGGCCCGCTTCGACCGCCGCGGCCGTCATTTCCCCGAGTGCCCGCCGGGCCCGGGCGAGGAACGCGGCGCCCGCGGCGGTGGGGAACACGCCACGGGGCGTGCGGTCGAACAGCCGCTCGCCGACTTCGCGTTCCAGCGCGGCGATCTGGGTGGACAGCGGCGGCTGGGCGATCCCGAGAGACGCGGCCGCGCGGCCGAAGTGCTGGTGCTCGGCGAGGGCCAGGGCGTACCGGAGGTGTCGCGACTCCATACTCAGAACATATCAAGCGTGGGTGATCCAGATATGAAAGTGGATGACCGAAGCCGAGGCGCGGTGGAGTGGAGCTGTACCTCCTCCCTTCGAAAGGTCGTCATGAACGAGACCACCACCTGTGTTTTCGTCCACGGTGCCTGGCACTCTTCGCTGCACTGGGCCGCGACCCAGCGGGCGCTGGCCGCCCACGGCGTGGCCGGCGTGGCCGTCGACCTGCCCGGCCACGGCGTGACCGCGCCGATGCCCTCCGGATACCTGCGGCCCGGTCAACCCGCCCTGGCGACCGAGCCGTCCGCGCTGGCCGGGCTCACCACCAGCGCGCTGGTGGACGCGCTGGTCGCCGACCTCGTCGAGGTACGCCACCGGTTCGCGCGGGTGGTCCTCGTGGCCCACAGCGCAGGAGGCGGCCCGGTCTCGGCCGCCCTCGAACGGCAACCGGGGCTGGCCGACCACGTCGTCTACCTGTCGGCGTTCGTGCCGGCGGGCCGGTCGCGCTTCCTCGACTACGTCGGCGCGCCGGAGAACGCCGGTGCCGTGCGCGTGCCCAACTCCGGCGATCCCGAGGTGATCGGCGCGTTCCGGATCAACCCGCTCTCCTCGGATCCCGCCGAGGTGGCAGTCATCCGGCGGGCGTTCCTGAACGACTGGCCCGCGGACCGGCACGGCTGGCGCCTCACCCTCCATCCCGACGAACCCCTGGTGTCGCTGGCGGGGGAGTTCCCCGTGACCGCCGGGCGGTGGGGCCGGGTCCCCCGCAGCTACATCCGGCTGACCGGCGACCTCGCCCTGCCTCCGGTCACCCAGGACCTGATGATCGCCGAGGCGGACCGGCTGGCGCCGGACTCCCCGTTCTCGGTGTACTCGTTGCCGGGCGGGCATTCGCCGTTCCTGACCCGGCCCGGCGAGCTCGCGGAGCTCGTCGCGCGGATCGCCAAGCAGGCATGAGGCCCGCCGCGCAAGCCGTGCTGCTGTCGGGGACGTTCGTGCAGCTGATGAGCGTCACCGTGATGCAGCTGGCCGTCCCGCGCATCCGGCACGACCTCGCCGCCGGCTCGGGGGCGGGGCAGCTGGCACTGGCCGGTTACACGCTGACCTTCGCGTGCGCGCTGATCACCGCGGCTCGGCTCGGGGACCGGTTCGGCTACCGGCGGTTGTTCGTGCTCGGCACGGTCGTGTTCACCGCCGCGTCACTGGCTGCCGCCGCCGCGCCGGACATGGGGACGCTGGTGACCGCCCGGCTGCTGCAGGGCGCGGGCAGCGGTGTGGTCGCGCCCCAGATCCTGTCGCTGATCCAGACCGCGGTGCCCGCGGACCGGCGCGCGGGTGTGCTGGGCCGGTATGGGGCGACGATGGCCATCGCGGCGCTGGCCGGACCGCTGTGCTGCGGCGTCCTGCTGCACTTCGACCCGTTCGGGGCCGGTTGGCGGATCGCGCTGGCCTTGCCGGTGCCGGTCGGGCTCGCCGCGCTCGCCTCGGTCCGGATCCTGCCCGACGGACGCGGGCCGGCCGGCACCGGCCGGGTCGACCCCGTCGGCGCCGCGTTGTCCCTGACCGGGCTGGTGCTGCTCGTGCTGCCGCTGACCCTGGGCCAGGACGCGGGCTGGCCGGCGTGGACTTGGCTGAGCGCGGTGCTGGCCGTCGGCCTGCTCGCCGCCTTCGGCGTTTCGCAGCGGCGAGTCCGGCACCCCCTCGTGCACCCCGAAGCGCTGACCGCGGCGACGACCCGCTGGGGCATCGCCGCGGTGCTGCTGTTCAACGCCGGCATCCCGTCGTTCAGCTTGCTGCTTTCCCTGCATCTGCAGGGCGCACTGCACCGCGATCCGCTGGTGACCGCGATGACGGTGGCGCCCTATGCGATCGGTGCCGTGCCGGGCAGCCGGCTCGCCGAAGCGGCGGCACGCCGGTTCGGCGCCGCGACCTTGGCCGCCGCGTCGGGCGGCCTCGCCGCGGTGTCGCTGCTGGTCGTTCCGGCGCTGGCCGCGCCCGCGCCGGTCCTGTGGGTGGTGCTGGGCGCGGGCGGGTTCGCGTTCGGTCTGTTCACCGCGTCCGCGTTTTCCCTGGTGCTGAGCCGGGTTCCGCCCCCAGCCGCCAGTTCGGTGTCGGGCCTGCTGCCGACCGCGCAGCAACTGGGCGGCACGGTGGGGGTGGCCCTGGCCGGTGTCGTCTACGCCGAAGGAGCGATGGACGCGGCGATGGGCTACGAGGCATTCGTTTTCCTGCTCGCCGCCGTCGCTGCGGCGCGTCTGCGCCGGAGGACCGCTGAACCCCTGGGAGGTGTGCCGTGGACCGACTCGATCTCACCGCCGAAGAACTGCTGACCACCACCCGCGCGGTCCGGCACCGGCTGGACTTCGACCGGCCGGTGGACCCCGCGGTCCTGCGCCGATGCGTGGAACTGGCCTTGCAGGCGCCGAGCGGGCGCAACAGCCAGGGCTGGAGTTTCGTCGTGGTCACCGATCCGGAGCGCCGCGCCGAACTGGCCCGGCTCTGGCGCCGCGGTCTCGGCCAGGGCGATCACCCGATGTCCGCGGACGACCGGCGTCGCGCTTACGCGAAACCGGGCTCGATGGAGAAGGTCTGGAGCGGACTGCGGTACCTCGGGGACAATCTGCACCGGGCGCCCGCATTGGTGGTGCCCTGCATCGAGGGACGCACCGACGGCCTCGGCGCCGACCGCCAGGCGGGCAAGTGGGGCTCCCTCCTGCCCGCGGTGTGGAGCTTCCTGCTCGCCGCGCGGCTGCACGGGCTCGGCACGGTGTGGACCACCGGGAACATGGCCGTGGAGCGGGAAGTGGCCGCGCTGCTGGGCATTCCGTACGAGTCGGTGATGCAGGGCGCGCTCATCCCGGTCGCGCACACCATCGGCACGGAATTCCGGCCCGCACGCCGGGTTCCGGTCGACGAAGTGCTGCACTGGGACCGGTGGTGAGGCCGGGTCCTCAGTTCGTCGCGCGCGCGATGCCGAGCGCGGCGGTGCGCACGGCGGGAGCGAGCCGGTCGACTGCGGCGCGCGAATGGGCCACGATGCCGAGCGCGGCCCGGACCCCACCGTCCAGCCGCAGGATCGGGGCGGCCACCGACGCCGCGCCCAGCGTCATTTCCTCGTAGGAGTAGGCGGCGCCCGTCCGCCGCACCTCCTTCAGCGCCCCGGCGAGCCGGCCGGGCTGGGTGATGGTGTTCGGGGTCATCCGGGGCAGGCCGGCCGCCGCGACGGCGGCGAGCAGCTCCCGGCCGGAGAAGGCCAGGATCGCCTTGCCGACCCCGGTGGCGTGCAACGGCAGCCGCCCACCCACGTGCGTCAAGGTGGGGACCGCCTTGGTGCTGGAGATCTTCTCGATGCAGAGCGCTTCCGTGCCGTCCAGGACGGTCAGCTGGATGTTCTCCTGGGTCGCCTGGAAGAGGTCGTGCATGTAGGGCAGCGCGGCCTCTCTCAGGTCGCGCTGCCGCGGGGCGAGCGAGCCGATCGTCCACAGCCGGATGCCGATCCGGTAGCGACCGTCCTCCAGCCGTTCCAGACCACCCCACGCCCGGAGTTCGCCGATCAGCCGGCGGGCGGTGGACACGGACAAGCCGCTGCGCGTGGCCACTTCGGTGAGCGACAGCGCCGGGTGGGCGACGTCGAAACAGTCCAAGACCGAGAGCAACCGCCGCGAAACGGATTGCCCGGGGTTGTTCGTCCGTCCGGCCACCAGGCCAGGGTAGCCGGGACTGCCACTGAGTGGCAACGCGCGCTGGCTTCTTAAGGTCTCAGAGCTGAGGATCAGTGGCACGGACGACCCGAACAAGGAGGTTCTCGCCGTGCTGACCGGTGCCGAAGAACGATCGTGTGCCCCCTGTCAAACTGCCACTGAGTGGCTGCCGCGATGAGCGGGTTCTGGGCCCGACAGGGCATCGTCCCCCACCTCCGCTGGGGGTTCGCCGCGCTGACCCTGTTCATGGTCGGCGACGGCATCGAGTCCGGCTTCCTCTCGCCCTACCTCGACGAGCGCGGCTTCGGCTCCGGGCAGGTGTCCGTGCTGTGGGGCGTCTACGGGCTCGTCGTCGCGGTGGCGGCCTGGCTGGCGGGCGCGCTGGCGGAGACCTTCGGCCCCAAGCGCGTGATGCTGACGGGGTTCGCGGTCTGGGTGCTGTTCGAGGTGGCGTTCCTGCTCGCGCTGGCGCGCGGGGACTTCGGGCTCATGGCGGTCACCTTCGGGGTGCGCGGCCTCGGCTATCCGCTGTTCTCCTACGGCTTCCTGGTCTGGGTGGCGATGGAGACGCCGCAAGCGGTGCTGGGCAAGGCTGTCGGCTGGTACTGGTTCTTCGCCATGCTGGGGCTGGGCGTGCTCGGCTCCTACTACGCGGGGCTCGTCATCCCGCTGATCGGCGAGTTCGCCACGCTGGCGTCGTCGCTGGCGTTCATCGGCGCGGGCGGGCTCATCGTCGCGCTGCTGGTCAAGGCCCGCGGCCGGGCCGAGCGCGGTGGTGGGCTCCGCGCGGTCTTCGGTGCGGTGACCATCGTCTTCGAACGCCCGAAGGTCGGCATCGGCGGGATCGTCCGGGTGATCAACACGCTCGGCTTCTACGCCTTCGTGGTCTTCCTGACCACCTACATGGTCCGCGACGTCGGACTGTCCACAGCGGAATGGCAGACGGTGTGGGGCACGATGCTGCTCGTCAACGTCCTGGCCAACGCGCTGTTCGGCTACGTCGCCGACCGGATCGGCCGGGTGCGGACCGTGGCGTGGTGCGGCGGGCTGGCCTGCGCGGTCAGCGTGCCCGCCCTGTACTACGTGCCGCACCTCGTCGGCCCGAACTTCTGGGCGATCCTCGGCGTCGCCGTGGTCTACGGTGCCGCGCTCGCCGGGTTCGTCCCGCTCTCGGCGATCCTGCCTTCGCTGGCGCCCCAGCACGTCGGCGGCGCCGTCGCGATCCTCAACCTCGGCGCGGGCATCAGCCAGTTCCTCGGCCCGGCGGTGGCCGGGCTCGTGGGCCCGCTCGGTGTCGGCGGCACGGTCTGGGCCATCTCCGGTACCTACGTGCTCGGCATCGGCCTGACCTACTGCCTCCGGGACCGCACCCGGGTGGTCACCACGACCCACACTCCGGAAAGGACAGCCGCGTGAAACCGACGATCGTGCTCGTGCCGGGGATGTGGCACGGCGGCTGGGCTTGGGACCGCGTCGCAGCCCTCCTCGAAGCGGACGGCCACCCGTGCGTGCCAGTCACGTTCCCGGGCCGGGGCCGGGCCCCGGGGGACGAGACCTTCGCCGGGCACTGCGCCCACCTCACCCGGGTGCTCGCCGACGTGCCGGGCGACGTCGTGCTCGTCGGCCACTCCTACGGCGGGGCGGTGCTGACCGAGGCCGGCGACGCCCCAGGCGTCCGGGCCATGGTGTTCGTCAGCGCGTTCTGCCTCGAGCCGGGGGAGTCGGTCGCATCGGTCAACGACGCCCAAGCCGGTTCCGAGGCGGGCGTCGACGACATAAGAGAGGTCGGCGACCACCTCGTCATCGACCCGGACACCGCACGAGCGGCGTTCTACCACGACTGCGACCCCGCCGACGCGGCCCGCGCGGCCGAGCGGCTGACCCCCGAACACGTCAGCACACGCACCACCGTGGTGTCCCGGGCGGCCTGGCGGGCCGTCCCGTCGCACTTCGTCGTCTGCACGGCGGACCGGGCGTGCACCCCGGACGTGCAGCGCAAGCTGGCGAGCCGGACCGGCTCGTGGAGCGAGCTCGCGGCGAGCCACTCGCCGATGCTGTCCATGCCGGCCGCGCTGGCCGGCGCGATCACCGGCTTCGCGAAGGAGGCGACGGCGTGAGCGCTCCCGTCGCGATCGTCACCGGCGGCGCCGGCGGCCTGGGCCAGGCCATCGCCTCGACCCTGCTGGCCGACGGCTTCCGCGTCGCGCTGCTCGACCGGCGTGGCGCGCGGGAAGCCGCCGGACGGCTCGGCGAATCCGCCACCGGCATCACCGCGGACGTCACCGACGAAACCGCGGTCCGCGCCGCGCTCGACGAGGTCGAGGCGACCTGGGGCCGGATCGACGCGCTGGTCAACAACGCCGGAATCGAACCGCAGCACTCGCTCGAGGAGCTGGACCCGGCGACCTGGCGCGCCACGCTGGAAGTCAACCTGACCGGGCCCGCGCTGCTGATCAAGCACTGCGTCCCCCGGTGGCGCCGCCAGGGCGGGGGCCGGGTGGTGTCCATCGGCTCGCGGGTGTGGCTCGGCGGCGGCGCGACCGGCTCGTACTCCGCGTCGAAGGCGGGACTCGTCGGCCTGACCCGGGAAGCGTGCCGGGAACTCGGCCCGCTCGGGGTCACGGTGAACGTGGTGGCACCGAGTTTCGTGCGGACCCCGTTGAACGCCGAGAAGGGCGACGCCGGGTTCGTCGAAGCCTACGCCCGCCGGTTCGCCGCCGCGTCGCCACTGGGCCGGCTCGTCGAGCCCGCCGACATCGCCGGGGCCGTCGCGTTCCTGCTCTCCGACCGCGCCCGCGCCATCACCGGCGAAGTCCTGCACGTCACGGCCGGGACACAGCTCGCGCCGTTCATCCCCTGACCAGCAAGGAGAACGTGATGGAAGACCGTCTCGCGGTGCGGGAGCTCGTCGAGAACTGGGCCCTGTGGCGCGATTCCGGCGACTGGGACCGCTTCGCCACCGTCTGGCACCCGGTCGACGGCTGGATGACGGCGACCTGGTTCCAGGGCCCGGCGAAGGAGTTCATCGCCGCCAGCAAGGCCGGGTTCGACCGCGGGGTCAGCATCCTGCATTTCCTCGGCGGGCACACCGCCGAGATCCGCGGCGACCGGGCGATCGCGCAGACGAAGATGAGGATCGATCAGCGGGCCACTGTGGACGGTGTCGAGGTCGACGTCGTCTGCACCGGCCGGTTCTACGACTTCTGCACCCGGCACGAGGGGGAGTGGAAGATCGTGCGCCGGCAGCCGATCTACGAGAAGGACCGGCTCGACCCGGTCGACCCGGCCGCCCGGCCGGTGCTCGACCCCGAACTGCTCGGCCGCTTCCCGGCCGGGTACCGCCACCTCGGCTACCTGCAGACCAAAGCCGGGTTCACGGTCAAGGACGGGCTGCCCGGCCTGACCGGAACGGCGGTCGAGCGGCTGTACGACGAGGGTGACCGGTGGCTGGCCGGTTCGGCCACCGCCGGCGACCCGCACTGAAGGGCTACAACATGTTCTTGACCTGCAGCGCCAATACGCTGCGTTTCGCCGACCTGCCCACCCGCGTCGCTTCGGCGGCCGCGGCGGGCTTCACCGGGATCGGCCTGCGCCTGGCCGACTACCTCGACGCCGGACTGTCCGACGGGGACATCCGCGACCTGCTCGACCGCCACGGCGTCCGCATCCTCGAGCTGGAGCACACCTGGGACTGGGCCGCCGGGAAGGATCCGGCAGAGGAGGCGATGTGGCGGCTGGCCGACCACGTCGGGTTCCGGCACCTCAACATCCCGATGTTCTTCCCGCACCCGGTGCGGGACCTGATCGAGCCCTTCGGCGCCTTCTGCGACCGCGCCGCCCGCCACGGTGTCCTGGTCGGGTTCGAGTTCCTGCCCTACAGCCACGTCCGGACCATCGCGGAGGTGGCCGAGGTCGTGGCCGCCGCGGACCGCCCGAACGGCGGCATCACGCTCGACCTGTGGCACTGGTTCCGCTCCGGCGCCCGGCCCGCCGACCTCGCGGACGTACCGGCATCGGTGATCACGACGGTCCAGCTGAACGACGTGCGGCCCGAGCCCGGCCCGGACCTCACCGACGAAGCCCGGCACCGCCGCCTGCTCCCCGGCCGAGGCGCCGGGGACACCGCGGGCGTCCTGCGGGCATTGCGTGAGCACGGCGTCACCGCGCCGGTCTCCGTCGAGGTCTTCTCCGACGACCTCGACGCGCGCCCGGCCGCCGAAGCGGCCCGGCTGGCGTTCGACGCCGGTGCCGCCGTCCTCGATTCCGCGGGGCTCGCCGCGCCGGCCTGGCGCACGAACCTGGAGGCGGCCCGATGACCGGCTTCTCCGAAGAGACCTCGGCCGAGGTCGTCACCGCGAGTTTCGCCGGCACCCCCGATCCGCGGCTCAAGCGGATCGTCACCAGCCTGGTCGAGCACCTGCACGCGTTCGTCAAGGACATCGAACCGACCGAAGCGGAATGGCAGCGGGCCGTCGATTTCCTCACCGCCACCGGGCGGATGTGCGACGAGACCCGGCAGGAGTTCGTCCTGCTGTCCGATGTGCTCGGGGTGTCGATGCTGGTCGACGCGATCAACCACCGCAAGCCCGCCGGCGCCACCGAGACCACCGTGCTCGGCCCGTTCCACCTGGTCGACTCCCCGCCACGGGAGCTGGGCGCCGACATCTCGCTGGACCACAACGGCGAGCCGTGCGTGTTCACCGGCCGGGTGTCCTCTTCGGACGGCACGCCGCTGCCCGGCGCGCTGGTCGACGTGTGGCAGGCCAACGGAGCCGGCTTCTACGACGTCCAGCAGCCCGGCGTGCAGCCCGAACGCAACCTGCGCGGGCTGTTCACCACCGACGAGTCCGGCCGCTTCTGGCTGCGGACCGTCGTGCCGCGGTACTACCCGATCCCGGACGACGGCCCGGTCGGCAGGCTGCTCGCCGCCACCGGACGGCACCCGAACCGCCCCGCGCACATCCACGTCATCGCCGGTGCGGAAGGCCACGTCCCGGTCACCACCCACGTCTTCGTCGAGGGCAGCCCGTACCTGGACTCCGACACGGTGTTCGGGGTGAAGGAGACGCTCGTCCGGCCGGTCACGACCGTCGACGACCCCGCGCGGGCGGCGCGGTTCGGCGTGGAGAACCCCTTCCGGCTCCTCGAGTTCGACGTCGTCCTCGCGGAGGTGCCGCGATGACCCGCGCCTTCGTCCACGAAAACCTTCCAGGCCGCGTGGTCTTCGGCGCCGGGGCCCGGCATCGGCTGCCCGGGGAACTCGAGCGGGCCGGGCTGCGCCGGCCGCTCGTCGTGTGCGCCCCCGGTGAGGCGGACCTCGCGGCCGAGCTGGCACCCCCGGGCGCCGAACTGCATCCCCGCGCGGCGATGCACGTCCCCGCCGCGGTCGCCGCCGAAGCCGTGGCGGCCGCGGCCGGGGCCGACAGCTGCGTGGCCGTCGGCGGGGGTTCCGCGGTCGGCCTGGCCAAGGCGGTCGCCAAGGAGACCGGGGTGCCGGTCGCCGCCGTGCCGACGACCTACTCGGGCTCGGAAATGACTCCCATCTGGGGCATCACCGACGAGACCGGGAAAACCACCGGCCGCGACCCGAAGGTCCGGCCCGTCCTCGTCGTCTACGACCCCGAGCTGACCCTTTCGCTCCCGCCGGAGTTCTCGGTGACCAGCGGGATGAACGCCCTCGCCCACGTCGCGGAGGCGCTCTACGCGCCGGACTGTTCGCCGGTCACCGCGCTCGTCGCGAAGGAGTCGGCGCGCGTCACGGCCGCCGCCCTGCCGCGGGTGTCCGCGGACCCGCTGAACCTCGACGCGCGCGCGGACCTGCTCTACGGCTCCTGGCTCGCCGGAACGGCGCTGGGCGCCACCACAATGTCGCTGCACCACAAGCTCTGCCACATCCTCGGCGGCGCCTTCGACCTGCCGCACGCGCCGGTCCACACCGCGGTGCTCCCGCACGTCCTCGCGGTCAACCTGCCCGCCGCCCCCACGGCCAGGGCCGCGCTGGAGTCGGCGTGGAACACCCCGGACCCGGCCGGGCACGTATTCCGCCTGGCGCAGGGCCTCGGCGCCGAGATGTCGCTGAAAGCCCTCGGCCTGCCCGAAAACGGCATCGACGCGGTCATCGACCGGACGCTGGCCGCACCCTACGCCAATCCCGTACCCGTCACCGAAGCCGTTCTGCGGCGGCTGCTCCACACCGCCTTCACCGGCGGACGTCCAACGGAGGACTCATGAGCACTCTCGAACTGCACGCCCTGATCGACCGCCACCGGGTCGGCCGCCTGCAACGGCGTGTCCTTCTGTTGTGCCTCGGCGTGGTGACGCTGGACGGGATCGACGTCGCGATGGTCAGCTACCTCGGCCCGTCGCTCATTTCCGACTGGCACATCACCAAAGCCCAGCTGGGCCCGGTGGTCACGAGCGGGCTGCTCGGCCTCGCCCTCGGCTCCCTCGTCGCCGGGCCGCTCGCCGACCGGCTCGGCCGCCGCAAGGTCATCATCGCCTCGCTCGTGTTCTTCGGCCTGATGAGTGCCGCGACCGCGCTGACGACGGGCGTCACCGGTTTCTCGATCCTGCGCGTGCTGACCGGGTTCCGTCTCGGGGCCGCCCTGCCGAACGCGACCACGCTCGTGTCCGAGTACGCCCCCGCGCGCCGCCGCAGTGCGATGATGTCGCTGGCCTACTGCGGGATGACCCTCGGTGGTGCCGTGGCCGGGTACCTCACCAACGCGCTCGTCCAGGTCGCGAGCTGGCACTGGGCGCTCGTCGCCGGCGGGGCGCTCCCGCTGGCCTACGCCGTGGTCATCGCCGCCGCACTGCCCGAATCGCCGAAGTTCCTCGCCCGCCAGGAAGGACGGCACGCCGAGCTGGCCGCGTTGGTGAGCCGCCTCGTGCCCGAGACGTTTCCCGCCGGCACGCGCTTCGTGCTGGACGAGCCGGCCGTCGCCGCCAAGGTACGGGTGGCCGGGCTGCTGACCCGCCGGTTCCGCACCGGCACCCTCACGATCTGGGCCGGGTTCGTCGCCGCGTTCTTCATCGTCTACCTGATGAACAGCTGGCTGCCGATCCTGATGACCGACGTCGGCTTTTCGCTGACCGCCGCCGCGACCATCGGGCTGCTGCTGCAGGCCGGCGGCACGGTCGGCAACTTGGGCATCGGCTGGCTGATGGACCGCTTCGGCCTGCACCGCACGGTCGCGGCGGCCATGGGCTGCGCCGCCGTCCTCCTGGTCCTCGTCGCGGTCGCGCCGCAGGACGTCCTGGTCGTCGGCATCCTGATCTTCGTGCTCGGCATGTTCACCAACACCGTCGGTACCGGTTTCCCGATCCTGTCAGCGGACTTCTACCCGACGTCGATCCGCGCCACCGGGACGAGCTGGGCGACCGGCATCGCCCGGTTCGGCGCGATCGCCGGCGCGGCCGCCGGTACCGTGCTCGTCGCCGTCGGCTTGAACTACCGGCAGGTCTTCCTCGCCCTGCTGCTGCCCGCTGCCTGCTGCGTCCTCGCGGTCGTCCTCAAGGCCCGCTCGGCGCGGGCGACCCAGCCCGAACCCGTCGCGGCCTGACCACGAAAGGAACCACCATGCGGTTGAAGGACAAGATCGCGCTCGTCACCGGCGCGGCCGGGGGAATGGGACGCGCGACCGCCGAGGCGTTCGCCCGCGAAGGCGCGACGGTCGTGGTCGCCGACATCCTCGACGAGGACGGCGAGAAGACCGCCGCGGAAATCCGCGCCGCCGGCGGCGAAGCGCAGTACCGGCACCTGGACGTCACCGACGAGGACGCGTGGACCGCGGTGATCGGCGAGGTCACCGCCCGGTTCGGCCGGCTTGACGTGCTGGTCAACAACGCCGGGATCAGCGGCTCGTTCGACCCCGACCCCAGCAGCACGGCCTTCTACGACCAGCTGATGCTCGTCAACGCCAAGGGTGTCTTCCTCGGCATCAAGCACGCCGCGGCCGCCATGGCGCGCACCGGCGGGGGTTCGATCGTCAACCTGTCGTCGATCTCCGCGTCCGTCGGCCAGTTCGGGATCCACCTGGGCTACGGCGCGTCCAAGGCCGCGGTCAAGGCGATGACGCGGACGGCTGCGGTGCAGTACGCGGAGCAGGGGATCCGGGTCAACGCCGTCGCGCCGGGCATGCTGCCGCCGATGCGCACGTCACGCGGCTCCGCCGACCCGGCCTGGCGTGCGCAGCAGATCGCGGCGGTGCCGATGCGGCGGGAAGGGGAGGTGCGGGAGGTCGCCGACACGATCCTGTTCCTCGCGAGCGCCGAAGCGTCCTACGTCACCGGCGCCGAAATCCTCGTCGACGGCGGCTACACCGCGGTCTGACTCACAGGAACTCCCGGAGGGCGCGCACCAGCTCCTGGGGTGCCTCCTCCGGGACGTAGTGCCCGCCCGGCACGGCGTGCCCGCTCACCATGGCCGGGTCCGCGTGGTGGTCCTGCCAGACGCCCACGACGTCGCTCGTGGCGAGACCACCCTCGGCGCCCCACAGGACCAGCAAGGGCGCCGCCAGCCGGTGCCCGGCCGCGTGGTCGTCCTCGTCGCGCGCGAGGTCGACGTCGAAGCCGGTGCGGTAGTCCTCGAAGGACGCCCGGAGGTGCCCGGGATCGCTGAACGCGGAAACGTAGTGCCGGAACGTTTTCTCGTCGACGGCGCCGGATTTCCGGACCGCGGCGAAGAAGTGCCCGAGGTAGGCCTCGACGTTACCGGACACCAGCTCGACGGCGAGGTCGGGGTTGCGGTGGAAGAACCAATGCCACATCGCGGCCGCCGACTGGCGGTCGAACGAGTTCATCACCACTCGCGTCGGCAGGATGTCCAGCAGCACCAGGGCGTCCACTTCGGACGGGTGGTCGAGGGCCCACCGGTGCGCGACCCGGGCGCCGCGGTCGTGCCCGACGACGACGGCCGCGTCATGGCCGAGGTGGCGGATGAGCCCGCTGACGTCACCGGCGGTCGAGCGCTTGTCGTAGCCGGCTGCGGTGAGGCCGGAAGCGCCGTAGCCGCGCAGGTCCGGGACGACGACCGTGTGGTCCCGGCCGAGCGGCTCCACGACGTGGCGCCAGCACTCGCCGGTCTGCGGCCACCCGTGCAGTAGCACGATCAGGCGCGGCCCGTCCCCGACGACGCGGTAAGCCAGTTCCACGTCGGCCAGCCGAACCGAGTCGAAGGTGTCCCAGGTCATTTCTCTCCTTCGTGATGACGATGCTCGAAAGGTCCACCATGCCGGTCCGGGCGCTGTCTCCCAAGGACGTCGGGTCACTCAGTGGCAGTTGGACACAGCGCCACCGAGAATCGCGCGCGGACCAGCGGCGGAACAGAGAATTCAACCGCTCGGGGACACGCTCACCGTGGATCTGGCTCGCAGCCGCCTCGATGCGCTGGCGGTCGCCGGACGTCAATTCGACATCGAGTGCTCCCAGGTTCTCTTCCAAGCGATGCAGTTTGGTGGTGCCGGGGATCGGCACGAACCACGGCTTCCGCGCCAGCACCCAGGCGAGAGCGATCTGGGCTGGTGCGGCTCCCTTGTCGTCGGCGATCTGCCGCAGCAAGTCGACCAGTGTCCGTTGGCTTGTCGTGCTTCGGGAGTGAAGCGCGGCAGCATGCGACGGAGGTCGTCGGCCAGCGATGTGTGGCAGTCGAGGGTGCCGGTCAGGTATCCCTTGCCCAGCGGGCTGTACGGCACCAGACCGATGCCCAGCTCTCCAAGGTCGGAATGATCTCGGCTTCGTGGTTTCGCATCCAGAGCGAGTATTCGCTTTGCAGCGCTGCCACCGGCTGCACGGCGTGGGCGCGGCTGGTAGTCGTCACACCGGCCTCCGACAAACCGGAGTGTTTGACCTTGCCTTCGGTGATCAACTCCTTCACTGTGCCTGCTGCGTCTTCGGTGGGCACCTCGGGATCGACGCGCCCACCCGCACCGATTTCGGTCGCTTGAGCACGATCCCGGTCGCCGCGACGACCGCGCTGTGTGCACTGCGCCGGTGGGTTCGATCCTGGGCAGGCGGGTGCTCGTCACGGGTGCCTCGGGCGGGGTCGGCCGGTTTGCGGTGCAGCTCGCCGCGGCGGGTGGCGCGGAAGTGATCGCGACGACTGGTGACGTGGCACAACGGGACGGGTCGCACGCGCTGGGCGCCCACCACGTGCTCGGCTCGCCAGGCGAGCTCACCGAGCCGGTGTCCGCGGTCCTCGACATGGTCGGCGGCCGGCAGCTGGTGTCGGCGCACGGGCGGCTCGCCCGTGGCGGCATGCTCGTCGCGATCGGTCATGCGGCCCGCGAGGCCGAGGTGTTCGACTTACGGCGCCTTCTTCGCCGACGAACACGGCCATGACCGCACGATCACCACGTTCTTCCTGCTGGCGCTGGGGGATCTGGCCGGCGATTTCGGCTGGCTGGCCGCGCGGGTGGCATCCGGCGCGCTGGATCCGCGGATCTCCCGGCGCGGGGACTGGACCGGCCTGGTCGAGGCCGCGGCGCTCATCGCCGGCCGGCGGCTCCACGGCAAGGCGGTGCTGGACGTGGCCTGACGGCCGCTCAGGCGGCACCGAGAGCTGTCGCTATCGCATCTCGTATCTCCTTGTCGGAGGGCATGCGCAGGCCTCGCTCGGCGGAGATCTCCCGCAGGGACGTCATCTCCACGTCGGGCATCCCGCAGGCGGTGAACCTCCGGAACGCCGACATGTCGGGGTCGACGTTGACCGCGAAGCCGTGGCTGGTGACGCCGGACCGGATGCGCATGCCGATTGACACGAGCTTGCGGTGCTCGGGCGTCCACACTCCGGCCAGACTGCTCGCACCGCGCGGTGTATCCCGCCGCAGCGTGGTGAACCCGAGGGTGTCCAGCGCTTGGATCAGCCCTCGTTCGAACCGGCGGACGGCCGCCCCGGTCCGCCGGCACGGTCGGCACACCCGGCAGCGCGGTGGGCACGTCTCGCGGGTCAGTGCGCTTGCCGTAGGTGATCACCGGTGGATGGGTGAGCAGGAACAGCCGGTCCCCGTACGCGCCCGCCCGCCGTTCCTCGACCCAGCGCCGCATATCCGCGATGGCGCGGTCGTAGGAAACCTCCCCAGATCGACCCGTTTCATCGGCGGAGAGGTGTTCACGCTTTCCGGTGACAGAAGGTGGTGTTCCACGGCCCGAGTATATCTGGGTTCTCGCCGTCTTGAAGTGGAATAGTAAATCTATGGAACCAGCTTGCCTCCGCCGGGCGTGCCGGTAAACCCGACGGGAAAGTGTGGTTTTCGACAGGAAAGGTGCAGCTCCGGCGGGCCGCACGACCTGGTGTTTCCCCATGACATGATCGCTCGATGGGCGAAAGGTGTCCGCCCTACTTGGTCCCTCGGGGTTCAGTGCGCGGTGAGTCCGCCGTCGACGATGAGTTCGGTTCCGGTGACGAACGAGGATTCGTCGCTGGCCAAGAAGAGCATCGTGGGAGCGACCTCGGCGGGGCTGCCTGCGCGGCGCATGGGGGTGCGCATGATGTCGGGTTGTTGGTCGCCCTGCTCGTCGAGTAGTTCTTGGATCATCGGGGTGGCGATGACTCCGGGGTGCACCGAGTTGATCCGGACGCCACGGGTCGCGTATTCGACGGCGGCGGTCTTGGTCAGCAGCCGCACTGCTCCCTTGGACGCCTGGTACGCGGCGGCGGCTCCGCTGCCGACCAGGCCCAGCACCGAGGAGGTGTTGATGACCGAGGCGTTACCGGAGGCGCGCAGCAAAGGCATGGCGGTCTTCATTCCGAGCCAGGTGCCGGTCTGGTTGATCGCGATCACCCGGTCCCAGGAGTCCTGTGTGGTGTCCTCGACGCCGGGCCAGTCCACGATGCCGGCGAGGTTGACCAGGACATCGAGCCGGCCGAATCGTTGCCGGGTCAGTTCGATGATCTCGCGCCAGTTCTCGGATGAGGAGACGTCCAAGCGGGCAGCCAGCACCTCGGTGCCGGTGGCTTTCAGTCGCGCGGCAAGCTCCCGCGCCGCGTCCTGGGCGATGTCGGTGACGACCAGGTGGGCGTCTTCGTGGGCGAACAGTTCCGCGGTGGCTTGTCCGATGCCGCCGGTCGCGCCGGTGATCAACGCGACTTTGCCGGCGAGGCGTCCAGGCATGATGTGCTCTTTCCTCTCGTTGGGTTTGTGGGGTGTCAGGCCGCGGTGTAGCCGCCGTCGGCGGCGACGACCGCGCCGGTGATGAAGCCGGAGCGGGGCGAGGCCAGGAAACCGATCACCTCGGCGATCTCCTCGGGTTGCGCGACCCGGCGCAAGGGGTGGGCGTCGCCGAAGGAGCGCAGATACTCCCGGCTGTCGGCCCGGAAGTTGTCGAGCATGTCGGTCTCGATCACACCGGGGGCGACGACGTTGGCCCGGATGCCGTGCGGGCCGCCCTCTAGCGCGAGCACCTTGGTCAACTGCGCCAGTGCCCCCTTGGACGCGCTGTAGGCCGCGGCTTCGACCATCCCGACGGTGCAGGCGAACGACCCGACGGTGACGATCACACCTCCGCCGCGTTCGCGCATCGCCCGGAATGCCTCCCGGGCGTGCAGAAACGCCCCGCGGGCGTTGATCGACATCAGCTCGTCCCAGTCGGACGCGGTGGTCTCGGTGATTGGCTTGTTCACCGATCGGCCGGCGTTGCTGACCAGGATGTCCAGGCTGCCGAACCGGTCGATCGCCGCGGCGACCGACCGCACCGCGGTGTCCTCCCGGGACACGTCGCCGACCAGGGTGGACACGCCGTTGGACCGGGTGGCGAGATCGCCCACTTCAGGGCGGAGGTCGGTGGCCAGCACTCGCGCGCCGCGGGCGTGCAGCCAGGCGACCGTGGCCGCACCGACCCCGCGGGCGGCACCGGTGACCAGCGCGACTTTGCCCTGCAGGTCATGGCCCACGAACTCGCTGCCGGTGGGTGGCACGCTCATCGCCGTGCCTGCCCTCGGTGATCAGCAGCGGCGGACTCGCAATAGAGGACGAGATGCTCGTGGTAGAGCACGCCGTCGCTGATGTCGCCCGTCGCGGTGGAGCCGGTGTCGTCCACGTGGTTGAGGTGGTTCCCGGTCACCGTGTAGCGACTGGTGTAGGCGCCGCGCCGTTCGCCGCGCGCTTCGTGGTAGCGCCTGTCAGCGCGCAGCTGTTGCCGGATGTGTCCGTCCGCGGTGCTCCACAGGCCGACCACGTGGATTTCGCTCGTCATACCGTCCAGCGTCGGCGACGGTGACAGGCGATGGCAGGACCTGTGGTGGCTGGGTGTGCCGCACCCTCCCAACCGGGCGGCGAGCGATCTACTCTCGTGACATGGCCAGTGGTGAGCTGGGGGCGTTCCTGCGAGCGCGTCGCGCGGGGCGGTCTCCGGAAGACGCGGGCGTGCTCTACTCCGGCCGGCGCAAGGTGCCCGGACTGCGCCGCGAAGAAGTCGCCGTGCTCGCCGGGGTGAACGCCGACTACTACACCCGCCTGGAACAGGGCCGCGAGACCCACCCGTCCCCGCACGTGCTCGATGCCCTCTGCCGCGCGCTGGATCTCGGCTGCGACGCTCGCGAGCACCTGTACCGGCTGGCCGGCGCCACACCAGACCACACCCCCGCGCCGACGCCTCAGGCCGTGAGCCCCGAACTGCGGCAACTCATGGACGGTTACCCGCACACGCCCGCTTTCGTGCTCAACCGCATCCTTGACGTACTGGCCACCAACGCCCTCGCCGACGCGCTGTTCTCACCATTCCGCGCGGTGGACAACCTCGCCCGCATGACCTTCCTCGACCCCGCGGGACGACGGTTCTACGCACGCTGGGACTGGACCGCACAGGCCACCGTGGCGAACCTGCGGGTCGCCATGGGCTTCGACCCACACGATCCTGATCTGCGGCGCCTAGTGGCCGAACTCAGCGAGGGCAGCACGCACTTCCGCGCCTTGTGGGAAACCCACCAGGTGCGCGGCAAGACACGCGAATCCAAACACCTCGTGCACCCCGACGTCGGCCCGCTCACCCTCACCTACCAGGCATTCGACGTGCGCAGCGTCCCCGGTCAACAACTGATCATCTACCACGCCGAACCCGGCACACCCAGCGCCCACGCCCTCGCACTGCTCAGCAGCCTCCAGGCCACCACACACCACGCGCGTTGAACGGGCCGAGCGCTCTTCCCGTGGTTCGCACTTGACGAACCGCGGCTGCAGCGCCCGCGCTGCTGCTGCCCGGCAAGCTGGCCGCGCTGGTCGCAGCGCCGACTTCGACGCGGTCCAGGCCGGAGCCCGGCGCCTGATGGAGGACATGGCGCTCGCGCTGCAAGGGCGCGCCACGGGCGCACCGCGGTCGCGGACGTCTTTTGCGCGACCCGGCTGGAGCCCGACTGCGGGCTCGCGTACGGCGCGTTGCCGGGCGGCGTCGGCACCGCCGCGATCATCGGCGGCGCCGCGTGGCGCGCTGAGCCGGACGAACCCGTGACCACGAAGTCATCGACACCGAGGTGCTGTCCGCCCGCCTGCAGCGCGCTGTGCAGAGCACTCCCTTGACCCCCGCGATCGAGATCGATAGGGACGCCACGGCCGATCGGGACCGGTTGTGGATCGATTCCTGGCACCAACGTACCGCCGCAGGTGGCGGCGAGCACGACGGCGGACTAGCCGGCGAGCTGCCTGATCGCCGGGTTACAGCCCTGGATAGGCCGGGAAACTACAGCTGGGCACGCTGCCGCTGCCGGATACGCTGCTGGTCGTGACCGCGGTGATGACCAAGGCCCAGCGCACCGGGCGGGTGTTCATCGACTGGAGCCAGAACAACCCGGCGAAGACCACGATCGCGCCGTGCTCGCTGCGCGGGCGCGACACCCCGACCGTGTCCACCCCGATCACCTGGGACGAAGTCGAGTCGTGCGAGCACGTCAGTCAGCTGACTTTCGCCGCCGACGACGTCCTCGACCGCGTGCAGCAGCACGGCGACCTTCTCGCCGAGCTCGACGAGACCAGGGCTCCGCTGCCCGCACGGTGACATAGTTTCCGTCATTCCGGTTGGCAGCGACGGTAGGTCTCGGCGGCAGACGGGGGCGTTCTGCCGCCGAGCCGAACCCCTCTGTGATCGAGACGCTCAAGCGGGCGTGCCGGACCTTCGGACGTACCCGGACGGCCCCATGAACTGGCGGTTCACGCCGACCGGCGTGGAGTTGCTACTGGCACGCTCCCATCCCAGCAGCAAGGAAAACCGCGACGTGAAGTACTGGAAACGACGCGTATTCGATCGGCACGTGTTAGTCGATGGGGAAGCAGCACAGGTGCTGGATTCTGCTGGTGGCAGATTTGGCTGACCTCCGATGTTGCCGCCTGTCGAGGTAAAGGGGCGTCCCTATGTAGTTGTCAAGTCGCGTCCGGCGCTGTGTCATCGCCGACGCGCGGCCCCTGCTCCGTCCGAAGGACTGCGGTGGCGTGCCGCATCGAGACGGACCCGCGCCTCGTCGACCAGATGCACGCGCGCCCGTCAGCATCGGGGGGGCGGAGGAATTCCCTGGTGATCGACATGCCGGCGACGCCAGGTACGGCCGGGGTGGCCGCGAATCCGCCGGACCGGCCGGTTCGCGTCCTCCCACGGGAGGACCATGTCGAGCCGCCGGGATGACGCCGCGGGCCCCGTCGCCGCGTTACGTTCGGCTCGTGGAACGGCTCGTGAAGTGGGTGCGCAGGCACCGGTGGGCGGTGGACCTGCCGCTGTACGCCGTGTTCGTCTTCCTCGCGCCCGGCTGGATCGGCCCGGACCCGTGGGTGCTGCGGGCGATCCCGATGTTGTTCCTGCTTCCCCTGCTGGTCCGGCGCCGGTTCCCGCGCACGGTCGCGGTGCTCATCCTGGCCGCCACGCTCGTCGCCTACACGAACGGGATCTGGGCCTACGACCGGGGCCGCGCCGAGCTGAGCATGGCCGTGGTGCTGTTCAACCTCGTCCGGCGCGGCGACCGCCGGTTCGCCGCGCTGACCGCGGGCGGGATCCTCGCGCTCGACGTGCTGTGGGGCATCGGCCGGGGCCCTGACACGCAGAACCCGGTCCTGAACGTCGTCGTCATCATCCCCGTCCACGTCGCCGCGTGGGCGCTCGGCGAGTTCTTCCACGCCAAGGCCCAGCTGACCGCGGAAGAGAACCGGCGCGCCGAGGCGCAGGCCCGGGCGGCGATCGCCGAGGAGCGCACCCGGATCGCGCGCGAGCTGCACGACGTCCTCG
This sequence comes from Amycolatopsis australiensis, assembly GCF_900119165.1. Lineage (NCBI taxonomy): Bacteria > Bacillati > Actinomycetota > Actinomycetes > Pseudonocardiales > Pseudonocardiaceae > Amycolatopsis > Amycolatopsis australiensis. Next base: position 6,524,380 of record NZ_FPJG01000006.1, on the reverse strand, counting down.
CGCACAGCATGAGCGTGATCGTGCTGAACGCCGAGGGCGCGAAGCTGGCGCGGCACCGCGACCCCGAAACCGTCGACCGCACGCTCGACACGATCGGCCGCACCGGCCGGGACGCGCTCGCGGAGCTGCGGCGCCTGCTCGAAGTCCTGCACGCCGGGCCGGCGGCGTGCAGCCCCCAGCCGACCACCGCCGAGCTGCGCGGGCTCGTCGAGCAGTGCGGGCGCGCCGTTGCGCTGGAGGTCACCGGCGACCCCGGCGGCTTGCCCGCGAGCGCCGCGCTGCAGGCGTACCGGATCGTCCAGGAGGCTCTGACCAACATGATCAAGCACGCACCGGCCGACGCGACCGGCCGCGTCGAAGTCGCCTTCGAACGGGAGAAGATCCGGATCGAGGTGACGAACACCGGCGGGCAGTCGCCGCCGGCGCCCGCCTTGCCCTCGTCCGGGCGCGGGCTGGCCGGGATGCGCCAGCGCGTCGAGATGTACCACGGCGAACTGGCCGCCGGGCCGCTGCCCGACGGCGGGTACCGGGTCAGCGCGAGCCTGGTGGTCGCGCCGTGACCACGCGGGTGCTGCTCTGCGACGACCAGGAACTGGTGCGCGTCGGACTCCGGATGATCGTCGAAAGCCAAGACGACCTCGTCGTCGCGGCGGAGGCGGCGAACGGCGAAGAAGCCGTCGCGAAGGCGCGTGAGCTGCGGCCGGACCTGGTGCTGATGGACGTCCGGATGCCGGTGCTCGACGGCGTCGCCGCGACCGGGCGGATCTGCGCCGAACTGCCGGACGTGCGCGTCCTGGTCATCACGACCTTCGACCTCGACGAGTACGCCTATGCCGCGCTGCGCGCCGGTGCCAGTGGGTTCCTGGTCAAGGATGCGCCGTCGGACGAGATGCTCGTCGCGATCCGCGGGGTGCTGCGCGGCGACGCGATGGTCTCGCCGTCCGTCACGCGGCGGCTGCTGGACCGCTACCTCGGCGACGGCCGCGACCCGGTCGATGTCGCGAAGCTCGGCGTCCTGACCGAACGCGAGAAGGACGTGCTCGGGCTCATCGCGCGCGGGCTGTCCAACGCCGAGATCGCGGCGAAGCTGTACATCGGCGAGACGACCGTGAAGACGCACGTCGGGCGGATCCTCGGCAAGCTGCGGCTGCGCGACCGGGTGCACGCGGTCGTCTTCGCCTACGAGTCCGGACTGGTGCGGCCAGGCTCTTGATCACTCCTCATTATCCACTTGATGAGGAAGGATAGAGTACTTTGCATGACGATATACAAGTCCGAAGCCGGCGCGCCTCCTGCGTGAGCGCTACCGGGAGGCGCTGAAGGCGTGGCCCGGCGCCCGCGAGGAGGTGCGCGTCCCGACGCCGGGCGGCGAGACGTTCGTCGTGGTCTCGGGTCCGGCCGGCGCCCGCCCCTGGTGCTGCTGCACGGGTCCGGCAGCAACGCGGCGGAGTGGGCGCCGCGGATCCCGGCGCTGACCGACCGGTTCCGGGGCTACGCCGTCGACATCATCGGCGAGCCGGGGTTGAGCGCCGAGGCGCGCCGCCGCTGGACAGCGACCGGTACGCGCGCTACGCGGTGCTCGACCACTTCGGCGCCTCGCGAACGGCGTACCTGACCTCGTCGTTCGGCGGCTGGCTCGCCCTCGACCACACGACCCGGCGCCCCGAGCGCGTCGCCGCGCTGGCGCTGCGGTGCCCGACCGGCCTCGGCCCGATGAAGAAGGGGTCCGTCGTGAAGGCGGTGCTGCTGTCGCTGCTCGGCGAAAAGGGTGGCGGAAGTCCGTGGCGAGCACGATCGGCGAGCCGGAGACGTCCCCGATCGTCGAGCACCAGCTGCGCTGGAGGGGAGCGCGAAGCGGGTCGGGTAGATCGCGCCGTAGACCGCCCGGTCATCCTCGGGCACCGTGCGTCACGGGCCACGATCCAAGCCGGGCAGGCAGGTTCCCGAATCCGCGGGCGCGGACGGTGGAACGGCCCTACAGTGCTGGCATGACAGCGCCGGAGATGAGCACCGAGGGCACTCTCTCGCACCGCGGCCACCAGGTGTGGTGGGGACGCGCCGAGTCGCCCGGGGGTACCGCCCCGCCGCTGCTCACGGTGCACGGGGGCCCCGGCATGCCGCACGACTGCCTGGAGCCGCTGGCGGCGCTGCGCAGCGAGCGCCCGGTCGTGTTCTACGACCAGTACGGCTGCGGGCGCTCCGACCGCGCCGCCGACCCGAGCGAGTACGACGTCGAGCTGTTCGTCGACGAGCTCGCCACCGTGCGCGACCGGCTCGCACCTGGGCCGGTCCACCTGTTCGCGCACTCCTACGGCGGCCCCCTGCTGCTGGAGTACCTGCTGCGCCGGCGACCCGCGGACGTGCTCTCGGTGACCCTGTCGAACACGTTCCCGAGCGTCGCCGGCCTCTCAGCCGGCTGGGATGCGCGGCTCTCGGAGCTGGATCCGGAGCACGGGAAGGCGCTGCGCGACGGCCCCTCCGGCGAGGCCTACGGGCCGGCACTGGGCGAGTTCGTCTCGCGCTTCATCCTGCCCGGCGAGATGCCCGAGCCGCTCGTGCGCGCACAGATGAGCTCCGGCGGCGAGGTGTACGAGCGGATGCACGGCTCGTCGTGGTTCTCCGCTGACGGCCAGTGGTCGGCCTGGGATGCGACCGGCCGGCTCGCCACCCTCGAGGTCCCGACGCTGGTGGTGGGCGGCACGCGGGACCAGTGCGTCCCCTCGCTCGCCGCGACGCTCGCCTCGTCCCTTCCCCACGCCGAGCTCGTCGTGCTCGAGGCCGGCCACATGCCGTTCTTCGAGGTCGGCGACGCCTACCTCGGCCTGCTGCGCGACTTCCTGGCAGGAACCGAGTCCGGGTCTCCCGACGCCGGCCAACGCCGCATCCAGAGCGAGAACCTCCGCCACGACGTGCCTGAGTGAGCGCTCTGCGGGCGCTGACTGCGCTCCCACTCGGCACGGGTCAGCAGCTTCCCGGCCTTGTGCTGCGCCGCCACGCACGCGATGTGCGCATGGCGCGTGCGGTCCCGGTCGCTCTCGGGAAAGCGCAGCGTGTGCGGCGTCATCGCGAGCAGCGCCCCTGGCAAAGGGGCAGGTGTAGGTCTTCGGCTGCCGGCTCTGTGGCGTCGTTGAACCGGGGCGCGGCCGTCGAAGGTGGCGCCGTCGAAGGTCGCACCGTCGAACCGAGCGCCGCCGGTGAAGGTCACGCCGCTGAAGGAGGTCGTCCGTACTCGGCAGCTCTCCAGGGTGAAGTTGATCAGGTGGGCGTTGGTGAGGTCGAGGTCGTTCGGCGTTCCTTGGGCTGGAGATGCTCGGCGAGGATGCGCTGGGCCGCGAGCCGGACTTCCCGCTCCTGCACCTGGCGCTGATGCTCCTTCAATTGCGTCTCGTCGGCCGCGGCGGCTGGCTGGGTGTCCCCGGCGGGGTGTAGGGCATCCGCAGGTAGGCGCAGATGACGTTGACGATGCTCTGGCGCTGGCCGGGGTTGTTGTGGGCCAGCCGCTCGAGCGCGTACAACCCGGCCAGCCGGACCTGGCCTCGTCGGAGCCGAGCTGGTCGGCGGCCTTGGTGTAGAGCTCGGTGACGTTCTTCTCCGTCGCGTCGCTCTCGTTGTGCTGCTGGCGCCGCACCGCCAGCGGCAGCGCGAAGATGCCGGTGGTGCCCGCGCCGATCCCGAGACCGGTCTTGATCGCCTCGACCCGCGCCGCCGCCCTTTGGCCGTAGCAGCTGCCGCTGGGAAGAACGCGAGGCCACCGGGGCAGCATGGTCCGGATCGGCCTGGGTGGCGTGGTTGTGGGGTGGCCGGGTCCCAGCACGGCGCGGTCCACGTGTATTCGGGCGTACGGGCGAGCGCGCGGCAATCAGGACGCGGCCATAGCCTGGCGCCGGTGGTCGTTGCGGTGGACCAGCGCGGCATGGGGCCGTCGGGCAAGCCGCGGCGGGGCTGGCCCTGCTCAGCACGCGCGCGGTCGTTACGCGGTCGGTGTCGTGGTTGGGTCGGCGGCGGAGCCATCCGCGGTGGCGAGTTCGGTGGGTACCGCGAGAACGACGCGGTTGCGGCCGGTCTTTTTCGCGTGCAGCAGTGCCCGGGCGGCGGCGAGAAGAAGCTCGTCGGGGGTGTCGCCGGCCTGGGGGAGGGAGGCGGCGCCCATGGACGTGGTCACTCCGCGCAGGATGTGCTGCTTGCCGTCGCTGGTGGCGGTCAGGGTGATTGGTGTGCTGGCGAGCCGGAACGGATGCGTTCGGCGACATCAAGGAGCTGCTGATGCCCGAGGTCGGGCAGCATGATGGCCAGTTCGTCGCCGCCCCAGCGGGCTACCAGATCCGAGGAGCGGACCTCGGCCTGCACCAGGTTGGCGATGGTCTGGTCCCCGGCAGGGTGCCCGTAGATGTCGTTGATCTCTTTGAATCTGTCCAGGTCGAGGAACAGAACACCGATTGACGTGTGGGCTAGCTTGGCACGGCGCAGTTCGGCCGCCAGGGCGTCGGACCAGTAGACAGGGCGGCGAGGCCGGTTTCTGGCCGGTGCGGGCCTGGTGCATGTACTGGGGCAGCAGCAGGTCGCGGTGCGCACACAGCACGGCCAGCATGGGGGCGGGCAGCACCCACGGGGAGTGCACCAGCACCACCGCCATGGTCACCCCGAGGCCGAGCGCGGCCGCGACGACCAGCTGGTCGGCGGGGTGTCCGAGGGCAGCTTTGGCGCTGATGCGTTCGGCGGAGGACAGCACGATCGCCAGTACAACAAGGGCGTAATTGGTCAGCCACCAGGCCGCGGCCGCGGCGACCACCATGAGCAGGGACCAGGCGCCGGTCGGCAGGCGAGGCGCGGTAACAAGGCCGCCGGCGTGCAGGACGGCTCGGCGGTGGCAGAGGCGATCACGAAGGTGCTCGCGGAGTAGACCTTCCGGACGGCGACGGTCGGGCCGTAGACACGCAGCCAGCAGTACAGGTAGGAGACGACGGTCAGGCGATGACCAGCGGTAACGGGACCAGCAGCACCGCGGCGAAGACCCACAGTGACTTCAGGTTGGTGTAGGGGGAATGCTTGGGTGCCTGCTCGCGGCGTCGCTCGATCATGCGCGCCGCTTCCAGGTGCACGATCGACGCGGCCGTCAGGATGGCGAACCAGATCGGCTCCCGCCGGCTGATGGTGTCTCCGGTCGCGGACAGGACGGTGATCGCCCTCGTGACGCACTCCGAGCTGCCCGGTCGGCCGCCGGATCACCGGCTTGGGATCCGACTCCCGACACGACCGGACAGCCCGAGCCCTCAGCTCACCGCGGTACTTCCTCGTGCTGCCACGGACGACTCCCTTCAGGTCCGACCGGACCATCTCCGATAGTCTCCGAGCGACCGTGGCGCCTCACAGTCAAGCTCTGCCGCAACGCGACACCACGTTGGTTTTCAGTACAGCACCCACAATTGGGTTGTGGCAGGATTGTCCGCTTGCCTGCACTGGTAGAGGCGGCCGGGGTAGAGGTGAGCGCCATCGTCGCTGCAGCGCGCATAGGACTCCATGGTGTGTCCCTCGTACCACCGGACGTAGACCCAGGTCCCCCCACCCGGAACGGGCGGCACGCTGCCGTCGTTCGGAGCGGCCTGAGCGAGCCCTGAAGTCGAAACCATGCCGACGAACATCGCCAGGGCAACACCGAACCCGGTGACAACCTTGCGTAACAAATGAACTCCTTCACTCGTAGCGGAAGCCTGGACCAGGTCTACACGACAGCTCCCGCGGCGTACTCGATCCAGTCGTCGGCAAAGACTCCCGTACACGCGAGCCTGCCCGAATGTCCCGCGTGTCAACGCCGACGGCGCCGGCCAGGTGGCACTTTGTGCCCCGCGCGAGCTACGCACAGATGTCCCCAAACGGTGACGACTCCCGGCCGCCGGGCCTATAACGTTGCCGACCGGCAACGAAGATAGGACACGCCGCCGAACAGACCGGACGCTTTGTGCTTTGACTCGCTGTCGTCTGCCACGAGCATGGGACCATCCGTGCGCTTGTTCGCCATGTGGATGGCCCGCCTCGATCAGGGCCTCGAGTCAGGGTTTGCCGCTGATGGGACGTGTCGTGTGGTGTGATCGAGATCAAGGAGGTGCTGTGGCTGACGGGCCACTCGTTGTGTGAGGTGGCCGGGCTGGACCGCAAGACCGTCCGCCGATACGTCCAGGCCGCACAGGCGGGCCCGGGAGGGCGGCGACGGACTACTGACCGAAGGAAATCCTCGGGGCGGTGGTGGCCGCGGTCCGCCCGGCCGTCCACACGCGCCTGCGGCCGGGCCGGGTCCTGCAGGCACTGGGCTGCTACGAGCAAGCGATTGCCGAGCTCCCCGTGCTGGTGGCTGACTCAGGAAAACGAAGTTCGGCACGAGTTCAGCCGCAACACATGTGTACGGAGTGCGCCCGCGAAGGCCTGACGAGCCGAGCCGGGGAAGTGACGTTGCACGCGGGCATCGCGTGGCGTGATGCCGGATAGTACCGGCTTGCCCGGGAAACCTGGAGCTGGCAGCGGCCACTGAGGACTATCGCCTCACATGCGAGGCCCGTGAGCGCACGCTGGCCGTGGTGGAACCGTTTCCCACGGTCTGACGCCCGACCACGTGTGGCCGCCCGTGGTCTGGTGAGGTGACCGGAACCGCGTTGGTATCGAGGGCAGCTCCGGCTGGCTCTTCGGGCAACGCGCCCAGACGAAGCAACCCGGCCGGTAACGGGGCGTCCTCCGAGCAAAGAGGAAATCGCCCCGGCCGGCATCGAAAGAAGGGGAAGACCAATGTTCCCGCAATCACTGCGAAACTTCCGCGCGGCCGCTCTGCTGTCGACGGGAGCCGTTCTGGCCGGAGCTTTGCTGACCGGCTGCTCGTCGCCGTCGAACACCGCCGGCAGTGCACTCGTCTCGTCGCCGGCGCCCACCACGACCGCGACCACTGCCACGTCTGCCGCGGGCACGACGCAGAAACAAGCACCGGTGAAGCGCTCGGGTGGACGTACCCCGCCGGGGCCGCGGACGGGGGAGGCGTCGTGCACCAACTTGTATGACTACGCGGGGGATTCGCGTGCCAATGCTGAGATCAATTCGATCGGCGAGGCCACGGGAACCTGCCCGCCGGTTCTGCGGGGCAAGGTGAACACGCCGCCGGGGCCGCGGACGGGGGAGGCGTCGTGCACCAACTTGTATGACTACGCGGGGGATTCGCGTGCCAATGCTGAGATCAATTCGATCGGCGAGGCTACCGGAACCTGCCCGCCGGTTCAGCGGTAAGGCTTGTGCCGCGCACCGGCCGGCTGGCGGATTCCGGTCGCCTCCTGGGAGGCCGTTCGCCGCCGAGCTGCAGGCCTAGCAGCGGCACCGCGACCCGGGGATCCGCGCCGACTGGGGCCTGGACAAGCACCGGGCCACCTCACCGTTGCTGTGGGTCGTCATGACCCGCGGCGACTACCTCGTCGCGCCGGACTTCCGTGCCGCAGGCGGACCGAAGGATCGAGTGTTCATCAGGACCGTGCAGCGCCCGATGTTCTACCTTGGCGAGCCCCCATCGGCGCCGGGCCGCGGCGGGCACGTGTTCGACCTGCTCGACGCCGGAAACCCGAGGTCACAGCGTCCGCGCGGGAGACAAGTTCGGGACCGCGGAGGAACTGTCCACGCTGAGGTGCAGCGGCAGCAATGTCTTCTCGCTGCCCGAACGTCGCCGCATCACCGACCTGCCGCTCGAGTCCTGGCCGCCCCGCCATCGGTCGGGGCCTACGACCAGTTGCTCAGCAACACTTCCAGGAAGGGGAACGTGTCATGGCCCACATCCGCAGGGTTCAGGTGCACACTCCGGCCGAAGGGCGCGGGGATGCACGTGGGGCGGCCGGTCTGCCTGGACGGTGACTCGGGCACCGGCAAGTCCCGCCTATTGCGCGGCTTCGGCACCGCGGCGGCGGAGGCCGGGTTCCGGATCTGTTACGTCACGGCCGCGGCGCTGGTCAACGAGCTCGTCGAGGCCGCCAACGACAGCACCTGTCCAGAGCCATCGCCTGCTACGGACGCGCCGGTCTCCCTGCCTTGATGGGCTGAGCCATCTCGAACCGGACCGGTGCGGCGCAGAACTGCCGTTCCAGGTTTCACCGAGGGGGAGAACGCTCGAGCAGCGCGATCGCGAGCAACTCGGCGATCAGTGGGTGAGCGCGCACCGTCGCCGACCCCGCGCCTATGCGCCGCGATTGCCGATCGACTCACTTTCGACGCCGGCATCATCGGGAGGGCGACCTACGGCGTGCGGACCGGGCTGCAGGGTAGAGGGAGCCGGCAAGCGGCTGCTGGACGCCGTGCTCGCGCACGCCGGCGACCGGCCGGGCATGTTCTCCACAGTGCACCCCCGCTGCGACCTGGCGCTACCGGATGGCGGGGATTCCTGCTGCGCCTGCAGATGTGCATGGTGGGTACGGCCGACGGGGTCACCCTGCCCCCCGGTGACCGGCCTGTGCGAGGGACAGTCCGACGACGCCGAGTGGATGGACCGGCTCGACGCACGGCTGCGCGGCGCGGGATATGGCCCTGACCACGAGTAGCTGATGAACAGCACGCGACTGGTCGTGATCCGCGCCCGGACCACCCCCGGTTACGTCTGCATCGACGATCAGAGGCGGGCCACCCTGCTGTCGCGGCCGATCCGGGAACGGCGCTGACCCTGCTGTGGGAGGCTCTGGCCTCGTCGCAGGCCGGTACCCGGCCACCTGGTATCACCACGGCCAACCGCTGGGCCGTCGATGTCGGCCTCGCCGCCCGGCTCGACCTCGCACAGCTGGGGTACCTTGCCGTTCGCGGCATGACCGACCCGGTCCCCAACCTGGCCGGCGGGCAGTTCTGGGGAACTGTGTGAATACGGCGAGGTCGTCCGCGTTACCCAGCCGATCATCGTGGCGGCAGCAGCGGTCGGCGGCATGTGCTTGTGCACACAGCGGCGTGTGCGGATGACCTGATTCTGCGGGCTCGGCCCTGTCGGGCGTGCGGCCGATGACCGGGCGGCGGTGTTCAGATCGGATCAACCATTCGGCTGACGATCCACGCGTGCTTGCCGACTTGCCGGTCGCGGGTGAAGCCGAACTGCTCGAACAGTTCGACGGTCGCGCTGAACAGGAACCGGCCCGGAGCATGGCGACCGGTGGTCACCTCGGAGATCGCCTCGACAAGACCTCCGCCGGCTCGGGAGATCTGGTTGAGCGCGCCGCCGAGCGCCGCTCGTGCGATGCCCTGGCCGCGATGTTTCGGGTCGACGTAGAAGCAGGTGATCCGCCAGTCCGGCCGCGGTGGTGCGTCCTTGTCGTACTCGCGTCGGTGTTTGATGGCGGGCAGTTCCTCGGGGCTGCCGTACTGGCACCATCCCTGTGCCAGGCCGTTTTCGTCGAGCACGAGCGCGGCATGGGCTCGGTCGGTCCGGACCCGGTCCTGTTTGACCGCCCGGTGGCTGATCCCTTTCTGGCCGCGTTCGGGGTGGTAGCCGATGCACCAGCAGCCCCCGAAGATCCCGTTGTTGCGCTCGACGAGCTCCGCGAACGCGTCCCACGTCGCGGCGTCCAGCGGCCGGATGATGTACGACACGCGTGTCTCCTTCCCCGACCTCGCCAGCGGCCGCTCAGGCCGCCGCGGCGAGCAACCGGGCGAGTTCGGCCGGCTTGGTGTGCATAGGCCAGTGGCCGGAATCGATGTCGATGAATTCGAGGTGTGTGACCTGCGCGAGTTCGGCTACATCACCGGCGTTGATCCACGCCTGGGCCTGGGCCGGGGTGAACTCGGGACACACGAGGACGACCGGGACCGTGAAGCGTCGCTCGTCGGTCAACCGCACGATGCCGGTGGCCACGTCGCCGGGAACGGGGATCACGGCGGCGGTGAAGGCGTGCCTGGCCTCCTCATCCAGGTCGGCCGAGTCCGGCCCCGCGAACGGGTCCCAGCCCGGGAAGGGCATGACGCCGTCCCGCAGCGGGAAGAAGTCGGCGTAGGGCCTCCCGTCGCCGACCGGGAAACCGCCGATGAGTACGACCTTCGCAACCTGGTCCGGGCGCGCGTCCGCGGCCAGCCACGCCAGGGTGGCCGCGGCCGAGTGCCCGACCACCATGGGCTTACCGGAAGCTGCGTCCACGGCAGCGAGCACGGCCGCCACCTGATCGTCCAGCGTGGCGGAGCTCGGTCCGTCACCCTGGCCGGGCAGGGTCAGCGGCACGGGGCGGTGGCCGAGCGACCGGAGCGCGGACGCCACGTCGTCCCAGGCCGATCCGTCCAACCACAGCCCGGCGATGAGCAAGATGTCCATGATCAGTTCTCTCTTCCATCCACGCGGTGGGCTCACCGCGGTGCGTCGACCATCACGCTAAAGCCAATTCCGGACAGTCCGCTTCCGGTACGGGTGTTGATCGCTTAGCCTGCCTAGATGTCGGCTGAGGTCAGTCCCACCGCCCGGGCGCTGCAGGCACTGGAGATCCTCCAGGGCCGCCCCGGCACCACGGCCAACCAGCTCGCCGCGCAGCTGGGCGTCACGGAACGCGCCGCTCGCCGCTACGTCGGGATCCTCCGCGAAGCCGGCATCCAGATCGAATCGGCCCGGGGCCCGCACGGCGGGTACCGGCTCCGGCGCGGAACACGGCTGCCGCCGATCGTGTTCACCCAGACCGAGGCACTGGACCTGGTCATGGCGGTGCTCGACGGCAAGCCGACCGCGACTGAAACCGACGACCCGGTCGGTGCCGCCCTCGGCAAGGTCATCCAGGCGCTGCCCGAGAACGTCGGCCGGCAGGCGGCCGCACTGCGCGCGCATGCCAAAGCCGCGCCCGACCGACACTCGGCCCGCCCGGATCCCGCGACCACCAGCGCACTCGTCGCCGCCGTCGCAGCCAGGCGCCGGGTGCTGATCGCCTACCGGAGCGAGACCGGCAACGCCTGCGAGGCCGAGGTAGACCCGTGGGCGGTCGTGGCCCGCCACGGGCGCTGGTACCTGCTGTGCCATTCCCATCGAGCGGACGCCATCCGCACCTACCGGATCGACCGAGTCCGCGCGGTCAGGCAGACAGCACACGAGTTCGTGCCACCCGTCGACCTCGACCCCGTCGCGGCGCTGGAAGAAAACCTGGGCACCGGCTGGGAGTTTCCCGCCCGCATCGTGTTCGACGCCCCGCCGGCCGAGGTGGCGCCCTGGGTCCGGCCTCCCATGGGACAGCTTCGCCCATTAGGCGACGGATGTGTGCTCACCGGCAGTACCAGCAATCCAGCGATGTACGCGCAGGAATGGCTGGCCACCATACCGTTCGACTTCCGCGTCGACGGAGGAGACGAACTGCGCGCCGCGGTCGCGTCGGTCGCCACGCGCTTCGCCGCAGCTCTGACACCCAAGGAGATGTAGGAAGCACGTGGCTGGTCCAAGGACGCGGACGGGCGGCCGTGGCCGTTCCGTGTCGCTTCGTCCGCCGAAGGAGCGCTGCCCGGGGTCCAGTCCTTCTTCGATGATCGGGCTGAGCAGAGACGACCTGGTGTCACCGAGGTCGGGGCGCGCAAGGTGCGGTTAGAACTTCTGGTAGGTGAGCGAGGCGGACCGGGGACGGATTCCTTCCCGGCCTGGTCGGACAGGTTGCCGAGGAGGTGGTGGGATCGGGTCGGGCGGTTCTGCGCGGCGACGTGATCGGTCCTCGGCGGGCGCTCGTACCGGGGAGCCGGATGGAAGCTCGGTACGGCGCGTCGCCGGTTTGTTACGACGATGACTTCGCGGCACCTTGACGACGGACATCGCGCGGTGATCGTCTGGTTGGTGCCGATTTCCCGACGTGAAGCCGAGTTTGTAGGCATCAATGGCCGGCGGGCGTTCGAGGACGAGTTGATCAAGGATGATCCCGACCTCCTAGGCCGGCACCGGCCGGAGCTCTCGTTGACCGGCCGGTGAGCGCCGGAGGTTCCGGCGGTCGAGCCGGTATAGCGACCCGGGGACGCCCCGGCCGCCATTCGTAACACCGTCGTCCTGCTCTGGTGGCTGCGCGGCCCCCGGATGCTGGTGAGAACGCTCCATGCACGAGGCCGGGAGGAGCGTGCCACCCGCGGCATGAGCGGACGCTGGAGCAGTCGTCATCGTCCATGGGGTCCAGGATCAGAACGCCGAGTATCGCGAGCGCCACTGACGAAGTGGCCGGTCGGCCTCCGCCGGTACGGCACATCCACCAGCATCGCGTTGGCGCGGTGCGCCGTCGGTGCGGCGCCCTCGATCCGTGCCCCGCGAAACCTGGCGCTGCCGCCGGACCTCGTCCCGGCGAACCCGGCGGTGTTCCAGCAGATCGGCAACGCGATCCCGCCGGTCCTGGCCCACGCGATCCTCGCAGCGGACTTGAGCGCCCCCGTGCCACCGGTAGCGCGGAGGCCGCTCATCCATAGCGCCAGGCCCGAAGGCATCAGCGAAGGTGTCACCCACCGCGGAGACGTCGGAGACGAAGCGCATCGGGCAGTTGGTGTCGTGCTGCCAGGCCGGCTTGTCGTACCAGCCGGAGCAGCCGCTGCCCGCACCCGCCCACGCCCGTTCGTTCCAGCCGCAGGCGCTTCCGCCCTTGGTCAACGTCGTCCCGCCGGCTGCGATTACCGACGGAATCGTCGCGGGGCCCTCCTTGCTGACATCGACGTGAACGTACGTCTCATAAACTCTCGGTGAACAATCGGATCGCCAAGCCGCCGAAAATCGCTGCGGAAAGCTCCTTGAGGCGACGCTGGAACTTCGGTTTTCGGAGCAGCAATGCGGAGAATGTGCCGGCAGCGATCCCGACCGCACCGTCCATGACGATACCGATGACGATCAGCAGTGTTCCGAGCGTCAGTATCTGAGCGGATACAGGCCAGCCGCCCGGCGTGAGAAATTGGGGCACGAAGGCCAGGTAGAAGAGAACGACCTTCGGGTTCGCGAGATTCGTGAACACCGCCGACATGTAGGTCCTGCGCAGCGTGGTCCGTGCGCTCGCGCGCAGCGTGAAAGGTGTGGCCGATCTCCTGGCTGACACCAATGTCGTCACTGCCAGGTACAACAGGAAAACCGCGCCGATGATCTTTACGATTTCAAGCGCGGCAGGAGCCGCGCGCAAGAGTGCGCTCAGGCCTAACGCGGCTGCCACTGTATGGACGACCGTACCGCTGGCCATCCCCAACGTGGCGGCGATCCCCCCGCGGCGCCCGCCGGCGATTCCGTGAGCGATCATGAACATCATCCCTGGCCCCGGCACCAGGTTGAGCGCCACGCATGCTCCCGCGAAACCGAGGATCAGTCCCAGGTCCATCAAGCCATTAAAGCACCGATGCGACGCCATTGGAACCCTGCTCATGCACGGCAGGTGGTGGAAAGCGGCGAGTCGCGCCAAGATCACCCATTCGTGGTCTGCCATGGTGGGCACGAAAAACGTCATACCGCACCCGCGTCGCGTCAGAAACCGCAGTTCAGCCCCAAGCGGGGTTGGAATTCGAAATTCTGACGATAAACATGAATTAAAAAGATCTTTTTCTTGCCTGTTCAGTCGTGCTGCCGGGTGGGTCGAGGCGCGATCCTGCGATCGATCGGCGACGTAAACGCGCTGATGTTCGGCCTGGGACGGGTTGCGCCGCCAAGATCCGTGCGGTATACCGGATGATGCGTAGTTTCGCCAAGCGCGATTCCGCCGGGGGGTGAGTGAACAAGCGGGCGCTGCCAATCATGTCGAACGTCAATTACGCTGCCCATGTCGTAGAAAGCTGTCCAATGAATTCCGCAGACGCTGCACAAAAATACAGGCTTCCGCATATTTCCGACGCCACGTTGCGAGATTCCGCGCACATGGCGGGCGTGGAGTTCACTCCTGAGGACGCGACCCGCATCTCCAGCCTTCTCGTCGGGGTCGGAGTCGATCTGGTCGAAGTGGGAATCATCTCGGCGGCCGGTTCGCCGGACGCCGAACTCATCTCCGCGGTGCACGGCGAAGTGGGCCCCGAACGCAGCCTGAGCCTGGTGATGGTCCGGGACCGCAAGCAGGTCGCCGGGGCGCTCGAGGAGGCCGGCCGGCTCGGCTGCCGCTCGATCATGCTCTCGATACCCACTTCGGCCAGGCACGCGGAGCTGAAGCTGGCCTCGTCGAGCCTCGGCTACCTGAAGACTCTCGCGAAATCGGCGATCACTCAGGCCAAGGACCGCGGCTTTCACGTCACCTTCAGTGGCGAGGACGCCGCACGCACCGACGTCGAACGGCTCAACGACTATGTGGCCGCGGGGTTCGCTGCGGGAGCGGACCGGTTCAGGCTCGCCGAAACCGTCGCCACGTTGCGGCCGCAGGACTGCGCCGAACTGGTCGCCGGTCTCGTGGCGATCGACGGCGCCGAGATCGAGATCCACTCCCACAACATGCTGGGGATGGCGGTCGCCAATTCGTTCGCGGCGTTCGACGCCGGCGCGGCGTGGATTTCGACGACCGTGGGCGGGATCGGGGAGCGGGGCGGCAACAGCCCGCTCGCCGAAGTCCTGTGCACTCTTCGCGCCGCCTACGGCGACACCGGCCGCGACCTCTCGCAGCTGACCGAGCTGACTCGGGAGGCGATCCGCCGGGGCGGGTTCGGCTCGGCGTTCATGTCCGGCCCCACCACACCGCACGCCTACGCATACGAGCTGCTCGGGCAATTGATCCACCCGGAAGCGTACGAAACCACCCCGGCCGAAGTGGTGGGGAACGAACGATCGCTGCGCGTGCGTTCCCGGCTGTCGCCGGCCCTGGTCGAGTTCGCGCTGGAGGGCCACGACCCCGCCGTCGACGCCAATCGTTTCTGTTCCTGGCTCGCCGCGCACCAGGAACAGCGGGGAAACCCGCTCCTCGATCGGGACTCGATCCGAGGGCTGGCACGTGAGTACGCGGCGCTGAACCTGGTCACCGGGGGGCGATGATGGAACTCACCGGGACCTGCCCGGAGTGCGAGACGAAACTGGCCGTGTCCGACCTCACCGTCGGGGAAACCTTCACCTGCCCGGAATGCGTGCTGACGCTGCGGATCAACGCCGTCGAAGACGGCGTCCTCGTTCTGGAGATGGTGGAGAAGCAGCTCAGGGACTGGGGACAGTGAGCCGTGCCGAAAGGGTCGCGATCGTCGCCGACAGAGTCGGCTGGGAAGAGCGGGAGCTGACCGCCGAACTGGAACGACGAGGGGTCGACACCCTGTGGCTGAATGACGAATCGCTGGGACTCGGCGTTCCCTCGACCGGTTCCCTCAACGCGAACGACCTCGTTCTCATCAGAAGCCGGAGCTACACCCGCGGCGGCCTCCTCGCCAGCAACCTCGCGGCCCATGGCGTGCTGACGATCAACAGCGCAGGCGCGATCCACGCGAGCGAGAACAAGCTGCTCACCCGTTCGGTGCTGCACGAGAACAACATCCCGGTGCCGGAGTTCCGCCTCGTGCTCTCCCGCAAGGACTTTCACACGGTGCTCGAGGAGCTGCCGCTGCCACTGGTGATCAAGCCGGTCTTCGGCGGCATGGGGCGCCGGGTGTTCCTCATCCGGGACGCGGACACCGCCCAGTCGCTGTACGACTACATCGACGACCTCGGTCACGCGTTCGAGCAAGCGTGCCTGGTCGAGCGTTACCTGGGTAGCCACTCCATCCGATGCCTCGTGGCCGGGCACGAGATCGTCGCCGCGGCGGAATTCGAGAACAGCAGTGACGGCGAATGGCGAAGCAACGCCGCAACGGGCTCGACGCAGCGCGGTCTCGCTCACAGCGCGGAGCTGCGGCAGATCGTCGAGCGGGTCATCGACGTCCTCGGCCCCGGCATCTACGGAGTGGACCTGTTCGACCACGCCGGATCCCTGGTGGTCAACGAGGTGAACCACACGCCGGCCTTCCGGGCGATCAGCGAGATCTCGGAGGTCGACATCGTTTCGGTGCTCGGTGGCTACCTCCAGACGAGCCTGTCATGACGCGCGTCGGCATCATCGGAGCATCCGGTTTGGCCGGCGGGGAACTGGTGCGGATCGTCGACCAGCACCCACACCTGGAGCTGGCGTTCCTGGGTGGTTCCCGGAACGTGGGCCAGCCCTTGGTGGCAGTGCACCCGGGGTTGCGAAGCACCGCCGGCACCGTCATCGAGGCCGTGTCGGCGTCCGAGATCCACCGGCGGTGTGACGTCGTGCTCCTCGCCACCCCCGCGGGAGTCTCGGCCGAACTCGTCCCGGCCTTGTCCGGTGGCAGCACCACGGTGATCGATCTGAGCGGAGCCTTCCGGCTCCGCTCAGACGAGGCCCACCACCGCTGGTACCCCGGCGTGACCCGGGATCCCAAACTGGTCGCCGGCTTCACCTACGGCGTGCCGGAGCTCATCGCGGACGAGCTGACGAGCGCGGACTTGATCTCCCTGCCCGGCTGTTACGCCACCGCCATCACGCTCGCGCTCGCTCCGCTGGTGTTCGGGCTGGAACTCGCGGACAGCACGGTGCTGGTGGACGGCAAAAGCGGGTCCAGCGGCGGTGGCCTCCGGGCGCGGCGTGCCAACCTGCACCCCTATCGCCACGGCGCCATCACGCCGTACGCGCCGATCGGCCACCGTCACGCCGCCGAGGTCCAGGGCTTCTTCGCCGAGCGGGCACCCGGCGCCGGCGTTTCCGTGTCGATGTCGGCGTACGGCGTCGCCCACGTACGCGGGCTGCTGGCCAGCTGCTACGTGTCCGGGAACTGGCCGATGGACTCGCGCACGCTCGCCCGCGCCTACCTGCGGTACTACAAGGCCCACCCCTTCGTCCGCGTCCGCGATCACCGGGAGACCGTGATCCCGATGCCGGACCCGCAGGCAGTGCTGGGTTCCAACTTCTGCGACATCACCGCGCTGCACGATCCTGAAGGCGGCCGGATCGTGGCGTTGGCCGCCTTGGACAACCTCGTCAAAGGGGCGGCCGGCCAAGCCGTGCAAGCCGTCAACCATCGTTTCGGCCACCAGCCGGAACTCGGGCTGACCATGCAACCGGTGGTTCCGGCATGAGCACGTCAGCCAGAAAGGACGAGCCGCCCCCATTGGTGGTCAAGCTCGGTGGCAGCTGCGTGGAGCAACTGGACGAGCCGTGGTGGGCCGATCTCGCGGGAATCATCCGGAACCGGCGTGTCGTGCTCGTGCACGGCTGGTCGGGGCCCTTGAGGCGGCTTGATCCCCGTCACGGTGAGCCCACCGCGTTCCTGCGTGACCGCTACGGCAACCGCAGCCGGTGGACCACACCGCAGGTGATCGCCGACATCACGCTCGTCGCAGAATCGGTGCGGACCTCGATCGCCGGGAAACTGGCCGACCGGGGCGTGCGCGTCAAAGGCGTGCTCGGCAGTGAGGGACTGCTGCAGGCGGGCCCGGGCGAGCGGTTGTGGTGGCAAGACGGCCGGCTCGTGGAAATCGACAACCTTGTCGGCCCGGTGGCGGCGGTGGACGCGGCGCAGCTGAAGGTGGATGATCATTCCGAGCCGGCGGCTGCGCTGGTCACGCCGCTGGCGCGCGATGCCGGCGGGCGGACCGTGAACACCGACGCAGACCGGGCCGCGGCGGCAGTCGCCGGCGCCCTCGGCGCGGCGGCGTTGGTACTGGTGACCGATGTCTCGCATTTCTTCGTCGACGGCGAGCCGGTCGACCGGCTACCGGCAACGGAGGCGATCCGGCATCGCGACGGCAAGACCTCCGGCGGAATGCGGAAGAAGCTCCGGGCAGCGGTCGAAGCGCTCGAAGGCGGAACACCGAAAGTCGTCCTGGGCAACGGATCCGTCACGGCTCTGTTGTCAGAAGGGTCCGGCACTGTGATCACCCGCGATTGAGCAAGAAGAACGGAGCACCGACCATGACATCGTCTCGCACGGTAGTGCAGCCGGCCTCGCACCCGGACCCCGCGGGCAACTACTCGACGGCGGTCCGCATTCCGGCCGACGGCGCGGCTTTGCTGTTCATCAGCGGCCAGGTCGCCAAGGGGCCGGACGGCGCGCCGACCGCGATCGGCGACGCCGGAAGGCAGACGGAGCGGATCTTCCACCTCATCGAGGAGATCCTCGAAGAAGCCGGCGGAAGCGTGGACGACCTCGCGGCCCTGACCATCTACATCGTGGACATGGCGGATTTCCCCGCCGTCACCACCGTGCGGAACAACCGGTTGGGCGCCAGCCCGCCCACCAGCTCGATCATCCAGGTCTCAGGATTCGCCCGCGAGGAGTTCCTGGTCGAAATCACGGCGACCGCCGTCCTGAGGGATGCCGGAAAGCCATGACACCCATCATCGGAAAGGCAAGGTCGTGACCGCGCCTCGCGTACTGATCATCAACAACGGCAGTCTCTCCATCGGACCGCTGCGCCGGAAGTTCGAACGGCTCGGCCTGGAGACCGACGTCGTGCCCGTCGCCGACGCTCCGGTCGGGTTGCTTGGCCGGCACCAAGCTCTGGTGCTGAGCGGCACCAAGGTCCCGGCCCACGAAGGTGACTACCGGCACGTCGTCGACCTCGTCCTGGGATCGGCAGTACCCACACTCGGCGTTTGCGGGGGGATGCACATACTCGCCCTGGCGCACGGCGCAAAGCTCGCACGCGGCAGGCAGCGTGTCGGTACCTACCCGGTCGACCTTGATACCGGCGCTGGTTTCCTGGCCGGTGTCAAGCGGAACTTGTCCTTGTTTCAACGGCACACGCTGTACGTGGACCGGGCGCCTGACGGGTTTTCGGTCATCGGCCGGGCCGAAGACTGCCCCGTCGAAGTCATCCTGTCCGACGACGGGCGGATCCTGGGGACCCAGGCGCACCTGGAGTTCCGCGAAGACGGCTTCGCGCTCATCCGGGCGTTCTCCCGGCTCCTCCCGGTGTCAGTCGCGTGAGAAGAAAGGAGGAGTGATGACCAGTTCTCAGCTGACCGATGAAGCCGCAGCCTGGTTCGGCGCGCCCAACTTCGGTTTCGTGGCGACCATCGAGCCCGACGGGCAGCCGCAGTTGTCGATGGTGTGGGTCACGGTGAAGGAAGGGAAGATCCTGTTCTCCACCACCAAAGAACGGCGCAAGTACCACAACCTGATGCGGGTGCCGCAGGCGACGATTCTCGTGCCGAAGGACCGTGATCCGTACCGCTACTGCGAGGTGCGCGGGACGGTCCTCGTGGATGAGGATCCGGGCGGCGAGCTCATCCAAGAGCTGTCCCAGGCCTACACCGGTGGCCCGTTCACCGCCGACACCCCGGAAACTCAGCGCGTGATCGTCAGGATATCCCCCGCCCACGTGGTGTTCCGGGCGTGAGCCCGGTCCGGCCGACGGCCGCGGACCCGGTGACCGCCGGCGGCTCGGCGTCCGCCGAAACCGATCCGCCGACGCCGGCCGGCTGGACGCGCGAGCGGGCGATCGAGATCGCAGTCGCCGCCGGCCACGCGCCGTTGGACCTTTCACTGGGAGTGCCGGGCGAACCGCCACCGACGTGGTGCCGTGCGCCGGTGTCCCGCGTAGCGGCCGCCTACCCGGCGAGCCGCGGCACGCTCCCGCTGCGTGTCGCGGCCGCCGGTTACCTGGCGCGCCGATACGGGATCACCATCAGCGCGGACGCGGTCGCGGCGTCCACGGGGTCGAAGGAGTTCATCTCCACGGCGCCGCTGTTCCTGCGCGAGGTGCTGGGCCCGACGACCCGCGACACGGTACTGATTCCCGCGCTGGGCTATCCCCCTTACGAGGTGGGCGCCCGGCTGGCCGGACTGCGCGTGCACCGCATTCCGACGGATGAACAGTTTCGGATGCGTCTCGACCGGTTGCCAGACACTGTTGCCGAGCGGGCTCTCTGCCTGTGGGTGAACAGTCCGGCCAACCCCACGGGTGTGGTGACGGAGCTGGGTCGGATCGTCCGGTGGGCGCGAGAACGCGGCGTGCTCGTATTGTCCGACGAAGCCTACGCGGAGACCACGTGGTGCGACGTACCTCGAACCGCGCTCGAACACGGCTGCGACGGTGTGCTGGCGGTGCAGAGCATGTCCAAGCGGTCCAATGCCCCGGGACTACGGGTGGGTTTCTATGCGGGTGACCCGGCCGTCGTCGCGGGTCTGGTGACGCATCGACGTGCGGCCGGCTTCATGGCTTCGTCCGACTCGCAGGCCCAAGCGGCCATGCTGCTCGACGATGACGCCCACGCGCAGGCACTTCGCGAGATGAACAAGTACCGGATACGGTACTTGGTGAGCGCTCTCGCCGTCCATGGCCTGCCGTGCTCCGTACCTGACGGCGGCATGTTCGCCTGGCTGGCTGTACCGGATGGCGACGGTGTCGCCTTCGCGCGATATGCGGCTGAACGCGCCGGGCTGATCGTGGCGGCCGGACAGCAGTACGGACCCGCGGGCCACGGTCACGTCAGAATCGCTGCGACCCGCGAGGTGACTGCAGTACGGCCTCGCCTGGAGTTGTTGCGAAGGGACGGTTAGGACGGGACGACACCTCAAGTTGTTCGGTGCGCGGTCTTGGACAGATGCGAACCGGCGATTCACGTCACGCCTCGCCCAGGCACACGACCGGGAATCGACAGACCCCGGGCGCCGGTCGGGGTGAGGCCCGCCAGCAAGCGCACATCGCGCGAAAGAGGTGCCTGGTCGGTGAATCCGCACTCGAGCGCCACCTGCGGTATCGGCACCGATGGCAGCCCGCGCTGGCGGCGCGCTTCCCGCAACAAGGTTTTCCGGCTCGAACACCGGCCGGGCTCGGTAATTCTTGCCGTGGGCCAGCGCGACGTCCTCAAGGCTCATGATGAGATTCCACACCGGTCCGCTGAAGGTTCGTTGCCGGCTCGTCAGCGGGCGGCATCGGCGACCGCGGCGGCGATGACGTCGATGTCGGTGTCGGTGCTCCAGCGCCCCAGCGACAGCCGCAGCGCGGCGAGGGCACGCGCGGGTTCCATACCCATGGCCGTCAGCACGGGGGAGGGGCTATGGACACCGCTGTGGCAGGCGGATCCGGTGGACGCGGCAAACGCGGTGACGGTGCCGAGCCGGTCGTGGGCATCATCGTCATTTCCCGGCGGGCGAGGTCGTTGCGCAGGCTCGGTGGGAGGTCAACGCCCACGGTGAGCACGTGTGGGCGAAATGGCGGACGAGCATGGTGGAGGAGCTGGTCTGGCTGCGAGGTCTGCCTGATCCGCGGTCGCTGCGGTGGGGAGACGTCGAGCTGTCGGTGCCGGCGGCGGTAGGGCTGGCCGGGCTCACGACGATCAGTGACTGGGTGGCCTCGGACACGACCAATTTCGCCTTCGCTGAGGGCGAGGTCAACTCCGATGCCTATGCGGACACGGCGGCTGCACGGGCGGCGACAGCGGTCGAGAAGTTGGCCATGAGGCCGTGGTCTCCGCCTGCCGAGGCCCGATTCGAGGAGCTGTTCGAGCAGCCGCCTCGCTCGTTGCAGCTCGTGGTGGAGCGGGCTGCTGCTGGTCTTGAGGGACCTGCGTCGGTGCTGGTCGAAGCGCCGACGGGGGAGGGGAAGACGAAGGCTGCGCTGCAGGCTGCGGCGGCGATGGTGGGCCGGCTCGGCCTCGCAGGATTCTATGTCGGGATGCCGACGCAGGCGACCAGCAATCAGGTCTTCGACGTCGTGCACGAGATGCTGACTGGTCTCGGCGATGTGACCACCGTGAGCTTGGTGCATTCGGCGGCTCGGGAGGCGGTGGCGGCTCCATCTCAGGTCGGGGTGGACGAACCAGGCATGCAGGATGCCGAGGCGCAGGCGTGGCTCACGCGTAAGCGGAATCTTCTGGCCGTGCTCGGGTGCGGGACGATCGACCAGGCGTTGAAGGGAGCGTTCCGGTCTGGTCACGTGTTCGTCCGGCTGGCGGGGTTGGCGAACAAGGTGGTCGTGTTCGACGAGGTCCACGCCTACGAGACCTTCATGTCGACGTTGCTGCAGCGGCTGCTGATGTGGCTGGGCGCGCTGGGCGTGCCGGTGGTGTTGTTGTCGGCGACGTTGCCATCGAGCCGCCGAGCTGAGCTGATCGCCGCGTGGCAGACAGGGGCCGCGGCTGCTACCCGCAGGAGATCGATGTCCCGCCGGCGTCGCAGCCGGACCCGCGGATCACCGTGGCCGACGCTGCCGGGGTGGTCGACGATCCGGTGGAGATCTCGGATCTCAACCGGGACCGCGTCGTCCACCTCGAGCACGTTCCCGACGACGGAGTGGTTGACTGGTTGCTGGAGCAGGCCGTGCAGGACCGCTGCGTGGCGGTCGTGCACAACTTGGTCCGGCGAGCGATCGAGTCGAGCAGGAGTTGCAGGGCTTCTTCGGTCAGAACGGTAGGAGGCCACGCCGGGCGATCGTGGTCGGGACGCAGGCGATCGAGCAGAGCCTCGACCTCGATTTTCGATACGCTGATCACCGATCTCGCGCCGATCGATCTGGTGTTTCAACGAGCGGGCCGGGTGCATCGGCACCGCCGTATCGCCGACCGGGGACGGTTGACCGTGGCGAGTCCTGAACACGCTTAAAACAGCATCGCGTCAGTGGACGGCAGTCGTTGTCGGCGAAGGCACCCGATGCTGGTTCGGCAACCAGTTCTCCCTCACCGCGCACCGCATGGCCGCCTACAACGTCGAACTCTGAGTCCCCGAGCTCGGCGGCCCCTTCCAGCCTCGCAACCCCTCCCACACCATGCTGATGAGCCTGCTCGGCGGCATCAGCGAATCCGGCCGTCGGTGAACACCAGCGCACGATGCCGGTTCAGCCACGGATCCGCGGCGAAGTCCGCGGGCACCTCGACGTCCAGCAAGGCCCGCACCACCGCCGTCGGCACGTTGACCGGCGCCGCCAGCACCGTGGCCGACTCCCGCAGATCATCCGAGTCCGGATACACCGGGCTCAGCTCCCCGTCCTGGTTACGGCGGTAGAGCACCACCCGCACCGACAGCTCGGCCAACTCGTCCTCGCCCAGATCCGCTGGTCGGCCGTGATCTGCCGCCGTGGCGACGGTGTCTTCCGGATGACCACGAAGCCCTATGTCGTGCTTCCCGCACCGGTCCGGCACGGCTGCCACGTTCGCGCACGCAGCCGCGTCCTGCTCGGGGCAGGCCTCGGCCAAGACGTTCCCGTTGTGCACCCCGACCACGTGGTGCAGGCGATGCTGCGCGACTTCCGTACCGCCCTTGCCGCTGGGGAGGCGGACTAATGGCCAACACCACCGTGAACCAGGCCCGACCTCGAGGCCGCCCGCTTGCTGCTCGCCCGGCTGGGCGTCGCCGACCATCGGTGAATGGATCCCCGTCGTGGCCGGGCTCGTCTCCCTTGGGACCTGTCCTCGAAGCCGGAGGAGCAGGTCGACCATGCTCCGGTAGGAAGTCGCAGTCTTGTCGGAGCGGGTGGCGATGGCGCGGAACTGCTTGAGGTGATGTTGTGGCGCTTGTAGGCGGCGCGGTCGGCCACCGGCCCGGCCTCGGCGTAGCCGGTTGGCCTGCTGATCACGGCGTTCGGGAATCGTCGCCGGGAGGACCGACGTCTCGGTGAGCAGCCGCTTCCCGCGCACAGGACGGCACCGCGGTCTCCGGGGGGAGCCGCCGCGGCGCGCGGTCGTCCTGAAGCTAGTTCGTCCAGACCACCGGGGACTTGTCGTACCCGTCGCCCTTGTCGTAGGTCGCGGCCTCGACCGCGGTGCCTTCGCGGGCGCCCTGCAGCGTGCACGTCTCGAACTTGGCGCCCGCCGTGGTGAAGTCCTTGCCCGCCGTGGCGGACTCGCAGCGGTCGGTGCTTCCGCTGATGATGACGCCGGTGGACTTGCCGCCGGGGCCGAGGGCGTGCAGGTTCAGCGAGGCGTAGGCCAGGTCGGCGCCGTCGAGGTTCTCGACGGTCGCGCGCAGGTAGTACGGCGTGATGCCGTTCGCCTTGTCGCCGTACTTCGCGAGGTCCGCGTTGTCGCCCTTCTCGATCGCTGTCACCGTGATCGCGATGGTGCCCGACTTGGTCGTGCCGTACTTGAACGGGACGACCGCGCGCTGGCCCACTTTGAGCTTGCTGCCGGGCTTGGTGACCTCGCCCGCCGGAGCCGCGCCGGTCGAGGACGCCGGGGTCGGGGCGGCCGAACTCGACCCGGGCGTGGCGGAGGCCGAGGTGGTGGGTGCCGCCTGGCCGGACTCGCTGCCGCACGCGGCGAGCAGGAGGCCGGCGACGCAGACGGCGAATGGGGCGGTGGTGCGGACGTGCTTCATGGATCTCCTTGAACAGCCCCGCCGGACGGGTTCCGGCCGGGGGAGCCGGGCGCCGCGGCCGCCCCCAGGAACGGTCGCGGCGGCCGGTACGGGGCGCCCTCGCGGCTCCGTCAGCGGGACGCTAACCCGGGCGCGCCGCCGGCGGTGTGGGCCGTTCGCACCACACGGAAGTCACAGATCGTCGACGCCGATCAGGCCGTCCTGGATGGCCCGGGCGACGAGCGCGGCCTTGGTCGGCGCTTCGCGGCCGATACGGGCGTACTTGACCCGGATCCGCTCGAGGTGGGAGTTCACCGTGCTGGTGGAGATCCCGAGCCGGTGCGCGACGAACTCCTTCGACTCGGACTGGAACCATTCGACGAGCACTTCGGCCTCCCGGGCCGAGAGCGCGGGCCGTGCCTCCGACCGGTCTCCGGCGAGCGCGCCGGCCAGCGACGGCGGCGTGTACGGCCGGTCCTGCGCCGCGGCCCGTGCCGCCTCCACCAGGTGCTCGGCGCCTTCGGCCTTCGTCAGGTAGGTGAGCGCGCCCAGTTCGAGGCACTGCAAGGCGACTTCGTCGTCGGTGCGCATCGAGTAGACGACGACCCGGCGCCCGGCCTCGGCCAGCCGCCGCAGGTCGCCGAACGCCGGCGCGGGGCCGCCCAGGTGCAGGTCGAAGATCACGACGTCGGCGTCCGCGCCCGGACCGAGCCAGGCGGCTTTGACGTCCTCGCCCTCGGCGACGACGTCGATCGGCGGGTCGCCGGCCGCCAGCCAGTACGCTACGCCGGCGCGCACTGCCGGGTGGTCGTCGACCACGACGGCCGTCACTCGGGTCGCCATCGTGCCTCCAGCCAGGTTTGCCCGTCCCGGGAGTGGGACGTCACGGGGACCTCCGCCGATCCGGTCACTTCGGCGGAACCGTCCACGACTACGGCGACGCGCACCAGTTCGGGGGTGCGCAGCACGCTGACGCGCGCCCGCGTGCGGGCGGCGGCCAGGGCGGTGAGCACCGGACCGGTGAGCTCGCGGCGGGCCGCGGTGGGGACGTCGACGACGTCGCCGCTCACGGCCAGCGCCACCGCGACGCCCCGCCGCTCCGCGACGTCGAGGCAGGCGGCGACCTCGTGCACCAGCGGGTCGGGGACGTCGTCGTTTTCCGCGAACAGCCGCCGCAGCTGCGCGGCGGCGAGCGCGCAGCGGGCGCGGGCGCCGGCGGTGCGGGGGTCGACGGTGCCGTCCGCCAGACCGGCCAGCAGCGGCAGGGTGGCGCCGAGCTGCTCGGCGAAGCCGGCCCGCAGATCGCGCCCGGCCTGCGCGGCGACCGCGGCCCGTGTGGCGAGGCGGTCGCGCTCGGCGGCGGCCGCGGCGGCCTCGCCGGCCCGCCGGTCGAGCAGCCGGATCAGCCCGGCGACGGCGAGCTGGAAGGTGGTCACGCCGAACAGCACGATCGCCGCGTCGCCGAGTTCGGTCCGGACGATCGGGCCGGCGAGCAGGAACTGGACGACGCTGGCGGTGACGTGCACGGCGAGCGCCGTCAGCAGCACCGGGGTCCGGTCGGCGAGCAGGACCAGCAGGTGCCAGCCGACCAGGCCGAAGGACCAGTGCGGCTCGCGGAAGAACGAGTCCGGCGGCAGCGCGGCCGTCACCAGCGAAGACGCCGCCAGCACGACCAGCGTGCCGCCGAAGGCGATCGGTGCGGGCAGCGGCTTCCGGCGCAGCAGCCACCACGCGCAGACGACCGTGACGGCCGTGAGGACGCCGTAGGCCAGGCCGGCCGCGAAGGGCGGCCGGTAGCCGGCGTGGTGGCGCAGCAACGGTGGGAGGCTCAGGCCCGGCTGGATGACCGCGGTGACCCCGAGCAGCACGATCCGGATCGTCGCGGCGAGCCGGGCCGATGGTTCAGGCACGCGACCACCTCAGCGTCACCGTCGTGCCCGCGCCGGGGCGGGAGGTGATCTCCGCGGTGCCGCCGGCGGCCCGCATCCGCTCGACCACCGAGCCGCGGACGCCTCGGCGGGCCGCTGGGACCTGCGCGGGGTCGAAGCCGACGCCGTCGTCGGCGATCGTCACCGTGACACCGCCGGGAGCCGGAGCCGGAGCCAGGCGCACGGTCACGGAGCCGGCGCCGGAGTGGCGTTCGGCGTTGCGCAGCGCTTCGTCGGCCGCGCGGAGGACGGCGAGGGCGGCCGAGGCCGGCACCAGCGGCACCGGCACCCAGCCGGCGTCGACCGGCAGCGCGCGGCCGGCGACCACCATGCGCAGGCCGGCTTCGAGGTCGAGCGGGGTGTCTTCGGCGCCGGGATCGTGGCCGCCGGTCAGGACGGCCAGGTCGTGGGCCGCGTAGCCGGCCACCGCGGCCGGATCGGTCACCGCGCCGGAGGCCACGGCGAGGAACGTCGCGGACGCCGTGTCGTGCAGCAGGGCGAGGTACTCCCGCTCGCGGCGGCGCCGGTCGCGATCGAGGGCGGCGGCCTGCTCGGCGGCGGCCCGTCCGGCACGCGCGGAGTCGGTCCGCGCGGTCGACCGGAGCAGGACGACGAAGGCGAGCCGGGCCAGCACGCTTTCCACGACGACCCGCGGGACCACGGGCAGCCACACCCCGGCATCGGCACCGACCGCGACGGCCAGCACCAGGACGAGAGCCGGGACGGTCAGCCGCGGCGGGTGCTCCCACTGCCAGGTGATCGCGGTGAGGGTGAGGACGTTGACAGCCCACAGGCTCGCCTCGCCGGGAACGGACGTGAGCCACGGTTGCGCCGCACCGACGGCCCCGACGCGCAGGACGGACAGCGCGAACGAGGTCCGCGGGGCCCCGGCGACGTCGACGGCCCCCGCGACGAGGGTGAGCACAAGCAGCCCGAAGGCGAGCGGGAGCGCTCTGCCGGGCGTGGCGACAACGCCGAATACCCCGACGACAGCGGTCGCGACCGCCCGGGAGGGCCCGGCGAAGTGCGCGACGGACGCCCGGAACTGCCGCTCCACCGGCCCGGCCTCGCTGGTCATCGCCCTCCTGCCCGGAGTTCGCCCACGGAAACCGGTCGAACCGTTTGTACCAGCCCCTCCGGGACGAATCGGCGGGTGTGCCGGGTCGGGCCGGCGGCCACCGAGTGGTCAGGGCAGCGGCGAGGTCCTCGTGTCCGTCGCGGGCCGGGCAGGTCACGCCTGCCCGGCCTGGTCGCGGCCAGTCCGGGGGGGCATCGAGGGGCAGTGTCGCCTCGATGATCCTCGTGGACGCTGAAGTACCGGCTGCTCGGCGCGCGTGGAACGCTCCACGACCCCGCTGATAGGGCCGCCTGCGAGGTCGGCCAGGCCGCGACACCGACCGGATCGAACTCGCGGATGAGGCGCCGGGCACGCGAGACGGTCTCGGCCGCCTGGCCAGCGGCGACGGCACGGTCAGCGGGCGAGGCTGCGCTGTCGGTGTCGATGTACGGGCGGCTGCCCGCGGCATCCCGCGAGGACGGGGTCGTCGGGATCGACGCCGTTTGGCGATCGCCGTCTCCCGGTAGGTGTCGTACAACGGGTGCTTGGAGGTGACTTCTGGGCCGTAAGTGCGGACGGTGAGGTTGGTTGTGGGCCGCGCCCCGCAGCAGAGGCGGGGGGCGCCGTCCGGGAGAGCCAAGGGGACTCGAACCCTGAGCCCCTCGCGGGTGATCGAGCGGCGCGCCGTGGCCACACGACGCGCCGCATACACGTTGTGCCGGGGCTGCCGGGGTCTGCTCTGGGAGCAGGAGGGCGGCCGCGCGACGGTTACCAGGGGAGCGGTTCGGCGAAACGCGGTGAGCGGTTCTCGACTTGGGCGGTGAGTGCCTCGACGAGGTCCGGCCCGAAGAAGCTCATTGCCTCGAAGGCGATCGAGGCCTCGAAGGCGGGGACCGCGGTCCGCAGCCAGTGGTTGAGCGAGCGTTTGGTCCAGCGCAGGGCGTGCTGTGGACCGGCCGCCATCCGTTGCGCGATGCCGAGCGCGGTGTCGAGCACGTCGCCGGGCGGGACCGCGAGGCTGACCAGGCCGATGCGCTCGGCCACCTCTCCGGTGAGGTCCGCGGAGGCCAGCAGGTAGAGCTTGGCCTTGGCCAACCCGCACAGCAGCGGCCAGATCATCACCGAGTGATCTCCCGCGGCGATGCCCTGGAGAAGATGCCCGTCGATCAGGCGTGCGTCGGTCGAGGCGACGCTGATGTCCGCGAGCAGGGCGGTCGCCAGCCCTGATCCCATGGCCTCGCCGTTGATGGCGGAGATGATCGGCTTGTCGCAGTTGACGATTCCGTGTGCGTTGGTGAGGCCCTCTCGGATGAGATTGACAGTGTTGTTGTAGTTGCCGGGGTTCTGGAGCATCTCGTCGATGCCGTCGTTGCCTTCCACCGTCCAGAACCGCTCGCCCCTGCCGGTGATGACCGCGACGCGCAGATCGGGATCGTCGGCGAAATCGCGCCACAGGCAGCTGATCTCGGTGTGGCGGCGGGTGAGGGTGGGGGCCGGGTAGCCGTCGGGCTCGGCGATCGTGATGAGCAGGATCCCGGTGTCGCGGCGTTCGATGGTGAGCGTCTGGTACTTGCCCCAGTCGATGGCGGGGCGCAGGTCGTCGATGGGCATGGCTGGCCTTTCTGCGCGGGGTTGAGGTTGTCGGGTGTGCGCGTCAGCTCTGGCTGTGCTCGCGCCGGTGCGGCGACCAGATCTCCTCGGCGCGGATGCTGGCCTCCGGAGTGAAGTAGTCGCCGGTCTTGAGGTCCTCGAGCAACGTCGCGTGCGCCGGCGCCCAGCCCAGCAGCGCCTGGGTGTGCTCGCTGGAGACGGGCACGTCCAGGGAGAAGAATCGGGCCAGGAAGGGGTTCCCCAGGTGCTCGGCGGCCTGCTCGACGGTCAGCGAGGCCGTGGGGACGTCGAGTGTCCGCGCGACCTGCTCGGCGATGCTCTTGATCGTGACGGCGCTTTCGCCCACGCCGTGCAGCACGGCGCCGGCCGGCGCTTTCTCCAGCGCCAGCCGGAAAACGACGGCGGCATCGGACCGGTGGATCGCCGGCCACCGGTTGGTGCCGTCGCCGATGTAGGCGGAGACGCCCGTTCTGCGGGCGGCCGCGATGAGAGCCGGGATGAAGCCGTGGTCACCTGGTCCGTGCACGGTCGGGGCAAGCCGCACGACGCTGGCTCGCACGCCCTGATCGGCGAAGGCCAGGCAGGCTCGCTCGCCCGCGATGCGGAAGGCGGCGACAGACTCGGGATCCGGCGCGTCCCGCTCGGTGCTGATCCGGCCGGCCTTGGTCACCAACGTGCCCGACGTGCTCACGAACGGCTTGCCGGACCCGGCCAGGGGCCGGCCGAGCGCCTCGATCGCGGCGCAGTCGCGGCGGATCAGGTCATCCGGATCGGCGTAGTCGCCGCCGTAGGCCATGTGGAGGACGCCGTCGGCGTTCTCGGCCCCGGCGCGCAGGCTGTCGAGATCGTCCAGACTGCCGCGGTGGGGTGTGGCGCCCAGCGACTCCAGCCGAGCGGCCGCGCTGTCCGAGCGGGCCAGGCCCGTCACGGCGTGACCGGCCGCGACGAGCTCGGCGACGACGGTGGGGCCGGTCTGGCCGGTACCACCGGTGACGAATACACGCATGGAGCACCTCCGGTAATGCCATTGACTGGCGCTAAGTAGCGCCAGTCACTGACTCTACGGGTAGTGCCACTGACTGACGCAACGTGACGCCAGTCACTGACACCTTGCGGTAGCATCGGACGGTGCCACGAAGCGGAGCGGAAGCGCGCCGCCGTCTGCAGCAGGCGGCCTTGGAGCTGTACCAGGAACGGGGGTTCGACCAGACCACGGCGGCGGAGATCGCCGCCAGGGCCGGGGTCAACGAGCGCACCTTCTTCCGGCACTTCCCCGACAAGCGCGAGGTGCTCTTCGACGGCGAGGCCGACCTGCGGGCGACGCTGATGCAGGCGGTAGCCGAGGCTCCCGGGAGCCTGGAACCGTTCGACGCACTGCTGTGCGCGTTCCGGGAATCCGCACGGAATCTGGAAAACCACCGCCCGTCCTCGGATCCACGGTGGAAGGTCATCGCGGTCACACCGGCGCTCCGCGAACGGGAGCTGGCCAAGCATGCGTGGCTCACGGACGCCGTCGCGGAGGCGCTGCGGCAGCGTGGTGTCGGCGCCGGGACGGCCGACCTGGCCGCCCGGACCGGCTGGGCCGCCTACCAGCACGCGGTGCAAGCCTGGGTTGACGACCCGGCGCGGGGGCTGGACGCGCGTCTCTGCCAGGCCTTCGACGATCTACGCGCCCTGTCCGCGGCCGCCCTGCCGGCGCCGGAGTCGGGGTGAGCAGAGCCCGTCCCCGTCGAGGGTGAGCTGGCGGCTGAACCTTCTGCCGATGCTGCTGATCAATGCGATGCGATGCGGCCGGGCGAGCGGCCGATTCCGTTCAATGCGGTGACGGCGTCGTGGCCGGCTCTCACGACGTGCCGTGCCGGAGCGGATCCGGGCGACGCCGGCCGCCGAAGACCCGGGCCTCGGCGCGGCCGATTGCGCAGCGTGGCCAGGTTGGCCATGCCTCGGTGGGAAGTCGCGGTTTTGTCGAGTCGGGTAGCGATAGCGCGGAACTGCTTGAGGCGGTTGAGGCAGCGTCCGACGATGTTGTGGCGTTGGCGGGCGGCGGGGGTCGGAGACCGGCGGGCCGCCCCGGCGTAGCCAGTTGGCTTGCTGATCCCGGTGCTCGGGGATGGCCCGGCTGAAGTAGCGCGTGGATCAGTTCGGACCACCAGAATCGGGAGACGGCGGGGTTGGATGCGAGCAGCAGAACCCGCCTGCCGCGCACGGTGCCGATCGAAGCGCTCATCGTGCCCGGGAAT
The DNA here is from genome assembly GCF_900119165.1 of Amycolatopsis australiensis. NCBI lineage: Bacteria > Bacillati > Actinomycetota > Actinomycetes > Pseudonocardiales > Pseudonocardiaceae > Amycolatopsis > Amycolatopsis australiensis. Next base: position 6,493,391 of record NZ_FPJG01000006.1, on the reverse strand, counting down.
ACCCGTACTTGGTCCAGTTGGTCAGGACGCGTTCCCGGATCTGTGCGGGCCAGCCGTTTTCGAAGCTCCCTTTGACGGGTCGCTTGCCCTTCCGGGTGGATGTCGGCGAGCAGGCAGTTGTAGACGACCTTCCCGGCCAGGAAAGAGCGGGCTTCGCCGGGCGACAGGTACACGGCGAGCTGGTCGCTGACGGCGGGCTGGTAGTGGAACTCGCCGCGGCCGACGTCGGGGTGGGAGCGGGTGGCGAACGCCCACACGACCTGGCTGAGGTCGGTGATGTCGACGTCGTCCTCGACCAGCAGGATCTTGGGCGCGTTCACCGACGGCTTGCCGTGGAAGATCACGCCCGCGATCTTGTCGACCGGTTCGGGCGAGCTCAACCCGGTCGTGTCGGGCCAGCCGGAACGCACGGCGAGGGGAGCCGGGTGTCCGGACGGCTGGACCGGGCAGCCCGACCGTGGTGCCGAATCACCGGAAAAGGTGAATGGTGTGGGATTCCGGTGAACTGCGCGCCGTCACGCCGAGAATCGGTCAAAGCAATTTGGTGCCGCGAATCCGGTTCGGCCGATCAACGCTGAGAGCACGCTGAGATGGTGGTGACCGTCGCCTGCGACCGGGTCTCCTTCCTGCCATCCTGGCGGCGGCGCCGGAATTCGCTTCGGTCGCTTACCTCTTCTTTTACGAATGCCAGGAGCAGTTGATGACGTCTGCGGTGGCCGCCGGAGCGCGGCCGGTCCCGTCGCATTTGTCCGGGGGCCCGGCCGCGCGGGCGCGAACCCTTCTCGACGTGTTCGCCGCGACGGTGGCGGCCCACCCGGATGCTCCCGCCCTCGATGACGGCGCCGAGACACTCGGCTATCGCGCTCTCGCCGAGCGGGCCGAACAGCTCGCGCGAAAACTGCGCACCTGCGGGGCCGGGCCGGGTGACCGGGTCGGGATCTCGGTGCCGTCCGGGACGAACGCTCTCTACGTGGCGATCCTCGGGACGCTCACCGCCGGCGCGGCGTACGTTCCGGTCGACGCCGACGAGCCGCCCGAGCGGGCGGCGCGGATCTTCGCCGAGGCCGGCGTCTGCGCGGTGGTCTGCGCGGGTCCCGCCGTGCACGCCTGTGCGCCCGCGCGAGGCGCCGCGCGACCACCCGGACCGGGGGACGACGCCTGGGTCATCTTCACGTCGGGGTCGACCGGAACGCCGAAGGGCGTGGCGGTCACGCACCGCTCGGCGGCCGCGTTCGTCGACGCCGAGGCGACCCTGTTCCTGCGCCACCGGCCACTCGGGCCGGGCGACCGCGTCCTGGCGGGCCTGTCGGTCGGGTTCGACGCGTCGTGCGAAGAGATCTGGCTGGCCTGGCGGCACGGCGCGTGCCTGGTCCCGGCGCCGCGGGCGGTCATGCGGTCGGGCCCCGACCTCGGTCCCTGGCTCGCCGGACGGGGCATCACCGTCGTGTCCGCCGTGCCGAGCCTGGCCGCGCTGTGGGAACCGCAAGCACTGCGGGACATCCGGTTGCTGATTTTCGGCGGGGAAGCGTGCCCCGCCGGACTGGTCGAGCGGTTCGACGACGGCGAGCGCGAAGTGTGGAACACCTACGGCCCCACGGAGGCCACCGTCGTCAGCACGGCGACCCGGCTGCGGGCCGGCGAGCCCGTCCGGATCGGGGTGCCGTTGCCCGGCTGGGACGTCGCCGTGGTGGATCCGGACGGCAGGCCCGTGGCGCCCGGAGCGACCGGCGAGCTGGTGATCGCCGGCGCCGGCCTGGCTCGCTACCTCGACGCGGGCAAGGACGCCACGGCGTACGCGCCACTGCCCGCGCTGGGCTGGTCGCGCGCCTACCGCAGCGGGGACCTGGTCCGCGCCGAACCGGACGGGCTCGCCTTCGTCGGCCGGGCCGACGGTCAGGTGAAGATCGCCGGCCGCCGCATCGAGCTCGGGGAGGTCGAAGCCGCGCTGCGCGAGCTGCCCGGGGTGGCCGCGGCGGCCGCGGCGGTGCACCACGGCACCGTGCTCGCCGGCTACCTGCGGCTCGACCGTCCTGATCGGACGTTCGACGGGGACGAGGCCAGGGCCCGGCTGGCGCGGCGCCTGCCGCACGGACTGGTGCCGGTGCTGGCCGTGGTCCCCGAGCTGCCGCTCACCCCGGCGGGGAAGATCGACCGGCGGGCCCTGCCCTGGCCGCTGCCCACCGCGTCCGCGAACGGGGAAGAGCCGGACGAGGACCGGGCCTGGATCGCCGGGCTCTGGCATGAGCTGCTCGGCGTCCGTCCCGGGCCCGGCTCGGACTTCTTCGCCCTCGGCGGCACCAGCCTCGCCGCCGCCCGCCTCGTCTCCGCGTTGCGCGCCCGGTTCCCGCACGCCGCCATCGGCGACGTCTACCGGAACCCGACGCTCGCCGCGTTGACCACCGCCGTGTCCCGTGCCGGCGGCGCGGTTCCCGCTGCGGCCGAGCCGGTGCGGCCGCTGTCCCGACGCGCCGCGGTGGCGCGGACCGCGGTGTACGGCATGACCACCTGGGTCACCGGGGCCCGCTGGGTGCTGGCCGTGCTGCTCGGCACCGCCGTCTTCGACCAGTTCTTCGGCGGCCGGGTCGTCCCGGCGGCGCACTGGCTGCTCCTGGCGGCCGGGTTCGTCCTGCTGGTCTCGGCTCCGGGCCGGGTCGCGCTGGCGGCCGCCGGCGCCCGGCTGCTCACCGCGGGGCTGCGGCCGGGGGAGTACCGCAAGGGCGGCAGTGCGCACCTGCGGCTGTGGGCGGCGGAGCGGGTGGCCGCGATCGCCGGCGTCGGCAGCCTGCCCGGCACGGCGTGGAACGCCTGGTACGCCAGGCTGCTCGGCAACCGGGTCGGGCCCGGCACGGATCTGCACGCCCTGCCGCCGGTCACCGGGCTCGGCGTGTTCGGCGCGGGGTGCGCGGCCGAACCCGGCGCCGACCTCGCGGGCTGGCACGTCGACGGCGCGGTGGTCCGCGTCGGCCGAGTGGAGATCGGGCCCGGCGCGGCCGTCGGCGCCCGGGCCACCTTGCTGCCGGGCGCGGTCGTCGGGGCGGGAGCCGTGGTCGAGCCCGGAACCCCCGTGGCCGGCAGCGTCCCCGCGGTGCCGAGCCGGCCGGCGCCGGCGCCCGGTTCGCGGTGGTGGGCCGCGGCCTACACCGCGACGCCGTTGCTGACCGGCCTGGTCCTGCTCGCCGCGGTGCTGCCGGCCACGGTCGTGTTCGCCTGGCTCGACACCGCCGGGGCGTCGGCGGGGTGGCTGGTGCCGGTCCTGGGGCCGGTGACGCTCGTGCTCGGCGCGCTGCTGACGGCGGCCATGGCCCGGCTCGCGGGCCGGTGGGTGCGTCCCGGTGAGCATCCGGTGCACAGCCGGGCGGCGTGGGCGGCGTGGCTCACCGCGCAACTGGCCGACGGCGCCCGGCAGAGCCTCTTCCCGCTCTACGCCGGCCTCGCCACGCCCGGCTGGCTCCGGCTGCTCGGCGCGAAGATCGGCCGCGGAACGGAAGCGTCCACGGTGTCCGGCGTGCCCCGGCTGATGTCGGTCGGGGCGGGCGGGTTCCTCGCCGACGACAGTCTCGTCGCGCCGTACCGGCTGGGCGGCCGCCGGCTCCGGTGCGACGTCGCGACCGTGGGAGACAAGACGTTCGTCGGGAACTCGGCGGAAGTGGCACCCGGGCACACCGTCGGGGCCGGTTCACTGATCGGAGTCCTGTCGCACGCGCCGCGCCAGGCCGAGGAGGGAACGTCGTGGCTCGGCCGGCCGGCCCGGCGCATTCCCCGCACGCCGGTGACCGCCGACCGGGCACGCACCAGCGCCCCGCCCCGGCGGCTCGTGCTCGCGCGCGGGGCCGTGGAGCTGACGCGCCTGGTGCCGGTGGCGCTGGGGGCATGCTTGGCGTACGCCGTCTTCGCCACCCTGGCCGGGATCGACGCCCGCGACGGCGTGGCGTGGGCGGTCGCCGCCTCCGGTCCGGTCGTGCTCGCGGCGGGGCTGGTCGCCGCACTGGTGTCCGTCGCGGCCAAGTGGCTGTTGCTGGGCCGGGTGGATCCCGGGCGGCATCCGCTCTGGAGCGGATTCGTCTGGCGCAACGAACTCGTCGCGGTGTACCACGAAGAGCTGCCGATGCGCTGGCTCGGCGGCGGGATCGTCGGCACTCCGCTGCACACCGCGTTGCTGCGGGCCTACGGCGCGAAAATCGGACGCGGAGTCGTCTGCGAGACGAAATGGCTGCCGGAACCGGACTTGGTGGAGATCGGCGACGGCGCCGTCGTCGAGCGCGGCTGCGTGGTCCAGACCCACCTGTTCCAGGACCGGGTGCTGCAGCTCGGTCCGGTGGCGCTCGGTCCCGGCGCCACGCTCGGCCCGCACGCGATCACGCTGTTCGACACGAGCCTGGGCGCGGGCAGCCGGATCGGGGCCAACTCCCTGGTGATGCGCGGTGAGCGCGTTCCGGCCGGACGGCGGTTCGCGGGCAACCCGATCGCGCCGGAGGAAGAACGGCACCTTCCCGCCGTCCACTGAAAACCGGTCCGGGTGGTTTGGGGTGCTTGCCGGAGATCCGGCTGAAGTTCATTCACATTTGGCGGTGATTTTCCTGTCTGCGGCCGAACGAAAAGCCAATATCGGTGCGATCGGCAACTCTCCCGAGGAGGACCTGTGCAGACTCGGCAACGTCCCCGGCGGTTGTGGGCGAAGCGGCTCGGCGTGACGGCGAGTGTGTTCGTCTCGGCGCTGGGCATCTCGGCGCTCACCACGCCGGCGAACGCCTCCACCTACGATTCGTGCACCGTCTCCGGCTGCTCCGCCGCCCGGTCGGCCAATTCCATCTGGCAGTCCGACGGCTATCCCGGCACCCGGGGGTGGTACGACTGGCCGGACGGGCAGTGCAACTTCGCCGGCGGCACCTATTACAACAACGACGGGCAGCTGCCGGCCGGCGACTCGTTCCAGGAGTACGACGTCTACCCGCGGGCGTGCGGGGCGCACCGGGACGCCTACCGGATCGTCGTCGACCTCGACACCGGTGAGGTCTGGTACTCGCCCGACCACTACAGCGACTTCTACCACCTGTAGGCCGCGCTGAGCGCCGCCGCCGGTCCCAAGTGGACTGTTGCGGCGGCGTCGCCGTCACTTGAACAGGCTGACCGCCCGGGAGACCACGACGGCGAGGGTCACCAGCGAGACGGCGGACTGGCTGAGCATGAGGACCTTCGCCCACCGCGACATCGGCATCACGTCGGTCGGGCTGAAGGCCGTCGCGTTGGTGAAGGACAGGTAGAAGTAGTCCACGAAGTGCGGCTCCCAGTCCGGGTGCAGCTGGGGATCCTCCATCTGCGGGAAGCGGAAGTCCGGGCGTGGGTGCTCGCCCTGGGCGCGCGCGACCGGGCCGCCGCGGTCCCACTCCCAGTACCACAGCGCGAACGCGATCACGTTGGTCAGCCAGATCGCGCCCCCGCTGCCCAGCAGCGGCCCGGGTTCCTCACCGGCGCGGGCGGCCAGCAGGTCGATCACGAGCAACGCGGCGGACCAGCCGTTCGCGAGGCTGATCAGGGCGATCAGCGCCACCGACAGCGGCCGCAGCCACGGGTGGCCGCGGGAGATGCGCACCGGGTTCAACGCGATCAGCACGGCGACGAGCGCGACCTCCAGCGCCGGCAGCAGCCAGTGCGGGTGGAACGCGAGCCGGTCGGGCAGGACCAGCTGGAGCGTGACGGCCAGCGCGATCGCCGCCGTGACCGCCCACCGCTGTTCGCCGCGGGTGACCCGCAGCCAGGCCGGGGCCCGCTTGGCGGTGTCGACCACGGTGTGCGCGGCGTCGGACACCGGATGCGCGCCGTGGCAGAGCAGTTCCTCGAGGTGCGTCAGCTCCGCCCGGATCGTCCTCAGCCGGTGTACGTGGTCGGGCGATGGTCTTGCCGCGTCCATGGGTGTCCTCTCGGTGCCAGGGCGTTCGCCGCTGCGAATGTACTGAGCGGACCCCTGTGAGGACGCTGAGAGGACGGGGCGAGGTCGGTCGTCGACCGCCGCGGCGGTGCCACAGGAACGAATGACGGCCACGATCGCGCCTGCCGGCATCGGACCTCCCGTCGCGAACCGGTACGCCACGGCCGACACTGGGCCGAAGCTGTTGAGGGGATGCCGAGCGGACCGGGTCCCTGGGTGCCGCACGAGGGTGGTGCGGTGTCGGGTCAGGTGGCGTCCGGGTCGATCGGGGGCCGTTCGCCCGGGCGGAGCGGCGTCGTCGCCGTCGGTTCGTCGAGCAGGTAGCGGCGGAGCGTGCGCTGCGGGTCGAAGCCGCGGATCGCCTGGAGGTCCTGCAGTGGTTTGCGCAGCTGCTCGAACTCGGGTCCGAGCTCGGATTTCAGCTGCTCCTGGGCGCCCGCGGCGAAACTGCGTACCTTGTGCAGGGTCTGGGCCAGCCACCGGGCGGACTCGGGGAGGCGTTCGGGGCCCAGCACGAACAGCCCCACGACGAGCAGGATCAGCAGGTGCTCAATGCTGAGACCGAACATGACCGCCATGGTAGAGCCGGTCGGCGGCGGGAAGGGGAGCGGATGACGGCGCGGCGGTGGCGCGGATGGGTGGTGCTGGTGCCCGTGCTGTGGCTGGCCGCCTGCGGGGGCACGCCGAGCCCGCCTGCGCCCACGCCCGCTCCCGCGACGACTGCGCCGACCCCGGCGGCCGCCGATCCGGATCCGGCGCGGTTCGCCCCGCAGGTGCTGGCCCGGGCGCGGGAAGCGGGCGTCACACCGTGGCTGGTGATGGCGATCCTGTACAACGAGTCGTACAAGCCGCACGACCCGCAGCTCGAACGGGCCTGGCAGCAGTGGAAGCCGGACGCGGCGTTCGGGGTGGCGAACATGCACCGGGCGACGTTCGACGCGACCAAGCGCGGCCGCGCGTTCGCCGCGCGCACGTGGGAGCAGCTTCCGGACGACCCCGATCTGGCCATCGAGGCGGCGGCCTGGTACCTGCACGACCTGGCGACCCAGCTGCCGGCGGATCACGTCAAGGGCCTGAGTTCCGACGAACTGCTGGCGCTCGGCTACAACGCGGGTCCGGCCACCATGAAGGCGTTCGCCCGCGGTGCGCGGCCAGGACCGGCGGCGCAGTCCTATTTGGACAATTTGCGCGGTAACCGGGCGAAGGCGGGACACGCGCTCGGCGAGCCGTGACCGCGTATCCCTCGTGCCCTCAGGCCCCGCGCGCCGGGGACCGGGCCGGGCCGCTCCGCGTCTCCCGCTGCCGCTGCACGGCGAGGCGGACCATCTCCACCACGTGCGGGTCGTCGACGTAGTGGATCTGGTGCTTGCCCTGACGGTGGGCGCGCACCAGGCCCGCCAGCTTCAGCTTGCCGAGGTGGTGGCTGACCGTCGCCACGCTCTGGCCCGTCTCGTCGGCCAGGGTCCCCACGTCGCGCTCGCCCAGGGCCAGCAGCCACAGCAGGTGCAGCCGGACGGTCGCGGACAGCAGGCCGAACACCGCCGCGGCGTCCTGGAGCAGGTCGGGCGGCAGCGGGCTGGGTTCTGGTGGTGCGGGCACGGGGGTCATCCTCTCGCGGGTTCCGCCAGCGTGACGTACACCCCTTCACTTCGACAAGTGTTTGACTGTTTCGGCTCGGATGCGGTCTACTGGGCCCCGGCCGCGTGCGGCGGCCCGTCCACGGAGGGAGGTGAGCCGGGTGACCGGCGAAGGAAGTAGTCCCCGCGATCGCGCGGCCGTCCCGCCCTCCCCGGCCGGCTTGGGGTAGGTGCCGCGGTCCGCGTCGGCGTGTCTCCGCGTTGACCTCGATGGACAGGACCTCCCCCCATGATCGGTTTCCCCGGCGTGACGCCCGAACTGGGCGACGCCCCCGTCCTCACCGTCTTCCGGCGGCTGGCCGGCTCGCCGAAGGGCCTCACCGAAGCCGAGGCCGAGGAGCGCCTGCGCGAGCACGGCGACAACCACCTGGAACCCACCCGGGCCGGCGCACCGCGGCGGATCCGGGCGGCGGTGCGCAGCCCGTTCGTCGCGCTGCTGACCGGCTTGGGCGTGGTTTTCGCGGCGGTCGGGGACGTGCGCGGCGCGGTCACCGTGGCCGTGATGGTCGTCCTGAGCGTGCTGCTGCGGTTCTGGCAGCACACCCGGTCCGAACGGGCGGTCGGCGCGGTCCGGGTGCGGGTCACCACGACGGCCACCGTCCGGCGCCGGGCCGGTGACGGCTACCCCGCCACCGAGCGCGAGGTGCCGACGGCCGACCTGGTGCCCGGCGACGTCGTGCTGCTCGGCCCCGGTGACGTCGTGCCCGCCGACGTCCGGGTGGTTGCCGCCACCGATCTCGTGGTGGACCAGTCCGCTTTGTCCGGCGAGGCGCTGCCGGTCCGGAAACGGCTGCCGTCGCGGCCTCGGCGCCGGGCGAAGCCGCCGCAGCCGGTGGACACGCCCGCGCTCGCGTTCGCCGGGACGTCGGTGGTCGGCGGCAACGCCACCGCCGTCGTGGTGGCCACCGGCGCGGCCACGTACTTCGGCTCGCTGGCCGCGCAGGCCGATGCGCCGCGCGCGGAGTCGAGCTTCGACGCCGGAGTGCGCCGCGTGGGCTGGACGCTGGTCCGGTTCATGCTCGTGATGGTGCCGATCGTGCTCGCCGTCAACGGCACGGTGACCGGGAACTGGGCGCAGGCGGCGATGTTCGCGGTCGCCGTCGCCGTCGGCCTGACCCCGGAGATGCTGCCGGTCATCGTGACGACCAACCTCGCCCGGGGCGCCTCGGCGCTTTCGCGGCGGCAGGTGATCGTCAAGCGGCTCGACGCGATCCAGGACCTCGCCGCGATGGACGTGCTGTGCGTGGACAAGACCGGCACCCTGACCGAAGACCGGGTGGCCTTCGCGCACAGCATCGACGTGGACGGACGCCCCGACGGCGAAGCGGCCGAATACGCCTACCTGGCGGTGCATTTCCAGACCGGCCGGCCCGACCGGCTGGACGAAGCGATCGCCGGCCTGCTCGCCGGCGACGGCGAGGACGTGCTGACCGACGCGCTGTTCACCAAGGCCGGCGAGATCGGCTTCGACCACGCCCGCCGCCGCGCCACGGTCGTCGTGCGCCGGGCAGGAGCCGACATCCTGGTCAGCAAGGGCGATCCGGACGAGATCGTGCCGCGCTGCACGCACGCCCGGCGGGCCGGGGAGGTCGTCGGACTGACCGCGGCGGCCCGCCGCGACGTCGCCGACCTGGTGCGGGCCTACGCCGAACACGGGATGCGCATCCTGGCCGTGGCGGCCCGCCAGGGGCCGGTGCGGCTGGGGCGCTACACCGAGGACGACGAGTCCGGGCTCGTGCTCGTGGGCTTCGCCGGGTTCGTCGACCCGGTCCGCGAAGGGGCCGCCGCGGCCGTGGAAACGCTGGCGGCGCACGGCATCGCGGTCAAGATCCTCACCGGCGACAACCCGCACGTCGCCGCCCGGGTCGCCGAACAGGTCGGCGTCCCGGCCGGGGACGTGGTGCTCGGCGCCGACGTCGAAGCGGCCGACGACGCCGGCCTGCGCGCCCTGGTCGAACGCACGACGGTGTTCGCGAAGCTCGCCCCGGCGCAGAAGGCCCGGATCGTGACGGCGCTGCGGGCGAACGGCCGGGTGGCCGGGTTCGTCGGCGACGGCGTCAACGACGTCGCCGCGCTGCGGACCGCCGACGCCGGGATCGCCCCGGACACCGCCACGGACGCGGCGAAAGACGCCGCCGACCTCGTGCTGCTGGAACGCGACCTCGGGGTGCTCGCCCACGGGGTCGCCGAGGGGCGCCGGACGCTGGGCAACACGCTCAAGTACGTCAACATCACGGCCGCCTCGAACTTCGGCAACGTGCTGACGCTGCTGGCGGCGAGCGCGTTCCTGCCCTTCCTGCCGATCCTGCCGCTCCAGCTGGTCGTGGCGAACCTGCTCTACGACGCCGCCCAGATCGCGCTGGCCTGGGACCGGGTCGACGCGGCCTACCTGCACGCCCCGCGCCGGTGGGACGCGCGCGGCCTGACCCGGTTCATGCTCGTGTTCGGCCCGGTCAGCTCGCTGTTCGACCTGTCGACGTTCGCGGTGCTGTGGTGGGTGTTCGGCGCGGGCACCGACCCGCTGCTGTTCCGGACCGGCTGGTTCGCCGAGAGCCTGCTCTCGCAGCTGCTGGTCGTGCTCGTGCTGCGCGGGCGCGGCATCCGGGGGAGCAGGCCGGTCGAGCTCGCGGCCGCGGCGGCCGCGCTCGCCGGGGTGCTGCTGCCGTGGTCGCCGGCGGCCGGCCTGGTGCTGATGCGGCCGCTGCCCGCCGCCTTCCTGCTGTGGCTGGCCGCCGTGCTGGCGTCCTACGTCGTGGCCGGCCTGCTGGTCAAACGGTGGTACGCCCGGCGCCACCCCGGCTGGTGGTAGCCCGGGCCGCCCCGGCCGAGCCCGACTGCCGCGCGCCCGCGCGCCGACCACGAAAGACGGATGACGCATGGCTTTGCTTCGCACCTTCCCGACCAAGGGCGCGCTCGCGCGGCCGGGGCGCACGGGCGCCGACGTGGTCGTGTTCCTCGGCGCCGCCGCGCTGCTGTGGCTGATCGTGCGGCTGGCGCACGGCACCGCCGTCCCGTGGAACCCGGAGACGGCACCGTCCACAGTGTCCACCGACCCGGCCGAACTCCCGTACTACGCCGGGCGTTCGCTGCTTCGGATGTTCCTCGCGCTGGCCCTGTCGGTGGTCTTCACCTTCTGCTACGCGACAGCCGCGGCCCGGCTGCGGCGCGCGGAGAAGGTCCTGATCCCGCTGCTGGACATCCTGCAGTCGGTGCCGATCCTCGGGTTCCTGGCGGTGACGATCACGGGGTTCATCGCGCTGTTCCCCGGTTCGGAACTGGGCCTGGAGTGCGCGTCGGTCTTCGCGATCTTCACCTCGCAGGCGTGGAACCTGGCGTTCGCCTTCCACCATTCGCTGACCTCGCAGCCGCGCGAGCTGGACGAAGCCGCGCGGGACCTGCGGCTGTCGCGCTGGCAGCGGTTCTGGCGCGTGGACGTGCCGAGCGGGATGATCCCGCTGGTCTGGAACGGGATGATGAGCTTCGGCGGCGGCTGGTTCTTCCTCACCGCGTCGGAAGCCCTCAGCGTCGACAACCACAACTTCGCCCTGCCGGGCATCGGCGCGTACGTCGCCGCGGCCGCCGACGCGGGCGAGCCGGGCAAGGTGCTGCTGGCGATCGCGGTGATGGTCGTCATGGTGACCGGGGTGAACGTCTTGTTCTGGCGCCCGTTGACCGCGTGGTCCGAGCGCTTCCGCATCGAGCAGTCCGAAGCCGCCGAAGCGCCCCGCAGCCTGGTCCTGGGCCTGCTGCGCCGGTCCCGCGTCCCGGCGCTGCTCGGCCGGGTCTTCGGGCCGCTGGTGTTCCCGCTCGACCGCGCGCTGGCCGTCTTCGGGCTCGCCGAGTACCCGCTGCGGACCTCGGCGGTGCGCCGCCGCGCCGGGGACGTCGTGTTCGCGGCCGCGGTGCTCGCCGTGATCACCTACGGGCTCGTGCGCGCGGTCGTGTTCGTCGGCGACACGACCGGGTTCGCCGAAGCCGGGCACGCGCTGCTGCTGGGGCTGGTGACCTTCGGGCGGGTGCTCGTGCTGGTCGTGGTCGCCACCGTCGTGTGGGTACCGGTCGGCGTCTGGATCGGGCTCGACCCCCGCGTCTCGCGGCTGGCCCAGCCGGTGGTGCAGGTGCTCGCGTCGTTCCCGGCGAACTTCCTTTTCCCGCTCGTCTCCGCGGTCCTCGTGGCCACCGGGATTTCGCTGGACTGGGGCGGGATCCTGCTGATGGCGCTGGGCGCGCAGTGGTACATCCTGTTCAACGTCATCGCCGGTGCGTCCGCGATCCCGAACGACCTGCGCGAGGCTTCGGCGAACCTGCGGCTGCCGCGCGGGCTGTGGTGGCGGAAGCTGGTGCTGCCCGCGATCTTCCCCAGCTACGTCACCGGCGGGATCACCGCGGCCGGCGGTGCGTGGAACGCTTCGATCGTCGCCGAAATCGTGTCGTACCACGGCGTCACGCTGACCGCGACCGGCCTGGGCGCCTACATCAAGGAAGCCACCGGCGCCGGCGACGCGGGCCGCATCCTCGTCGGCGTGGCCGTGATGAGTCTCTACGTCGTCGGCCTCAACCGGCTGGTCTGGCGACGGCTGTACACGCTCGCCGAACGCCGGTTTTCCCTGTCCTGAGAGAGGTCTCCCGTGTCCGAAGTGCTCGTCTCCGTCGAGAACGTCAGCAAGAGCTTCACCGGTGCCGAAGGCGACGAGCTGCGCGTGCTCGACGACATCAGCCTCGAGCTGCGTGCCGGTGAGATCGTCGCGCTGCTGGGCCGGTCCGGCTCCGGCAAGTCGACGCTGCTGCGCACCATCGCGGGTCTGATCGGCCCGACGACGGGCCACGTCCGCTACCGCGGCACCCCGCTCAACGGCGCCAACCCCGGCACCGCCATGGTCTTCCAGACCTTCGCGCTCATGCCGTGGCTCACGGTGCAGGACAACGTCGAACTCGGCCTCGCCGCCCGCGGCGTCCCGCCCGCGCGGCGCCGGGAACGCGCGCTCGCGGCCATCGACCTGATCGGCCTCGACGGGTTCGAATCCGCCTACCCGAAGGAACTTTCCGGCGGCATGCGCCAGCGTGTCGGCTTCGCCCGCGCGCTGGTCCTCGAGCCCGACGTGCTGCTCATGGACGAGCCGTTCTCCGCCCTCGACGTCCTCACCGCCGAGAACCTCCGCACCGAGCTGATGAGCCTGTGGGCGCAGGACGCCTTCCCCACCAAGGGAATCTGCCTGGTCACCCACAACATCGAGGAAGCCGTGCTGCTCGCCGACCGCGTCCTCGTCCTCGGCCCTGGCCACCTCCGCGCCGAGGTGACCGTCGACCTCGCCCGGCCCCGCGACCGCAAGGCGCCGGCGTTCGCGGCGCTCGTCGACCGGCTCTACGACCTGCTCACCGGCCGCGAACCCGGCGTCGCCGAGCCGTCGCAGGCCACGCCCACCGCCCGCCCGCTGCCGGAGGTCTCCGTCGGCGGCCTCGCCGGGCTCGTGGAGCTCGTCCACGCCCGCGGCGGCCGCGCCGACCTGCCCGGCATGGCCGCCGACATCGGCTTCGAGGTCGACCACCTGCTCCCGCTCGTCGACGCCGCCGCGATGCTGGACTTCCTGGCCGTCGCCGGCGGCGACCTGCACCTCACGCCCACCGGCAGCGCGTTCACCACCGCGGGCATCCAGGAGAGCAAGAAGATCTTCGCGGCCCAGGCCCGCGAACGCGCCCCGCTGGTGCGCACGATCGACAAGGCGCTCACCACCGGCGGCCGCCTCCGCGAGGGCTTCATCCTCGACCTGCTCCGCCGCGGCTTCTCCGCCGGCGACGCCCGGCGGCAGCTGGACACCGCCATCGACTGGGGCCGCTACGCCGAGCTGTTCGACTACGACACCGACACCGGCCAGATCACCCTCGACCCCGCCCGGACGGCGGCGTCGGATGACGGCCGGCGCGTTTCTTGAGAGAACGGACATTCGCCCGGCGGACGGAGTCTCGCAACGCGCTTCGGCGGATGCCCGAGCGCGGCGGCAAGCGACATGAACAGGACGGCGGGAACACGTAATTTCACACCGAAGAATTTCGCAAAGCGGCGGTGGCCGGATTGCGACCGCACCGCCGGCGCGCGCCGGCCGACTTCGCCCGTCGGTCCCGGGGCTCACGCGCTGGACCCGCACCGGGCACGGGAAAGTCCCGGCCGGGGAAAGACCGGGCGTGCTATGCCCGTTTTTTCGGGAATTCCCGTCGCGGCGACCGGCCTTGTCCGCAGAACCGCCGGGCAGCCGCGGATTCCGCGGTTCCCGGCCGCGTGAACCGATCCGGATCGATCTCCGCGCGAGGGGATCCACGAATTGCGGAGAATTCGCGGAAATTCCGCGGAGCACATCGATGGATCCGGCACTTCATAACCGTCCGAGTGGCGGAATGCGTGCTCTCCGCCGCGTCTCGAGCACGACTTTCTGCCTGGCGCGGACGGAGGTACCAGCCGCCGGGCCGGTGCACTAACTTAACTCTCGGCCGAGCTGATCCATCCCGTGGGCCCCGGAGCGGGGCGTGCCGACGAGGAATTCCAGCCCGGAGTGTTCGTAATGCCGGTTTGCCGCGAAACGGAAGGACGGCCGGTGAACAACGCATTCAGGGCAGGGAAAACCGGGACCATGGTTACCGGGCAACCACCGGGGCCGGTCGTGCGCAAATACGGCGGGACGTCGCTGGCCACGCCCGGCCGCATCCGTGACGCGGCCGCCGACCTGGCCGCCTGCGCCCGCGCGGGCGCGCGGGTCGTGGTCGTCGTGTCCGCGATGGGCGACACCACCGACCGGCTCGTCGCGCTCGCCCGCGGGTTCGCCGATCGGCCCGATCCCCGTGAGCTGGACCAGGTGCTGGCCACCGGTGAACAGGTTTCGGCCGCCCTGATGGCGCTGGCCCTGCGGCAGCACGGGGTCGCCGCGGTTTCCCTGTCCGGCGGCCAGGCCGGCATCGAGACCGACGGCGAGCCGGGCGCGGCGCGGGTCGTGCGCGTCGACCCGGAGCCGGTGCTCGGCCGGCTGGCGGCCGGTCAGGTGGTCGTGGTCGCCGGCTTCCAAGGCCGGGACGCCGCCGGCGAGCTGCGCACGCTCGGCCGGGGTGGTTCGGACACCACCGCCGTCGCGCTCGCGGCGGCGCTCGGGGCCACCGGGTGCGAGATCTGCACCGACGTGCCGGGCGTGCACACCGCGGACCCGCGGATAGTGCCGGACAGCCGCCCGGTGCCGTCCATCCGGGCCGACGTCATGGCCGAGCTCGCCCGTGGCGGCGCGGCGGTGCTGCACCCGCGTTCGGTCGAGCTCGCCGGGCGGCACGGCGTGACGGTCCGGGTCACGCACGCGTCGCGCACCGGGCCCGCCACCACGGTCCGGCCCGGTGCGCCCGCGCTGGAACGCGGCACCGAGGTCGTCGGCATCGCGCACGCCCGCGACGTGCACCTGGTGCGCGTCGCCGAGCCGGGACTCGGCCTCCGCGGCGGGCCGCGGCTGCTGGCCGACCTGGCCGGGAGCGGGCTGCGGCCGGACACGCTGAGCTGGCCCGAGCGGGGCGAGCTGCGGTTCACCGTGCGGGGCGCGGAGCCGCTGGACCGGCTCGAGGCGCTGGGCGTGCGGTGCACTGTGGACAGCGGCTTCGGCGCGGTCTCCGTCGTCGGGACCGGCCTGCTCGACGCGCCCGGTCCGGTCGCGCACGTGCTGCGCCTCGCCGGCGAGCTGGGCGTCACCGTGCCGGCCATGGCGACCTCCGCCGGGCGGCTCACCGCGGTGTTCCCCGGCGGCCTGCTCGAGGCGGCCGTGCGGGCCCTGCACCGCTCGTTCGGTCTCGACCGGCCGGGGGAGGACCGGCCGTGAGCCCGCACGCCACGCCGGCGGGCGAGCTCACCGCCGACGGCCGCGTCCTGACCTGCGCGGGAGCCGACCCGCGGGTCCGCGTGCGGGACGGGGAGCGGCTGCACCACCTCTTCGAAGCCGTCTGCGACGCGCACCCGGACCGTCTCGCCGTGGACGCCGGGGACACCCGCCTGACGTTCGGCGAGCTCGACGCCGCGGCCAACCGGCTGGCCCGGCACCTGCTGGCACACGGCGTGCTGCCCGGCGACCGGGTCGCGGTGCTGCCCGGCGAGCCGGTGGAGGCCTACGTCGCGATGCTGGCGCTGCTCAAGAGCGACGCGGCCTACGTGCCGCTGGACGCCGCTTTCCCGGACGAGCGGCTCGCCTTCATCGCCGGGGACGCCGGGGTCCGGCTCGTGCTGACGTCCTCGGCGCAGGCTGGCCGCTTCGACGGCGAGACCGTCGGCATCCTCTGCCCGGACGGGCAGGCGGCCCGGATCGCCGAGCGGTCCGGCGCCCGCCTGACCGCGGCGGACCGCGAGCCGGAGACGGGCGAACTTTGCTACGTCGTCTACACCTCCGGCTCGACCGGGCGGCCGAAAGGCGTCCCGATCGGTCACCGCGCGATCGTCAACTTCGTCCGGGTGGCGGCGGAGGTCTACGGCATCGAGCCCGCCGACCGCGTCTACCAGGGCCTGACGATCGCCTTCGATTTCTCGGTCGAGGAGATCTGGGTGCCGCTGCTGTGCGGCGCGACGCTGGTGCCGAAACCCGCCGGGGCCGCGCTGGTCGGCGCCGAGCTGCACGAGTACCTGCGCACCCGGGCGGTCACCGCGCTGTGCTGCGTGCCCACCCTGCTGGCCACCCTCGACGAGGACCTGCCGGACCTGCGGTTCCTGCTGGTGTCCGGGGAAGCGTGCCCGGAGGACCTGGTCGCCCGCTGGCACCGCCCGGACCGCCGCTTCCTCAACGTCTACGGCCCGACCGAGACCACGGTCACCGCGACCTGGTCGGTGCTGCACCCGGACCGCCCGGTGACCATCGGGGTGCCGTTGCCGACCTACTCCGTGGTCATCCTCGACCCGGACCGCCCGGTCGCTCTCCCCGCGGGCGAACCCGGCGAGATCGGCATCGCCGGGATCGGCGTGGCCGACGGGTATCTCAACCGCCCGGACCTCACCGAGCGCGCGTTCGTGCCCGACTTCCTCGGCCTGGCGGGCAACCCGTCCGGCCGCATCTACCGCACCGGCGACCTGGGCCGGATCACCGCCGACGGTGAGATCGAGTACCACGGCCGCGGCGACGCCCAGGTCAAGATCCGCGGCTACCGCGTCGAGCTGACCGAGATCGAGTCGCTCCTGCTGCGGGAGCCGGGGATCGCCCAGGCCGTCGTCGGCACCCACCACCCGCGGCCGGGCACGACGGAACTCGTCGCCTACTACAGCCTGCGCGCCGACACGGCGGAGGTGGACGCCGGCGCCCTGCGCCGCCGCCTGCGCGAGCAGCTGCCCGCGTACATGGTGCCGGTGTACTTCGAGCGGCTGGACCGCATCCCGATGACGCCGAGCCACAAGGCCGACCGCGCGCGGCTGCCCGCGCCGCGCGGCCCCCGGGCGGGGTCGGCCGAGACGGCGTGCGTGCCTCCGGGGAACGAAACCGAACGCGTGCTCGCCGGCGCTCTCGCCGCGGTGCTGGGCGTCGGGCGCGTCTCGGTGATCGCGCACCTCTTCGACGACCTGGCCGCCGATTCGCTGTCCCTGGCGAAGTTCTGCGCGCGGGCGCGGGAGTCCGGCGGACTCGCGCCGATGTCCATACAGGACGTCTACCGGCACCCCAGCGTGCGGGAACTGGCGGCCGCGCTGCCCGCGCAACCGGCCGCCGCCGCGCCCGCACCGGAACCGTACCGCGCGAGCACCGCCGCCTACCTGCTGTGCGGGCTCGTCCAGGGGCTGGTTTTCCTCGCCTATCTCTTCACCGCCGCGGTGTTCCTCGACCTCGCCGAGGGCTGGCCGGCCGCCGCCGCGGGACCGGTGAGCGGATACCTGCGGCTGGTCGCCGTGGGCGCCGGCGGTGCCGGGGCCCTGTGCGTGCTGCCGATCGCGGTGAAGTGGCTGCTCGTCGGCCGCTGGAAAGCGGGGGAGATCCGGCTCTGGAGCCCGGCGTACCTGCGGTTCTGGCTGGTCAGGACGGTGACCCGGTTCTGCCCGCTGGCACTGTTCGCCGGTTCCCCGGTGTACTCGCTGTACCTGCGGCTGCTCGGCGCGAAGATCGGCCCGGGCGCGGTGATCCTGGCCCGGACGCCGCCGGCCTGCCCGGACCTGCTGACCGTCGGCGCCGGCGCGGTGATCCGCAAGGACGCGCACCTGCTCTGCTACCGCGCCGAAGCCGGCAGGATCCGGATGGGCCCGGTCACCGTGGGCCGCCACGCCTTCGTCGGCGAGAAGGCCGTTCTCGACATCGGGACCGCCCTCGGCGACGACGCGCAGCTCGGGCACGCTTCGTCGCTGTCGGCCGGGCAGGCCGTGCCGGCGGGGCAGCACTGGCACGGCTCGCCCGGCCGGCCCTCCACAGTGGACTACCGAGGGCTGCCGCCGTCGGTCGCGGGCCGGCTGCGGCGCACGGTGTTCGGCTGCGTCCAGATCGCCACCCTCTTCCTGGTGACCACGCCGGCCGCGCTCGCGGCCCTCGTGCTGCTCGTCCGGTTCGGCTACCCGGCGGCGCCGGACTTCGGCAGCGGGCGGTTCTACCGCGACGAGGTCGCCGGGACGTCGCTGCTGTACGCCGGCGTGCTGGCGGGCGGCCTCGCGATCGTGTTCACCGTGCCCCGCCTGCTGACGCTGTTCCTCGAGCCCGGCCGGGTCTACCCCCTCTACGGCTGGCGGCACGCGGCGCAGCGCGCGATCACGCGGCTGACCAACCTCCGGACGTTCACCTACTTGTTCGGCGACAGCAGCTACATCGTCCACTACCTGCGCGCGCTGGGCTACGACCTGGGCCGGGTGCGCCAGACCGGGTCCAACTTCGGCGTGGAGGTCAAGCACGAAAGCCCGTTCCTCAGCGCGGTCGGCGCGGGCACGATGGTGTCGGACGGGCTGTCCTTCCTCAACACCGACTACTCGGCGGCGTCGTTCCGGCTGCGGCACACCGCCGTGGCGCCGGAAGCGTTCCTGGGCAACGAAATCGCGTACCCGCCCGGGGCCCGCGTCGGCCGCAACTGCCTGCTGGCGACCAAGGTCCTCGTCCCGCTCGACGGGCCGGTGCGCGAAGACGTCGGGCTGCTCGGCTCGCCCGCGTTCGAGATCCCGCGCACCGTGCGGCGGGACACCGAGCTGGCCCACCTGCGCAGCGGCGACGCCCTGCGCCGCGGGCTCGCCGCCAAGCTGCGGCACAACACGGCCACGATCGGCTGGTTCCTGGCCGTGCGGTGGCTGCTGGTGACCGGCGTGGCCGGTCTCGAGACCGGGGCGGGCAGCCTGCATCCCCGGTTCGGCACCCTGGCCACGGCCGGCGGGCTCCTGGCGTCGCTGGTTTTCTCGGTCGCGGGCCAGATCCTGGCCGAACGCGCCGCGCAGGGCTTCCGGCGGCTGCGGCCGCGGCTGTGCTCGATCTACGACCCGGCCTTCTGGCGTCACGAACGGTTCTGGAAGCTCAGCCCGGGCCACTATCTCGTGCTCTTCGCCGGCACGCCGGTCAAGAACCTGCTCTGGCGGCTGCTCGGCGTGCGCACCGGCAAGCGGCTCTACGACGACGGCTGCGCGGTGCCGGAGAAGTCGCTGCTGACCCTGGGCGACGACTGCGTGCTCAACGAGGGCAGCGTCATCCAGTGCCACTCGCTGGAAGACGGCGCTTTCAAGGCCGACCACACCGTGCTGGGCGCCGGGTGCACCGTCGGCGTCGGCGCGTTCGTCCACTACGGGGTGACGCTCGGGGAGGCGACCGTCGTCGAGGCGGACGCCTTCCTGATGAAGGGCTCCGTGACCCCGCCGCGCACGCGCTGGCGGGGCAACCCGGCCACGGAACTCGTCCAGGGGAGCCAGTCATGACCGAACCGCAGCCCCGTGTGGCCGGCGAGCTGCCCGGCCCGCGGTCGGCCGAGTTCCTCGCCCACCAGCGGCGCTGGGAGTCCAACGCCCGGGTCTACCCGCGGCACCTGCCGATCGCACTGGCCGAGGGCGCCGGCAGCCACGTCCGCGACGTCGACGGCAACGTCTTCATCGACTTCCTCTCCGGCGCCGGGGTGCTCGCGCTGGGCCACAACCATCCCGAAGTGGTCCGCGCGGCGGCCGGGCAGATGCGGGCGCTCACGCACGGCCTGGACTTCCCGACCCCGGCCAAGCACGCGTTCCTGGAGGCGCAGCTGTCGATGCTGCCCGGCGGCCTGCGCGACCGGATGAAGGTGCACTTCTGCGGTCCCGGCGGGGCGAACGCGGTCGACGCCGCGCTCAAGCTGTGCAAGACCGCGACCGGCCGCGGCGACGTCATCGCGTTCCAGGGCGGCTTCCACGGCGCGAGCCACGCGGCGATGGCGCTGACCGGGCTCGTCGCGCAGAAGCAGCCGGTGCCCAACGGCGTGCCCGGCGTGCACTTCTTCCCGTACTCGCACTGCACCGACTGCCCGGTCGGGCTCACCCCGGACGCGTGCGACGTCAACTGCGCGGGCCTGCTCGAGCGGGCGCTGCGCGACCCGAACGGCGGCGTGCCCAGGCCGGCGGCGGTGGTGCTGGAGCTGGTGCAGGGCGAGGGCGGGGTGATCCCCGCGCGCCCGGAGTTCGTCCGGCGGGTGCGGCGGCTGACCCGCGACCTCGGCGTCCCGCTCGTGGCCGACGAGGTCCAGACCGGCTGCGGCCGCACCGGCACGTGGTTCGCCTTCGAGCAGTACGGCATCGAGCCCGACGTGATCGTGGCGTCGAAGGCGCTGAGCGGCGTCGGGCTGCCGGTCGCGGTGATCTTCTACGACCGGCGCCTGGACGTGTGGGCCCCGGGCGCGCACACGGGCACGTTCCGCGGCAACCAGGCGGCGTTCGCCGCCGGCGCCGAAACGGTGCGGATCATGCGGCGCGACGACGTGCTCGGCAACGTCCGGCGCCGCGGCGAGCAGCTCGGCGGGCTGCTGTCGGCGCTGCGGGACCGGCCGGGGGTCCGGGACGTGCGCGGCCGGGGCCTGATGTGGGGCGTCGAGCTCGCGTCCCCGCACCCGGACCTGACCGCCACCGGCTACGCGCGGGCCGTGCAGGCGCACGCGTTGCGCCACGGGCTGATCGTGGAGCTGGGTGGCCGGGACGACACCGTGGTCCGGCTCATGCCTCCGCTCACCGTCTCCGCCGAGGTGGTCGCCACCGCGGCCGGCATCCTGGTGGCCGCGGTGGAAGAGTGCGGCCACCCCGGCGGCTGAGAGCCCGGTGACGCCGTTCGCGGCCTCGACCGCGCCACCGTCGCGTGTCGGACACGCCCTAGAGACGTTCTTTTCGAAGAACTGCCGGCCGCCGACGCCGTCGGGGAAGCGGATGAACGTCACCGGGCGCCCGGCCAGGTCCGGCTGTAGTACGCGCCCATGTCGACGGGCTGGCCGGGGGCGGCGGCGAGCAGGAGGTCAACGAGTCCGCGCGGCAGGTATGAGGCCGAACACCGGTGCCCGATCGTCAGTCGAGGCCTTCGATGATGCGAAAATCGCGCTCGAAGCCTTGGGGGAGTTTGGCCAGCGCCTCCTGGTAGGCGGTGCTCGCGCGCGCGGCGACCGCCTGTTCGAAGCTCTCGAACTCGATCAGGACGACGCGCTCGGCGATTCCGGCTTCGTGTGCGACGACCCGGCAGCCGCCGCGGGTGAGCACCCGCCCGCCCGCCGCCTTGACGGCTTGACGGGCCAGCTCGTTGTAGTCGTCGAGACTCTCGGGGTCCGCGATGGTGGGGTAGACGCTGACCCAGTAGCCCTTGGCCACGGTTCCTCCTGTGGTCGGAATCGATGATCAGAACATACTCAGGTCCATGGCCGGCCGCGACGTGCTCCAGCAGATCCGCCGCCGTGCGGCGGTCGGCGTCCCGCTCGGTGAAGCTCAATGCCCGCGCCACCCACAGCAGGTACGGGAAGAAACCGCGGTTGACCCGCCGATCATCCCGTTTCTGCGCGGCTCCCCGGGGCACGACTGGTAGTCGCCGACCGCCGCGGGCGTGCCAGAAGCTTGGTCTCGCAGCTGGCCTTTGCCGCGGATGCGTCCCGCACGCGCTCCTGGAGGTGGACGGGGTGGGGGTCGCCGAGACCGCCGGCGATGTAGTAGCAGTAGGCCGCTTCGTCGGCGCTGCGGTACCCGGACGCGGCGCCTTCGCAGGCTGCGGACGAGCTGTAGCTCGCGACGGCCATCACCGCCGCGAGCCCTCCAGTCATCTTCCTCGTGTCGCGATCGTCGCAGTTGGCTGCCGCGATATCAGCTGTTTTGAACAAAAGCGAACGACGCGATTCGTGCCCGGCGCACGGTCCGCCACTACCGTCCGGATCCCGTGCCGGCGGCGCTGCTGGAGGAGCTGCTCGAGCTGGCCGTCGAGGCGCCGAGTGCCTGGAACATGCAGGATCGCTCGATCGTCGTCGTCACCGGCGAAACGGGCCGGGAGGGCCTGTCGTGGGCGGCCGGTGGCCAGCCGCAGCCGGCGGAGGCTCCGGTGTGCCTGGTCTTCGTCGCCGAGCCCGAAGCGTGGCGGGAGGACCACGCCGACGTCGCGGAGCGGGCGGCGGACGCCGGTGCCTGGAACGCGGAGTTCGCGGCGATGTTCGATTCCCGGGCGGAGTTCCACGATCTGGCCGAGCGGGGCCTGCTGCGGGAGAACGCAATACTGGCGCCGATCGCGTGCCCATGGCGTCGGCTCGGACCTCCGCGCGGTCGGCCCGGCCGTCACGGACCCGGCGGGCTTTGCGCAGCCGGTGCACGTAGCGGAAGGCGATCCCGCAGACGAACGAGGCCACGAACCCGTTACCGTCGACGGCGACGGTCGCGGTGTAGGTCAGCAGCGGTGCCATCAGCACCGCGATGCGCCCGGACTGCGGCGTCATCCAACCGGACTGGTGGGCGCGGTCGAGCAGCCACGCGAGGAGGCCGCCGAGCACCCACCGGCGACCACGGCCTTGACGGCGAAGGGCAACGCGGTGGCGAGCGCGTCGAGCGGCGTCTGTTCCTGGGTCTGGTCCCCGGCCAGGACCAGGGCGAAGAGGAACAGCGGTGAGACGATCCCGTCGGCGCCGGGCCGGAGGCGCCACCGCGTACATCGCAGTGCTCGCCTACAACGCCGCCACCATCGGGATCTTCGGCGCGCTCGCCGACTTCGGCGCCCAGGTGATGACCGGGCTTCTCGGCACCCCGGTTCCCTGGCAGCTCGTCGCGCTCGTCACTTGCCTGGCCGTGGCGGTGCTCGCCTACTTCGAGGTCACGCTCAGCGCGAAGGTGCTCGGAGTCGCGCTCGCGGCCGAAGTCCTGGTGTTGCTGGCATTCGACGTCGCAGTCCTGCTCAAGCACGGCTTCCGCGGCTTCTCGTTGGAGGTGTACCCGCCCAGCGTCGTGTTCGGTGGCGGCTTCGGCGTCAGTCTCATGCTCGCGTTCGGCTCGTTCGTCGGATTCGAGGCCACCGCCTTGTACGGCGAGGAAGCCCGCGACCCGCACCGCGCGGTTCCCCGCGCCACCTACCTCGCGCTTGCCATCATCGCCGGGTTCTACCTGGTGACGACCTGGGCGGCCATCTCCGCGTACGGCGTGGACCAGGCCCGGATGGCCGCCGCTGCCGACCCGCAGGACTTCGTGTTCAACGCCGGTGCCGACTACCTCGGCAAGGGCTATGCCGACGTCATGGGCATCCTGGTCGTGACGAGCCTGTTCGCGGCGTTCCTCGCCTTCCACTGCAACACCGCGCGATACGAAGTCGCCCTCGCCCGCGACGGCCTGCTGCCCCGCAGGCTCGCCGGGCTTCATCCGAAACACGGCTCGCCCGTCGCCGCCAGTGCCACCCAGCTCATCCTGCTGGCGGTCACCACGATCGGGTTCACGCTCGCCGGTCAGGACCCCTACCGGGGCATGAGCGCCAGCCTGTACGGGCTCGGCGTCCTCGGGATCGTGCTGCT
Organism: Amycolatopsis australiensis; assembly: GCF_900119165.1. Taxonomy (NCBI): domain Bacteria; kingdom Bacillati; phylum Actinomycetota; class Actinomycetes; order Pseudonocardiales; family Pseudonocardiaceae; genus Amycolatopsis; species Amycolatopsis australiensis. The sequence continues at coordinate 6,469,910 of NZ_FPJG01000006.1, read as the reverse complement.
CCAGGCCATCGCGGCGGCCTCCACCGTCGGCTACTTCCTGCGGCACCGCGGCGGAGAGCCGGTCTGGGGCGCCCTGCTCGCCCCCGCGCTCGGCGGCGTCGGCCTCATCGCCGGCCTGGCCCTCATGCTGGCGAACTATCCGACCGTCACCGGCAGCAGTCTCGTCTGGGTCAACTCGCTGCCCTGGACGCTCCCGGCCGCGGCGCTCATCGGCGGGACATGTCCGTGCCCGACCTGGCTGACCGGCGACGTGACGACCTCACCGGCACCGCGCCGCGCAACCCGCACACCTTGTGACCGAGCACGCCGCGGCCTTCGCCTGAGCCGGGAACACAGCCGCGAGACCCACCGATCCTCGGAGCGACACGACATCCTGATCACGGCCAACCTGACCGGCTCGCCGCACCTGCGCGCACGAGGCGGCGGGTGCCTCATCCAGGTGCCGAGCATGGCGGGCCGGACCGTGCTTCCGGGACTGTCGCCGTATCACGTCGCCAAGTGGGCATCGAGGGCTTCTTCGAGGCGTTCGGGCCCGAGGTCGAGCCGTTTGGCGTCCACCCGATACCCGTGGACCCGGGCATGGTGCGCGCCCTGTTTCCGGCCGCCATCCGCTGTCCCGGTCGGACTTCGCCGGACAGCTGCTCGAACGGCCGGACCAGCAGTACTGCCGCACGGGAGCAGCCGGTGCCTGGTAAACCGCTTGCCGTCCGCCGCGGCTCGAGGCGTGTCATCGCTCTCCTTCGCCTCATCGAGGACTCAGGGCGAGGGTCATGGTGTTGCCGTCTGCGTTCAAAACCACGTTGGCTACGCCGGCAGCGAAGTCGCATCCCCGAAACGGCGGCACCGGGTACGTTCCGGTCAGGGCTCCGCCGTGGTCGAGCGAGAAGGCGTGCCCGGTGAGCTCCGCCGAGGTCGCGTTCTGGCAGGTCCTGCCGCCCCGCAGCGCCGGTACGCCGAACAGCGAGAGCTCGGTCAACTCGAAGGCCAGGGGAACCGTGGCCGAGATATCCGTCCCCTCGGTACTCCCCGTGACACGCCCCGGTGAGGTCAGCCTGAGGACGGCGGTGGCGGGGATCAGATTCAAGAACCGGAAAGACACCGGCCGGATGCTGTCCAGAGCCAGCTCGGCGGAGAACGTGCCGGTCGCCCGGTTCCCCGCCACGTCCAGGGTCGTGTCACCGAAGTCGGTGTCACCGGTGGCGTTCGCCAGGTGCGTGACCACCCGCGTGCCGAACCGCTGGTGGAGCGCCGGGGGCAGGACTTCCACCCGGCTCCATTCCTGGAACCACGGTTGTGACAGGCACAGTCCGGACAAGGTGCCATACGCAGTGGCCGTGCCGTCCGCCTTGCGGGGAGTGACGGCGACGCGGAACGACGACGCGTACATCAAGCCGGCACGGGTCCCCGCGTCGGCGAACGACATCGGTGGAAGGGTCCCGGACCCGGTTGCGGACGTCACCGCGTCGCCGGCCAGCGGGATCCCGGTCGCCGACCAGTGCGGCGAGGTGGCGGGATCCGGCAGGTTCGAGCCGTAATAGGCGACGGCGATCGAGACCTCGACGTCCAGCGATGTGGCACCGGCCGAAGCGAGCGCGGTGCGCAGCGATGCTTGCCCTGACAAGAGTGAAGTGCTGCCCGTTCCCCGGTACGGTATCCGGTCGGTCGGCACTCCGGCGATCGCCTCGGTCGGCGCGTCGATCGTGACGGTGAAGCCTTGGGTGTAGGTGATCTTCCCGAGATCGGCGAGTTCCAGCTGGCAGCTTTGGCTGTCGGACTTGGTCACGGACTCCGTTCGAGAAGACGCGTCCGCGCTGTCGGGAACCAGTGAGAGGCCGGCTACCGCAGCAGCGACGGAAAGCAGTGCGGCGACACGAATTCGACCCGGTCTCATGGACGACTCCAATGTTGTGTTTTCCCGACCGGCGAATCTATGGCCGGCCGGACGATTCCAGCAAGCCTTCGATACGGATCAGTCATCCCGCTACGATGCGCACACGGAGGATTTGTGCCGGAGATGCACGTTGCATCACCGGCTGCGACAGGCGAATAGTTGTAAACAGGTGGCGGCCGGCGCAAATCGGCGTGCAGCTGTCGGCCTGCTTCGGCGTGATCACGTCGCTGGTGGCCGTGCCGTTCGCCTGGGCTGGGGACTGAGCTGGGTCGACGTCGGCATCTTCGTCGCGTTCTACGCGGTCAGCGCGTACCACCGCTGCTTCACGCACGGCTCGTGACGAATGCGGTCGCGCCAGTACCGGCCACAGGTTCCGGGTACGTTGTGTAGCCTCTGCCGCTATGAGCTGGCTGCCCGACGACTTCGTCCACCCCGTCTACACGCCCGTGCTCGGCACCGCGCTTCACCTTCGGCCGATCCGCGAGGCGGACACTGCTCTCGATTATCCCGCGGTGATGGGCTCCCGGGAGCGTCTGTGGAGTATCTTCGGCCCGGCCTGGGCTTGGCCCAAGGAAACGATGACCTATGAAGAGGACCGCCTCGACCTGTTGCGGCACGAGAAGGAGATAGCCGCGCATCAGTCGTTCAACTATGCGCTGCTGGACGAGGAGGAGACCGCGATTCTCGGCTGCGTGTACATCGACCCGCCCGAGCGCACCGGTTCCGACGGCGAGGTGTCCTGGTGGGTGGTGGACGACCTCGTCGGCAGCGAAGTGGAGCGTGCGCTCGATGCGCTGGTGCCGAGGTGGATCGCCACGGACTGGCCGTTCCGCCGGCCTCGATTTCTGGGCCGCGACATCACCTGGCAGGACTGGCTCGCGTTGCCGCGGATCTCGTGACACGTCCCAAGCGGTGACTGGATCGGCGGACTACCGTCGGTAGCGACGAGGATCGCCGCGCTCATCGCAGGCGGCTGCGGCGGTCGGACAGCGTTTCGCCGGCTGACGCTCCCTCGTCAGTCGTCCGCAGCCGACCGCCTCGGGGCCGAAAGCGGATGTTGGCTGGACGATATGCAGTCGCCGGGCAGGGGAGTGGTCAGTGCGTCGGCTTTGCCGTCGATGACCGTCATGCAGGCGCGCCGCGACGGATGGGACTCGCAGGTGCTGAACCTGCTGAATGCCGAGGCGGCCGAACGCCGCTCGGACGAACTCACCGCCATCCGGCTGGCCACCGGCCCGGACAGGCCGGGCCGGCGATCGCGCCGCCAGCACCTCGCCGACGATTTGATCCAGCCGGCCCCGGAACCCGGCTCGGTTCCCGCAGCGCCGGCGCGTCGAGGTTGGGATGGTCGGGAGCCCGCGGCTTGGGATCGTGTTCGGCCGAGCGTGCCGGTTCACCTCTCGTGTGGCGAGCCGATCTTGTCCAGTTCGGTCAGGTCGTCGCGGGAGAGCGGGGTCGCCGCGCCCGCGACGTTCTCGGCCAGGTGCGCCGGCGACGACGTGCCCGGGATGAGGAGGATGTTCGGTGAGCGGTGCAGCAGCCAGGCCAGGGCGACCGACATCGGTGTGGTGCCCAGCCGGTCGGCGACCGCTGACAGTGTCGAGGACTGCAGCGGGCTGAATCCGCCGAGGGGGAAGAACGGCACGTAGGCGATGCCGTGGCCGGCGAGCTCGTCGATCAGCGGGTCGTCGTGGCGGTGGGCGAGGTTGTACATGTTCTGCACGCATACGATCGGCGCGATCGCCTGGGCTTCGGCGACCTGCTCGAAGGTCGCGTTGGAGACGCCGAGGTGCCGGATCAGGCCTTGCTGCTGCAGTTCCACCAGGGTGCCGAATGCCTCGGCGAGTGAGCCGGGCTGCGGTCCCGTGGCGTCACCGAGGCGAAGGTTGACCACGTCGAGTCGTTCCAGGCCAAGGGTTTCCAGGTTGTCGTGAACGGCGCGGCGCAGGTCCTCGGGCCGGCGGGCCGGGGACCAGCCGCCGTGCGCGTCGCGGTGGGCGCCGACCTTGGTCACGATGTGCAGTGACGGCGGGTAGGGGTGCAGTGCCTCGCGGATCAGCTCGTTGGTGACGTGTGGGCCGTAGGCGTCCGCGGTGTCGATGTGCGTGATACCGAGGTCGACGGCCTTGCGCAGGACGGCGATCGCGCCGTCTCGGTCCGCCGGTGGTCCCATGACTCCGGGGCCGGCCAGCTGCATGGCACCGTAGCCGAAGCGGGTGACGGTCAGCTCGCCCAGGGACCACGTGCCACCGGGCAGGGAAACAGTGTTGGTGCTCATGCCGTCGATGGTGGTCCGCCGCCGGGTGATGCGGCCAACACCGATCCGGTGGTCTGTGATACCGGGCAGGTATCACAGGGAGGTAGGCTGTGGTGTGGACATGCTGGAGACCCGCGAGCTGCGGTATTTCGTCGCCGTCGCCGAAGAACTGCACTTCGGCCGGGCTGCCGAGCGCCTCGGCATCGCCCAGCCGCCGTTGTCCCGGGCGATCCGGCAACTGGAGCGCCGCCTGGGTGTCGCGCTGCTGGTGCGCAACCGCCGCGGGGTCGCACTGACCGGCGCCGGCGAGATCCTGCTGCAGGAGGGGCGCGCCGCTCTCGACGCGGCGACGGCCGCCGTCCGGCGCACCCGGCGTGCCGGCAGCGTGTCGCACGGTGGCCTGGTGCTCGCGGTGAAGGCAGGCGCGTTCCACGAACTGCTGAACAAGCTTCTCGACGCCTACGCGGCCGAGCCGGACGCGGTCGACATCGACGTCCTGCCCAGCGGCACGTGCGAGCAGGAGGAGATGCTGCGCGACGGCCGCGCGGACGTCGCGCTGATGCACACGCCGTTCAACTCCCTCGCCGGGTTCGACAGCGTGGAGCTGATGACGGAGCGGCAAGTGGCGATCCTGCCGGCGAAGCATCCCCTGGCGACGCGGAAATCGTTGTCCCTGGACGAGATCGCGGACATCCCGGACCTGCCGCCGGCCCGCTGGGCCGGCCGCGGCGTGTATCCGCCGGGTCCGGGGCCTGAGGTCCACGATCAGACACAGCTGGCCCAGCTGATCGCTCTCGGCCGCACGATGACGGTGTTTCCGGAGTCGGCACGCACGTGGCTGTGGGAGGAACACGCCGCCGTTCCGCTGACCGACGCACCACCGGTCACCACCCACATCGTCTGGCCGGCGCACAGCCGCTCGCGCACCTTGGCCGGCCTGGTCCGGACAGCCTCGCGGCTGTGATGGGCGCATCCTCGGCATGTCACCTGAAACAGCGAATGCCTCAAGGAACAAAGCAAGTGAGAAACCTGGTACCCGTCCGTGGAAAGCCGTCGCCGTGGTCGGCGCGCCATGCTCGCATTGTTCACGGTCGCGCGCAGCGCCGCGTACGCCCGGCGACCATGGCGGCGAGGTGATGGTCGCGGGTACCCGGTCCGCGCCACGCCGATGGACCAGACCCGCGACAGAGGCTTGTCTCGGCGAGACAAGGTTCATTCGCACCGCCAGGCAACCCTCAAGGGACCTACCGTGGCGTGAGGAGGGAGCTGCTGCGGCCAGGCAACGCGGATTCGCGGCAGTTTCCGGTCACCGCCGAGGGGCGGCCGCATCGGTCGCAAGATACTCATACGCACCTACGCCACCGGCGCAGGGACGCAGCCTGGCCAGTTCCTCGTGCTTGTCCTCGGCCGGCGAGCCGCTGTGCGACCGCCCGTCGTTCTGCCGGTTCGCGTGCACCCGATTCGGATCGCGCGCGACCGGTTTGCCGGTTCGGCCGCGATTCGCACCGGCACCGGCACGGAAGTCCGGATCGAACCGGCGTTTCGTGTTTCGCACGACCTGACCGTCTTTCTCGGTTCAGGTTTTCACGATACGAGGGAATCAGAGCGCACGCGCCTGTTGCGGCCGTGCCGCGGCCTCCATACTGCTGACATGGCAGGGACGCCACGCGGACGAACCGGTGCACAGGCTTGCCACGGCGAGGACTTGCACGGTCGCGAAGGCGAGATTGCCGCCCTTCGGCTGCTCGTCGACGCCGCCCGGGCGGGTTCGGGCGGGGCGGTGCTGATCGTCGGGCCGTTGGGCCTGGGCAAGACCGCGTTGCTGTCCGAGGTACGACGCGGTGCCGAGGGATTCCAGGTTTTCGCCGTGACCGGTGTCGAACCCGAGCACACGGTCCGCCTGGGCGGCGTGTCCCGTTTGTTCGGGCTGAAGCCGCTCGTCCTGCCTGCGGGGACGCCTGTCGCGGCCGCGGAATGGGTGCGCGACCGACTGGTGGCGGCCGCGGACTCGGGCCGGCCGGTGCTGTGCTGCGTGGACGACGCGCACTGGCTGGATCCGTTCTCGTCACTGGTATTGGGCATGGCCGCCCGCCGCCTGTCCGGCACGCCGGTCGCGATGGTGCTGGCTGGACGGCCCGAAGTCACCGAGCTGGCCGGCGATCCGTTCGCCGGCGTCGACCGGCTGTGGCTGCGGGGACTTTCCCGCGACGACGCCAGTGCGCTACTGGCGCAGCGCGCACCAGCCGGCGTCACGGACACCGCTCAGGCCGACATCGTCGAACTCGCGGAGGGGAACCCGCTGGCGCTGGTGGAGCTGGGCGCCGCCCAGCCCGCCGAGCGGCTGGAACTGCCCGCGGACAGCCGGTATCGGGCCGCGGTGCTGCGCAGGTTCCGTGGCCTGTCGTCCGCTGCTCGGCAGGTAGTGGCGCTCGCCGTGCTCGAGGAGCGGTTGCCTGCGGACCGCGTGCTGGCCGGCCACACCGGCGCCGCAGTCGATGAAGCCTGCACCTGCGGGCTGATCCGGATCGAGGACGGCGCGCTGGTGCCGGCGGCGACGCTCGTCGGCGTGCTGCTGCACGCGGAGCTGTCGCAACGAGAGCGCCGGGACGCCCATCGTGCCCTGGTCCGGGTGTTGCATCCGGCCCACGACCGTGACCGGTGGATGTGGCACCGGGCCGTCACCCGGGAAGACCGGCTCGAACAGCGAGAATGCCGGGACGAGCTGGCCAACGCCGCCGAAGCGCTGTCCACGGCAGGCAACGTCGAAGCCTCCTCGACCGCGTGGGAACGGGCGGCGGCGCTGGCCGACCGGACCGAGGTGGCCACGCGATGGCTGCTGAACGCGGCGCGCGACTCGTGGTCCGGTGGCCGGCCGCTGCGCACGCGGACGTTGTTACGGCAGGTGCGTCCCGGGATCGGGACCCGGCAGCGGGCGCTCGCCGCGGCACTGTCCGGGGAGATGGCGCTGCGGGACGGCTCGCCGGTGACGGCGGCGCAGGAACTGCTGGCCGCTGTCACCGGGTTGGCCGAAGCAGATCACGAGCAGGCGGTGGTGGCGGCCGTGCTGGCCGGTGAGGCGTATTGCCTGACCGGCGACTATGCCGGGTTCCGGGCAGTCGCCCACCGCGCGGCCGCCCTGCGCACGACGAATCCGAGCCCGCTGGCGGCGCTCGCCCAGGACCACTTCGCCGGGATGCTCGCCACCTACGAAGGCCGGCACGCCGACGCGGTCCGGCCCTTGCGGGCCACCGTGCGCCGGGCGGCCGAACTGGACGATCCGCTCGGCGCGATCCTGGCCAGCCAGGCCGCGTACACCCTCGGTGACGCCACCGCCGTCGTCGAATCGGCCACCCGGGCCGTCCGGGCCGCCGAACTGCGCGGACAGCGGGCGTTGCGGCCGTGGGCGCTGGTGTACCTGGCCATGGGAGCGCTGCTGCTGGATCGCCACGCCGCGGCGGCCGCCGCCGGCGCGGCGGGCCTGGCCGAGGCGACCGCGACCGGCCAGCGCAACTGCGCCGCCGACCATCTCACCATTCTCGCGTTCCTGGCCGCGCTGCGCGGCGACCGGGAGCTCGTGCTGCTGCGACTGCGTGCGGCGGACGGCCCGATCCGCACGCACTGCCTCGCCCGGCCCGCGGCGCTGGCGTCCTGGGCGCTGGCTTGCGCCGACCTGGCCGACGCCCGGCCATCGGACGCGCTGGTCCGGCTGCGCATGTCCGCGTACGACACCGGTGGCCCGCACCTGGCGCTGCGGGTGATGGCCGCACCGCAGGTGGTGGAGGCCGCGGTGCCCTGTCACCAGCCGGAGGCCGGAAGCCGGGCGCTGAGCACGTTCGACGAGTGGATCGGCCGGTCGTCCTGCGTGCCGCGTCAGGCGTTGTCCCACCGCTGCCACGCCCTGCTGGCCGTGCGGCCGGGCGACCGGATGGAACACTTCAGCGAGGCGGTGCGGCTGCATCGCAGCGGCTACGGCGGCCTGGAGATGGCCAAGACCGAACTGCTCTACGCGCACGAACTGCGGCGCTGCCGCCGGCCGAAACAGGCGCGCGAGCTGCTCCGGGAGGCGCTCGCGGTGTTCAGCTCGCACGAGGCCCACCCGTGGGCGGACCGGGCTCGTGCGGAACTGCGGGCCGCCGGCGAGTCGGTGGCCGGCGGCCGGCCGGGACGGGCCGCGCTGACCGCGCAGCAGGCCCGGATCGCCGAACTGGTGGCGGACGGCGCGACCAACCGCGAGATCGCCGCGCGCCTGCTGGTCAGCCACCGGACGGTGGAACACCACCTGCGCAACATCTTCACCCGGCTCGGCGTGCGGTCCCGCACGGAGCTCGCCGCACTGCTCCGCTGACCCGCCGGACACCGGTGATTGCACCGATGCGGACCGTGCCGGGCTGCTCCCAGGATGAGGACGTGGTGCCCGGCACCACCGCACCAGTCCGCTCATCGCAGTCGCCGGCAGCCACGCTCCCGGCCAAGCAGACAAAGGGGTCAGCTCGTGATGTCATCCCACCGAAACCCGTGCACCGGCACCTGGTCACGCGGCCTGTTCCGGGCGGCGTCCATCGCCGGAGCCGGCGCTCTGGTCTCCCTCGGCCTCGGCGCCGGTGTCGCCGCCGCTGTGCCCGCCCCGACGTCCCCGTGCGCCGCCGTGCACGTCCTGGCCGCCCGTGGCTCGACCGAGGCGCCCGGGCCGGGCGCGATCGGGGCGCTGGTCGCCCAGATCCAGAGCGCGGTCAGCTCGACGGTCAGCACCTCCTCGGTCAGCTACCCGGCGCTGCTGACGCCGTACGACTACAGCAGCACGGCCGGGGACACCGCGGTCAAGCAGCAGCTGACCGCCCAGGTGCAGGCCTGCCCCGACCAGAAGATCGTCATGGTGGGCTACTCGCAGGGAGCGCAGATCATCGGGGACGCGCTCGGTGGTGGTGGCGGGGTGCTCGGCCTCGGCCCGGCCAGCAGCCCGGTCCCGTCCTCGGTCGCCGGCCACGTGGCGGCCGTGGTCCAGTACGGCGACCCGCGGCACATGCCGAACCTCTCGTTCGACCGGGGCACGGCCGTCGGCGCGACCGGCCTGTTCCCGCGGCTGCCCAGCCAGTCGCTGGTGCCGTTCGCGAACATCATCCGCTCCTTCTGCGACCTCGGCGACCCGTTCTGCGCCGGCGGCACGAACATCGGCGCGCACCTGGACTACACCCTGCTGTACGACCAGACGGCGACCGCGTTCGTGGTGTCCCAGCTGCGCGGCCTCGGCGTGAGCTGACCCGCCCGGATCCGGGCTGCGGTGGTGCCCGCCGACATCGGCGGGCACCACCTGTCGCCCATCCCGGCACCACCTGACGGTCGCGCGGCGAACGGGATGCCAGCAGGCGGTCGCCGTGACTTCTCGTGGGTCCTGGCGGGATGCATGCCCGCCAGGACCCGGCCGGGTCAGGCAGGCGAGAAGGCGTACAGCTTGTTGTTGTGCGCACAGGAGTACGTCTGGTCGGCGCACAACCCGAACCAGTAGCCCGAACCCCAGTAGACGGTGCCGTTCACGATCGCCGCGCCACCCACCACGGCGCCACCGCTGTTGAACCGCCAGAGGATGGCGCCGTTGCGGGCGTCGAGCGCGAACATGGTGTCGGCGGCCCCGTTGATACCACCGGCGTACACCACGCCGTTGGCGGTGCTGAGGAAACCGACGTCGAGGGTCGCGTACGGATCGGCGACCTGCCAGAGCTTGGCTCCGGTGGCCGGATCGAGCGCGGCCCACGATCCGCCGTCGGTGGTTGTCGTGGTCCCGTCCGCGCCCGTGATCCGGTACGGCTGGTGGTCGGCGTTGCCGATGCCCACGTAGATCCGCGTGCCGTCGGTGGCCGACCCCCACTCCATTCCGCCGAGGTCGCTGCCGGGTCCGACCACGGTGTGCCACAACTCGTGGCCGGTGGCCGGATCGAGCGCCCAGTAGATCCCGCTCTTCTGCCCGATGCCGAGGATGCGCCGGACGACCCCGTTCCTGGTGACCTGGAACAGGCTCGGCGCCTGGGCGAAGTCGTAGTCCGGTCCGCACGTGTCGCAGTCCACCGCTCCGACGTCGGCGCTGAGCGTACGGAAAGCCCACTGCACCGACCCGGTGTTCAGGTCCAGCGCGAGCACCGAGTCGGCGTAGTCGTCGTTCGCGGCCTGCCGGCAATCCTGTTGTCCCGGCTGGGTGCAGATCCCGTCGGGCACGGTGTAGTTGTTCCCGGTCGCGGCGAACAGCCGGCCGGTGGCATGGTCGACCACGAAGGAACTGCCCCACACCGAAGCGCCGGTGTAGCCGTCGGGTGCGGTGTAGCGCCGCCACCGCACCGCCCCGGTGGTCGCGTCCAGCGCCACGATCGCGCCGCGGACCCGGATCGGGTTCGGATCCCCGAACTCCACCCGGCTCGCGGTACCGACGTAGACGGTGCCACCGTCCACCACCGGCGACGTCGTCACCATCGCGGCCGGGTCGGCGTCGATGACGGTGCTCCACAGCCGGGCGCCGGTGATCCGGTCGGCGGCCATGATCCGGGCGCCACCGGTGCTCGGCACGCTGGAGACCCCGTCCCCGAAGATGACGCCGGCCGGGGTGACCGCCGGGCTGGTCCGCGACACGTCACCGGCCACCCCGCTGTAGTAGGAGATCGGGTGCTGCCACAGCACGGTGCCGGTCAGCGCGCTCAGGGCGGTGAGGTTTCCGCCGTAGTCGGGGGCGAACACGGTGCCCAGTGACACGGTGGGCGTGGCGGCCACGTCGCCGCCCAGGGACGCGGTCCACCGCGGCCGCAGCGTCCCGGCGTTGGCCGGCGAGATCAGCGTTTCGGTGGCGGCGTCGCGCGTGTTGCCGAGGTTCTGTCCCGCCACTGTCCAGCCACCGACGTACGGCACCGGTGTGGCGCCGGCGGGTGCGGCGACGAGCAGAAGACCGATGACCGTCAGGGCCGTTACCTGGCGTCTCATGGTCACCCCGCTGCCAGGTAGGCGTGCACGATGCCCATGACGCCGTCCTGCGCGGCCGGCGAGTCGTAGTAGCTGCTGACGGTGATCAGGTCACCCAGGTGCACGGTCGCGATGGGGTTTCCCGAGCAGGTTCCCATCGATGTCAGCGCCCGCATTCCGGCCATCGTGTCGTACCCGGCGTAGGAGTCGCACAGCGTTGTGCGTGTCGTCTTGTCGATTGCGGCTACGTGCACGCCGCCGACGTGCATGTGGCCGTTCGCGAACACCAGCCGCCCGCCGACCGCCGAAATCCAGCTCCAGGTGTGCACGCTCGGCCCCGCGGGGACGCTGTAGTCGGAGGTGAGACATCCTCCCGCGTCCAGCCAGAGGGAGCGTACGGGCGTGGTGGTGGCGGCCCCGGCGTAGGTGTAGGTGATGCTGAGGTAGACGGTCCTGGGGGTGCTGGAGTAGTTCATCAGGTCGGTCAGCAGTCCCCACCGGTCGAGGTTGCGGACCGGCAGCCCGTACCCGTCAGGGAACGATTTCTCGGTGCGCTCGTTGCCGGACGCCCAGATCCGGTCGCCCGCCATTCCGCAGACCGCGTCCCTGCCCGAGAGGTTGCTGATGACGAAATGGTGCAGCATCGGGCCGGTGTCCATGTTCGCCGTGCTGCCGTCCGCGTAGACGAGATCCGGCTTCTCGCCGACGATGTCGCAGGACGAGCAGGGCTTGGAGATGAGCGCGAAGCTGTTGGCGAGTTCACCGGGCTGGTCCATCGTCCCGGCGGGAATCGTCCACGGGCCGTACCGTACGGTCACGGTCTGGGTGGACACCGTTGCGGCGCCCGCCGGTACCACCGCCCCTCCGAGCATGGCCAGTACCGGTATCAGCAGGAGAAGAAGCCTGCGACGCATCCCGATCACCCCTTTCCTGGGTCTGGGTATTCGGGACGTGACGCTAAGTCCGGCCGCCCTTTTCGCGCATCGGTGAAACCACCGGCCGTATTCCCGGTGTCCCTCCCCGCCAGGGCGCGGGTGGACCGGCTCCGGCTTGGGGTTCAGCCCGGCCTTTCAGCGGATCTGCAGATGCGAAGACAGGGCTGATGGTTTTTGCCACGGGGGCCGGCGTATCCGGTTACGGCACCGCCTCCGGAAGCCCGAACAGGGGGAACAGTGCCGGGTCGAGGAACGTGTGCACGGCGGTGATGCGGCCGGCCGCCGTCGTGAACGCGTGGATCGCGAACGGGCTGCCTCGCCGGTACTGCGCCAGCCCGAGACCGCCGTTGACGTCCACCGGCACGAGCTGCGCGTCTTCGCAGGCCGCGCGCCGGGAGCGGAACCAGGCGGCGATCGAGGCACGCCCCCGCAACGTGACGTCGTAGGGCGGCATCGACAGCGTCGCTTCTTCGTGCAGCAACGCCACCAGCGCGTCGATGTCGAACCGCTCGAACGCTTCGACGTAGCGGGCGAGGAGCGCTCGGTCGTCACCGGACAGCGGTGCCGGGTCCGGGGCGGGCAGCGCGGCGCGGGCCCGCTTGAGCACCGCGTTGACCGCGTCCTCGGTCGTGTCGAGCAGCGTCGCGACCTCCTTGGCCCGCCACCGCAGCACGTCCCGCAGCAGCAGGACCGCGCGCTGGCGCGGCGAAAGCACCTGCAGGGCGGCGACGAACGCCAGCCGGACCGACTCGCGGTCCACCGCCGCGCGGGCGGGGTCGAGGACCCAGCGGTCCGGCACCGGCTCGATCCAGGCCTCCCGGGGGTGCGCGGGCCCGAGCTCGTCGGTGACGTTCGCCGGCAGCGCCCGGCGTCGCGCGTCCTGCAAGGCGTCCAGGCAGACGTGGGTGGCGATGGTGAACAGCCACGTCCGCAGCGCGGCCCGGCCGGCGAACCGGTCGAGCCCGCGCCACGCGCGCAGCAGCGTCTCCTGGACGGCGTCGTCGGCGTCGAACGCCGACCCGAGCATCCGGTAGCAGTACCCGGCGAGCTCCCGGCGCAGCGGGCCGAGCTGCGCTTCGAACGCGGCCCGGCCCGGCATGGTGGTCAGCATGTCACGCCGGCTGCCACCCGGAGGCCCACAGGTGCGTCGGCGGTGCCTCGCCGCGGAAGACCGCCGCGTGCCGCCGGGCGAACTCGGCGAAGGTCGTCGGCCGGACCCCGAACCTTTCGTGCGTGCCCAGGTCCACCCGGGACTCTTCGGCGCCCGTCCGCCGTTCGGCGAAGAGCTCGTCCATCGCGTCGGCGAAGAAGGCGGGGATCCCGGCCGCGAGCAGCTCCGCCCGCTTGGCCGCCGGGTCGGCGTCGACGTAGCGGACCGGCCGGCCGGCGACCGCGGAGATCCGCGCGGCGACCTCGGTCATCGTCAGCGCCTCGGGCCCGGTCAGCTCGTACCGCCCGCCGTCGTCGCCTTCGCCGCGCAGCAGGGCGACGGCGACGCGCGCGATGTCGCCGACGTCGACCGGCGCGAGCTTCGCGTCCCCCATCGGCAGCGCCAGCACACCGTCGCGCCGGATCGACGGCACCTCGCGGAAGTACACGGGCATGAACTGGCTCGGCCGCAGCACCGACCAGGCGAGCCCGGAGCCGGCGAGGTACCGCTCGACCTCGGCGTGCATCCGCGCGAACCGGAAGCCGGACGAGCTCCGGCACCCCCGTCCGGACAGCTTCACGACGTGCCCCACGCCGGCCCGCTCCGCGGCGTCGATGAACGCCTGCTGCGTCTCGACGAGCCGTTCGTCGGCCGAGGAGATCAGCAGGGCCCGGTCGACGCCGTCGAACGCGCTCGCCGGTGGGGCGAGCAGGTCGCCGGCCACGACGTCGACACCGTCCGGGAAGCCGGCGGCCTTCGCGCGGTCGCGGACCAGCGCGCGGACGGGCAGCCCGCCGTCCACGCACGCGCGCAGCACCGCGGATCCGGTCAGCCCGGTCGCCCCTGTCAGCAAGATCATGGGTTTTCCTCTCTCTCGCCTACTTGGACCATCGGGCCACCCGGAACTGGTCACGGCGGTGGATGCGGCCCTGTCGTCGAGCTGGAAGCGACCCCCGTCGAAGGGCGGGGACTGGCGCTGCTGGAAGCGGGCCGCATCGACAGGGTGCGCGAGCACCTCCGTCGCACTCTGGAACTGGCCGGAGCGCAGGTGACGGATGGTGCGAGGCCGAGGTGGTGATCGGTGATCCATGCGTGGCGTTCGAGCGGGCCGCCGGTACTGGCGATGGCGCTGTCCGCGCCCGACGGCGCCGGCCCCCGGTGCGTAGCCGCCGTAGTCGCTCGCACCGGCCGCGCCCAGGCGCTGGCGTACTCCGCAGCGGTCACCCAGTGCAGGCTGCGGAACGACGACTCGTCTGCGCCTTCGGCGATGTAGGCCCGGTCGGCGTGCCGCCAGATCACGATGCGCCAGCACTGGTCGAGATCCCTGTACGGCCGGCTGACGTCGCCCAGGAGGACCTCAGTAGAGGTCCACGACCGCAGTCCTGGCAAATGTCGTCCCACCAGGGGAAGCCTGCGGTCTGGCGGCCCTGACCGTCGGTGAACCGCAGTGCGGTGCTGGTGCCGCGCGCGAAGAACTCGATCTCGAATCCAAGAGCCCGTGTGAAGAGGTCGCGGTTGCTCTCGGCAACCACCCCCCGTCACTTCACTCGTGCACGCGACCTCCATGGAGTCATCAGTCGCAAGCAAGACCGGGACTGCCTACGCGGCATCTCAGGACGGTGAAGTCGGGTTCGTGGACAAGGCTGACATCGCAGACGAGCCGGACGGTCGTGGCCGTCAGTGGGCCAGCAGCTGCGGTGTGTGGTCTTGGGCTGTACGAAGGAGGGCAGGATCCGAGTCGCAGCAAGGCCTCGATACGTCGACATGGTGGCCCTGGCAGCCGATCCTGCGGCCGCGGCCGGTGAGTGGAGTCGGCTGACCGGTCGGAGTCAACCGGAGGAGTGAAGTGTCCTGGCTGGTCCGCGTCTTCGGCGGAACAGTCCGGGACGCTGCTCGGCTGGGACCTGCGGCTTGCACGTGAACGAAGTTGCGCAGGGCAGCGTCGTCGTCACACAGCTTGTGGCAAGGCTGGGCGCGGCGCCGCTGGTGTCGAAGACGTACTGTGCACGACCGTTCCGCTGTCCGAAGGGACGGACGCCGGTGCTGCCGGCGTCGGTGAAGATCGCCATTGCGCCGAGTGCGACGCCGAGGCCGTCGCTGAGCGCCAGCAGCCGCCCGGCGAAGGTGCGTATTTCGCCGTCCGCGCACCTCACTGGTATGTCGGCCGCGAGATCTTTCACCTTCGGCGCCGCCATCGCGCGCCGGAACCCCGCCCAGTGCGCGGCCTGCAGCTGGGCGGGCACGATCAGGTCCAGCGTCTGCCCCACGGCGTCGGCCGCCGGGTGGCCGAGCAGCTGCTCGGCTCCCGCGTCCCACTGCCGGATCACGCCGTCGGCGTCGACGACGAGCACCGCGTGCGTGGCCATGGCCTCGTCCTCGCCCGAGCCCTATGGGAACACAATCGCGACCGCAGGATCGGTGTGGCGGTGGTTCGGTGGCGGGGTATGTCCGCGCCGGCCGGTGCCATGCGGTTGCTCCATCGGTCGCCAGAGCGGCGATTGATGTGGCTTCAACCGTCCAGCCGGTCGGCGGCGCGGTGGCCAAGCGCCTGAGCCTGGAGTTCACCGGCGCCGGACGCGAAGCTGCCACGGTCATCGACGGCCTGAGCTTGCTTGACGAGCGTCTCGGTCAGCGGATCGGATCTGCGCTGTCGCCGGCGAGAAGCAGCTGAGGGACCTGGGTGAAGGACCAGCCCGCGCCGGCCGGTGCCAGGATCCACACGATGTCGAATCGGTTGTCCGGCCATTTGTGAGGAGGTGCGGGGTTGACCGTCCCGAACGCCTCGGTGAGCGCGGGGATTTCTTCGTGTTGCCAGCTGATCAAGGTGACGCCGCTGCGGCGGGCGGCTTCGGCCGCCAGCGCCGTCTCGCCGCCTTTGGCGAAGGTGGTGGTGACGGGGAGGCCGAGCCGGGCCGCCAGGGGGCTGACGGTTTCGCGGGGTCGCCGGCCTTCTCCGCCGGTGCCGCCGGCGGCGTAGATCGCCGTGGGGCGGCCGAGACCGGCCCGGACGCTGCCCGCGCCGGGCGCGAACAGCTCCACCAGCGCACCCGCGCGGGTCCAGCCGGCGACGGTCAAGGAGTGCGGGTCGGCGTTGCCGTCGACGTCGATGCCTTGAGGTGTGCCGGAGCCCGCCGGCTTCTCGGCGTGCCTGATGATCATGATCAGGGTGCCGCCGGCCGGTGCGGGCGGCAGGGCCGCGGGCTGGGCCTGCTCAGTAGTGGCGCATCCGCCGGTCAGCAGAGCCGCGGATCCGGCGGTGACGCCGAGCAGTGTCCGCCGTGACAGTGGGCGGGTTCCCATCTCGCTCCTCTTCGCCCGCACAGAGCGGGATGATGCTGGCACCGACTCGGGAGTGGGTCGGTGGGGTGTTGTTCGGCAGCGCCTGTTCGGCGGTGCGCGGCTCCGGCCGACCGCGTGGCGAAGGGCCGGCTCGGACCGCGAGGTGGCGCTCGTGATTCCGCCAGGTGAGGCGTGTGCGGTGAGGGATCAAGACGGTGCTGAACGTGCCGTGTTCACCGCGGTCACCAGTGCCCGGGCGGCCCAGTGCTGGACGCGGAGGATTCCGGCTGAATCGAGGCCGCAGATGTCGCGCAGCACGATCGTCGACTCGATGCCGATGACCACGGTGAGGGCGTGGGTCAGCAGGTCCAGCTCGTCCTGGTCGACGGCGCCCCGCAGCGGGGTCAAGGTGCGTTCCACGTACTCCAGGCGACGGCTCGGACGCGGCGGTACTCCCGGCTCGATCGGGTCGCGGTCGATGGTGTGGCGGATCATCTGCCGCAGCAGCGGCTCGTTGTCCAAGGTCATCCGGGACAGTGCGTCGACGAGGCGGTCGACCCGGTCGGCGACTGGCTCGTCGGCCGGGCCCCGGTCGATCGAGAGTTCCATGTTCTGCCGGGTCGCCTCGAGGGCTGCTTCGACGAACAGCTGCTCCGCGCTGGGGAAGTACCGATAGGCCGTGCGCCGGGAGATCTCGGCGGCGTCGGCGACCTCGGCAACCGACGGGCGCCCTCCGTCGGCGATCAGCCGGCCCGCCGCCTCGACGAGCGCCTTGCGCGTCCGGCGCTTCTGACTCTCCCGGCCCATCGGTGTTGACCCCGCTCTCGCTCAGGCTTAATGTCACACATGTGCCATGAAGGCATTCAACTGTCAGGATAGCAGTCGTGTGCCACTGACCTGCGAGAGAGGAACTTCGATGACCGAGCAACAGTCACAGGCCCCGCAGGCGCGGGTGGTGGGCCCGGACGAGGGCCGCGAACTGCCGCTGTTCGGCCGGGTGGCGATGAGCGGCGCCCAGACCGGTGGCGCCTTCGAGCTGATCGACTTCCGCGGCAACGCCGCCTGCCCGCCCCCGCACATCCACCGCGAGCGGGAGGAGTGCATCCACGTGATCGAGGGCCGGTTCACGTTCACGATCGGGATGGAGGAGGTCGAGGTGGTACCGGGAAGCTGGGTGTTCGTGCCGCGCGGAACGCGTCACGGCTTCACGGCGAGCCCCGACGCCCGCGCGCTGATCCTCGTCACCCCCGCCGGTCTCGAAGACTTCTTCGCCGAACTCGGCGGCGGCTTGGCGGCTGGGACGCCTACGCAGGAGTTGCGCGCGTCTCTCAAAGGTCGCTTCGACTCGATCCCCGCCTGAAGACTCGCTTGACGTGCGGGACCGGCTGCCGTGCGTGATCACCGTTCAAGCCGCCGGACGCGAATTCTTCGCAGCGTTCCGCCGGCTGCCGTTGATCATGTCGTTGAAGCGGTCGATGGCCCAGATGGTGCGCAGTCCCAGCGGGCTCATCATGACCGGGCGGGGGAACTTGGGCTTCCTCGTCCACACTACTTCCAGGTCTTCGGGGCGCTCGCCGTCGACGATGAGGTCGGCGATGAGGGATCCGACGTACGGCGCTTGGCCGAGGCCGTGGCCGTTGCACGCGATCGAGTAGAAGACGTTGTCGCCGATTCGGCCGGCGACCGGGAGCCACGACGGCGTGATGGCGATCCAGCCTCCCCAGGCACGGTCCACGGCCACGTCGGCCAGGCTCGGGAAGCGCGTCGCGAAGGCGTCCGCGAGCTCCTGGAC
Source organism: Amycolatopsis australiensis (assembly GCF_900119165.1). NCBI lineage: Bacteria > Bacillati > Actinomycetota > Actinomycetes > Pseudonocardiales > Pseudonocardiaceae > Amycolatopsis > Amycolatopsis australiensis. The sequence continues at coordinate 6,451,667 of NZ_FPJG01000006.1, read as the reverse complement.
GAGGCCTGGGTCGGGAGATTTCGTTCCCGCGGGGAGCGGGAAGGTCTGGCCGCGCTCGATCCGCCGGACGCCGAACACGATCGTGTTGCGCGGGGTCAGGCGGTAGTTCTCCATGATGTTGTGCTGGGTGACGAGCCCGGAACGGCTGGTCCAGCCCAGCGCGTCCAGGCGCTCCGGGGCGATCGGCTCGGTTTCCACCTCGATCACCCACAGGGGCACCGCGAGGTGCCGGGGCGCGATCTTCCACTCGCCCATGAAGGCGTTGGTCGCCAGGACGGCCCGGTTCGCGCGGACCTCACCACGGGGCGTCGAGATGACGACGCGAGCGCCGTCACGGACGACGTCCGTCACCTTCGTCCGCTCGAAGACGCGAGCGGACGACGACAGCAGACCCCGGCGCACGCCGCGGGTGAACTTGCCGGGATTCATGATCCCGCCCTCGGTTTCGCGCATGCCGCCGACGAAGCCGCGGGGGATGCCGAGCTCCTCGCTCGTGCCGAGCCGGACCTCGGTGCCGGACCGGCGCAGGATCTTGGCCACGCGACGCACCCGCCCCATCTGCCCGCGCGACACCGCGGCGAACGTGTTGCCGGTCTGCTCGTAGTCGCAGTCGATGCCGAGACGCTTGATGAGGTCTTCGACATGGAGCGCCGCGTGCTCGGTCAAGCGCGACATCGCCGGCATCTTCTTGCGGAAGAAGAGGTTCAGCAACTGGATGTCACCGCCCGGCGCGCTCGCCAGCTGACCGGCGTTGCGCGAGCTGGAGCCGTGGCCGCAGAACTCGCTTTCCAGCACCACGACGTCCCGGCCCCGCTCGGCCAGACGCAGCGCGGTCGACATGCCGCCCAGTCCGCCGCCGATGACCGCGACGTCGCAATCGAGGCTCCGGGTCAAGGGCGGCCGGACATCGGACGGCGGGTCGATCCAGCCGCTGAAGGTGCGGTAGTCGACGTCGGCTGTCTTCATGAGCTCACTTCCGATCCCGGTCAGGCCCGCGCCACGCTGCGGACGGGCTCGATTCCGATGGCGACGTTGTGGTCGTGCAGGGCGCGGTAGGCCCGGAACATGATGAACAGCTGGGTTCCCCACGTGGCGAGCGCGAGGGTGTAGAAGGTCGTGCGGTACTGGTCGTCCGGAATCGGGAAGAAGTCGTACAGGACCGCGATGGTCAACCCCGCCGCGGTCGCCAGCGCGGTCGCCACCGCCCGGCCCTTGGCGTCGACCCGCCAGAGCCGCCACACGAAGTAGGCGAGGTAGACCGCCGTGACGGCGTTGACGACGACGTAGAAGGTGGCCGGGCCGGCGTGGAATCCCCGGTGGAACTGCTGGAGGTACAGTCCCGCCGCCGTGGCGAGCGCGAACGCGGCGATGTCCGTTGCCACGGACGGCTTGTAGCGGTGCGTCACCCGCATGAGGCCCAGCACGAGGATGAGCGTGATGCCGACGGACCGCGAAAACGCGTCCAGGAAATACGCGACGAAGTACATGAAGCTGTGCTCGTCGCCGCCGAGCAGGGACCACAGCAGGAAGTTCGTTCCGGACGTGGCGACGACGATCCATTCCAGACCCAGCAGGTAGTTGCCGTAGCGCCGGATGAACTTCCAGCCACAGGTGAAGCCCGCGACGATCATCCAGACGTCGGCCAGGGCGAACAGCAGAGCCATCATCTCGGGTTCCTTCGGTTCAGTTCGGTTGAAGACGGTGACGGGGGGCGCGTGCGCGGGAGACGACGAGCGGCACCACCACGAGCAGGGCCAGGACGACCGCGAGCCAGTAGCCCGAGCCGTAGAGGTCCGCCGCGGCGACCGCTTGCCCCGTGCCGGGCACGGGGACGACCGCGACACTGAGGTCGGCGCTGATCAAGGCGGTGCCGACGGCGAAACCCACCGCCATGAACGTCCCGGCGACGCCGGCGGCCATGCCGGCCTTTTCCTCGGGCACCGCCATCTGCACCATCGCGAAGCCGGCCGCGTAGCCGACGCTGCAGCCCAGGCCCATGACGGCGGCGCCGACGAGGTAGTGCCACTGCTGGTCGTGAGCGAGGGCGAGCCAGGCGAGACCCGCGGCGCTGACCCCGGCACCGGCCAGCAGCACCGGCACGCCGTGCCCACGGGCCACCGGACGATCCGCGAGGGCACCGCCGAGCAGGAACGTCACCGCGAACGGCACCATGAGCCAGCCCGTCTGAAGGGCGCTCAGACCCAGGCCGTAGGCGTCGCCCGGGCGAAGGGCCCCGGGGACGACCTGGGCGTAATCGCTGACCAGGAGCAGGTAGGCCGCGTTCACCGCCGCGAACAGCGCGATGCACACGCACGCCGCGGTCACCGACCGGGCCTTCATCAAGGCGACGTCGAAGACCGCCGTGGCCGACTTCCGCTCGACGCGCACCCAGAAGATCCCGCCGACGGTGCCGACGACCAACGGGATCAACGCCCCGGCGCCCCACACCAGACCCTGTGTCAGCGTCAGCAGGATCGCCGCCACCCAGCCGATCATCCAGACCGTGCCGGCCACGCCGATGCGGCCGTGGGGCTCGGCGGGCGGGGTGTGCGGAACGATCACGTACGAGGCGACCGTCGTCACGGCGAACGCGACGGTCAGGATGACGAAGAAGCTCCGCAGCGACAGGTACTGCACGATCAGGCCGCCGCCGATCATGCCGGCGACGATGCCGATCCCGGTGGCGACGACGAGAACCGCCACGCCCACCGTGATCCCGCCCTGGCCCAGGTTCCGCCGGAGGAATCCGAGGGGAAGCAGCTGGGCGGCACCCCCGAACCCCATCACGAAGCAGCCCGCCAGCAGGGCCGGGTAGGAGTTGCCCACGGCGGGAACGAGCGCGCCCATCGTGAGGAAGGCGGAGGCGACCACGGACGCGTGGCGATCGCCGCGGAGATCCGCGAGCCGCGGCAGCAGGATGAAGCCGGCGCCCCCACCGAGGGTGAGTGAGGTGTAGACCCAGGTCGTCCGGGCGAGCGTGGCGAGGTGGTACTGCGCCTCGATGACCGGCAGGAGCGGCGGCACCACGAAGATGACCGCGTTGGTCAGGATGACCAGCAGAGCGCCCATTCCGATGAGCGGTCCCCTGCCCGGCGGACGAGTGGGCACCGCGTGGGGAAGTCCGGGCCGATGGAGTTCTGCCATGTTCGTCTCCGATGACGTGGGCGGGCCTGCGATCGATCCCCCGTGAGCTGCGTCATGACGCTAACTCTTCTTGGTCATGCGATCAAGACGTTTGACCAATATTTCGGTCGCGTGAGACTGGTAGGGTTGCGTTGACTGAGTCAGCTGTCCCAGTCGCACAGCACGTGAAGATCAGGAGGGCTGCATGCCACGCGTCCCGGCCGGCGAGCGGCGTCAGGAGTTCGTCAACGCGGCGGTGGAAGTCATCGCCGCCCATGGCATCGACGGCGCCACGACGCGACGGATCGCCGAACAGGCCCGAGCACCGCTCGCGACGCTGCACTACTGCTACGACTCCAAAGAGGACCTGTTCGCCGACGTCTTCGACTTCGTGGCCGCCCGGTTCCAAAGCGTCCTCGCCGACAGCGACCCGCACGCCGGCCTCGCCGTGACGGCCCGCGAGCTCCTGCGCGGGGTCATCGGCTGCTACTTCGAGTCGCACAGCTTCGCGGCGACGACACTGGAGCTGTTCAGCTGGGCGCAGCGGCAGCCGGAGAACCGCGGAACGGGGGTCTACGAGCGCGCGTTCGACACGATGCGCACCATCCTCCGCAACGCGGACCAGGAGAAGCAGCTCACCGCCGAAGCCATCGACGACATCATCGACGTCATCGCCGCCTTGGCGGACGGCTTCGCCATCAACTGGCTGACGCGGGGCGGGCAGACGCTGGCCGACGAGCAGCTGAACCTCGTCACGTCCGTGCTGGACAGCTGGCTCGCGGCCCGGATCGGGCAGGCGGCGGCGAAGCGGCCCAGGAGCCGGTCCAGGGTGAAGGCCGCCTCGAACCGATCGACCTGAGCCCTTCACAACGGGAGGTCCGGGGAGTCCACGCCGACGACCCGGTCACCGCAGAAGACCCGGACCGACTCGGCCGGGCCGTGCCCGCCGATTCCGGCCGGGCCCCAGAAGCTCTGCGCCGAGCCGGCACCGAGGTCGGCGAGTTTCGCGCCGTTGACCCGTACCTCTCCGGCCGACAGGCGCGCCCCGACCTCGATCGCGCGGCCGGTGTCGGCGCCGAACACGTAGGCGTCGAGGCCCGAGGGGTGGGCGTTGGCGACGCGCACTGCCTCGTCGTCGGAGTCCACAGCGTGCAGGGACACGACAGGACCGAACAGCTCGGCGGTGGCGTGGGCCGGGTCGACGCCGGTGGCGATGGTCGGCGACAGGAAGTATCCGTCGAGCTGAGGCAGTCGAGCAGGCTGGTAGATGACCGCGCCGAGGTCACGCAGCCGCTCGATTCTTCCTTGCAACGTCCGGAAATGCGGCGCGTTGGAGATCGGCCCGAGTTCGGCGTCGTCGTCGAGCGAATGACCGACGACGAGCTTCGCGATCCGCTCGCCGAGCGCTTCGAGCAGGGGCTCGGCCAGACGGCGGTGCGCGAGGATCTTGCCGGGCCCCTCGCACCACTGACCGTTGAGCTTGGTCAGGCCCTCGAGGATGCCGTCGGCCGCGACGTCGAGGTCGGCGTCGTCGAGGACGAGCACCGGGTTGTTGCCGCCGAGTTCCAGCTGCAGGACCTTGAAGTCCTCCGCGGCGGCCCGTGCGATGGCGCGGCCCGCCCCCGGCCCGCCGGTGAAGGAGACGATCTTGACGCGGGGGTCGGCCGTCAGCCGGGCACCGACGTCGCCGGCGCCGTGCACCAGTTGCAGCGCGCCCGCGGGCAGGCCCGCCTGGACGAAGCACTCGACGACGATCTGGGCGCTGCCGGGTGCGTGCTCGGAGGGTTTGAGGAGGACCGGGCAGCCCGCCGCGACGGCGCTCGCCGTCTTGGCGGCGGGGATGAAACTCGGCCCGTTCCACGGGGTGAGGATCGCCGCGGGGCCCCAGGGCACCTTGCAGAGCCGGACGTCGCGGCCGCCGGCGGCCAGCGCCGTGACGCGCGGGATGGTCTCCAGATCGGCTGCCGCCGCGCGCAGCCGCGCGGGCAGGAAGGCCGCGAGTGCGCGGGTGACGCTGATCGGGGTGCCGCTCGTCAGTGCGTCCGTCCGGGCAAGGTCCTCGGCGCGGGCCGCCAGGTTGTCCGCGACGCGTCGGAGCAGCTCGGCGCGTTCTCTCCGGGCGTCCTCGTCCCAGCGGCCGGCGTCGTAGCACCGGTCGGCGTGCCGCAGCGCGTGTTCGACGTCGCCGGGCGTGGTGGTGACGAGAGGGTGGAGCGGAGTGCGGGTGTTGGGATCGAGGTTCCACGCGCCCGGCACGGTCGCGCACTCGCGCCACTCGCCGGCGATGTAGTTGACCGGCTGGGGAATCGTCATGACGTTCGCCTTCGCAACAGCTGGTGGGTCAGGACCGGAGGTCGACGACGACGCGGGTCACGTCGCCGGACTTCATCGCCTCGAAGCCCTCGTTGATTTCGCCGAACGGGATGACCCGCGTGACCATTTCGTCGAGCAGCAGCCGGCCCTGCCGGTACAGGCGCGCGAGCTGGAGGATGTCCTGGCGGGCGTGGCCCGAGCCCATGTAGGAGCCGATGAGCCGCTTCTCCTGGAAGAAGAAGTCAGCCGCGGGGACGGAGATATCGGTGCCGTCGGGCGCGATCCCGACCAGGCAGGCCGTACCCGTCGGGCGCAGCAGGGCGAGGGCGGTCGCCGCGGTGCGGGCGGAGCCGACCGCTTCGAAGGAGTAGTCCACGCCGTCGCCCAGCAAGCGGTGGAGTTCCGCCACGACATCCCCGGCCGCGCTGTTGATGACGCTTGTCGCGCCGTAGCCCCGGGCGGCTTCGAGCCGGGCGTCGTCGATGTCGATCGCGATGACGGCCGAGGCGCCGGCGAGCCGGGCGCCCTGGATGATGGCCGATCCGACGCCGCCGCACCCGACGACCGCGACGGTGCTGCCCGGCCGCACCCGGGCGCCGCGGAAGACGGCGCCGACGCCGGTGATGACGCAGCAGGACAGCAGGCACCCGACGGGCAGTGGCAGGTCCTCGGGCAATCGCACCAGGGCGTTGTCGCGCATCAGGATGTGCTGGGAGAACGCGCCGACGTCGCCGAGCCGCCCGATGGCCTGGCCGCTCGTGGTCCGGAACGCGGGCCGGGGACGGCGTCGGACTTCGTCGACGCGCCGGCACTGGGTCGGCCGCCCGGTCTCGCAGTTGCCGCAGCGGCCGCACGAGGGCGTCAGGACGCCGGCCACGCGGTCGCCGGGACGCAGCCCGGTGACCTGTGCGCCCACGGCCTCGACGACGCCCGCCACCTCGTGGCCGAGCACGACCGGCAGGCCGGTCGAGACCGTTCCGGTCAGGTAGTGCAGGTCGCTGTGGCACAGCCCGACGTTCGCGACCGCGACGCGTACCTCGTCGGGTTCCGGGGAGTCCACCTGGATGGTCGTCAGTTCGAGGGGCTTGCCGATCGCGGTGAGCACCGCGGCCCGGGTGTCGATCATGCCGATGTCTCCTGCCTGGCGTCGGTGGCCTTGGTCGACCAGAAGCGCTGGATGCCCGCGCTGAAGGCGCCGCTTTCCCACGTCTTCCGGGCCGCTTCGTCCTCGCGTGCGAACGCCGCTTCGATCTCGTCGGCCTGGGGACGCAGCAGCGCGAGGTGCAGGGCGGTCGTGTTGCCCTCGGGTGTCCACCGGACGACCGTGTCGACGGCATGACTGATCAGGTTCTCGGGCTCGACGATTTCGTCGAGCAGCCCGATCCGCAGGGCCTCGGCGGCGGGAATCCGGGGCGAGCCGAGGACCGTGCGCATCGCGTGCCCGCGGATCAGCCGCGGCAGGAGCACACTCGACGCGTTGGAAATCGTGATACCGCGGCCGTTTTCCGGCTGGTAGTACTCGGTGGCCGGGGTGCCGATCCGGGTGTCGCAGCACAGCGTGATCTCCGACGCCCCGCCCACGGCCAGGCCGTTGACGGCGGCGACGACGGGCACCTCGGTGCCGAGGATGGCGCGGGTGATGTCGTGGAAGGTCTCGAACGCGGTCCGGACGTCCGCGAGTGAGGTGGGGACGGCCCGGAGGTCCTCGCCGGCGGAGAACGCCCGGCCCTCGCCGGTCAGTACGATGCCGCGCGCCTTCCGGCCGTCGCCGAACTCGCGGACGAGTTCCGCGAGCCGGAGCCGGGTCGCGACGTCCAGCGCGTTCAGCTTCCCGGGCCGGGAGAGGGTGAGCACGGCGACGTCACGGACGAGCTCGACGCGGACAGAGCCGGGAACCGAGGTCGCCCGGCGGGTGCCCAGGTCGTAGCGGGGGCCGGGGCCGGCCGCCGCTCGCGCCTTGAGTTCGGTCTTGGCCACCCGCTCGGAAGGGGTGCGCGGGAAGTCCTCGACGAACTCGACGTAGCGCGGCACCTTGAAGCGGGCGAGCTGCGCGCCGGCCCGCTCGATGATCGACTCGGCGGTCGCCCGGTCGGGCGCGACGCCGTCGGCGACCTGGACGAACGCCTTTACCTCTTCACCGAGAACGTCGTCCGGCTCGGCGACGACCGCGGCGGCGACGACCGCGGCGTCGCGCTCCAGCGTCGCCTCGACCTCGGCGCTGGCGATGTTCTCGCCGCCGCGCCGCACCATGTCCTTCATCCGGCCGACGATCCTGATGCCGCCGTCGAGGCCGCGGACGACGACGTCGCCGGTGTGCAGCCAGCCGTCGCGCAGGACCCGCGCGGTGTCCTCGGGTCGGTTCCAGTAGCCGGTCATCATCGGCTTGCCCTTGATCGTCAGCTCGCCGCGCCGCGCCTCGGCGCCGTCCTGATCGACCACCCGCACCTGTTTGGTCGGCACCGGAAGCCCGAGGCTTCCGCTGCCCACGGCGTCGGCGGACAGGGAGACCAGGTCGATGCCGGACTCGGTCATGCCGTAGAGCTCGCGCCAGGGCGCTCCCCAGCGCTCTTCGAGCCGGGCGTGCAGGTCGACCGGGATGCCCGAGCAGAACACCAGGCGGAGGTCGTTGTCGCGGTCGGCGGGGTCCGGCGGCTGCTTGTACAGCAGCGTCGGCATGGCTCCGAGGACGTAGCAGAAGGTGACGCCGTGGCGGCGGACGTCCGCGAAGAAGCCCGACGCCGAAAACCGCGGCAGCACGACGAGCGGGGCGCCGACGGTGAGCGCCACCGCGGCGTTCCACTGTGGATCCATGTACGAGAACGGCTGGGCGGTGAGCAGGACGTCGTCGGGTCCCAGGCCGGCCGCCGCCGCGCACAGCCAGCCGAGGCGGACCCAGTAGTCGTGCGTGAGCATGCACGCCTTGGGGAACCCGGTCGTGCCGGACGTGTATTGCAGGTTGGCCAGGGTTTCCCCGGTGACGGGGATGCCGGGCGCGGTGCCGGTGTACCCCGCGGATCCGTCCTCGGCGACGTCGACGGCCCGCACGCCGGCGAGGCCGTCGTCCGCGACTTTCCGCACGAGCGGTGTCCGGTCGCCGTCGGTGAAGACGACCCGGGCGCCGGAGTCCTTCAGCACGAACGCGAGGTCCGCCTGCCGGTACACGGCGTTGATCGGCACCGCGACCGCCCCGGCCTTGAGCACCGCGAGCCACACGACCGGCCAGTGCACGACGTTCGGCAGCATGATCCCGACCCGGTCGCCGATCCCGACGCCGTCGGTCTCGATCAGCCGGTGCGCCAGCCGGGAGGTCCAGGTGTCGATCTCGGCGAAGCTCCAGGCGCGGTCGCCGAACCGGAGGAACTCGCCGTCCGGCGACTGGGCGGCGCGTTCGGCGAGAAGTGCCGTCAACGTGGGCACCGGCGGATCCTCGCCGAGGCGATCAGGGGAGAGTTTCATGTCCGTACCTGCTCTTCGTGGTCGATGGTCGTGGTCCGGGCCAGGTGCCGGGCCGACACCCGGACGATCCAGGTCAGCGCCGGGTCCGTGCTCGCCATCCATTCCGGGTGCCACTGGACGGCCAGCAGCGGTGCGTCCGCCAGCTCCACCGCCTCGGCGACCCCGTCGCTCGTGCGGCCGGTCACGAGGAGTCCTGCACCGCACCGGTCGACGGCCTGGTGGTGCCACGAGTTGGTGACGGCTCGCGCGCCGAACAGTTCCGCGGCGATCGAGCCGGGCTCGAACGTCACGACGTGATCGGGCGTGCCGTCGCTCGGCGCGGACTCCGGGGACAGGTGCCGCACCGCTCCGGGAGGAAGGTCGGCGACCAGGGTGCCGCCGAGCGCGACGTTGACGATCTGCATTCCCCGGCAGACACCGAGCACCGGAGTGCCTCGCCGCACGGCTTCCCGGACGAGCGCGATCTCGTACGCGTCGCGCTCCGGATCGTGGGCCATCGGGTCGGTGCGCGGGTCGACGTCGCGGACCACCGCGGTGTCCCCGCCCCAGCGCGCCGGATGGACGTCCTGCCCGCCGGTGATCACCACGCCCGAGAGCCAGTCCGCGGCGTCCGCCGGGGCGGCGTCGTAGGACAGGTACACCGGCACACCGCCGGCCCGCGCGATCCGGGTGGCGAAATCCGCCATGTAGCTGTCGGCGCACCGTCCGGCGTACCGGTGGTCGTGACCGGCCACGAGCCCCAGCCGGAAGCGGCGCCCGGTGACGCCGATGAGCGGCCGGCTCACGGGAGCTCGAAGTAGCGGTTGGACTCCCAGGCCGACAGGTCGGCGAAGGGATCACCGCCCTTGGTGTGGAATTCCATCCACTCCCACCGGCGGGAAGCCACCCAGAAGTCGACGAACTCGTCGCCGAGGTACTCGCGCAGGAGCGGGTCGGCGTCGAGGGCCGCGCCGGCCTTCGAAATCGTGTCCGGCAGCCGGGTGACGCCGTGGCCGTCCGGCAGGCACCACGCCATGTCGGTGACCTGCGCCGGCGGCTCGATGCCGCGCTCGATGCCGGCGGCGACTCCGGCCAGCACCGCGGCCACGGCCAGGTACGGATTGACGTCGGCCCCGGGCACCCGGTATTCGAGCCGGGAGTACTTCGGGTGATCGATGATGGCGCGCACCGCGGCCGTCTTGTTGTCGACTCCCCAGCTGATGGTGGTGGGCGGCCCGCAGAAATCCACCAGCCGCCGGTACGACGTGATCTGCGGCAGCACGATCGCCGTGGTGCCCGCCATGGTGGCCAGCAGGCCACCGATCGCGTGCCGCATGAGCGCCGGCAGTTCGCCGTCGGCGAAGAACTGGTTCACCCCGTCACGCTGAAGCGACAGGTTGAGGTGCGCTCCTTGCCCCCAGCCGGCCGTGGGCTTGGCCATGAAGGTGACGGTGCGACCCTGGTCGAACGCCACTTCCCGCATGACCTGCCGGGTGCGGGCCCAGGAGTCGGCGAGCGCGAGGGGACTCGCCGGCGCCAGGTTCAGTTCGGTCTGTCCCGCGGCGGCCTCGTCCGTCCACGCTTCCCAGCCGATCCCGAGGTCGTCGAGCCGGCCCGTGACGGCCTCCATGTACTCGACCCAGTCCTTCGACCGCGCCAGGTGGTAGGTGGCTCCCGTGCTGCCGCCGAGCGGGGTCAGACCGCGGTATCCGAGTGCGCGGGCCTGCTGGATCGGCTCCTCGAAGAGGGTCGCCTCGATCTCCACGGCGGTGGTGGCGGTGAGGCCCAGGGCGTCCAGCCGCGCCACCATGGCGCGGGCCAGGTTCCGGGGGCAGATCGGCACGGGGGCGCCGTCCTTCTTGTGGTAGCCCCCGATCACCGCGTCCAGCCCCGGTTTCCACTCGACCAGGGTGGACAGGTCGGGGATCATGCGGATGTCGTAGAGATTGCCGCGCCAGTCCGGATAGGCGTCGCCCAGGACGAGCTCGTTGCCGAGGTCGATCGCGAAGAGGGCGTCGGCGAAGGCGAAGCCGGTTTCCTTGCCGGAAGCGAACTTCGCCGCGGACACGGTCTTGCCGAGGAAGCTGCCGTCGTGGTTCGTCGCTTCGAGGCGGACGCATGCGGTCCGCGAAGGGAGATCAGACATCGAAACGTACCTTCCAGAAAGCGGCGGTCATGACGGACAACTGCGCCCAGGTGCCTTTGACGTGCAGGCCGGACGTCAACGCGGCGAGGAAATCGTCCGCACCGGTGAGGACCCCGGCCAGGACGTCCGGGGAACCCGCGATCAGGTACTCGGAAGCGCCCGCACCGAACCTTTCCTCGCTCTCGCCTTCGCTCACGACGACGAGGACGTCGGGAATTCCGGTGATGCCGCGGGCGAGGTCCCAGAACCGCCGGGCCGCCTCGCGCCACGGGGGGAGCGGCGGTGTCAAGGCGCGCAACGCGACGTCGGCCAGCTGCGTGTTCCCGGCCGGCTCCTGGGCCGGGGAGAACCGCGCCCGCAGATCGGCCACGACGGTCGCGTCGGGCTCGACGGAAACACCGCTGGTGACGGCGATCTCGGCGTCCCGGAAGGTGATCGTGGCGGCCTGCGGCGTGTCGTGAGAGCGCAGCGCCACGGTTCCCGTGGCCTGGGAAAGGGTGTCGCTTTCGTGTCCGATGCGGACGGAGTCGCGCAGTGTGCGCCCGATCAGCCGGACCAGGGGAGTCGCGTCGGGTTCGATCGTGACGGACGCCGGAGGTGCTCCGGCGTGCAGCGTCGTCGTCTCGGTCATGCTGAGGTCCTTTCGCTCAGGAGAGCCGCGTAGGTCGCCGTCCTGCGCGCCCGCAGACGCAGCGCCCACGCCAGTCCGCCGACGTAGGCGAGGATCAGGAAGGCGATGAAGGCGTAGGCAAGCCCGGTGGAGCCGATGAGCAGCGGGAAGTTGCGCACCACCAGGAAAAGGGTGACGAGCAGGCTGGCCGAGGCCAGCCCGGGTGCGATGGCCCCCTGCCACCGCGACACCACGCCCGGGTTTCGCCGGAAGTGGACGACGATCGCGACGGAGGTCAGGGCCAGCAGGAACGTCAGGCCGAGGGTGCCGGCGCCGCCGAACCAGGCGTAGATCTGCACCACGGGATCGAGCCGCAGCACGGTCATGACCGCCAGCGCGAGCCAGACGACCCCGGACGTGACGAGGGAGGCCACGTGCGGCGAGTGGTGCCGGGGGTGGGCCGCACCCAGGGACGGTGGCAGCACTCCCTTGCGGCCCAACGTGAACAGGTACCGGGAAACGACGTTGTGCACGGTCAGCACGCAGGCGAAGAAGCTCGTCGCGAGCAGCACCTGCATCACGTCGTGCGCCACGACCGACACGTATCGCGTGGCCAGGTCGGGCGTGAGGTCTTCCGGATGTGCGACGGCCAGGTCCACTACCTTGTCGGTCCCGGCGCCGACGACGACGGCCCACGCGGAGACCGCGTAGACCACCGCGATGACGAGCACCGCCGTGTAGGTCGCGCGTGGCACGGTTTTGTCGGGATCCCGTGCCTCGGCGCGGAACACCGCGGTCGCCTCGAAACCGACGAACCCGAAGATCGCGAACATGATGCCGGTTCCGACGGCTCCCTGGCTGAACGCGCCCCACGTGAACGGCTCGCCCGACAGTCCGTGGTCGCCTCCGCGCACGGTGATCGCCAGGTCCACGGCGGCGACGATGCACACTTCGGCGATGAGCAGCGCGCCGAGGACTCGCGCGCTCATCTCGATGTTGCGGTAGCCGAGGAATCCGATGAGGAGCAGGCAACCGGCCGAGAGCGACCACCACGGGACGGAGGCGCCGGCGAGGGTGACGAGCGCGTTGTGCACGGCGGCACCGAGGTAGGCCGCGACCGACACGAGGAGCACCGCGTACGTCGCGATCGCCAGGGTCGCGGCGCCCAGGCCGGCCACCCTGCCCAAGCCCTTCTGCACGTAGGAGTAGAACGCTCCGGCGTCCGCGACCTCAGGCGTCATCGCGGAGAAGCCGACCGTGAAAAGAACGAGCACGAAGCCCATGACCACGAAGTCCAGCGGCGCACCCACTCCGTTGCCCGAAGCGATCATGAGCGGGACGAGGCCGGCGACGACGGTGAGCGGGGCGGCCATGGCCACGACCATGAACACGATCTGGGGCACGCCGAGCGTGCGCGCCAGCCCGTCTCGCTGCTGGTCCGGTGAGGTGTGCTGGGTCATGGACTCGCTCTCGGAAGTGCGACGAGTGAAGATGGTCAACTGACTGGATCGACTGACCAAGAAGAGTGCGTCACCGGGTCCGGGCTGTCAACCCCTCGATCGCGCAGACCCTCGGCGTCAGGTCTTGACGTCCCGTGGGTCGTGCCACACACTGCGTCAACTGACTTAATCAAATGACCAACACTGGTGGAACTCCGAGTGTGTGTGACCCGGAAGGACGAAGCAACATGAAGGATCCGAACGAGACGGAGTGCGCCGACATCGTCATCATTGGCGCGGGTGTCTCCGGCATCGGTGCGAGCCGCCAGTTGACGGCCGAGTTCCCGGACAAGAAGATCCTCATCCTCGAAGCCCGTGCTTCGATCGGCGGCACCTGGGACCTGTTCCGCTATCCGGGCGTCCGGTCCGACTCCGACCTGCACACCTACGCCTACGACTTCAAGCCGTGGCGGCACCGCAGCGCGATCGCCGAAGCGCCCCTGATCCGCGAGTACCTCGACGAGACGGTGACCGAATTCGGCCTGGACAGGATCCTCCGGCTCGGCCATCGGGTGACGGCGGCCGACTGGTCGAGCGCCGAAGCGCGGTGGACGCTGCAGGTGACCGTCACCGACGACGCCGGCGCCGAGCGCCCGAAGACCGTCAAGGCCGGCTTCGTCTTCAGTGCCACCGGCTACTACCGCTACGACCAGGGATACACGCCGCACTTCGAGGGGCGGGACGTCTTCGCGGGAGACATCCTGCATCCCCAGCAGTGGCCCGAGGGGTACGACTACAGCGGCAAACGCGTGGTGATCATCGGCAGTGGCGCGACGGCGGTGACGATGCTCCCGGCCATGCTCGTGGGCGAGGGCGCCGCGGCGCACGTGACGATGCTGCAACGCACCCCCAGCTACATCGCCTCGGCCCCGCGTGTCGACAACATCGCCCTCAAGCTCACCAAGGTGCTCGGGCCGACGCGCGGCTACGCGGCCACCAGGCTGAAGAACGTCTGGCAGGACTACCTGCTCGTCACGGTCTTGTCCAAGTTCCCCACCTTCGGTCGCAAGCTGCTCCGCAAGCTGGCGCTCAAGGAGCTGCCGGCCGGCTTCGACGTGGACACCCACTTCAACCCGCCGTACGACCCGTGGGACCAGCGGCTCTGCGTCACCCCGGACGGCGAGTTCTTCAAGGCGCTGCGCGACGGGACCGCCGACGTGGTCACCGGCCACATCGAGCGCTTCACCGAGAAGGGCATCCTGCTGAAGTCGGGCCGGACGCTGGAGGCCGACGTCATCGTCACCGCGACCGGCCTGGTCATGCAGCTGCTGGGCGGCATCCGGCCGACCGTGGACGGCGTTCCGGTGAAGATCCCGGAAACCGTGCTCTACCGCGGCACCCTGATCTCCGGCGTGCCGAACTGGGCCATGATGCTCGGCTACACCAAAGCGTCCTGGACCCTCCGCCTGAGCAACGTGTGTCGCCTGATCATCGACGTGCTCCGTCACATGGATGCGACCGGCGACGAGATCGTGGTGCCGGTCGCGCCGGAAAACCTGGCCACGCAGGACGTCGTCGACCTCAGCGCGGGATACATGCAGCGCGCGCTGGCCGAACTTCCCCGGCAGGGCACCGGCCTCCCGTGGCGGATGCACACGACGTTCGTGAAGGACAACCGGCTGTTCAAGGGGCGGCTGATCGACGAGAGCCTGCGGTTCTCGGCTCGGACCGCCGACGTCAGCGGGCTCACCGGAGTGGGGGCGGGATCATGAACCTGACCTTGGGACAGCGTTTGCAGCGAGCCTTCGTCATCGCCCTGTGCCGCACACCGGCGCCGATCGCCCGGCTGCTCGCCCGCCCGCCGGTCAACCGCGCCGGCGAGCGCATGGCCCCCGACATCGCCCTGCTGATGAAAATCGCCGGGGCCGGGAACGACTACAGCGACCTGCCGGTCACCGACGCCCGGAAGGTCACCGAGACCGACGCCGCCGTGTTCGCCGACCGGGTCGCTCCCTGCGCCGTCGAGCAGGAGGTCGAGGTCAGTGCCGGCCTGTGGGCGACCCGGTACAGCTCGGAACGTCCCGCGAGCGGCCTGATCCTGTTCTTCCACGGTGGCGGCTTCGCGCTCGGCAGCCGGGCCGGCTACGCCGCCCCGGCGCGGATGCTCGCCCACGGAACGGGCGCCGACGTGCTGTCGGTCGAATACCGCCTGGCACCCGAGGACCCCTATCCCGCGGCCCACGACGACGCCCTGGCGGCCTGGCGGTACGCCGTCGACCACGCGGCCGGCTGGGGCATCGACCCGAACCGGATCGTCGTCGCCGGCGAAAGTGCCGGCGGCAACATCGCCGCCGTGCTCTGCCAGCAGGTGCGCGGGCAGCCGGTGCAGCCGATGCTCCAGGTGCTCGTCCAGCCGGTGACCGACATCTCGGTGCGGCGGCCCTCGCAGGACGAGTTCGCCGATTCGCCCGCCCTGTCGGCCAAGCAGATCGACTGGTTCATGGGCCACTACGTGCCCGAGGGAACCGACCAGCACATCCCGCGGCTGTGCCCGTTGCTCGCCGACGACCTGACCGGTCTGCCGGACGCCATCGTGACGGTCGCCGGGTTCGACCCGCTGCGCGACGACGGACTCGCCTACGCCGCCGCCTTGCTGGAAAGCGGCGTGCGCGTCGACGTGATCCGCGAGGAAGGTCTTGTGCACGGCTACATCGCCTTCACCGCGGTCAGCCGGAGCAGCAAGGAAGCCACGAACCGGCTGGTGGCGGCGGTCGCGGCGGCCCTGCGGGAACAGCCGGTGCGTCCCGTACGCCCGATTGGCCGTGTCGGCGAGATCGCCTGAGGATCGGAGAATCACGTGACCGAAACGCTCACCACCGACTTCGTCGTGGCCGGCGCCGGCCTGTCCGGCCTCGTCACCGCCCGCCGGCTCGTGCGGCGCGGGCACTCGGTGCTCGTGCTCGAGGCCGACGACCGCGCCGGCGGACGCCTGGTCAACCTCGACGCCGGTGACGGGGTGATCAGCGAGGGCGGCGGCCAATGGATCGGGCCGAAGCACACCGCCATGGCCGACCTGCTGTCGGAGCTGGGACTCAAGACGTTCCCCACGTACACGGACGGCAGGACGATCTACCTCCGGGGCGGCCGGCGACGGACGTACGGCGGCACCATCCCGCCCATGCGGCCGCTCGCCTTGCTGGACTTCGCCCAGGCCCAGTTCCGGCTCGAGCGGATGGCGGCGACCGTGCCGGCCGCGGCTCCCTGGCGGGCCGGCAAGGCGGCCGAATGGGACAGCACCACGTTGGGGCACTGGCTGCGCAGGAACTGCCGTGTCGCCGAGGCACGGCACGTGTTCGAGCTCGGTTTCACGCTGGTGTTCGCCGAAGACCTCAGCCACGTCTCGCTGCTCAAGGCGTTGCACCAGATCAGCACCTCGGGCGGCATCGACTTCATGATGAACACCGAGAACGGTGCCCAGGAGACGCGCGTGGCGGGTGGCACCCAAGCCGTTGCCGACGCGATCGCCGGCGAGCTCGGGGACCGGGTCAGGCTGGGCTCACCGGTGACGTCGATCGAGCAGGACGCACGCGGTGTGCTCGTGCGCTCGGCAGGTCTGGAAGCCCGCTGCCGGCGGGTGGTCGTCGCGATGACCCCGGCCGACGCGGGCCGGATCAAGTTCCTCCCGGAGCTGCCGACGCGTCGTGCGAAGCTGCAACGCGCCTGGCGCAACGGTGGTGAACGGAAGATCTGCGTGGTCTACGAGCGGCCGTTCTGGCGCGACCGGGGTCTCAACGGCTCGGCCATCACCGACCTGCCGATCGCGCACTACGTCGTCGACAACTCCCCGCCCGACGCCACCAAGGGAATCCTGATGACGTTCATCGGCACGGCGGCCTCGGGAAGTTTCCAGTGGACCGACGCGGTCCTCGACAACGCGGACGCCCGTCGCGACGCCTTCGTCGACGACCTCGTCACGCTTTTCGGCGCGGAGGCGCGCAAGCCCGAGCGATACCTGGAGAAGTCCTGGATCGCCGAACCGTGGATAGCCGGAGTAGCGGCCTTGCGAACCCCAGGCGTCCTGACGAACTACACCGACGCGGCAACGGCGCCGGTCGGACGTGTCCACTGGGCGGGTGCCGAGACATCGGTCGAATTCGAGTCGTACATGGAGGGCGCCGTCCGGGCCGCGGAGCGCGCGGTCGCCGAAGTCGATGCTGCAGGCCGATAACGACCACCGGCACGCCCGCGGGGTGTCGGTCGCGCCGGCGACCCGGACACGGGCCGGGAAAGCGTGCTGGACACCGACCGCGCCCGAGCGCGGGAACGCCTGCCGCGCCGGGGGCCGCCGGCCGTCCAACTCCTCGGCTGACCGGCCGGCTCTGACGGCGGCGACCGCGTCGGCGACGGGGGTGGCGTAGTGGACGTCGTCCGACACGCCGGTCGGCAACCGCAGATCGCTGGCGAGCTCGCCGAGCAGGTCGCCGGTCAGGGCGAGGACGCGAGCCGGAACACCGGCCAGCCGATCTCCGTCCGCCAGGCCGCCGGGGCCGGGGTGTCGCGCGGGCCGACCAGGTATGTCTCGTGGACGGGACCGTCCACGGTGAGCGCGTGGTCGACCACCCAGGCGCCCAGCCGGCCGTAGGTGACCTGGATGTCGTCGTGGGGTCCGGCATGGACGGCCACGGCGAGTTCGGCCGCCGGGAGGTGTACCGGCCGCACCCGTCCCCGGGCCGGTGGGTCGGCGACGGGCCGGTAGACCAGGACCGTGCCCCGGCCGCCGGTGAACAGCTCGTTGGCGTAGCGCCCGCCCGGCGCGCCGAGCGGTGGCAGGCCGGCGACCGCGGCGTCCAGCTCGGCCATGGCCTCGCCGTACCACGGCACCACGTCGTGGTGGTCGACGACGCCCTCGACCGCAGCGACGGTCTGCGCCGGCACCGGGCGGAGTTCGACGTCCAGGCCGTCGTCGGCGGGACGCAGCAGCCGCCGCAGCGAGGCCACGGCGGCCCGGGTCCGTGCCAGCTCCTCCTCCAGCCGCCGCAGGTGCCGGCCGACCAGGTCCGCCCGCTGGGCCGCGTCCTCGGTGGCGAGGAGCTCGGCCACGTCGGCCAGCGGCATGTCCAGCTCCCGCAGCCGGTGGATGACCTGCGCGGTGGGGATCTGCTCGGCGGTGTAGTACCGGTAGCCGCTGGCGGGGTCCACCGAGGCGGGCTCGAGCAGCCCGGACTCGTGGTACCGGCGCAGGGTCCGGATACTCAGCTGCGTCAGCTGGGCGAACTCGCCGATCGTCAATCCGCGGGACACCCCACCACTGTGCCCTGCTTGACCCTCTCCCGGGGAGAGACCCCACCGTGATCGGCATGAGTGAAGCGATCGACCCGAACGAACTCCCCGCGGTGATCACCGGCTACCTGACCGCCCACCGGGCCCGCGACCTGGAATCGGCGCTGGCCCGCTACACCGAGGACGCCGTCGTCACCGACGAGGGCCGGACCCACCGCGGCAAGCACGAGATCCGCGACTGGCTCACCCGTGCGGCAAGCCGGTACACCTACACGACGACGCTCGTCGCGGCCCACCGCGTGGACGACGAGCACTACGTGGCGGTGAACCACCTCGAGGGCGACTTCCCGGGCGGCGTGGCCGACCTGCGGTTCCGGTTCACCCTGGACGGCGACCTCATCGCCGGGCTGGTGATCGAGCCGTGAACGGCCGGGCCCGGTGCCGCGACGCCGTCGCGCGCCGGGCCCGGCCGGGCGGCCCGGAGTGACACGCCACGGGCGGCTCACCCAGCGGTCGGCGAAACCCGCTGTGTTTCCGCCAATGGATCGCGCAGCAGCCGCGAGAACGCGAGCTCGCCCGCGCCGATCAGGGTGGTGTCGTCCCCGAGGGCTGACACACTCAGGCGCACTTTTTCCTTCGCCACCGGCAGCACATTGCGTGCGACGCGACTGCGTACTCGCGGCAGCACACCGGCGTACACATCGCGCAACATCCCGCCGAACACGACCACGGCCGGGTTGAAGAGATTGATGAGGTTCGCCACGCCGATGCCCAGCCAGTCCCCGACGTAATCGAGCGCCGCGCGGGCGTCGGCGTCGCCCGCGGCCGCGTCGTCGGCCACCGCCCGCACGGCATCACGGCCGAAGACCTCCGCCGGCCTGCGCGCGGCGTCGAGCAAGGCCCGTTCCCCGGCTTCCGCCTCCAGGCATCCGCTGGAGCCGCAGCCGCACGGTCGCCCGCCGTGCGGGTTGACGACCATGTGGCCCAGCTCGCAGCCGTACCCCGCGTCGCCGTCCAGCACGGTGCCGCCGACGATGATCCCGCCACCGACGCCGACGTCGCCGTGCAGGTAGACAAGGTTCTGCACCCCCGTCCCGGCCCCGCGAAGGTGCTCGGCGAGCGCTCCGAGATGCGCCTCGTTCCCCACCGGCACCCGCAGTCCCAGTCCGAGCCGGCGTGCCAGTTCAGCGCCGAACGCCTGGTCGACCCATCCGAGGTCGGGGCCGAACCGGACGGTTCCGTCGCCGGGACGGATCATTCCGCAGTACGAGGCTCCGAGCCCCACGCAGGTCGACGTCGACGGCGCCGCCTCGGTCAGCTGGTGGCCGAGCCCGGCGAGCGTCGTGACGACGTAGTCGAGATCGACTCCGGATCGGCGCCGGGCGGCGACCTTGCGGTCCAGGATGACACCGCCGAGGCCGATCCGGGCGGCGGTCAACCGGTCCACCGCGACATCGAACGCCAGTACGTGGAAACGCTGCGTCTCCGGGCACACCACGAGCGACGGGCGGCCCTGGTGACGATTGTCCGTCTGCGACACTTCCCGGACCAGGCCCGCCGCGCTCAGTTCCGCCGTCAACGTCTTGATCGTGCTTCGGTTGAGGTTCATCCGTCTCGCGAGTTCGGCGCGCGAGATCCCGCCGCTCAGGTGCACGAGGCGAAGAAAAGCACCGCGGTTGTGTCGACGCATCTCCTCCTGGTCCAACCCGACCTTCGAGCCGTCCCAGGGCGTCAGCAATTCCATGTCGTGTCCGATGCGTAGGCTGTTCCGGTCAGACTTGCACCAACGGCGCCCTTCGCGCAAACCCGCGATCGTCGTGCGTTCCCTCACCACGGGACTGCTCCGGCGTCGTCGAAGAACCCGCCCGTCGGGCCGTCGCCGACCAGGGCCGCGAGGCGGATCGCGATGGCCGCGCCCTGGCGCGGGGTGCGATCGCCCTGGAAGCCGGTGAGGTCGGTCGCCGTCAAGCCCGGGCAGCCGCAGTTGACCAGGACCGGTGGCGCTCAGCTCCTTGGCGTGCTGGATGGTGAGGGCGTTGAGGAAGGTTTCCGAGGCCAGGCAGGCCGCCGGAACCGGGCCCATGTCGATGTCGGGCGTGGTCTGCGGGGCGAGGGAGCGGGCGCTGCTTGGGACGAGCAGCGCCGCGAGACGGCGGTGGAGAAGTTGCGTGCGGGCGGAGCGGACGCTTTCGGCGTACCTCTCGACGTCACCGACGACGCCAGAGCGCCCGCTGCGGCCGGACTCATCGCCGACCGCGCCGGCGGGCTCGACTTCCTGGTCACCAACACCGGAATCACCAGCCCCTTCCCACAGACGCCCAGCACGCCCTTGTTCGCCTCGGTCACCAGCGCGATCGTCTGTTCGCTCGTGCCGCCGATCCTGGTGAGGACCCGGCCGGTACGTCCAAGACCGATGCGGTGGCCGGCGATACCGCAGGGGTATCGCCTCTGGCGGATACCGTGACCTGGTGGAGACACGAGAGCTGCGCTACTTCGTCGCCGTCGCCGAGGAACTGCGCTTCGGCCGGGCGGCGCAGCGGCTCGGCATGGCGCAGTCACCGCTGTCGCGGGCGATCCAGCAGCTGGAGCGCCGGCCCGGGGTCTTGCTGCTGCACCGCTCCGCCCACGCCGTCGCCCTGACCGAAGCGGGTCGGTGCTGCTGCGGGAGGCCCGGGCCGCGCTCGATGCGGTCGAAGCCGCCGCGCCGCGACCGGGCAGCCGGGCCTGGTGCTGGCCACGAAGGCCGGAGCCGCGCGAGAGCTGTTGTCGAAGCTCCTGGACGCCTACGCCGCGGAGCCGGGGGCGGTGCCGGTCGAGGTCATGCTCTGCGCGCCCGGCGAGCCGGAACGCCTGCTGCGCAACGGTCGTGCCGATGCCGCCCTGCTCCACCGGCCCCACGACACGACCGCCGGATTCGACACCGAGGACCTGTGCGCCGGCCGGACGCAGCTGTCGACGGCCGAGCTCGAAGCGCGGACGGATCTGCCCTTGCCCCCGCTGGCCACGGCCTGACGGCAGCTACCCGGACGGCCCCGGGCCGCGGGTCCGGGACCAGACCCGCTTGTTCCACCTGATCGGCCTGGGCATGGCCTGCGCGTTCGTGCCCGAGGCGCTCCGTGACCAGCTGCGCGACGGCCACGTCGGCGTGCCGGTGCGCGACGCGCCGGCTGTCACGACCGTGATCGCCTGGCCGCCCCACAGCCGGTCCACCGCCGTAGCCGGCTTCGTCCGCACCGTGACACGCCTCTGACTGTTGGTGATGGACGCAGCCGCCGGGGTCGAGGTTCGCCATCGCTGCTGGACTCGTTGAGAGCGGAAGTCATGCGCCGCCCAGGGGCAGCCAGGTGCGGTCGCGGATTCGCCCGAACACGGCCGGCGCGAAGTGCCCGGCGGCGAGCACGGCGTCGGTGCCGTGTGCCTGGGCGAGCAGCCGGCCGCGAGCGCGGTCGGCCGCTGCCGGGTCGTGATGGGACCGGAAGGCCCGCTCGGGGTGCGCGACCTGCGCCGGCGAGTGCAGGACGTCGCCGAGCACGAGCACCTGGCCGGTCCCGCCGGGCGCGGTGACCAGCACGCTGAGGTGCCCGGGGGTGTGGCCGGGGGTGGCCAGCACCCGAATGCCGGGGGCGAGGTCCTCCCCGTCCCGGACGAACTCGATCCGGTCGGCCAGCGGCTGCTGCACGGCCGCGCGGTCCGGGCCCGCCGGGCTGTCGCTGCTGGTCCAGTGGGCCCACTCGGCGGCGTGCGCGACGTACCTGGCCGCGGGGAAGGTCAAGTCACCGTCGGCGGTGCCGGTCCAGCCGACGTGGTCCCAGTGCAGGTGGGTGAACACGACGACGTCGATGTCGGCGGGGCGCAGCCCCTCGGCGGCCAGGCCGGCGAGCAGGGCGCCGCCGCGGTAGCGGCCGACCCCGGGCACCTCGAAGTCGACCGCGCCGAGGCCGAGGTCGACCAGGACCGCCGTGGCCGGGGTGCGGATCAGGAACGAGCCGGCGCTGAACGTGAGCCGGCCGTCGCCGTCGAGAAATCCGGACCACTGGTCCGGTGTGGTGCCGGGGAAGGCCGCGGCCGGGACGATGCGGGCTTCGCCGTCGGGGAGGTAGGTCACGGTGGTGTCGCCCATCCGGACCTCGGCGCGTGGTGCTGCGGAAACCATGGTGCCAGCACACCTGGCGGCGTCCGGACTGTCCAGGACACAATGGGTCCGTGATCAGACCTGGCGGGTCCGACGTGGACCTGCGTGACCTGCGGTACCTGCTGGCGGTGGCGGAGGAGGGCACGCTGGCGCGGGCGGCGGTCCGGTTGCGGGTCAGCGCGTCGCCGCTGAGCAGGCAGATCCGGCTGATCGAGGCACGTCTCGGGCTGCCGGTGTTCGCCAGGCAGGGGCGCCGGCTGACGCTCACGGAGGCGGGCGCGCGGCTGCTGGACCGGGCACGAGAGGTGCTGGCCGCGGCCGACCAGCTCGCCGAACACGTGCGGACCGAACTCGGCGAGCCGCCCACGCGGCTCGCCGTCGGTTGCGTGGACGCCGCGGTGCACACCGGACTGCTCGCCACCGGCCTGCGCGCGGCCGAGCACACTTACCCGGGCCTGCGCACCACGGTCACGCTGGGCCACAGCCCCGAACTGATCGACCGGCTCCGCGCGGGCGAACTGGACGTCGCGCTGGTGCACACCCCGCCACCCGCGGCCGACCCGAACCTGGTCAGGACCCTGGTACTGCAAGACCCCGTCGCGCTCGTGATCCCGGCGGGCCACCCCGCCGCCCACGCACCCCGCCCGGCCGCCCTCGACGGTCAGGCATGGATCACCGACCAGCGCGCGCCGGCAGGCATCGAGCGGTTCCGCGCCGCGGCGCGCGACGCCGGGTTCACCCCGGACATCCGTTACCAGGCCGCTGACCTGGCCGTCCGGGTCAACCTCGCCGCCGCCGGCCTCGGTATCGCCATGCTGCCCGCACGCGCCGTGCCCGCCCTGGTGCCGCCCGCGCTGCCCGTCACGGTCGCCCCCGTGCCGTGGCTGCCGCTGCGGATCCAGGTCTACACGGTCACCACCCGCCGCCCGCCGCGCGTCGTCCCGGCCTTCACCGCCGGCCTGACGGCACTGCCGAGCCCCGCGCTCCCGAAGACTTCGCGGCCGGGCACCACGCAAGCCCCGAGCGACCTCACCCGAACACCGGACGACGACGGGTGAGGTGCCGGGTGGCCGCGACGGGGGTTCCCGGGAGGATCGGCGCGATCGCCTGCCGCTGGTCGCCGGTCGACTCGTGCCTGCGGACCGAACCCCGATGAGCGACTCAGGGGGCCTCGGCTCGCGCGGGGCCGGAGGTCGTCTCCGGGCCGGTCGAGCCGCCGTACGTGGCGATCTTGTACTCGGTCGCGGCGAGGGAAAGCGTCAGCTCGCGGATGCGCCGCCGGATGGTGTCGCGGTGCTCGACGAGCATGTCGAGGCGCTCGGGCACGGTGTCTTCCCCGGCGTCCACGAGCTCGACGTAGTGCTGCAGGTCGCGCATCGGCATCCCGGACAGCCGCATCCGGGTCAGGAACACCAGGCGCCGCACCGCCTCTTCGTCGTAGACGCGGTATCCGCTGCTGTCGCGGCCGACGTCGACGAGCCCGGCGCGTTCGTAGTAGCGGAGCGTGTGCGGCGAGATGTCGAGCATGTCGGCGACCTCGGCGATCGTCATCGGCTCGGTCATCGCGCCCGCGTCGGTGAGCCGGTGGATGGCCTCGACCGACACGTCGTCGTCGCCCAGCATCGCCAGCGCCCTGGTCAGCAGTTCGTCCGTGGCCATACCGTCCAGCCTAGATCGGCCGCGAAGCGGGCGGGGCGTCGGCGAAATCGGCGCTGCGGGCGGTCTCGGCCCACCGCTCGACGCCGTCGAGGTCGCGCCGGTAGGCACGGGTGAGCCGCTCGACGGCCTCGCTGCCCAGCGGCAGCCGCAGCGGCACGTCGTCACCGTGCACGAGGGACACGATGATGTCCGCGGCCCGCACCGGATCGCCTTCCTGGCGGCCGCCGGCCCCGGCCATGTCCGCGCGCACCGCGGCGAGCGCGTCGCGGTAGGTCTCGGACGGCTCCGCGAACTCCAGCACGTCGGCCTCGTTGAACCCGGTGCGGAACCGGCTCGGCTCCACGAGCATCACCCGGATCCCGAAGCCGGCGACCTCGCCCGCCAGGGCTTCCGACCAGCCTTCGAGGGCGAACTTCGACGCCGAATACGCGGCCACGCCCGGGAACGACTGGCGCCCGCCCTGGCTGCTCATCTGCACGATCGTCCCGGTCCCGCGCTCGCGCATCGGCGGCAGCGCGGCGCGGACCAGGGCGGCCGGGCCGAACAGGTGCAGGTCCATCAGTTCACGCAGCTGCTCGTCGCCGACCTCCTCGACCGCGCCGACCACGGCCCGGCCGGCGTTGTTGACCAGCACGTCGAGCTGCCCGAAGCGGTCGATCGCCGTCCGCACCAGGGCTGGGGCCGCGCCGGTGTCGCGGACGTCGAACCGCACGGCCTGAAAGGAGTTGGGGTACTTGGTGTTCAGGTCCGCCACGCGCTCCGGCCGGCGCACGGCGGCCACCACGTTGTCGCCCGCCGCGAGAGCCGATTCCGCCAAGGCGCGCCCGAGGCCGCGGGTCGCGCCGGTGATGATCCAGGTCTGTGTCGTCATGGCGGCGACGCTAAGGCTTCGAGCGCGCTCGAACGCAAGCTCGGCCGCTTCGACGCCGTTCAGCGCGTGGCGAGCACCCGGCGCACTTCGTCCGCGCCCAGCACCACCGGGGAGCGCAGTGCGCCGACCTCGGCGATCTCGATCTCCACCACGTCTCCCGGCCGCAGCCCGAGGTCGAGGCCCGGCACGACCGAAGTGCCCGTCGAGAGGACGGCTCCGTCGGGGAAGTCGTTGTCGCGCCACAGGTACTCCACCAGCTCCGCCGGCTCGCGGTTCAGCTGGGCGGTGCTGGCCTCGCCGGTGAACACCTCGTCGCCGTCGCGCAGGATGCGCATGCGCAGGTCCAGCGATCGCGGGTCCGGCACCTCCCACGCCGGCCGGACGCGGGCCGACACCGCGCACGAACCGGTGTAGATCTTGGCCTGGGGCAGGTACAGCGGGTTCTCGCCTTCGATGCTGCGTGAGCTGACGTCGTCGACCACCAGGTAGCCGGCGATCTCGCCGGTGCCGGTCAGCAGCAGGCCCAGTTCCGGTTCCGGGACGTCGCCGGCCGAATCGGTGCGGATCGCGACCGGCTCGTCGTCGGTGACGACCCGCCACGCGGACGACTTGAAGAACAGCTCCGGCCGCTTCGCGCGGTATACCCGGGCGTAGACGTCCTGGTCGGCGCTTTCCTCGCGGCGGGCCTCTTCGGACCGCAGGTAGGTCACGCCGGCGGCCCACACCTCCATCCGCCCGTCCAGCGGCGGCAGCAGCCGCGTCCCGGCCGTGGGCACCGGCTCCCCGGCGGTCTCGGCCAGCTCGCGGATCTCCGCCACGGAGTGGCGCAGCAGGTCGCTCATCGACGCCACCGCGAGCGGCCGCAGCTGCTCACCGGTCAGCAGGCCGACCCGGATGCCGCCCGTCCCGTCGGTGAACCGCACCAGATGGCTCATGCGGCTGAGCTCAGCACTGGCGGTCGCGCTGCCGAGGCCGGCGAGGGCCGCACCGAACGCGGCGGCCGGGCGAACGAGTCGTGCATCTCGGCCACGTCGGTGAGCTCCCTCGGATCCACGCTGCCCGTACCTGCCGCAGGCTTCCGAGCCTAGCCGGGCAACGGCTTTTCCGCGACGACGATCCGCTCCCCGCCGCCGATCCCGGACGATCGAGGTCCCGAATCCCCGCTCCGGAGCGGCAGGCCGTCAGCGACGGCGGCGCTCGTTCAAGGTGAAGATCCCGTAGCCCGCCATGCCGAGCAGGACGACGCCGCCGCCCGCGACGAGCAGCCACGACTGCAAGTCGCTCTCGGACTGCTGTTCGTCGCGGCCGCGGCTGCCGGCCGAGGTGACGCAGCGGTCGCCGGCGTGCATGGTCTCCCCGCCGCAGGTGACGTCCGTGGAGTTCAACGACACGGCGCCGACCAAGACCGCCGCGGCGGCCAGAACCACGGTCAGTACCACCTTGAGAGCCGCAGGCATGGTGACGCGACGCTTCCTTTCGCCATCCGGTGACCCTGGGGTTCCTATCGGCCCGCCGGGCCGGACTGCGACGGTATTTCGGCCGTCCGAGCGCGAGAAGCCTCCCGTCCGCATTGGACGGAAGGCTTCCGGTCGTGGTGTGCGCGTAGCCGCTGGGACCGTCGCGAGCCAACACTCGTCCCCGCGATGCGGGGAGGGGAGTTCGCGCGCGGGTGGGGCGGTTCCGCACGCGAACTCCCCGGGCCGGCGAACGATCAGCGAGCCGGGTAGGGCGTTCGTCCTGCTCTGGCGGGGCCTGCTGGAAGTGGCCTTCGGCCCGCAGGTACGTCGTCCCGTCTTCCCGGCTGCCGGGCGCGGGTCCGGCGGCGCGGATCGGGCTGGTCGGCGGCGTGGCGGCGGCGTGACCCTGTGCCGGGCCGGCGGGGGTGGCGGCGCGGGCGGACTGGGCGTGGGTCTGCTCCGCCTGGCGGCGGGCCTGCCCGGACGTGCCGCCCTGGGCGTCAGCGTGCTCGCGCATCTTCGGGATTTCGTGTTCGGCCTTGTTCAGCCAGTGTTCCCAGCGTGAGCGCATCGGGCCGATGAGCCCGCCGCCGACGCCGACCACGGCGATACCGCCGGCGGTCGCGAGGACGGTGATCGGGACGGGGGTGGTGACGGTGGTGGCGATGCCGACCTGGTCGAGGGCGGCGATGACACCGAGGGCGAGGATGAACACCGATGCGATCGTGCCCAGCACCCGGCCGTAGGAGAGCCCGGAGAGGGTGGCGCGGATCAGGTTCTTGACCGCGGCGGCGACGGCGGCGGCCACGACGACGATGACGATCGCGGCGATGGCCCGCGGCAGCCACGCGACGATGGCGGTCAGCAGGTCCGAGACCGGGTTCGGGCCCCAGACGCCGAAGGCGATCTGCAGGGCGATCAGCAGGATGGCGTAGTAGACGATCTTCGCGACGATGTCGGAGGCGTCCATCGAGGAGCGTTCGAGTGCGGTCTTGATGCCGCCGCGTTCGACGAGCCGGTCGAATCCGACGCGGGTGCGGACCTTGCCGACGAGCTTGGCCAGGAACTTCGCGACCAGCCAGCCGATCACCAGGATGACCAGGAACGCGAGTCCTTTCCAGCAGCGCGGCTCTCGTCCCCGCCTTCGGAGTACTTCGAACGAGTGGTGAATTCGATTCCCGCCACACCCGGTCCCGAACCTCCGGCAAGCGCCTCACCGGGCCGCTTTCGAGTCGCTTCGCGGCTGGTCAGCGGCTCGGAAAAGGATTACGGGCCGGCCGGGTCGAAATGGGGGAAATCCCCCGGCGTGGGGGTGCGTGGTTTCACCCGGCGGAGGGAGAGGTGACACTGAGCGCCCCTCGGCTCGCCGAAGTCCTGTTCGGTGCCGGAAGCGGCTTTCCGGGCGAGCCGGGAGAGGGCCATGACACCGGTTCAAGGCCCTCTCCGGCGGTCCTGGTGGCTCAGCCGGCCGTGGTGCCCGCGACGCCGGGCAGTGCCGGGTCCACGTCGGGCACGGCGAGCCTCGGGTTGTGACCCGCCGCCACGACCCGCATCACGAATCCCGCGGCTTCCTCCAGCTGCCGGGCGCCGGCGAGCCCGCCGACCGCGGCGGCCCGCGCGCCGAGGTCCCCGATCAGCGCCGCGGCGAGATCGAGGGCGCGCTGCGTGTCGCCGCAGATCGCCACGACCGGCGCCGTCTCCGCCGGCCCCGCGTACGGCCACGAAGCTCCGGCGAACAGGTGGAGCGCCTTCACCACGGACGCGCCGGGCGCCGAGCGGGCCACGAGTTCGGCCGCCGAGCCGGATGCGGGCTTCAGTCGACCGGTCGCGTAGTCCACCGCGTTGGTGCAGTCGATCACGGTCTTGCCCGCCAAGGACCCCTGCGGGCCCCCGACGAGAGAAACGGCGGCCTCGAGCCCTTCCCAGGAGACCGCGACCACGACCACCTCGGCCGTGCCCGCGAAATCGCCGGGGTCGGCAGCCCTTGCCGCGTCGCCCATCCGGGCGGCGGCTTCACTGGCGTGCAGCGGGTTGCGCCCGGTGACCACCGGCGAATGGCCGGCCGCCGCCCACGCGCGACCCAGTGTCACGGCCAAGTTCCCGGTGCCCAAGATGCCCACGTTCACAACGATCTCCTTCAGAGGGAAGCGGTGTCCTCGGGAACGTTATGAGCCAGGTTCCTACCGTTCGGTAGGCGAGGTTGTGCGAGACTCGGCACGTGATCGACGGATCCTGCCAAACCTTCGTCTCCGACTGCCATGTGCGCACGGCGATCGACCTCATCAGGCACACTTGGGACTCGGTCGTCCTGTCGGCCCTGCGCGCGCGGCCGACGCGGCGCAACGACCTGATCGCCCGCATCGCAGGAGCCAGCGACAAGGTCCTCACGCAGGCTCTCCGGCGCCTCCAAGCGCGCGGGCTCGTCACCAAAGCCCGCGACACCGGGCAACCGGCACCGCGGACCGGAGCGACTTACCGGCTCACCCCGCTCGGCGAATCGTTCGCGAACGGGCCGCTGGCCCAGCTCGCACAGTGGGCAGCCGACAACCAAGCCGAACTCGCCGGCCCGCCGGCAACGCCGTAACGGACCGGGCGGTCGCCTGCGGGAACTTTCGGTGGCGGGCCGCGTTTCTCCCTGGCCCACACCGGATCGGGATCGCGACGGGAGTTCAGGGCAGGTGCTCGCGGTTCACGCCGGCCGGGGGGCGGCGGTGCCGGGTGTGCGGAGCAGGCCGAGCTGGTAGCCGCGGGCCACGGCGTGGGCGCGGTCGCGGGCGGTGAGCCGGTGCATGATCTGTTTGGCGTGCGTGCGGATGGTCTCCACCGAGATGCCCAGCTCGTCGGCGATTTCGGCGTTGCGGAGCCCGTGGGCGATCCGGGTGAGGATTTCCAGCTGGCGTGGGGTGAGCCGGACGGCCTGCGCGGGCAGGGCACCGGTCACCTCCGAGCCGGCGAGCAGCGGCGCGAGCTGCGGGTCGAGGAAGGCGCGCTCGTGGTGGGTCGTGCGGATCGCCGCGACCAGCACCGCGGGCGCGGCCGACTGGGAGACCAGTCCGTTCACCTGGGCGGCGCGGGCGGCCCGCAGGTAGCCGGTGGCGGTCGCCTGGTCGTCGTGCACCAGGCCGATCACCCGCACGCCGGGCCGGGCCTGGCGCAGGGCGTGGATTCCGCGGGCGTCGCCGTCGATCCGGCTGTCGACGAGCACGACGTGCGGATGCAGGCGCCGGAGCGTGGGGAGCGCTTTCTCGGCGCTGGGTGCGGCCCCGCACCAGGCGAGGCCGCTCGTGTGGGCGACGAGGGCGCGCAGGCCGTAGGCGGCCAGTGGCTGGGTGGCGATCACCAGCACCCGCACCGCGGCGGGGGCGGCCGGTCCGGCGGGCCGGGGGAGGGCTTCGATCGTCGTCATGGGTTGCTGTGCACCTCGGGCTCGGTCGGCGGGAACTTGTGGAGGTGAGGACCGGCACCAGGCTCCATGACGCGAACGGAAGCGGGTTTCCGGCCCCGGGTGACGGCCACGGGAGTGCTGACGGCCGCGGCGGACGTACTGTGCGTAGGCCCGGGAAGAGCGAGGCCGACCGGCGCGGGTAGTCCCCCGGCGCACGGGTGGCGTACCCCGGCAGTGAGGGGTACTCAAAGCAACGCCCCGGCCTGGGAGCCCTCCCAGGCCGGGGCGCGTCACCCGATGGGGTGGTGTCGGATCGAAAGACCGTCTTCCGCGCCACGCCACGGCGCTCGGGGCCGGTCTCCGACGTCCGCCGCACGGCCGCGTGCATTCCCCCGAAATGGTCCACCCGGCTTCGGGTGGTGAACTCCCCGGTCGGGTTCCTTGCGGCACGTCCGGCGGCAACGGCTGTGGCGCGTGGCCGATGACGCGGGTCAGTTCGGCCGAGGAACAGCTGCGCGCCGATCTCGCGGTGGTCCGCGGCGAGGCAGACGGCACAGCCGGCGCCTCGGCGTCGACGGTGGCGCGCCGCCAGTCCGCGGCTACTCGGGATTCGACTGCTCGGGCGCCCGGCACTCCTCGTGCGTCGCCGACGTTGCCGGCGGCTGCTCTGCCGGCGGCGCGGCGTACCGCTGTGTCCGCAGCAACACGGCGAGGGTGTCATAGATCGGGGGTCGGTCCCAGGTCCCCGCGCGTTGCCAGGGACGTGGTCGATTCCTTCATGGGCGCATCTTGCCCCAAGACGATCCATTCTCCGGCAGCTCGGTGAAGATTCTTCGCAGGAATCCCCCGCCGCGGGGGAACTCGAACGAGTGGCAGGCCGGGGTGGCCCAGGGGTTGGGGGGAGGGCCGCCCGGGTCACCCCGGCACTCTGGAGACGGAGGAAACACGCGGCGATGACGCGTCGGCCGGCAAATGGTGTGCACCTTGCTTCCGGATGCCGGCGCCGAGCCCGCGGAGCGTGCTCAGTCGCGGTAGCCGCTCCCGGCATTGCCGGTGTCGTACGAGGATTCGCCGTAGCCGCCGGTGGCGGCTTCCTCGGCCCGGGGTTCCTCCGCGAAGGACGAATTGTCGTGTTCGGCCGTGGCGTGCCGGCCGTAGTCGCCACCCGGCTGCCGGTTGCCGCCGTATTCGGTGCCCGGCGACCGGTCGTAGCCGCCGTCCTCGCGGCCTCCGTATTCGTTGCCCTGCCGGTGGTCGGACTCGCCGGACGGCGTGTTGTCGGTGTCGCGTTCGCCCGGCTGGCCGCGGTCGAAAAAGCTCTTCGCCTTGTCGGCGGCCGCGTCGATCTTGTCGGCGTGCTCGCCGAAACGGGATTTCGCGAATTCGGCGGCCTGATCGACGTTTTCGCCGCTCACGGCGTTCTTCACGTCGTCGAAGTCGATGCCCATGGGAACTCCTTCTCCATTGTCCGGTTACGAGGCCGGGTGACGGGCTTCATCAAAGCCGCCCGGCCCCGGCGTGCAACTCGAGCCGGGCGCGTGGGTGAAGAGTGCCGTCGTGGCTGGGCGATCGGTGCGGACGGAGTTACCCTGCCGCGTTCGCCGTATTTCGTTCGCCTGACAGGAATGCGGGTGACGATGGTCCCTCAGGTGGGTGGACGGCCACATTTCCCCGACCGGGTGAGCCGGCGGCGAGATCCGTTGCGACACAGCGGGTTCCCGGACGTCCCGCGCCGGGAATCGCGTCGCGGGGTGCCGGTGGTGGTTGCCGCCGGCCATTCTCCGTGCTGGTATCCCGGCGTCGGCCGAATCGGCGAAGTACCGCGTAAAGGGAGTTCGGAGTTCATGCGCAGCAACATTGTCCAGACGGCGGCGGGCGCGGCGATCGTGGCGTGCCTGGTCACGGCGTGCGGCTCGGACGGCACGGCCGGTTCGGGCGCATCGGCCGGCCCGGATCTCAGCTCGTCCAGCGGGACCGCCGCACCGCAGCCGCCCGGTCAGGGCGCCGGGGACGCGGCCCGGCAGGTGAGCGCGTCGATCGAGCAGGCGCTGCAGCAGGCACCGATCACCTTCGCGCCGGAGAAGGCCGACCTGCCCGCGCAGGCGACGCAGGCTCTCGGTCAGATCGCCAAGGCCTTGCAGGGCAACAGCGTGAAGATCAGCGTCGCGACCCATGCGGGTTACCCCGACGCGGGAAAGGCGAAGACGCTGTCGGAGAAACGGGCCGAAGCGATCACGTCCGCGCTCGAAGGGCTCGGGGTCGGCAAGGACCGGGTCGTGCAGGACGCGAGCGGCAACGAGAAAGCACAAGGCGCCGAAGCGCTGGACACGCAGATCAGCGTCGCGCAGTGACCCTGGGCGCCGGTCCGGCTCGTCCGCGGCGAGCCGGCGGCGGCGACCCGGGTGCAGGAACCTGCGCCGCGATGCGGGCGGGCGCCGCAGCCTGCTGCGGCGCCCGCCCGTGGTAGTTCCCGGCGCTATCCCTGGGCGGGCAGTCGCGTCCGGGTCGCTTCCGCGGCTTCGAAAGCCGTGCGAACCTCGTCGGGAATCCGTCCCCGCTCGGAAACCTCGTACCCGTTGGCCTGTGCCCAGTCGCGCGTTCGGCGGCTGCGCATGCGGCTCGCGGAGGTCCTCGGGCCGCTGCCGTTGCTCGTCGCCGGTTGTCCGGGAGCGAGCTTCCTCCGGCGCCCGCCCGTGCGCTGACCGGCGTCGACGTACCGCGCGAACTCGTCGCGAAGCGCCTGGGCGTTCTCAGCGGACAAGTCGATCTCGTACGAGACCCCGTCGAGCGCGAACGGCACCGTCTGCGTCGCGGCCCCGCCGTCCAGGTCGTCGACGAGTTCCACGAGAACCTTTTGTGCCATGGAACGCCTTTCTGCGGCACGGTTGTGATCAAGCCGTCACCGGCGAGCGCAGCCGCGTAGTGCGGCGGTGAGATGTCCGTGCGCGACCAGGAGTTCGGTGTGACTGTCGGCGAAGCGGCCCGTCCGGGCCGAATCGACAGCGCGGCGGAGCGCCGTCAAGGCTTCCGGCGCCCATTGCGCCAAGGCATGGGCGGCGGCGCGTGCCGCGGGCTCGATCTCGGTGATCAACGTCGGCGGCAGGCCGGCGTCGGGCGCGACCGTGGCCGCCACACCGAGGACGCGTACCCGGCACAGAAGGTCGTGCAGAACTTCCGGAACCGCAGCCGCAGCGGGAGTTTCGGCGGTCATCGATCCCTCGCATTGGTGAACACGGCTGGTATTCGTGGCGAAGTTAGCCGTCCGCCGCCGGTTCGCGCGAGGAACGCCATGCTTCCGGGGTCCCCCGCGTGGGGTCGCCCGCCTGGGAGCCGAACCACGGCGAACCGGGCTCGGTCGCGCAGACTGGCCGCATGAGCCAAACGGGATCGAGGAAACGCGAGCAGGCCGGAACGGCTGCTCGACACACACGCCGGGTCCTCTGCGGCGCGGGCTTGGGTGCGTTGCTCGCGGCCGCGGCCTGGGTGGAGTTCTGGGTGGTGATGAACATCTAGCGCGAGCACGGGCGTCACGTGGCCGGCGAAACCGATGCGGTGCGCGAGCTTCGACGCCTCAGTCCTCGGGCACGTCGACCGGGGACCAGAGACTCGGCAGGTTGACCACGATGCCTTCCTGGCTGCTGCGCGCGATGATGACGACGGCCTCTTCGTCGGCCGGGTTCTCCTCGCGGTGCGGCACGTACGGCGGCACGAAGATGTAGTCACCGGGCCCGGTCTCGATGCGGACCTCCTCGTCCCCGTCGGCGAAGACGAACACGGGGTGGCCGGACTTGACGTAGATCGCCGTCTCCGCCTCGCCGTGGTGGTGATCGCCCGAATTGGTCACCGGCGCGACGTGCGTCTCGCCCATCCAGACCTTGGACGAGCCGACGGTCTTGCCGGAGATGGCCTCCAAGCGGGTCATCCCGGTCGTCTGGTTCGTGTCGCCGGTCAGGTCCGCGCCGCGGATGTGCCGCAGCGGCTGGTGCCAGAGGTCGGTCATCGGAGTCCTTCCAGATCGTGACGCGGTCCGGGGCCGCGTCGGTGCGCAGGCCGGCGATCCGGGTGCGTGACCATCTCGGCCTCCCTCAAGATACGGATCTTCCTGATGCACCCGGCACCGCGGGCGAGCGCAACGCCTCGACCGACGTCCCGGGCCTGCGCCGGCCACGCCACCCGCATCGGCGACGGCGCGCTGACCGGCACCACGGTCGTGGAGCCGCCGCCGGACGCGGTGGTCTCCGTCGACACCCGCGGCGGGGCCCGAACCGGCGCGTCAGCGCGGAGGTGAAAGGCGGCGTGGGGACGTCGCCGAACGGGCGTACGAGCCGCGGGACCGCGACCACCTGGTCGTCGACACCGCCGCCGGGATGGCGGCGGAACGCGTCGAGCTGATCTGCCGATGAGGTGTGCTCGACGTCTTGGCGATCACCATGGGCAGCGGCGCAGCTCGCGGCACCACCGGCCGGCCCGTGATCATCGGTCCCTCGCGGCGCGCCCGGTCAGGTGTGTTTTGATGGGCACCTGGGGTCGGGGACCGAGGCGGGGGGCGGATGAGCAATCCATTGGTCGCGGAGACCAAGGACTCGACCACGGCGTATTCGGGCGTTTCGCTGCTCGAGTCGGCGAACGACCTGAAGTCGGCGATCGAGAGCGGGGACTGGGCCTCGGTCGCGATGGGCGCCGTCGGCACCGCGCTGGACGCCCTTTCCATGGCGATGGACCCGTTCGGCGCGATCCTCGCCGCCGGCGTCGGGTGGCTGATCGAACACGTCGGCCCGCTCAAAGCAGCCCTCGACGGCCTGACCGGCAACGTCGACGAAATCGCCGCCCAGTCGGAAACCTGGAAGAACGTCGCCACCGAACTCGGCAGCATCGGCCAGGACCTGACGCGCATGGTCGAAACGGACGTCTCGTCGTGGACCGGCACCGCCGCCGACGCCTACCGGGAGCGCGCACAGGACACCGTCACCCTGCTGGAGACCGCCCAGAAGGGCTGTGAGGGCGCGTCCAGCGGTGTGAAGACGGCGGGCGAGGTCGTCGCGGCGGTGCGGGCGCTGGTCCGCGACATCATCGCCGAGCTGGTCGGGCACCTGATCAGCTGGGCGTTGCAGGTGGTCTTCACGCTCGGCATCGGGATGACGTGGGTCGTCCCGCAGGTGATCGCCGCGGTCGCGAAGACGGCGTCGAAGATCGCGGACCTGACCAAGCGTCTGGTCAAGGCGCTGCAGGCGTTGATTCCGCTGTTGAAGCGGGCCGGTGACCTGTTCTCGGACGCGGCGAAGGCGCTGAAGAACATCAAGCCGGGCAAGAGCGCGCCACCGCCGAAGCACGCGGACATCGACGGCAACCCGAAGGGCCTCGGCGGCCCCGGCGGCAAGGGTGGTCCGGACGCACCTCCGCCGAAGACCGATCCGCCGCCGCAAGGCGGCGGCACCACGCCTTCGGGTGCGAAGAGCGACCCGCCGCCGAAGACGGACCCGCCGCCGAAGACCGATCCGCCGCCGGCGAAGGACGACCCGCCGCCGGCTTCGCGCGGCCTCGACGACCCGCCGGGCGGCGACTCGACCACGTCCGCCGGCGCGAAGGGCTCCGGCGGAGCGAAGGGGTCCGACCGGAACACCGCCGAGACCAAGGAACCCGGCTGCAAGGAAGGCAGCGGCGACCCGATCGACGTCCAGACCGGCGACGTCCTGGTCACCGAAAGCGACCTCGTCGTGCCCGGTCCGCTGGGACAGCTCATCGTCCGCAACCACGTTTCGTCCTACCGGGCCGGGCGCTGGTTCGGGCCGTCCTGGGCGTCGCTGGTGGACGAGCGCTTGACCGTGGCGAACGGCACCGTCACCTACTACAGCGCCGACGCCATGATCCTCCGGTTCCCGGTGCCCGCGCCGGGAACCGCGGCCACCGCCCCGCACGGTCCGCTGCGGCGGCTGTACGGGCAGGGGGCCGCGTACGTCCTGGAGGACCCCGCGCGCGGTACCCTGCGGCGGTTCGCCGCGGCCGACGGGAACCCGGACCTGTACCTGCTCAAGGAGATCCGCTCCGAGAGCGGCGGATACGTCGAGCTGGACCACGACGCCGACGGCGCGCCCGTGCTGCTCACGCACTCCGGCGGCGCGCGGATCGCCGTGGACGTCGCCGGCGGCCGGATCCGCGCCGTCCGCGCGCTGTCGGAAGCGGGTGACGTCCTCGTCGCCCGTTACGACTACGACGCGCACGGGCACCTCGCCCTGCGCGCCAACTCCTCGCCCCGGCCTGCCCGCTACACCCATGACCCCGAGGGCCGGATCACCGGCTGGACCGACCACGTCGGCGCCTGGTACCGCTACGTCTACAACCGGCACGGCCGCTGCGTGCGGGGTGCCGGCGACCAGGGCTACCTCGACTGCACGCTCGCCTACGCCGAGCGGCGCACCACCGTGACCGACTCCTTCGGCCGGCACACGGTGTACGAGTTCGACGAAGACGGCAACACGATCGCGCTGACCGACCGGCTCGGCGGCGTGACCCGCCGCGAGTGGGGGCCGCGCGACGTGCTGCTCTCGCGGACCGATCCGCTCGGCAGGCGCACCGAGTTCGAGCACGACGCGGACGGGCGGCTCGTCGCGGTGCTGCGCGCCGACGGTTCCCGGGTGCTGATCGCCGAGCGGAGCGACACCGAGCTGGTGATCGAGGTGGCCGACGGCGACCGCGTCTTCCGCCGCCGCTATCCGGCCCCGAACCTGCCCGACCCCTACACCGACCCGCTCGGCGTCGGCGAGGACCAGCATCTCGAGCACGCCGGGGGCGCCCCGGACCTCACCGAGCGGCCCCGCGTCGAAGCCGACCTGTTCGGGCGGCCGCGGGCGGTCGAGGGCGCCGGCGGCCGCACCGCGTACGCGTGGACGGTGGAAGGCTCGCTGCGGGAAGTCCTCGCCGTCGACGGAACCCGCCGGCAGTGGACGTTCGACGGCGAAAGCGAAGAAACGTCCTTCACCGACGAGCTGGGCCGGGTGGTCCGCACCGAAAACGGCCCGATGGGCACGGTCGTCGCCACGGTCGACGCCGCCGGTGCGCGCACCACCCACCGCTACGACACCGAGCTGCGGCTGGTCGCCGTGACCAACCCCGCCGGGCGGACCTGGCACTACACCTACGACGCCGAAGACCGGCTGCTGTCCCAGACCGACTTCGCCGGCCGGGTCACCCGGTGCGAGTACGACGCCGCGGGACAGCGGGTGCGGCTCACCGGCCCGGCCGGGGAGACCGTGGAGTCCCGGTACGACCTGCTGGGCAACCTGACCGAGCGGATCAGCCCGGCGGGCACCGAGACCTACCGCTACGACCCGGTCGGCCGGCTCGTGTACGCGTCCGGGCCGGACGGTGTGCTCGAGCTGGCACACGACGGCTTGGGCCGGGTCACGCGGCAGACCACCGCGGCCGGGACCACCACCTTCGGCTACCCCCACGGCGCGAAGACCCGGCGCACCCCGTCCGGAGTGGACGTCCACTGGGGACAGGGCGCGGACGGCGCCGAAGTGCTGCGGATCGCCGGCACCGAGCTGACCCTGCGCCAGGACGCCGCCGGCCGCACACTCGGCCTCTTCGCCGGGCCGAACCCGGTGCTGCGGCAGGAGTTCGACGCGGTGGGCCGGCTCGCGGCGCAGCACACCCCGGCCGGTGTCACGCGCTACCACCGGCGCCCGGACGGCAGCGTCGCCGGCCGGGAGGACCCGGCCGGGGGAGTGCGGTACGAGTTCGACAACGCCGGCCGCGTCACCGCCGCCGTGTACCGCGGCGGAGCCGAGCGCTACGCCTACGACGTGCTCGGCAACCTGATCTCCTCCTCACCGGGGACCGGCCCCGAGGCGGGCCCGCGCCAGTACACCGGCGGCGTACTCGCCGCGGCGGGCGCGGTGCGTTACGCGCACGACGCGCAGGGCCGGCTCGTTCAGCGGACCCTGCCCGCACCGGACGGAACGCCGCTGACCTGGACGTTCGGCTGGGACGCGCACGACCACCTGATCGCGGTGCGCACGCCGGACGGCACGCGGTGGCGCTACCGCTACGACGCGCTGGACCGGCGCACGGCCAAGGAACGGCTGGACACCACGGGCGCGGTCGCCGAACGGGTCGACTTCGCCTGGGACGGCACGAACCTCGTCGAAGCCCGGCACACCGCGGGTGGCGTGCCGGTGGAGACCCTGACCTGGATCCACCACCCCGGCGAGGACCGCGTGGTGGCGCAGGCGCGCACGCTGCCCGACGGGCGGGTCGAGGTGTCCGCGGTGATCACCGACGAGGTCGGCACCCCGATCGAGCTGGTCAGCGCGGACCACGGCACGGTCAGCCCGGTGCGGACGAGCGTGTGGGGCCTGACCGCGGCCGGCGTCCGCCCGCCGACACCGCTGCGGTTCCCCGGGCAGTACCTCGACGCGGAAACCGGTCTGCACCACAACGTCTTCCGCTACTACGACCCGGCCAACGCCCGCTACATCTCACCGGACCCGCTCGGCCTGACCCCGGCGCCGAACCCCGAGACCTACGTCGAGGACCCGTTCCTCGCGGCCGACCCGCTCGGCCTGACGAGGAACAACGGCAAGGTCGTCAACTACGCCGACGACCCGACCGCGTTCCTCGACGACGACGAAACCTTCGCGGCGGAGGCCCCGTGCAAGCGGGCCTCGAAGAAGCGCCCCAACCCGAACCCCGGCGCCGGGACCGGCGCCGCCGGGACCGGGTCCGCCACCAAGAAGCCCCGGACCGGCCGCTACGACCCGCCGCTCACCGGTGACGCCAACAAGCCGCACGGCGATTCCAGCCGCACGGTGATGGAAGGCGGCGGGAAGTCGGGCAGCGGCTCGATCGACGGCTCCGGCAAGGGGAAGTACCCCGGCGGCACCACGCCGGCGGGCAACCACCTCACCGACGTCAACGACCTGAACGCGACCAAGCACGCGAACTACGACCCGCGCCTGCAGGGCGAGCTCGACAAGCTCCGCAACCCCAACGACAAGAACGGGTACAAGCCCGACTCCGACGAAGGCTACTTCATCAAGGGGCACCTGAAGAACAACGACCTCGGCGGCTCCGGCACGGCGGACAACATGACCACGCTGTCCCGCAAGGCGAACTCCCAGATGTCCGGCAACTTCGAGAACAAGCTCAAGCAGGCCGACATCCGGATCGGCCAGTTCAAGGACACCGTCAACAACATGAGCGACGAGACGTTGCAGCGGAAGATGCGCGAGTGGGGCATGACCTCGACCCCGGCGGAGTTCCGCAAGCAGGCCAACGACCTCAAGGTGGACTACGCGGTCACGGCCAGCGACAACGTCAAGTGGAAGGACGCCGTCAACCCCGCCGAACGGGGCATCCGGCACCACGTCAGGCTCGACGCCGAGTACCGGGGCCTGACCTCCGACGTGCAGAAGTTCATCCAGCACAACAAGGAGGACAACTTCCTGCCGGAGTTCCCGCCGAAGGGAACGAAGCTGGACACGATCAGCGGCGCGTTCGATCCACCGATCAGGTGGGGCTCGAACCGGCCGATGCCCAACCTCGGCGAGTAGCGCCGCACCCGCCGATCGGTCCCGGGCCGGCGCGGCTTCGACCCGTTCCCGTCCCCGGGTGACCTGACCAGCGATCGCGAGCTTGCCGTGGATGCGGCCGCGCGCGTCTCCGCCGACGGCGGACACCTCTCGATCGGCTCGACGCGGACGGCGCCGGTCGCGATGACGGTAGTCGGCCGGCCCGGCGAAGACACGGTGCGGCGACCGCTTCCGAGACCCGCGGCGGCGCCGCCGACTTGTCGATCGCCCGCATGTACCGGTCCCCGGTTTTTCGGGGTCGC
Organism: Amycolatopsis australiensis; assembly: GCF_900119165.1. Taxonomy (NCBI): domain Bacteria; kingdom Bacillati; phylum Actinomycetota; class Actinomycetes; order Pseudonocardiales; family Pseudonocardiaceae; genus Amycolatopsis; species Amycolatopsis australiensis. The sequence goes on along the minus strand of NZ_FPJG01000006.1, from coordinate 6,411,985 downwards.
CGGGAAGGCGAACTGACCGGGGGTTGCCGACGATGGCACATCGGCATGCCCACCGGCCGGTCAGGCGTCGGAGCGCGGGCGCCGGAGGGTGAACGTCTCGAACGGCTTGAGCTCACCGCCGGTACCGACGACGTCGTAGTACGTCACCCGCATCGTCGTCACGCCACCCCGGCGGGTGCCCGGGTCGACGGTGAACGCCGCGAAGCCGTAGGAGTTGGCCGCGTCGCGGACGGCCGACCACGGTGCGTCCTCGGTGACGTAGACCGGGGGGCGCTTGCCGGTCGCGGGGTCGGGGTCGCCCACCGCGGTGATCACCCGGCAGCGCGGCGGGGTGAAGAACAACTGGTTCGACGGTGCCGACGTGCCGCCTCCGCCGAGGACCATGTGGACGGTGCCCTTGCCGGTGTCGACGACGTCGGTGCGGGTGGCCGCCGGCAGCGGGGTGCGGGTCGGGGTGGCCGCCGCGCCGCGGATCGGGTGGGAGCGTTCGTAGTGGTGTTCGTGGCCGCACACCACCAGGTCGACACCGTAGCGATCGAACAGCGGCACCCACTCCTCGCGGATCGCCAGGTCGGCGCCGTTGAACCGGTCGGCCGTGCTGACCGCGACCTGGTGCATGCACACGACCACCCAGTCGACTTCCCGATCGGCGCGTGCGGTCGCGAGTTCCTTCTCCAGCCACGCCTTCTGCGCACCCTGCGAATAGCCGCGGACGTAGGAGTTGCCGCCGTCCTGGTAGCAGATGTCGTCGTTGGCCAGGCTGATCACCCGCACCGAACCCACGGTGAAGGAGTACCAGAGGCCGCGTGTCACGTCGGTCTGGCCGGCGGCCGGCGGCACCGAGAAGTACGTCTGGTAGGCGGCGTAACCGATCGGGCCGTTGCCCAGTTCGTTCTCGTGGTTGCCGGCGGCCGGCATCCACGGCCGGTTCCGCGCGCTGCGGCTGTTGTTCGTCCAGAAGTCCCACCACGTGCGGACCCGGTCGGTGGCCAGGTTGGCGTAGCACAGGTCGCCGTTGAAGAGGTGGAACAGCGGCTGCACCCGTTCGACACCGGCGGTCGTGTCGCCCGCCGCGGGCGAGCCGAGGTTGTCGTTGACCAGCGGCGGGTTCGGCAGGGTGACCCCGGCGGGCGGGACGAACCGCTTGCCGAGGGTCGGGGTGCCTTGGTCGCCGAAGCTGGTGAAGGTGAACGCCGCCCGTCCCCGGGGAGCGGTCCGGAACGTCGCGAGCGCCGGCTCGGCGCCGTCGTGCAGCGCGACGTAGACGTACTCGCCGTTCGGCCGGAGATCGCGCAGCGGGGCGTGGAACGCGTAGACGACCTGGCCGGACTTCGCGTCGGTGTAGCTGACGGTCTTCGCCGGGACGCTTCGCTCGTAGCGGCCGTCGGGACGTCCGACGAGCACACGCGGGTTGCGGGCCGGCTGCAGCGCGTGCCAGGACACCACGACCTCGCTCGCGGCGTCGGCGCCGAACTGCAGGTGCAGGCCCTCGACGGGAGGTGTCGTGGTGGGGTCCGCACCCGGACTCGTAAGGGCGTCTGTCGCGGGTTGCGCGTCCGCCGTCCCGACGAGCGGCCCGACCGACAGCGCCACGCCCGTCGCGCCGGCCGCGGCGAGGAAGCCGCGACGGTCGAAGTGGCGGGCGAAGATCTTCTCGTCATCGGTCATCCCGAAACCCTCGCCGATCGTCGCGTCGGCGGCCACCACGTCCGGGTGAACGACGCGGGGCGAAACGGTGGCGCGTCCGGCCTCGCCGGCCCGTCGCGGCGGCCCGTAAATCGAGGTGCTCGGTCGACGCCGTTCCGGATAGCGTCCGTCGGCATGGCATCGAAACTGGCACGTCCTCCGCTCCAAGCCGACGAACGGACCGCGCTCATCGGCTGGCTGGACCTGCAGCGGCAGATCCTTCGCTGGAAGTGCGAGGGGCTGAACGACGACGACGCGCACCGCTCGGTCATCCCGACCTCCCCGGCCATGACGATGGCAGGGCTCGTCTCGCACATGCGCTGGACCGAGCACACCTGGCTGGAGGTGCTGTTCCTCGGTGGCGACGAGAAGGAGAACCCGTCCTTCGACGAGTCGGCCGAAGACGCCGACTGGCAAACAGACGGCCGCCCGCTCGCCGAGCTCCTCGCGGAATACGAGGCCCAGTGCGCCCGCAGCAACGCGATCGTCGTGGCGGCCTCCCTGGACGATGTCGGCCGCCATGCCGGCTACCGCGCCGGGGGCGCCAACCTCCGCTGGATGCTGATCCACCTCATCGAGGAGACGGGCCGGCACGCGGGGCACGCGGACATCGTCCGGGAGCTGCTCGACGGCACGAAGGGCTACTACTGACCGAGGCCGGCGCGGAAGGCGGGCCGTGGCAGCACCGCAGGAGCCCGGACAGCTGCGTCGCGGTTCACCCGCGCGTGAGTGCTTGGTCGGCGAGCGCTCCGATGAGTGGCGTGAGTGTTCGGGCGTAGCTGGTCGTCAGGTGGTTGTCGTCGCGGTACACGAGGACGTTGCCGATGATGACCGGGCAGCGCTCGGCGGTGCAGAAGGCCTTGGTGAGATCGGCGTAGTCGCCGCCGCGGGCGGTGGTGGCCGTGGCTTCGGCGGCGACTCCGGTGCTGCTCATCGCGACCGGTTCGGGTGGTGTGCAGGCGGTGGCGTCGTCGAGGTGGGCGGACAGGCAGGCCGGCACGGTGGACTGGGGATCCGGGACCGGTCCGAGGACCAGGACGGCGGCGCCGGTCGATCGCAGCTGCGCCACCGTCCGGGCGAGACTGTCGAGCCAGGAGCGGCTGTAGACGGTGAAGCCGAAGTCGGCTCCGTAGCGCCGGGACATGCCGAGGACGACCAGGCTGGGGTGTTCGGTTCGGAGCCGGTCGAGGACCTGACCGCGCCACTGCTCGCATTCGACGTACTCCCGGCCCAGATAGGGGCTGGTGAGCGGCAGATCCAGCATCGGGCAGGTGACCTTGCCGAGGGTTTCCAGCCGCCAGTGCCGTTGCTGGGCCAGCGCTTCGAACGCGGGGCTCCACATGGCCGCGTGCGAGTCGCCGACCAGGGCGACGGTGGTGCTCGACCCTGGATCGCCGGAGCGGCACGGCGGTTGTCCGAGGTCGCGCCACGAGCGCACGCAGCCGTTGACGAACACGGCCGCCTTGTCGTTCTTCGCCTGGGTCAGCGGGGGAGTGAGGTTGGCCGGAACCTGGCGTGCGGCGGCTGACGCGGCGACGGATGCCTGCACTTGCGCGATCATCTGCTGGAGGACCGTGTCGCGCGCGTCGGGCGTCGACGACGAGGGCGCGGCCGGGGTCCGAATCGTCGGAACGGGAGCGGCGAGGCCGTGTCCGGCCGGGGTGGGCGCCAGGACGGACAGCACCAGCGCCGTGCTGGCGGCGAGCGCGGTGACCAGCCCGCCGAGCACGATGCTGCGCGCCGGTGACCGCCGCAGTGGCTTGGCGAACCGGCCGGGGTTCTCGATCAGGACCAGCGTCAGCACGGCCAGCACACCGGACACCGCCACGGCGGCCAGCCGCTGGGCCGGGGACGGCGGGTGACCGAGCAGCGGCGGGGTGAACAGCAGCACCGGCCAGTGCCACAGGTACCACGAGTAGGACAGGCGCCCCAGGGCGCGCATCGGCGCTGCGGAAAGGACGCGGCCGGCGCCGCGCTCGGGACCGGCGACGATCACCAGGGCCGTGCCGAGCACCGGCAGCACGGCGGCGACACCGGGATACGGCGTGCGCGCGTCGAGCCGCACGCAGGCCAGCACGATCGCGGCCATTCCCGCGTAGCCGAGCACACCGGCCAGCCACGGCGGCAGCCGGGACCAGCGGTCGGCGGAGAGGGCGACGACGCCGCCGGCGGCCAGCTCCCAGGCGCGGGCGGGCAGGGAGAAGAAGGCCCACGGCGGCAGGACGCGGGTCCAGGTCGCGGAGACGACGAACGATGCGGCCGCGATCGACGTCAGGACGAGCAGGTAAGGCGTCACCGACGGGCGGGTCGCGCGCCGGGCCAGCACGGCCGTGCCGATCAGCAGGGCCGGCCACAGCAGGTAGAACTGCTCCTCGACGCCGAGCGACCAGTAGTGCTGGAACGGTGACGGTGGCGTGTCGGCGGCCAGGTAGGACGTACCCTGCCAGGCGAACCGGTAGTTGCCGACGTAGAGCGCGCTGGCGATCCCGTCGCCGAGGACGTCGCGGGCCTGCAGCGGCGGAAGCAGCGCGACCGCCCCGATCGACGTGGTCACCGCGACCGTGCCGGCCGCCGGCAGCAAGCGCCGGGCCCGCGCGCCGTAGAACCGCGCCAGCCGGACGGATCCGGTGTCGTCGAGCTCGCGCCACAGCAGCCTGGTGATGAGGAAACCGGAGATCACGAAAAACACGTCGACGCCGGTGAAACCGCCCGGCAACCCGGGCATCCCCGCGTGGAAGAGCAGCACGGCCGCGATCGCGACGGCTCGCAGGCCCTCCACGTCCGGCCGGAAGCCGGACCGTCTGGTCGCTCCGTCCACGACAGCGGGAATGGGGTGCATGGACGCTCCACCGGGAACTGGTGCGGATCCACCGTCAGGCGCCGGCGGAACCTGTTCGCCGCGGGCTACCCGCTTTCCTGGGCGACACACCTGATGGCGACGGCGCGCCGGTGGGGGCCGTGGATCTTCGCCACCGGCCGGGGCGCCGCTGCGGCGACCGAAACGGATCGTGCTCCACTTGTGCTACCGTGGAGCACGTAACCGAAGCAGGATCCGTTTACGTGCTCCACGAGCCGTTCCAGGAGATGGGTGAGCATGAAAGAACCGGTGGCCACGGGCCGGGCGGTCCAGTTCGAGTCGTTCGGCGGGCCGGCGGCCCTGCGCCTCCGCGAGGTACCTGTGCCGCAGGCCGGGGCGGGGCAGATCCGTGTGCGCGTCACCGCGGCCGGGCTGAACCCGATGGACTGGTTCATGACCTCCGACGCGGAGACCGCCGCGCGGTTCGGGTTGAGCCTGCCGTGCGGGTTCGGCACCGACTTCGCCGGCGTGGTCGATCAGGTCGGGGACGGCGTGCGCGCGTTCGCCGTCGGCGACCGGGTGTTCGGTGGCGTCCTGTCCCGCGCCGTCGCCGACTATGTCGTCGTCGAGGAGACGGGGACCATCGCGGTCGGCGGGGAGGCGCACCGCACCCCGGACGGTGTCGGCGACCGCACCGCCGCCACCCTCGCCATCGCGGGCTGCACGGCGGCCGCGGCGCTGGCCGTGGTCAAACCGGGCGCGGGTGACACGGTGCTCATCGGCGGCGCGGGAGGCGGGGTGGGCGTGTTCGCCGTCCAGCTCGCGCGCCTCGCGGGCGCGCGAGTGATCGGAACGGGGTCGGCGACCTCGGCCGGCGCCCTGCGAGCACTGGGGGCCGAGCCGGTCACCTATGGCGATGGCCTGGTCGACCGGGTCCGTGCGCTGGCCCCCGAAGGTGTCGACGCGGCGGTGGACCTGCACGGGACGGACACGGTCCACGCGGCCCGCGAGCTCGGCGTGCCCGACGAGCGCATCACCACCATCGCCGCCCAGGTCGACGGGATCACGCCGGCGAACGGCGCCAACGCGGCCCCGGGCGCCATCGACGAGATCGCCGGCCTGGTGGCGGCGGGCCGGCTGCGGGTGCCGATCGCGGCCGGCTTTCCGGTCGAGCAGATCCGCGCGGCCGTCGAACTCCAGGCGGGGCGGCACGTGCACGGGAAGGTCGTCATCGACCTCGGGGAGCGCTGACGATCGGCGGTCCAGGGCATCGGTGCGGCAACGTCGTCACCGCACCCGGAGTACCAGCTTGCCCGTCGTCGAGCCGGACTCGATCCGGTGGTGCGCGGCCACGGCCTGGTCCAATCCCAGCGCTTCGGCCTCCACGCGCAGGTCGCCGTCCGCGACGGCCCGGATGGCGCGGCGCAGTGCCCGGCCCACCACGTCCGGGGCGACCGACGAGAACGCGGCCAGGTTGAAGCCGGACACCGTCTTGGTGGTGAACCACAGCTCGTTCGCGGAGATGCCGACGTCCTCGGCCCCCGAGGCGTTGCCCAGCACCACCAGCCGCCCCATCGGCGCCAGCCGGTCCAGGCTCGCCCGGCGCGCCGGGCCGCCGACCATGTCCACGACGACGTCGAACTCGCCGGTGCCGGCGACGTCGTCGCGCAGGACGACTTCGTCGTAGCCGAACGCCTTCGCCGCCGGGATCTTCGCTTCGCTCCCCACCGTGCCGACCACCCGGCCGGCGCCCAGCAGCCGGGCCACCTGACCGAGCTGGCTGCCCACCCCGCCGGCGGCGGCGTGCACCAGCACGCTTTCCCCGCGGTCCAGCCGGGCGACGCGCTCCAGCACCAGGAACGCGGTGGTGCTGTTGGACGGCACCGCCGCCCCGACCTCGAACCCCGCGTCGCCCAGCGGCGCGACCAACGCGGCGCCGGTGGTGACGACCTCGGCGTAACCACCACTGTCCACAATGGTCAGCGCGGCGACCGGCTCGCCCACCCGCAGTCCCTCGACGCCTTCACCCAGCGCCCGGATCCGGCCGGAGACCTCGATTCCGGGGACGAAGGGCAGCGGGACGTCGACGACACCCTGCCGGTAGAGGATCTCCGCGAAGTTGGCTCCGGCGTAGGCGACGTCGATGGAGACCTCGCCCGGGCCGGGTTCGGGAACCGGCACCTCGCCGAGCCGCAGGACCTCGGCCGGGCCGAACTCGGGGATGCTGACCGCCTTCATGCTGTTCGTCATGGTTTTGATCGTATGGCGGCCGTGCCGGTGGACCAGGTCCGGCGCAACCTGGGTCTGCCAGTACCAGGCGCGGCCGCCTCAGGGCACTGGACGGGCGATCGCGGTCGTCAGCGCTGCGGCTCCGGCCGCGGATGCCGTGACCGCGGCCGTGATCGGCCAGCCGGCCCATTCGGCTGCTGCCGCGCCGAAGGCTGTGCCGAGACTTCCGCCGACGAAGTAGACCACCATGTACGCGCTGTTGAACCGTGCCGGCGCCGCAGGGGCGATGGCGAGGACGACACTCTAGTTCGCGACCTGGGCAGCGAAGAGCCCGGCGTCGAAGAGCGCAAGGCAGACGAGAGTCGTGACGGTGCTCGCCAGCGTGAAGCCGGCGACGATCGCGGCTGCGCACGCCAGGACCAGGCCGGCCAGGATCACCTTGCGGGCGCCGACCCGGTCGGTCCAGGCTCCGGCGACTTGAGTTGCCAGAATGCCGGATATTCCGGCCAAGGCGTACAGGCCGATTCGCTCGGCGGAATACGAGTACGGGGGCGCTGAGAGGGCTGCCGCGAGTCCGGCCCACATGGCGCAGAACGCGAAGAACCACAACGCGCCGCGGAACGCGGCGATTCGCAGGGCGGCGTATCCGACGAACAACCCGGGAAGAGAGCGGAGAGTCGTCAGATATCGGCGATCGGCCGACGCGCGTCCGGCGGGCAGGAACACCAAGCAGCACACCGCGGCGAGCACGCACGCGGCGGCGAACACCAGCAGCATTTCGCGCCAGCCGATCTCGTCGGCCAGCCGGCCGCCGGCGATCCGGCCGGCGAGGATCCCGGCCGAGATTCCCGCGGTCACCGTGCCCAGGATCGTCGCCCGCCGACGCGGAGGGGCGAGCCGGCCCGCCAGCGAACTGAGCCCCGCGCCGACCGCCTCCCGCCACGCCGATCAGGAACCCCAGCCAGACCACGTCACTCACAGTGGCGCTCAACGCCAACGCGGCGGCCAAGACCCCGAATTGGGTCGCGAGTACCCGCGATGGCGACAGCCGGTCGACCAGAGGCACGAGAAGAACGAGTCCGGCCAGATAACCGACCGGCCCCAACGCCAGCGCGCCGCCGACCCCGGCGATTTGCGCACCCAGCGAATCCGCCACATCGGCCATCGCGGGCTGCAGTGGGTAGATGGCCGACGTCCCGAGCGCGGCGGCAAGCGACATGAACAGGACGACAGGACCACGTAATGAAGTCCCGGTCTTTGTGGCTGGTGCGGATTTCACACCGGAAAACCTACAAAGCGGCACTGGACGATGCTGGCCGGATTGCGACCTCACCGTCCGCTCGACGCGGCCGAGCCTGGTGCGGGCGAACGCTGTAGCCGGGTCAACGAGGCTCGGCGACGAAGACCCAGCCGCCGTAGTAGGCGTCGTCGTAGCAGTCGCCGACGAGTTTCCAGCCCCGGTGCGTCCTGAAGAAGGCGTCCTGCGCCCGTTCACACTGGTCGTAGCTGACGTACGGGCCCTGGAAAGACGCGGACGCCGAGGCCGGTGCCGCGGTGGCTGCGAGAGCGGATTCACCGAGACCGGCGATGGTCCCGGCGGCCATGGCGACGACGGTCGCGATACGAAGGGCGGCCATGGATTCTCTCCTCACTTTCGTGGTGGTTCAGCGCGCTTCGCCGATGTCGCTGCTGACGGTGGCGATCGACGCGCCGAGCGTGGTGCGCCGGTAGATCACGCTGCGCCCGTCCCGCGTCGCGGTGACCAAGCCGTTGCGGCGCAACGTGGACAGGTGGGTGCTGATCCCGCCCGGACTGGTGCCGAGCAGGCGGGCGATCTGGCTGGTCGATCGGGGGACGGCCAGTTCCCGCAAGATGCGCGCGCGCGTGGAGCCGATCAGGGCGGCCAGCGGATCCTCGTTCCGGCCCGCCGAGCCGGCGTCGAGCCAGGTCCGGCCGATCTCGCGCACCGGGTAGTGCAGCTGGACGGTGGCCGGAGAGCGGTCGACGACGATCAGCCGCGGCCAGGCGAACACCGACGGCACCAGCGTGATCGAGGTGCCTGCCACGCCGGCGCAGGCGTGGTGCTCCTTGGCGATGACGAGCCGCCCGCGGTCGACGCGGATTTCGGCGTGCAGGTCGGTGAACAGGCCGTGGAGACCGTCGCGCAACGCACGTTCGGCCCGGTACGCGATCTCGGCGTCCAGCGCCGCACGCAGGTGTGAACGAACCGGAGCCAGCGTGTGCTCGGCGTAGCCGCGCAGTGCCTGTACCAAGCGGGTCCGGCCGCTTCCGCCGCGCAGCGGAGCCGGAACGGGCTCGGGTGCCCACACTCCGCCAGCTCGGCCTCGTACTGGGACACGGGCATCGAGGCGAGGCCGGCGAGCTGGTCGTCCAGCGAAACGCCAGGGTCGGTTTCGGCCGGGTACAGGAAGTCGGGAACGAGCCCGCGCTCGGGGACCGCCAGCCGCAGCAGATCGTCCGCGGGCACGCGCGGCAGCCACGGCGTGAAGGCGCGAGCCACGGGCGCTCGCAGGCTGCAGGCGAGTTCGCCGAGCGGTGAGTAGCCCCACCGCGTGGCCCCCAGCGCGTCGACACTCAGCTCGAACTCGATCACACCCTCGCCCCCTCCGGCCCGGACCAGCATGCCGCCACCGGGGCGGGGGCACCAAACGATTCACGCACCGCTGAATCTCACCGGAATTCGTCAGGCCCGGGGCTGCTCCGATGAGGCGTCGCCGGCTTCTTCCGGTTCCTCCTCCCGGTCGGGTGCCGGGCGCGCTTCGATCGGCTGCAGCGCGTCGACGTCGCCCGGTGGGAGCTCGTGGGGGTCGCGCAGCAGCGAGCCGACCGCGGACTTGAGGACGGCGAGGATCGGCACGGCCAGGAGGGCTCCGGCGATCCCGGCGACCTCCACGCCGACGGCGATGCCGACCACCACGGCCAGGGGATGCAGGCGCACGGCGCGGCCCAGCAGCAGGGGCTGGAGCACGTGGCTTTCCAGCTGCATGACCGCGATCACGATGGCCAGCACGATGATCGCGGCGACGAAGCCGTTGGTGACCAGCGCGACGAGCACGGCGACCGCGCCCGTCACGACGGCGCCGATGATGGGGATGAACGCGCCGATGAAGATGAGCGCGGCCAGCGGTACCGCGAGCGGCACCCCGACGAGCCAGATGCCGATGCCGATGCACAGGGCGTCGACGCAGGCGACGGCGACGGTGGCGCGCACGTAGCTGACCAGCGAGGCGAAGCCGCGCCGGCAGGCGACGTCGGTGCGATCGCGGATGTCGGCGGGCACGATGCGCAGCGTGAAGTGCCAGATCTGCGCTCCGCCGTAGAGGAAGAAGATCAGCGTGAACAGCGCGAGGAGTGCTTCGGTCAGGGTGCTCCCGACCGTGGCGGCCGTGGTCAGCGCCCGGTCGGCGAGCTGGGAGGTGTCGCCTTGGATGCTCTTCATCGTGTTGTCGAGCAGGCGCTGGATCTGGTCGTGGGTCAGGTGCAAGGGCCCGCGCTGCAGCCAGGAGTTGATGTCGGTGAGGCTGGTGCTCACCTGGCTCTGCAGCTGCGGGAGGGCGCCCACGACGGTGGTGATCACCAGGGTCAGCACCCCGGCGACGACCACCAGCCCGACGACGATGGCGATCACCGTGGCGAGACCACGCGGGACGTGCCACCGGACCAGGCGGTCGACCAGCGGCGCGAACAGGGCGGCCAGCAGCAGCGCGATCCCGACGGGCACGGTGACGGCGGCCAGGTAGCCGCACAGCCAGCCGATGACGCCAACGGCGAGGACCACGACCAGGAACCGCCAGGCCGCCTCGGCGGCGACACGCAGCGACCACGGAAGAACGCTCGACGGCTGCGCCGGCCGTCGCCTGCCCGAGCCGGCCAGCCGCCGCGCCGACGTCGGCCTGTCTTGTGCCGCCATCCGCAGCACCCCCCTTCGTCCGGCCTCCGGGTACCCCGAATTTGCGGCGTTACGGCTACCGTCCGCCGACGGCGCAGCGGGGGAACGTCCTCCGCCGTGACCGACACGCCGGCGCGGCCTGGTGACACAGCCACTGGACCACCGCGAGGTCCTCCTCCTGGTCCAGCACGCCGGCGAGCTGTTCCGGCGCTCCGGTGACTTCCCCGAGCCGGCGCCCGATCGGCGACCGCCTGCCCGGGCCTGCGACCACCGGGGCGGCAGCTCTTCCGGCCAGCTCGCCGGCTTCCATCGCAGGACGGCCGGGTAAGCGCTTTCTCGCCTGGGCGCCGGTCGGCCGGGGATCCCGCCGGCCGGCGCCCCTGCCCGTCAGATGCCGGTGATCCGGCGGATCCAGTCGCGGCCCGCCGCGACGCCGGCGTAGGTCGTGGTGCTGGACCGGTCGCTGGTCGAGCACACGCCGACCTGCACGCCGTCGTCGATCATCGGGCCGCCGGAGTCGCCGCCGGCCACGGCGCCGTCGAGCGTGTCGGCGGCGATGCCCGGGCCGCCGAAGTAGTCGTCGGCGTAGGTGTCGGAGATCTGCACCGAGGCCTGCTTCAGCACCGACGACTGGTGGTTGCCTTCGTCGGTGGCCTGGGTGGCGCCCCAGCCGTAGACGCGGGCGGCGTCGCCCACCTGCGCGTCCGAGGAGCTGCTCGCGAGCCGGGAGAACGTGCTGCCGCCGGTCGTGTCCAGCTTGATCAGCGCGAGGTCGCCGCCGGAGTACACGTACGTCGACGACGCTTTCGCGTGCACGCCACCGGAAGCGCTGTTCGAGCCGATGTAGAGGTCGATGTCGCTCAGGCGCGACCCGGTGTTGTCGTACATGCAGTGCTTGGCGGTCAGCACCCAGCGTGCGCCGATCAAGGTGCTGGTGCAGAAGAACGTGTAGCCGTTGGCGTGGCCGTTGAACCGGGTGATGTAACCGGGGTTCTGGGCCGTGCTGCCATCGATGATCGACGGCTGGGCGCCGGGCGGCATCGGCGTGACCGTGGTGGTCGCCGACGCCGGGGCGGCCGCGAGCGTCGCGAACGCGGCGCACGAACCGGCGAGCGCCGCGGCGGCGCGGGCGAACCGGCCGGAGGACTTGCGCATGGGGACTCCTTCGCCAGGAAGAACCGGTGGGGACTCACCGAACGTAAGCGGCCGGTGCGACACTGGTAACCGTCCGAGGATCCGAGCCGATCAACGGAACAAGACGGTTCTTTCGGCGGGTTGCGCGGTGGTCCGCCGACGTTCGTCGGCTGACAGCCGCCGCCCGCGGCTGTTAGACCGGTGCCGGTCCGGCACCACCGGACGCTCCGGCCGCGACGGCGTGACCCGCCGGACGGCACCCGTTTCTCCGCACCGACGCCGAGGACCGCCGATGCCGATGTTCGCGGTGCCGCCGGAAGCTCCCGGGCGGGAGCTGGCGCAGGCACTGGCCGCCGGCCCGTTCAGCCGCGCGCTGTCGCTGGCCATCGACCGCAGCGGGCTGGGACTCGCCCGCCTCCGGGGCCGGCTGGCGGCGGCGGGCGTCCCGGTCAGCACCACGACGCTCAGTTACTGGCGCACCGGCCGGACCCGCCCGGAACGGCCGGAGTCGTTGCGCGCGGTGGCGGTGCTGGAGGACGTCCTCGGCGTGCCGGCGCGTTCGCTGATCGAGCTGCTGGCCCGGCCGGGGCCGCCGGGCGCCCCGGACCCCGTGCGGTGGGAGCGGTTGTGGGGTCCCCGCAACGACGTCCTGCCGGTGCTGCACTCGTTCGACGCGGCCGACGAGACGTCGCTGCTGGTGCTCAGCCTGCACGAGGCGCTGCACGTCGACGACCGCGGATGCCTCACCCGGCTGCGGGTGCGCGAGGTGGTCCGCGCGGTGGAAGAACCGGTGCAGGCGAGGGTGGTGGCGTTGCGCGGCTGCGTTCCGGGACGCCCGCCGCGGCTGGTTGCGACGCGGTACTGCCGGCCGGTGCGCACCGAAGTGCTGCCGGAGCCGGGTTTCGTGCTCAGCGAGCTGGTGCCGGGCCGGTCGATGGCGGTGGGGGAGACGGCGATCCTGGAGTACGAGTTCGAGTACACCGACGGCGTGCCGGACACGAGCTACGACCGCCGCTTCCGCCACCCGGTGGCCGAGCACCTGCTGGAGGTCCACTTCGCCCGCGACGCGCTGCCGGCGGCATGCCACGCCTACCGGCTGGACGCCCGTGGGGACCGGGAACGGGACGTCACCGCGGTTCCGTTGTCGCCGGCTTCGCCCGCCCACCAGTTCGCCACCGGCGTCGGGCCCGGCATCCGGGGGATGCGCTGGAGCTGGCCGTGACCGGCCAGGCGCCGGTCACCGCTGCCGCAGCAGGTACCGCTGGACCTTGCCGCTCGGGGTCTTCGGCAGCGCGTCGACGAAGTGGACCGTGCGCGGGTAGGCGTGCTTGGAGTACTTGTCCCGAACCAGCTGCTGGAGTTCCCGCGCCAGCTCGTCGTTCGCCTCGGCCTCGCCGCCGAGGACCACGAAGGCTTCGACGACTTCGCCGCGGACTCCTTCCGGGTCGGGCCGGCCGACGACCGCGACGTCCGCGACCGCCGGGTGGGTGATCAGCACGCTCTCCACGTCGAACGGCCCGATCCGGTAGCCCGCGGCCAGGATCACGTCGTCGTTGCGGGCGGTGAAGAAGTAGTACCCGTCCTCGTCGATCCGGCCGGAGTCGGCGGTGAGGTACCAGCGCCGGTCGGCGGTGAACCGCTCCGCCGTCTTCCCGGGCTCCTCGTGGTAGCCGGTGAACCACAGCAGCGGGCTGTTTGCGACGTCGACGGCGATCTGGCCGTCGACGGTGCCGGCGGCGTAGCCGGGCATGGGCTGTCCCATCGAGCCGGGCTTGACCGGCCGGGCCACGTCCGGGTGCCAGTGGTTGTTGATGACCATGCCGAGCTCGGTCTGGCCGTAGTGGTCGCGGACTTCGACGCCGAGCGCTTCGCGGGCCCAGTCGACGACCTCGGGCGTCAGCGGTTCGCCCGCCGAAGAGGCCCGGCGCAGGCGGAGGTCCCGGGCCAGGCCGCTCTTGCTCAGCGCCCGGTACATCGTGGGTGCGCCGGTGAAGTTGGTGACCCCGAACTTCTCGATGACGGCCACTGTGGACTCGGGGGTGAAACCGGCGGTGAGCAGCAGGTTGCGGCGCCCGGCGGCCAGCGGGGCCAGGATGCCGTAGTAGAGGCCGTACGCCCAGCCGGGGTCCGCCGCGTTCCAGAAGACGTCGTCCTCGCCGACGTCCAGCCCGTAGTGCAGGTAGCAGTGGAAGGACGCCAGCGCGCGGACCGGCACCGGGACACCCTTCGGCTTTCCGGTGGTGCCGCTGGTGAACAGCTGCAGCATCGTCCCGTGCCCGCCGGCCGCGACCGACGTCGCGAGGGGCTCGGCGGCGTCGAGGAGCCGGTCGAACGCTTCGCCCGTCTCGAGGACGTCGATGCCCGGGACAGGGTCGAGCTTCGCCCGCTGCGACGGCTCGGTGACGACCAGCCGGGCCCGGGAGGCTTCGACGCGCATCCGGATGGCGCCGGTGGCGAACGCGGTGAACAGCGGGACGTGCACGGCGCCGAGCCGCCAGATCGCCAGCAGCGTCGTCACCAGTTCCGGCCGCTTGCCCATCAGGACCGGCACCCGGTCACCCCGCGCGACGCCCCGCCCGGCGAGGACGGTGGCGAGCCGCCGGGACCGGTCGGCCAGTTCCCCGTACGTGACATCGCGCGAGGTGAGGTCCGGTTCGACGAACGTGAAGGCGACGGCCTCGGCGTCGTGGCGGTCGCACAGCAGGTGGGCGGCGTCCGCCTCGGCGGTGTCGTACGCCGCCAGCCAGGCGTCGACGACCGGCGGTACATCGCGAGTTCCAGGCTGCATCAGGCTCTCCGGGGCTTCTCTGGTCCGGCTCGGACGGCGGGTGATTGTCAGCGGCTCACCGGCCGGGTCACACTGTCGCCGTGAGCGACGCTGCTGCCCACCCTCCGAAGAGGGGGGTCGACCCGCTGGCCCCGGCGGTGACCGCGGCCCTGGCCCGGCTGCGCGCCGGGACCGGGGTGAACCTGGCGTTCGCCGGGCAGGTCACACGATCGGGGGTGCTGCTGAACGCGTTCGACGGTCCCGTGGTCGGGCCGCTGCGCGGAGTCCTGCTCGGCGCCGGGCAAGGCGTGGGCGGCCGGGTCGCCTACCAGCAGCGCGCGTTGTCCCTGCGTGACTACGTCGCTTCACGAGCGATCACGCACCGTTACGACCAGGTCATCCGGGCGGAGGCGCTGCGGGCGATGGCGGCGGCCCCGGTGGTCGTGGCGCGGCGGACGGTCGCGGTGCTCTACGTCGCCCTGCGCACCAGCCAGCAGGAGATGGGCCGCCTGCTCGACGCGGTTTCGCACGAGGCGCGCGCCCTCGAACAGGACCTGGCCGTCACCGACGTCCTCCGGCGGCTGCGGGACCGGCACGCCGCCGACGACAGCATGCGGCGTTCACGGGTGGCGGAGGCCTACGCGGACCTGCGGGCCCTCGCCGGTGAGGTCGGCGACCCCCGGCTACGCGAGCGCCTGCTGAACACCGCGGGCCTGCTGGTGGGCGAGCCGGCGCCGGCGGACGCGCCCCACCTGACGGCACGGGAACAGGACGTGCTGGCGTTGCTGTCCACGGGCTTGCCGAACCAGGCCGTCGCCGAGCGGCTGGGCATCGGTGTCTACACGGTGAAGGACCACGTCAAGAACCTTCTCGCCAAGCTGGGCGCCCGGGGCCGGATGGAGGCCGTGACGCAGGCGCGGCGCCTCGGCCTGCTCCCGTGAGAGCCGGCCGCCGCGGCTAAGGCGCGCGGTGCCCCTGGTAGCCGACGATGCTTCCGGCGAAGCGGTCGGCTTCACCGCAAGGGTCCTGATGAGCACTGAGAGCGGTGTCGGTGGCCTCGACGACGACGGTCAGCAGCGTGTCGTTCGCGACGCCGACCTGGACGGTGCACCGGCCGGCGTGGCTGTCGCGGTGGATCGCCGGGTAGCTGTGCACCGTCGCCGGGTCGAAGCCGTTCACGGTGGCGCGGTGCCGGTACAGGGATTCGAGGCCGCCGCCGGTGGTGTCGACGGACGCCTCGTACGTCAGGCCCGTCGTGTCCCCGGGCTGCCACACGCATGCCGCGTGCTGCACGGTGCCGGGTGCTGTCACGTAGTAGTGCGCGAGCTGGCCGGCGTCCAGCAGCCCGCACGGCGACGCCGTGAACGCGGTGAGGTCGATCGGGTCGCCGGGGATCGGCGGGGCCAAGGGATGCGGCCCGGCGGGAGCCGCTGCGCAGCCCGTGACCGCGGCCCAGGTCAAGGCCACTGTGAGCGCTGTCGCGGACGTCCGCACGCCGGCCTCCTTTCGGCCTCGTGCCACCTTCGCGGAGTTCTCCTGTGAGGACGCTGAGAGCGTGGCCACGGCACCGGGCGTGAACCACCCGGGCGGCGGGTATGTCCGCTGCGTCCGGAGCCGACGGTGTGGAAGGAGAGTCCTCATGGGACTGCTGGTGGGTTTGCTGGTGATCTGGGCCGTTCTGGTGGTGCTCGGCATCGTGGTCAAGGGGCTCTTCTGGTTGATCATCGTCGGCGCGGTGCTGTTCGTCGCGACGGGCGTGATCGGGATCGTCAAACGCGGGGCGCTGAGCGCCCGCCGCTGAGCGACCGGTGAAACCGTGCCGTGCCGGTCGGCGGACCGGCACGGCACGGGGATCAGCTCACCGTCAGCGCGGTGTCGTCGAGGCAGAACGAGGTCTGCAGCGACGAGTCCTCGGTGCCGGTGAAGGTCAGCGTCACCGTCTGCCCGGCGAACGCCGAGACGTCGACCGAGTGCTGCTGGTAGCCGCTCGCCTGGTCGAGATTGGAGTACGTCGCCAGCGTCGTCGAGCCCGCCTTGACCGTCAACTTGTCGTACTGGGTCGTCGTCGTGGTTTCCGCGGTGTCGACGTGCAGGTAGTACGACAGCGTCGCGTGGCACCCGGCCGGGATGGTGACCGACTGGGAAACCGTGTCCGTGTGGGTGGTCCCGTAGCCGTCGAGGTAGGCGAGGTAGGTGCCGGAGTGCGGCGCCTCGCCGTCGGCGGAGGTGGTGATCACGCCGCTGGACGCGGTCCACGCCGTCGCGCCGCTTTCGAAGCCGGGGTTGGCCAGCTTCTGGCCGGAGCAGCCACCCGACGAGGTGATCGTCCACGTGAAGGTGGTGCTGCCGGTGGCGCCGGAGGAGTCCTTCGCGGTGGCCGTCACCGAGTAGGTCCCGGCGGTGGTCGGCGTGCCGGAGATCAGGCCCGAGGTGCTGATCGACAGGCCGGCCGGCAGGCCGGTGGCGGTCCAGGTGTAGCTGCCGGTGCCGCCCGAGGCGGACAGCTGCAGGCTCGTCGCGGTCCCCGTGACACTGGTCCGGTTGCCCGGGTTCGCCACCGTGACGCCCCCGGTGGACGTGCCCGCGGTGAAGGCCGCGGTGCCGTTCGGGGTGCCGAGCCCGGTCGGGCCGTCCCACCCCGCGCCCGCCTGGCACTGCACGGTCACCGAGCAGCTGCCGTTGCTGCCCGAGGTGACGTCGTTCAGGTTGCCGGCGTGCGAGTAGGGGTACGCGGCCGGGATGTCGGACGCGCCGGGCGTGCCGGCGAGCGCGTAGACCGAGGCGATGATCGGCGAGGACGCGCTGGTGCCGCCGTAGACGGCCCACCCGCTGCCGCCGTAGGTCTGGTACACCGCGACGCCGGTCTGCGGGTCGGCGACGGCGGAGACGTCGGCGTCGGCCCGCTTGGCGCAGCCCGTGCTCACGTTCTGGAAGGCGGGCTTGGTGACGCTGGTCGAGCAGCCGCTGCCGGCGCCGCTCCACGCCGTTTCGGTCCAGCCGCGCGTGCCGCCGCCCTGGGTGAGCGAGGTCCCGCCGACGGCGGTGACGTACTGGGACGAGGCCGGGTAGCTGATGCCGTAGCCGTTGTCGCCGGTGCTGGCGGTGATGGCGACGCCGGGGTGGTGGAAGTAGCTCGAGTCGGAGCTGGGCTCGGTGCCGTCTTCACTTCCGCCGTAGCTGTTGGAGACGTACTTGGCGCCCATCGACACGGCGGTGTTCACGGCGGTCCCGAGGTCGGCCATGCTCGGCTGGTTCGCTTCGACGAGCAGGATGTGGCAGTTCGGGCAGATCGCCGAGACCATGTCGACGTCGAGGGAGATCTCCCCGGCCCAGCCGCTGTCGGCGGCCGGCAGCGGGCTGCTCTGCCCGTTTTCGTTGACCTTCTTGAAACAGCCGTTCGCCGTGGTGCAGGCGGGCAGGCCGTAGGTCGAGCGGTAGGTGGCCAGATCGGACTCGGCGTTGGGGTCGTCGTTGGAGTCCACGATGGCCACCGTCGCGGACGCGCTGCCGCTCGCCGTGAGGTTGTAGGCGGAGCGCAGCCCGGACGGCCCGAACCCGCTCGGCAGGGCGTTCGGCGCGAGCGCGGCGCGCATGGTGTCGGTCTGCCGTTCGGCGAAACACGTCGCCATGCCCGGTTTCGCGACCTGGGCGCAGACGTGTTCGGTCGGGTGGACGGTGGTGCCGGTGGCCGGCGATGCCGTGGCGGGCACGGCGGGCGTGGTCAGGGCCAGTGCCGCGAAGCCGGCGACGGCGAGGATTCTTCGGGACGGACGGCGCATCGATCCCTCCTGGGGGAATGCGGACGATCGGCAGGGGATCCCATGGGTGTCCTGTTTATACAGTCGCCGGAGGCTCGTGGACGGCGGTGACGCAATCGGCATCGGCTGCCACCACGGGGGTTCGGCCGAATGGTCCGCGGACCATTCGGCCAGGCCGTCCCCTTCGGACTCGAACGGGACGAATCGACGGGCGAGCGGGCCCGACTTTCGTCGCGAACCGCCTCAGACTTTCGTCGGGTCCGGCGTTTTGACCCCCACCTACTTTGGTCGGCGGGCGATTCCCTACCGACGTAGGTGGTGACCGGCACGTGCGGCGCCGACTCTGGACGCGTCCGGTCCACCGTCCCCGCCGCTGCCGGAGGATTCCCATGTCCGTCACCCTTTTGCGGTCCGTCGCGCCCGTGGCCGCTCTCGTCCTGGCCTGCGTTGCCACTCCCGCGGCGCACGCGAGCACGGTCACCTCGACGTGCTCGCAGGCTGATCTGCCGCTGCCGGACCCGGCCTGCACCCCCGGGGCGCTCAACCCGGACGTCACCCAGGCCACGATCGGCTCGACGATCTGCGTGTCCGGCTGGACGGCGACGATCCGCCCGCCGACGACTTACACCAACAGCCTGAAACAGCAAGGCATCCGCGACTACGGCTACGCCGACACCGCGATGTCCGACTACGAAGAGGACCACTTCCTGCCCCTCGAACTCGGCGGCGCGCCGCGGGATCCACGCAACCTGTGGCCGGAGCCGCACGCCGGCAGTGAGAACTCCTACACCAAGGACTCCGTCGAGAACGCGGTGAAAAAGGCGGTCTGCGCCGGCCGGGTCACGCTGACCGCCGCCCAGGACGCGATGCTCACCGACTGGACGACGGCCGAGTCCGTGCTCGGCATCGGCTGACGGTTCGGCGCACCCCGGGCCGCTTTCTCAGCCTCCTGTCAGCGGGGCCCGGCTACGGTCCGGGAAAGCGCCGAACCACAGGAGTGTCCATTGCCAACGGCCCGACCCGGATCGCCGTCCGCCGCGCGCGACGGCACGGCCGCGTCACGGATGAGCGCCGTGCGCGAAGGACTGGTCGGCTGGCTGACGCGCCCGCTGGCGTCCTTCCACCTGGTGCTCGCCCTGACGGGGATTCTCGTGGTCATGGGGCTGGTGATGGTGCTGAGCGCTTCGTCGGTGTCGTCCTACGACCCGCGCACCGGCGGTGGCCAGTACAGCTTGTTCTTCAAGCACATCACCTACGTCGGCCTGGGTGCCGCGGTGTTCTGGCTCGCCTTGCGGATGCCGATCGCGAAGATCCGCGGGCTGGCCGGGAAGGCGATGGCCCTGTCGGCCGGTCTGCTGGTCGCCGTGCTGACCCCGCTCGGGTCGACCGGTGGCGGCGCGCAACGCTGGTTCGTCATCGCCGGGCAGTCCGTGCAGCCGATCGAGCTGGCCAAGCTGGCGCTCGCCCTGTGGGGCGCGCACGTCCTGGTCGCCAAGCACCACCTGCTGCACAAGTGGCGGCACCTGATGGTCCCCGTGGTGCCGGTGACGCTGGTGCTGTTCGCGCTCGTCATGGCGCAGCCCAACCTCAGCGGCACCATCACCCTCGGCATCGTCATGCTGGGCCTGCTGTGGTTCGCGGGCATCCCGGCGCGGCTGTTCGCCGCACTGCTGGTGGGCGCGGCCGCCGGGTTCACCGTTCTCGCCCTGAGTGCCGGCTACCGGACGGCGCGCGTCCTGTCGTTCCTGTCGGCCTCGTCGGATCCGAGCGCCGATGCGTACCAGACGACCCAGGCGTTGTACGCGCTGGCCGACGGCGGCTTCTTCGGCCGGGGACTGGGCCGGGGCAGCGCGAACTGGGGCTACCTGCCGGGTGTGCAGAACGATTTCATCTTCGCGCTCATCGGCGAGGAGCTGGGTTTCGTCGGCTGCGTCTTCGTGATCGCGTTGTACGCGGGCGTGGCGATCGCCGGGATGCGGATCGCGCGCCGCAACCTCGACCCGTGGATCCGGATCGTCGCCGGCACGCTGACCCTGCTGGTCGTGGCCCAGGCGGCGATCAACATCGGGTACGTGGTGGGGCTGCTGCCGGTCACCGGGGTGACGTTGC
Organism: Amycolatopsis australiensis; assembly: GCF_900119165.1. NCBI lineage: Bacteria > Bacillati > Actinomycetota > Actinomycetes > Pseudonocardiales > Pseudonocardiaceae > Amycolatopsis > Amycolatopsis australiensis. The sequence continues at coordinate 6,391,595 of NZ_FPJG01000006.1, read as the reverse complement.
CGCTGGTTTCCTACGGCGGATCGTCGATCCTGGCCACCATGGCGCTGTTCGGCATCCTGGCCAACTGCGCCCGCAACGAGCCCCAAGCGGTCGCGGCGCTGCGCCACCACGGGCCGGGCAAGTTCGGCGTCCTGCTGCGCCTGCCGGCGCCGGTACCCTACGCGCCACGCCGCCGTCACTTGAACAGGACGTCGGTCGGGCTGAAGGCCGTCGCGTTGGTGAAGGACAGGTAGGAGCGGGAAGCCCGGACGCGGGTGCGGCCCGGTGCCTCACCGGCGCGGGCGGCCGGCAGGTCGGTCACGAGGCTGCTCAGCCGCAGCCACGGGTGGCCGCGGGAGATGCGCGTGCGGCTCCGTCGAAATGCCGGCCGAGATCAGCCGTGGTCCCCACACGAGCAACGCGGCGGTGCCGAGGGAACAGATCACGGCCACGATCACGCCTGCTGGCATCAGACCTCCCGTCCCGAACCGGTGCGCCACGATCGAGACTAGGACAAGGCTGTTGAGGGGAAGCTGAGCGAACGAAGGCCCTGGCGATCGTCGCGCGGCCCGGCTCCGGAAAGCCGACGCTCACCGGCCGCGAACCCGGCGTCGCCGAACTGTCGCAGGCCACGCCCATCGCCCGCCCGCTGCCGAGGTCTCCGCCGGCGGCCGCCTCCGCGAGGGGCTTCATCCTCGACGCCGCCCGGACGCCGGCGTCCGATGACGGGCGGCGCGTTTCCTGAGAGAACGCTGAGGTCGGACATTTCGCCCGGCGGGCGGAGTCTCGCAACGCGCTTCGGCAGATGCCTTATACTCCGCAGCCTGCGACGAGAGGACTCCCTTCGGCAATGGGCACATCCTGGCGGGACCGACTGCTGCAACCGATCCGGGCACGGCTGATGAACGCCGTCACGGACGCCGTCGTCCCTCTGCTGAGACGGCAGGAAGAGCAGCTTGCCGAACTGCGGGCCGAGAACCGGCGGATCTACGACCGGCTCATCGAGTTCGAGATCCGCACGCGGCGCGACGTCGTCTACGCGGCCGACCGGCAAGCCGCCCACGAATCCGCCGAATTCGTCCGGGCCCACATGCCCGACGCGCCGCGGTTCGACGATCCGCACCGGACCCTCGAACACGCGCTTTCCCTCGCGCCGACCGGCGGTATGGCGCTCGAATTCGGCGTCTACACCGGCTCGACACTGAAGATCATCGCGGCCGCCCGGACCTCCGGCGGCGTGTTCGGCTTCGACTCCTTCGAGGGCCTGCCCGAAGACTGGCGCGTCGACTTCCCGGCGGGCAGCTTCAGCGTCGACGGGCTGCCCGACGTCGCCGGCGCCGAACTGGTCGTCGGCTGGTTTTCCGACACCCTGCCGGGCTTCCTCGACGCCCACCCCGGACCGGTCGACTTCGTCCACGTCGACGCGGACCTCTACAGCTCCACGAAGACGGTCCTGGACCTGGTCGGCCCCCGGCTGCGGCCGGGCTCGGTGCTCGTGTTCGACGAGTTCTTCAACTTCCCGGGCTGGCAGGAGCACGAGTACCGGGCGCTGCGGGAGTACGTCGAGCGCACCGGGGTGTCGGTGAGCTACGAGGGCTACTCCTACGCCAACGAGCAGGTCATCGTCCGGATCACCGGCTGAGCCCTCACCCGGCCCGTCGGCGGGCGGCGGCCGCGGTCCCAGCGGTCGCTGCCGGTCGGGTTGTGCCCGGCGGGCCGCGGGGCGGTGGCCGGGCCGAGCGCCGCCGCCCGTCAGGTTGTGTCCGGGCTGGCCCGGGTGAGGCGGTCGAGCCAGCGGAGCCGTCCGTGGTTCGGGACCGTGCGCAGCGGGTGGCCCGCCACGCCCCACTCCGTCAGCAGCCTGTTCGCCGCCGCCCAGCCCGTTGTCGCCGCGCGTTCCATCAAGGCCACCGGGAGGTCCACCCGGATCGCGTCGCCCGCCAGAACCAGACCCGGCTCGGGCGTCGCGACACCCGGCCGGTGCGCGAAACCGCCGACCGGGAACAGCGGGCAGTCCTGCCGCGTCAGCGTGATTTCCCCCAGCACTCGGGCGCCCGCCGTCTCCGGGTACAGCTCGTGCAGGCGCTTGTCGAGCCCCGCCCCGTCCGACGCGTACGCGTGCAGCTCCACCACCGAGCCGCCCGTGCGTCGCGTCCACCGGCGGGCTTCGCCCTCGTACCGGTCCAGGACGCTGATGTTGTCCAGTGGCGGGAGACCCCCGGTGCCGAGGAACGCCGGCCGGTCCGCCGCGACCGGCCGGTCGAGCCACAGCCGCCGCACCACGAACGGCGGTGCCGTGCGCAAGCCGTCGATCGCCGCGCGCCACGCCGGCGTACCCAGCTCCGGAGACGCCGCGACCAGCCGGCGCAGCCCCGGGACGTCGCAAGCCAGCACCACGGCGTCGAACCGTGAACCGCCGGCCCGGAACCCGCCGTCCGCCCGGACGATCCCGTCCACGGCGGTCCCGCAGCGGATGTCGGTGCCGCGCCCCGCGAGGTACTCGGCCAGGGGATTCCACAGCGCCTGCGGGAACGGCTCGGCCGGCACGTCGAACAGCAGCCCTTCGGACGAACCCAGGAAATACAGGTGGAACATCGTCGCCAGCTCGGCCGCCGAAAGCTCGCCGGGGTCGGCGAAGAAGCTGCGTGAGAACACCTCGAACGCGAGGTGCCGTGCCGCCGCGGGGAAGTTGATCGCGCTCAGGAAGGACGCGGCGTCGAGGTGGTCGAGCTGCTCGTAGACGCGGGGCACCCGTACCGTGGCCAGCGGCAGCGCCCGCCGCCCGTCGAGGCGCAGCAGGTCGCGGGCGCGGAACGTCGGGCTGCGCAGGGCGAACGCGAGCGCGTTCACCGGCGGCGTCCGCGGCAGCCCCGCGAACGTGTCGGTGCGCCCGTGCGGGTCGACCAGCGGGTAGTCGGGCACCGGGGCGAACCGGTCCAGGCCGGGGTCGGTGCGGGCGAGCAGCGCCCGCAGGTTGTAGTACTGCCGGAAGAACGCGTGGAAGCCGCGGCTCATCGTGACCGCGGTGCCGTCCGGGAGCCGCTCCGGCCAGCCGCCGGCGCGGCCGCCGAGGTGGGCTTCGCGCTCGAACAGCGTGACGGCGACCCCGCGTTCGGCCAGCCCGGTCGCCGCGGCGAGCCCCGCGATGCCACCTCCGACGACGGCGGCGCGCGGACGGCGGCCGAGCAGCCCGGCGTCGGGAACCCCGCCGGGTGCCGGGTGCGTCTCCGCCCGGCGGTCGCGTCCCGCGCTCACGGCGCCGTGCCCAGGACCGTGTGGACGATCCCGCGCGACCAGCCGGGCACGGTGCCGGTGCGGACGTCGGTGAAGCCGGCCCGGGACAGCCGGTCGCCCAGGTCGGCGAGCCCGTCGAACGCCAGCACGCTGCGGCGCAGGTGCCGGTAGAGCGTGGCGTCGCCGGTCGCGACGCGCCCGAGCGGGATCACGATCGCGCCGCACACCGCGTTCCACACCCAGCGCGCGCGGCGGGAGTCGCGCACGGAGTACTCGTGCAGCGCGATCGTCCCGCCGGGACGCAGCAGCCCCCGCAGCCGCCGCAGCGTCGCGTCGGGGTCGGCGAGGTTGCGGACCAGGTACGCGGCGAAGATCGCGTCGAACGGACCCTCGGGCGGCTCTTCGGCCGGCGTGTGCCGGAAGTCCACAGTGGACGGCCAGGGTTTCGCGCGGGCCTCGGCGAGCATCGCGGCCGACGCGTCGATCGCCGTGACGCGCGCGCCCGGAGCGACCGCCAGCAGCGCGGCCGTGGACGCGCCCGTGCCGCAGCCGGCGTCGAGGATCCGCCGTCCGCCGCGGCCGAGCAGCCGGCGCGCCGAAATCCGCAGGTCGCGGTGGTAGCCGGGGTTCAGCCCGACGAGCCGGTCGTAGGCGGCGGCGCCCGCGTCGAACGCCGCCGGCACTTCGGTGCGGGGCAGGCCGTCGGGGTTCATGCACGGTCCTTTCGCGGCTTCCCGCGTTCCCACAGGAGCAGGACCGCGGTGACGAGGGCGTAGCCGAACAGGAAGTCCTCCACCGGGATGTCCCAGGGGAACCGCCAGCCGGTGATGCCGCCGGGGGAGTAGCGGACGATCGGCGCGGACAGCTTGGTGAGCCATCCGTCGACCGGGATCTGGAACGCGACGACGATCGCCATCGTGACCCAGTACGCGGGCCGCCGGAACAGGCCGGTCCGCAGGAGCCACAGCTCGGCCGCGACGACCGTGAGCACGGCGGCGGCCGCGGGAACCGTGTAACCCCACGGCATCAGCGTCGCACCCGCCGCAGCAGCCGTCCGGTGAGCCCGACGGCCTCGTAGGTGAGCACCCCGCAGATCGGCACCACGGCGAAGAACAGCACTTCTTCGAGCGGGATCCCGAACGGCACGCGCAGCCCGGAGACGAACGCCGGGTCGAAGTCCCAGACACCCGCCGCGATGGCCAGGGCGTCCCACACCAGGAACACCAGCGCCACCGGCAGGACGGCGCGCGCCAGCCGGGCCGGCCGGCGGTACACCCGGGCGCCGGCCAGCTCCAGCGGCAGCGTCACGAGCACGCAGGCGCCGAGGACGAGCAGGTATTCGGCGCGGCCCACGTCAGGTCACCACCGGGTGCCGCCGCCGGGCCCAGTGGGCGCGGACGAGCGCGTCGCAGGCCGCGGCCAGCCGCCGGCGGCGGGGCACGCGCGCCCGGCCGGCGAAGACGTTGTACTCCGCGGCTTCGACGCGGTCGAGTATCCCGCCGTAGAGGGCATACGCGGTCGACACGCAGGGTCGCGAAGCCGGGTGCAGCATGGCGATGCCGGGCCGCGCTTCGGCGTAGACGCGGCGGGTGCGCGCGACCTGGCCGGCGAGGGCCCGCCGCACGGGCGGGTCGATCCGGCCGGTGCGGGCGCACCAGGCCAGCCGGTCGCGGTCGACACCGCACGCGGCGAGCTCGTCGGCGGGCAGGTAGACGCGGCCGCGGCCGAGGTCTTCGGCGACGTCGCGCAGGAAGTTGGTCAGCTGGAAGGCCTTGCCGAGCGCGGCGGCGTGCGGCGCGGCTTCCTGCCGCGGGACGACGGTGCCGAGGACCGGCAGCACCTGCAGCCCGATGACCTCGGCCGAGCCGTGCACGTACTCGTCGAGCGCGGCGCGGGTCGGGTAGCCGGTCACCGTGAGGTCCATCCGCATCGACGTGAAGAACGCGCGGAAGCACGGTTCCGGGATGCCGTACCGGGCGGCGGTGTCGATGACGGCGGCCCGCAGCGGGTCGTCGCTGCGCCCGGCGGCGAGTTCTTCCAGGAAGCCGGCTTCGACCTCCCGCAGCGTGGCGGCCAGCGACTCCGGGGTGGCGCCGGGCGCGGGCTCGTCGACGAGGTCGTCGAGCCGGCGGGCGAACCCGTAGAGCGCGTGGACGGCCGGGCGCTGGGCGGGACTGAGCATGCGGGTGGCGAGGAAGTAGGTGCGGCCGTGGCGGGCGTTGAGCTCGCGGCAGCGCCGGTACGCCTGGCGCAGTTCGGGCCGGGTGATGCCGGCGGCGTCGAGTTCGCGGCGGGTCACCGGGCGCCCTCCCGGACGAGGCCGGCGGGCACGGCGCCGGTGATCCGGTCGGCCGCCAGCCTGCCGGACAGCAGCACGGTGGGGACGCCGACACCGGGGACCGTGCCGCCGCCGGCGAGGACGGCGTTCTCCGTGCCCCGCGGGAGGTTCCGCGGCCGGAACGGCCCGGTCTGGCCGAACGAATGCGCGTAGCTGAACGGCGTGCCCGCGACCATGCCCCGGCGCTGCCAGTCCGCGGGGCTGAGAACGAACCGGAACTCCGGCTCGAAACCCGGCAGCAGCCGGGCCCGGACGTGGCCGAGGATTTCTTCGGCGTACGGCCCGGCTTCGCGGTCCCAGTCGCGGGGGCCGCGACGCAGGTTCGGGACCGGCGCCAGGATCGAGAACAGCTGCCGTCCCGGCGGCGCCAGCCCGGCGTCGGTCGCCGTCGGGCAGGTGACGAGCAGCGACGGGTCGCTCATCGGCCGTCCCTCGGTGATCAGCTCGCGGAAGGTCGAGCGCCAGCCGTCGCCGAAGGAGATCGTGTGGTGGCCGGGCGGCTCGTCCGCGCGGCCGCCCGCGTGCAGCACCAGCGCCGACGGCGCCGGGCGCAGCGGGACCACGCGGCGCGGGGCGCGGCCGAGCAGCCGGTGGCTTTCGGGCGGCTCGGTGGTGAGGACGACGGCGTCGCAGGGGATCCGGCCGCCGGTGCCGCGGACGGCGGTGACCCGCGCGCCCCGGCGTTCCAGGGCCGTCACGGTCTCGCCGAACCGGAACTCCACCCCGGCGCGCGCGGCGGCGTCCGCCAGCGCCCGGGGCACCGCGGCCATCCCGCCCGCCGGGAAGTACACGCCACCGACGGTGTCCATGTAGGAAATGACCGCGTAGAGCGCGAGCGCCCGCATCGGCGACTCGCCGGCGTAGAGCGCCTGGAAGGTGAAGACGCGCTTGAGCCGTTCGTCGCGCAGGAAGGTGCCGATCTTCCCGTCGAGGCGCCGGAACCCGCCGAGCGCGACGAGCCGGGCCAGGTCCGGGGTGAGCAGCCCGAGCGGCGAGTCGATGTTGCCCGCGACGAACCGGTCGAACTCCGCGGTGTACAGCCGGGTGAGCCAGTCCCGCAGCCGCAGGTACCCGGCCGCGTCGGCGGGGCCGGCGAACTCCCGCACGGCGTCGGCCATGCGGCCGGGGTCGGTGTGGACTCGCAGCGCGGAACCGTCGGCGAACCGGGCGGTGTAGGCGGGGTCGAGCCGGGTGAGCGAGAGGTGGCCGGCGAGGTCGGCACCTCCGGCGGCGAACACCTCGGCGAGGATCGACGGCATGGTCAGCACGGCCGGCCCGGTGTCGAGGTGGTAGCCGTCGACGACCACCCGGCCGGTCCGCCCGCCGGCGCGGGGATCGCGTTCGACGACGGTGACCTGCCGCCCGCGCCCGGCCAGGTGCAGGGCGGCGGAGAGCCCGGCCAGCCCGGCCCCGACGACCACGACCCGGTCGGTGCGCCCGGTGACCGTCCTCATCGGGCTCTCTCCGTGCAGCGGCCGGCGAGGACCGTGAGTGCCGAAGCCGCCTGGCGGGGCAGGGGCACCTGGTCGATCGCTTCCAGGGCACGGCGCACGCGGTCGTCGATGATCTTCTCCAGCTGGTCGCGCGCGCCCGTCGCGGTGATCAGGTCCCGCCAGCGCGCCACCACGCCGTCGTCGATCTCCGTCGCCGCCAGCAGTTCCGTGAGCCCGGCGCGCTGCCGGTGGTCGGCCAGCTCCCGGGCGAGCACCACCACGCTCGACGCCTTGCGCTCGCGGAGGTCATCGCCCGCGGGCTTCCCCGTCACCGCCGGATCGCCGAACACGCCCAGCAGGTCGTCGCGGAACTGGAACGCTTCGCCGAGCAGACCGCCGTACGTGGCGAGCGCCGTGATGACCTCGGCGGAACACCCCGCCAGCGCCGCGCCGAACTCGAGCGGGCGGCGGACCGTGTAGTTGCCCGACTTGCGCCGGACCACGTCGACGACGTCGGTCCAGGACGGCAGCGCGCGGGCGTCGTTCACCAGGTCGCCGAGCTGGCCCACCGCCAGTTCCGACCGCAGCAGGTCGTACACCGGGCGGCCGCGGGCGAGCGCGCCGGCGTCGAGCCCGCTCCCGTGCAGCAGCTGCCCGGACCAGACGAGGAACAGATCACCCATCAGCACCGCGGCCGACTCGCCGAAGCGCGCCGCCGAGCCGCCCAGGCGCTGGCCCTCGTGCCAGCGGGCGAACAGCACGTGCAGCGACGGACGGCCGCGCCGCCGCGCCGAGCCGTCCATGACGTCGTCCTGGGCCAGCGCGAAGCAGTGCAGCAGTTCCAAGCTGGCCGCGGCCCGCAGCGCGGCCGCGCTTTCCGGGCCGCCGCACCGCCAGCCGGTGTAGGCGAAGGTCGGCCGGAGGAACTTCCCGCCGGTGACGAACTCCGGCAGCGCGGTGACGGCCGGTGTCTCCGCCGCACGCCCGGTGAAGTGTTCCCGGACCCGGTCGGTGACGAAGGCGTGGACGTCGGTCCCGCACCGGCGGCGCAGCGCGTCGAGCCACGCCACCGACCCGGTGGCGGCCGCGGGTATCACGGTCATCGGGCTCCTCTCGCCCCGTCGCGATGCACAATCGATGCGCGAACTCGGCGAACGTCGCGGCACGCCGGATCGTAACGCTGGTACCCCGGTTGTGCTCGAATAAACGAGCGCCTGCCGCCTGAAGCACTGCGTTGCGGGTCCGATGCGGATCGGCCACCATGGAGCCATGAACGTCAGCCACCGGATCGCCGCGCGGTGGCCGCGGCGCTGGCCCGTCCAGCCGTTCCGGGAACCGCGGTGGGCCAAGCAGGAACCCACCTACCGCGAGTGCTCGCCCGCGCTGATCGACGCGGCGGGCAAGCGCGCGGCGGCCCGCCCGTCCGGCAACTGGTTCGTCGTCGCCGCGAGCCGTGCGGTGCGCGCCGACCGGCCTTCCGGCGTGACAGTGGGCGGCCGCGAGCTCGTCGCGTGGCGCGGGCCGGACGGCGCGGTCCGGATCGGCCCGGGCGCCTGCCCGCACCTGGGCGCGCCGCTCGCCGGTGCGCGAGTCGACGGCGGCGGGCTGGTCTGCCGGTGGCACGGCCTGCGCCTCGACGGGACCCGCCGCGGAACGTGGTCGCCGGTGCCCGCCCACGACGACGGCGTGCTCGTCTGGGCGCGTCTCGACCGGCTCGGCGGGGAACCGCCGTCGGCCGCGCCGGTGGTCCCGGCCCGGCCTGCCGGCGGGGCGCGGATCGACGCCGTGGCGACGTTGACGGGGACGTGCGAGCCGGAGGACGTCGTGGCGAACCGGCTCGACCCGTGGCACGGCGCCTGGTTCCACCCGTACTCGTTCAGCCGGCTGCGCGTGCTCGAAGCGCCGCCCGAAGGCGCCGGCGACAGCGACGACCGGTTCGTCGTCGAGGTGACCTTCCGCCTCGCGGGGCGCTGGGGCGTGCCGGTGCTGGCGGAGTTCACCTGCCCCGAGCCGCGCACGGTGGTGATGCGCATCGTCGAAGGCGAAGGGGAAGGCAGCGTCGTCGAGACGCACGCGACGCCGCTGGGCCCGGGCCCGGACGGCCGCCCGCGGACCGCGGTCGTCGAGGCGACGATCGCGGCGTCCGCGCGCCCGGGGTTCGCGGCGGCGGCCAGGCTGGCCCCGGCGATCCGCCCGCTGATGCGCCGGACGGCGGCCCGCCTGTGGCGCGACGACCTCGCCTACGCCGAGCGCCGGTACGCGCTGCGTGCGGGGTTTGTGCCGGGTGGCACGGGGTAAACCGGCCGCGGCGGTGCCCGCCCGGGAGTTCGAGCTCAGCCCGCGGCCACCACGACCCGGGCACCCGGGCGGGTCACCGCTGCCGGGTCACCGGCCGGCCGGCCCCGCACCGATCAGGCATGGACGGTGCTGCGGGTCGTGTCGGTCATCGGTCCGCCAGGTGCCGGACCAGGTGCTGCTGGTACTCCACCAGCCGCAGGCACCGGTACCCCAGCCGGGTCGTTTCCGCGGCGGTGAACCCGCGGAACAGGGCGGCCATCGCCCGCTGCGCCGGCCGCCGGAGCTCCTCGAGCCACCGGCGGCCCGCCGCGGTGATCCGGACCCGGACCGGCGATCGCGGGGGGCGTGGCGAGGCGGTCGTCGGGACCGAGCCGTTTACCAGGGTTTCGCGCGGAGTTAGCCTCGGGCCCGGCACAGGTTCGCGATCGACCGCACACAATGACCCGGCTCGCCACCCCGACCCCCCCGGAGCTCCCATGACGGACGTCAACCGCCGGCGTTTCCTCCAGCTGGCCGGCGGCACCGCCGCCCTTTCCGCGCTCTCCACCAGCATCGCCCGCGCCGCCGAGATCCCCGCCGCCCGGCGCACCGGCACGCTGCGGGACGTCGAGCACGTCGTGGTCCTCATGCAGGAGAACCGGTCGTTCGACCACTACTTCGGCACGCTGCGCGGCGTGCGCGGCTTCGGCGACCCGCGGCCGGTGACCCTCCCGAACGGCAAGACCGTGTGGGCGCAGTCGGACGGCAAGCGCGACATCCTGCCCTTCCGCCCCGAAGCGGACAACCTGGGCCTGCAGTTCATCCAGGACCTGCCGCACGGCTGGAACGACACGCACGCCGCGTGGAACGGCGGCCGCTACGACAGGTGGGTGCCCGCCAAGGGCTCGACCACCATGGCGTACCTGACCCGCGAGGACATCCCGTTCCACTACGCGCTGGCCGACGCGTTCACCGTCTGCGACGCCTACCACTGCTCGTTCATGGGCTCGACCGACCCGAACCGCTACTACATGTGGACCGGGTACACGGGCAACGACGGCAAGGGCGGCGGCCCGGTCCTCGGCAACGACGAGAAGGGCTACTCCTGGACGACCTACCCCGAGCGGCTGGAGCGGGCCGGGGTGTCGTGGAAGATCTACCAGGACGTCGGCGACGGCCTCGACGCCGCCGGCGGCTGGGGCTGGATCGACGACGCCTACCGCGGCAACTACGGCGACAACTCGTTGCTGTACTTCGACTCCTACCGCAACGCCAGGCCCGGCGACCCGCTGTACGACAAGGCCCGCACCGGCACGAACGCGAAGGCCGGCGAGGGCTACTTCGACCAGCTGCGCGCCGACGTCAAGGCCGGGAAGCTGCCGCAGGTTTCCTGGATCACCGCGCCGGAGGCGTTCTGCGAGCACCCGAACTGGCCGGTGAACTACGGCGCCTGGTACATCGCGCAGGTGCTCGACGCGCTGACCGCGAACCCGGACGTGTGGAGCAAGACCGCGCTGCTGATCACCTACGACGAGAACGACGGCTTCTTCGACCACGTCGTCCCGCCGTACGCGTCGGCCGGGCAGTCCACTGTGGACACGGCGGGCGAGATCTTCGCCGGGTCGGCGGCGAACCCGGCCGGGCCGTACGGGCTCGGCCAGCGCGTCCCGATGCTCGTGGTTTCGCCGTGGAGCAAGGGCGGTTACGTCTGCTCGGAGACGTTCGACCACACCTCGATCATCCGGTTCATCGAACGCCGCTTCGGCGTCCACGAGCCGAACATCACGCCGTGGCGGCGCTCGGTCTGCGGCGACCTGACATCGGCGTTCGACTTCGCCCGCACGGACGCGCGGGTGCCCGCGCTGCCGGACACCGCGGGCTACGAGCCGCCGGACCGCAAGCGGCACCCCGACTACGTGCCCGCGGTCCCGGCGAACCCGGTGCTGCCGAGGCAGGAACGCGGGCTGCGGCCGGCGCGCGCGTTGCCCTACGACCTCACGGCGGACGCCCGGCTGGCCGGCGGCACCCTGACGGTGGACTTCGCCAGCCACGGCCGCGCGGGCGCGACGTTCTACGTCGTGACGCCGTCAGGTGAGCCGCGGACGTACACGGCCGGCGCCGGCAAGTCGCTGCCGGCGACGCTGCCCGCCCCGGGCGCGTACGACTACACGGCCTACGGGCCCAACGGGTTCGTGCGGCAGTTCCGCGGCACCGTCGCCGGGCCCGAGGTGAGCGCGCGGCAGGAGGGCGGGAACCTGGTGCTGGTCCTGACCAACGGCGGCACCGCACCGGTGCGGCTGACCGTCTCGGACGGGTACGGGCGCCGTTCGGCGACGCGGCAGCTGCGCCCGGGCGCGCGGGTGGTCGAGCACGTGGACACGCGAGCCGCGAACAACTGGTACGACGTCTCGATCACTTCGGACGGCGACCCGAAGTTCCTGCGCCGCCTGGCGGGCCACCTGGAGACGGGCCGGCCCAGCACCAGCGACCCGGCGACGCTCACGAACTGAGCCGGGCTGCTCCGCGGCGCCAGTCCGAGGGGGCCGGCGCCGCGGACGGGTCGTCGTAGCCGGCCGCCCGCGCCACGCGGCGACGGTGTCTTCGGTTTCGGCGACCGTCCACCGGCGAGCGAATGTGGGCCTGCTGGTGCTCGCGCTGGTGCTGTTCTCGGTCGCCTCGGGTTCACCTGCGGCCCGCAGGCGGCGCTGTACGCGAAGGTGTACCCGGCGCGGGTCCGCTACAGCGGCGCGTTCGCCCGGCGATCGCGAACGCGCGGCGTGGTCAGGAAAGGCGCTCGACCGTCAGCCGGAGTGAGCCGCGGTTGCTCGAGTAGCCCAGCCAGGAGTCGTTGGCGTAGGCGTGGAAGTAGCCCTGCTTCTCGATGGCCCACGTCACCGGGCCGCCGCCGAGCACGATCGGGTCGTAGGACTGCTGCACGTCGTCCTGGTCCAGCTGCTGGGCCGCGACCGTGCCGATCAGCGCCATCCAGCGCGCGTCCGGGCAGCGGCGGCCACCGAACGCCCGCGCCTGGCTTTCGTTGAGCCGGGCGAGCTGGGTCTGCAGCCACGACGACGCCGTGGCCAGCGTGTGCAGCACGTCCTGGAAGTCCAGCCGGGCGTCCGCTTCGGACCCGTCGGGGTGGTGGGCGACCTTGCCGTTCAGCCAGGTGCCCTCGGCGGTGAACCGGTATTCGCCCGGCTCGAGGTAGAGCCCGGTCCAGTTCCACGGCTTCCCGGCGTAGACGTCGACGGTCGCGGATGCGCCTGCCGCGAGCCGGCGGCCCTCGCGGTACGGACCGCTGGTGATCGGCGGCGTCGCCTGCCGGTCCACGGCGGACGGCGCGACCTCGGGGCGGCCGGCGGCGATGAACGGGATCGCGCGCGGGGCGGGGCACAGGACGGAGTAGACGCCGTGGAGCGAGTTGTGCAGCACGTCCTGGGGGTCCGGCACGATCTGCTTGTACATGGCGTCGTCGAAGACCAGGTCCGTCACGGACCGGCATTCGTCGATCATCCACTGCAGAGCGCCGTCCGAGAGCCCGCAGCGGTCGTGGCCGCCGCCGACGTCGCAGTGGTCACCGGGGAACCAGACCTGCTCGGCGGTCCGGTCACCGTCCACTTCGTCCAGGTTCGACCAGAGCGTCGGCATGAACGGGCCGCGCATCTCGTCGATCGCCAGTGCCTGGCGGGCGTGCTTGACGTGGTCGCCGAGCTTCGTGTCGTGGAACCGGGGGAGGTGCCCGACGTGGTCTTCGAGCAGCTTCAGCGGGCCGAGCCAGTCCGGGATGCCGAGGGAACCGACGGTGTCCCAGACGCCGAGGAACTCGATCGGCACGGGCTCGGCCGCTCCGGCGGCCCCGGCCCGGTAGCCGTCGGCGAAGAGCGCGTCGACCGCGGCCCAGAACTCGGTCGGGCCGGCGTCCCGGAGTCCGGCGGGCAGCCCGCACCGGCCGAGCATGCCGCCGAGGCTGCGGACGGTGAACGCCCCGCGGCTGAACCCGAAGAGGTGAATGGCGTCGCCGGGCCGGTAGTGCCGGGCGAGCCAGCCGTAGGCGCTCTTGACGTTGTCCGAGAGGCCCTTGCCGACCAGCCCGCCTTCGAGGTGGTTCACCAGCCCGGGCCCGGTGCCGACACCGGGGTGGTAGTACCGCAGCTGATCGTCCCGATCGGCGACGGCGTGCCGGATCCGCGCGACGTTCGTCGGCGCGGGCTGCCCCTGCTGCAGCTGGTCCGGCGTGTTCCAGGTGCCGTCACAGCAGACGACGAGGTGCCGCCTGCCCGGGTCCGCCGCGCTCATCCGCTCACCTTCGCTCCACTCGGGATGCTGGGAAGTCGCTGGGACGGCGACCCGGGTTACATCCGCATCCAGGAGGCACCGAACGGCGGCGGGGATACGACGGGTTGCGCGGGCCGGAAGCCGGGAGGGTGCCGGGCCGGTGGTCGCGGACCCGGCCGAGGTCATGCGGGGCCGGTAGCCGCGGGCGCTGCCCGGCTCCAGGTCTGCTGTGCCGTGGCCCGCCGTCTCGCGGACCCGGTCGAGTCGAGCGCCCAAGAACCGGGGGAGGGCCGCTGGCCGCTGCCTGGGTCGAGGTTGTCCCCAGGGCCCGCCGCGCCGCGGACCCGGCCGAGGTCATGCGGGCCGGAAGCCGGAAAGGACAGTGCGCATCCCGCCGCGCCGCGGGCGCGGCCGAGGTCGAGCGGGCCGGAAGCCGGAAAGGACAGTGCGCATCCCGCCGCGTCACCGAACCGACTGGGTCAGGCGGCCTCGAACCCGGGCAGGAGGCCGCCGAGCCGGTCGCGGCCGCGCGGGGTGATCCGCAGCTCGCGGTCGCGCGGGCCGCGGCGGACCCAGTCCGCGGCCAGCAGCGCCGCCAGCACCTCGTGGCCCAGGACGCCGCCGAGGTGGGGGATGCGGTTCGTCCGGTCCAGGCAGGCCGTCGCCAGCCGGCGGCGGGCCGGGTGCACCTCCGCCGGGTCGACGCCGAGGTCGTGGAACGCCGTCAGGTCGTCGCCCAGGGTCAGGTCGGGTGCCGAGCCGTCCGGGGGCCGCAGGGCGCCGCGGTCCACGAGCATCGCGAACACCGCCACCCCGAGCCGTCCCGCCGTGTGGTCGTAGCACGTGTGCGCGATGTCCACAGTGGACTCCGGTGCGCGCGGCGGCGTGATCGCGTCGTTGCCGCCGTAGCGGGCGAGTGCGGTGAGCACCGGCAGCAGGTCGTCGCGGCCGACGCGGTAGACCGCGTGCCGCCCCGCGTGCTCGACCGTCACCAGCCCGGCCGCCCGCAGCCGCGCCAGGTGGTTGCCCAGCCGTGGCGCGGTGACGCCCAGTGCATCGGCCAGCTGCACCATCGTGTGCGGGCCTTCCGCCGCCAGCACCTGCAGCGCGGTGAGCCGCACCGGGTCGGCCAGCTCGCGTGTCAGCGCCACGATCGCGCCCTGGACGGCGTTGCCGGGATCGACCAGTCCGCCCATGACCGCAACCCTAGCACTCTTCATGGATTGCTGAACGGTGATTGCGGGTATGTCACCATTCACGATGACGTGAAGGGTGGATGCATGGGACTGAAGAGCCTGCTCTGGGGCCGCGGCGTGTCCGCGCTCGGCGACGGCCTGTGGTTCACGATCTGGGCGCTGTACTTCACCCGGGTCCTCGGCCTGCCGCCGGTCACGGTCGGCGCCGGACTGGCGGTGGCGAGCGCGCTCGGCATGGCGGCCGCGGTCCCGCTGGGCGCGCTCGCCGACCGGTGCGGCGCGCGGCCGGTGCTGGTCACGGTGACGCTCGTGCGCGCCGCCGCGATGGCCGGGTACCTCGCGGTGCGCGGGACCTGGTCGTTCCTCGCCGTCACGGTGCTGTTCACCGCGCTGGCGACCGGCGGGACGGCCGTCCGGACGGCCCTGGTGACCGGGCTGGTCGCCGAGCCGGAACGCCGGATGCGCGCGCTCGCGCAGCAGCGGGTCGCGCAGCACGTCGGGTACGCGGCCGGCGCCGGCCTCGGGGCGCTCGTCCTGACCGCCGACGCGCGGTGGGCGTACACGCTGGCCATCGCCGGCAACGCGGCCAGCTTCCTCGTCCTCGCCGCGGCGACCCTGCTGGTGCCCGCGCCCGCCCCGGTCCCGGCGCGGAAGCCGGGTGCCCGTGCCGTCCTCGGCGACCGGCCGTACCTGAGCGTCGCCGGCGCGACCGCGGTGCTTTCCCTGTGCTGGGCCATGCTGTCGGCCGGGCTGCCGCTGTGGCTGTCCGGCTCGACGCGGCTGCCGCTCGGGCTCGGCGGCGTCGTGGTGGTGGTCAGCTCGGTCGGCATCGCGGTGTTCCAGGTGCCGTTCGCGCGGTTCGGGCGCACGGCCACGCAGGCGGCGCGGACCGCGGTGGTGTCCGGCGTGGTCCTCGCGGCGAGCTGCCTGCTGCTCGCCACGACCGCGGGGGGCGCCGGGGCCGGGGCCGTCACGGTGGTGGTGCTCGCGGCCGTGCTGCACGTCGTGGGCGAGCTGAGTTACGTGGCCGCGAACTGGGGGTTGTCGGTGCGGTTGATGCGCGAAGAGGCGAAGGGCGCCTACCAGGGCGCGAGCGAAGCGGCGACGGCGACCGTGCAGATGGTCGGTCCCGGCGTGTTCACGCTGGCGGTCGGCGGGCTCGGCGCGCTGGGCTGGGTGCTCGTCGCCGGGGTGTTCCTGGCCGCCGTCGCGCCGATCCCGCGCCTGACGCGCTGGGCGCTGCGGACGCGGGAACCAGGCTATGCTGCGGAACCGTGCCGGAAACGCGCCTCGACCTCGCCCGGATCCGGGCGGCCCGCCGCGTGATCGACCCCGTCTTCCTCGACAGCCCGCTGTATCGTTGCGAACCCCTGGAAGGCGCGCTCGGCTGCCGCGTGAGCGTCAAGCTGGAGACGGCGAACCCGGTCCGCAGCTTCAAGGGCCGGGGCACCGAAGTCGTCGTGAGCGGGCTCGCCGGCCGCGGCGAGCGGGCCGCGGTGTGTGCCAGCGCGGGCAATCTCGGCCAGGCCCTGGCCTGGTCCGGACGGCGGCACGGGCTGGACGTCACCGTGGTGTCGTCGCCGTCCGCGCCGGCGGCGAAGCTCGAGCGCATCCGCGCGCTGGGGGCGAGGCTGGAGCTGGTGGACGGCGACTTCGACCTGGCACGCGCACGGGCGCGGGCCGTCGCGGACGAGCGGGGTGTCCGGCTGGTGGAGGACAGCCTGGACGTCGAGACCTGTGAAGGCGCGGCGACGATCGGCCTGGAGCTGGCGGACGCGGGGCCGTTCGACGCGGTGCTGATCGCGCTGGGCGGCGGCGCGCTGGCCACGGGGGCCGGGCACGTCGTGAAGGCGTGCCTGCCGGGCACGGAGGTGATCGCGGTCCAGCCGTCGGGCGCGCCGGCGACGACGCTGTCGTGGCGCGAACGTCGGGTCGTCACGACGGACTCGACGGCCACGATCGCCGACGGCGTCGCGGCCCGGCGCCCGATCCCGGACGTGCTGGCGGACCTGCTCGCCGTGGCGGACGACGCGGTCCTGGTCCGGGAAGAGTCGATCATCGCGGGAATGCGGCTGTTCCTGGAGCGGGCGGGCCTGGTGGTGGAGCCGTCGGCGGCACTCGGCCTGGCGGCGATCCTCGAAGACCCCGCCCGCTTCGCCGGACGGCACGTGGTCACCATCGTCTGCGGCGGCAACGTCGACCTGCCCGCCTACCGCCGGTGGCTCGGGTTCTGAGCCGTCATGGCGTGAGCAGGCCCTTCTCTCGCATGGCGGCCCGGAACACCTCGGTCCGGGTGGCGTCGAGCAGATTCGCCGGGAACGCGACCGAGCCCTCCGACGCCGTTTTCAGCACCCAGAACCCGCGGACCAGGGCGGCACTCTTGAACGTGGCCCAGACCCGGGTCATCGTGCGGCCGGGCGCCTCGACGGCGTACCCGGCGTCGGTCAGCACGATCCGCGTGGGCGCGGGCTCGGCGTACGGCCGCAGCATCCGGGCCACGCGCCGCGCGTGGAGGGCAGGCCAGGCGATGCCCAGGAGGAGGACCAGCACGCCGACGCCGAGCCCGGTCGGGTCCGGTTCCGTGCCCCGGACGGCTTCGGCCGTCGCCAAGAGCCCGAGCACCACGTAGATCGCGGCGGGCAGCCACCGGGCCACCGCGGCGCTCGGGTGGCAGGCGCGGTACGACTGCTTGGCCAGTTCGGGCGTGGCCACGAACGAAAGCGAGATCTCCACGGAAAGCATCCCCCGGTGCGATGAAACGGCGGCGCTCATTCTGGCACGCGACGCGGCATGGCATCATGACCCTGGCCCGTACGGCAAGCCGAACGGAGACAGGGCTCGATGGACGCTTTACCGAACACTGCCGCCGACGAGGCACCGTCGATCCGGGACATGCTCGCCGTCAACCTGCGGGCCGCACGGGGGGCGCGCGGGCTGTCGCTTTCCGAGCTGTCGCGGCGGTCCGGGATCGGCAAGGCGACCCTCTCGCAGCTGGAAGCCGGCACCGGGAACCCGACCATCGAGACCGTCTTCAGCCTCTCCCGCGCCCTCGAGGTCGCCATCTCCGACCTGCTCGACCACCGGCCGCGCGGCGGGCTGACCGTCGTGCGGGCCGCCGAGGTCGAGGTCCTGCGCGGCGAGGGCGTCGACCTGCGGCCGCTGCGCCGGATCGAAGCCGACAGCAGCGTTTTCGAAGTCTACGACCAGGTCGTCCGGGGCGACGCGCCGCAGCGCTCGCAGGGGCACGTCGGCGTCGAGCACACCGTCGTGCAGACCGGCGGGCTGCGCGTCGAGGTCGCGGGCCGGACCGTCGACCTCGGGCCGGGCGACTACGTCGCCTTCGACGCCCGCGAACCGCACAGCTACACCGCGCTCGCCGCGCCCGTGCACTCGGTCCTGCTGCTGCAGTACCGCGCCGACGAACGCCTCGACGGACGGCCGCACCCCGTGCTGCGGGATTGACACCGCCGACGCGCGCGACCTAACCTCCGAGCGTTCGCTTTGCCGAACAGCGGAGGGTCGATGAACCGAACGCGCGCGGTGGTGATCGGGGCCGGTGCCGTCGGCGCCGCCTGCGCGCGGGAGCTGAGCCTCGCCGGCTTCGACGTCGTGGTCGCCGACCGCGGCCACCCGGCGGGCGGCACGACCTCGCACGGCGAAGGCAACCTCCTCGTCTCGGACAAGGGGCCGGGCGCGGAGCTGCGGCTCGCCCAGCTGTCGGCCCGGCTGTGGCCGCAGGTCGTCGCGGAACTCGGGCCACGGGCCGCCGCCGCGGAGTTCGACCCCAAGGGCGGCATCGTCGTCGCCACCACCGAAGCCGGCGCGCGGGCGCTCGCCGAGTTCGCGGCACGGCAGTCCGCGGCCGGAGTGCGGGCCGAGCCCATGTCCGCTGTGGACGTCGCGGCCGCCGAACCCGCGCTGACCCGTGACGTGACCGCCGCCGTCCACTACCCCGAGGACGCGCAGGTCCAGCCGGCCGGCGCGGCAGTGGCCCTGCTCGGTTCGGCGCTCGGCCACGGCGCCCGGTTGCGCACCGGCACCGAAGTGCTCGGCGCGGTCGTCCACGGTGGCCGGATCACCGGGGTCCGCGTGCCCGGCGAGGTCCTCGCAGCCGACGTCGTCGTCAACGCGGCGGGCCCGTGGTCGGGCATCGTGTCGGAACGCCTCGGCGCGCCGATCGCCGTCCGGCCCCGGCGCGGCGAAGTCCTGGTCACCACCCCGATGCCCGGCGTGGTGCGGCACAAGGTCTACGACGCCGACTACGTCGGTGCGGTCGGTTCCGGCGACGAAGACCTGCAGACCTCCGCCGTCGTGGAGGCCACTCGCGGCGGCACGGTCCTGATCGGCTCGTCCCGCCGCCGGGTGGGCTTCGCCGGCGCGATCCTGCCGGACGTCCTCGGCGCGATCGCGGCCAAGGCACTGCGGCTGTTCCCGTCGCTGGCCGGCGCCGCGGTGATGCGCGCCTACGGCGGCTTCCGGCCCTATGTGGACGATCATCTGCCCGTGATCGGCGAAGACCCGCGGCTGGGCAACCTCTGGCACGTCACGGGACACGAAGGAGCGGGCATCGGCCTGAGCGTCGGTACCGCGCGGCTGCTGCGCGAGCTCCTCACCGGAGCCACCCCGTCGATGCCGGCCGAAGAGTTCACTGTGGACCGTCCGGCGGTGCTGGCGTGAGCGGGTGGGCGGCGCGGCCGATCGCGATCACCGTCGACGGCGAGACCGTGCCGGGTCTCGCGGGCCAGACCGTGGCGGGCATCCTCCTGGCCGCCGGGCGGATCTCCTGGCGCACCACCCGCTCCGGCGCACCCCGCGGCGTTTTCTGCGGCATCGGCGCCTGCTTCGACTGCCTGGTCACCGTGAACGGCGTCGCCGACGTCCGGGCCTGCCGCCGCCGCGCCGCGGACGGAGACGAGATCCGGACCCAGTCCCGGGAGGACCGGTGACGCGCGTCGTGGTCGTCGGCGCCGGGCCGGCCGGGCTGGCCGCCGCCGAACACGCACTGCGCGCCGGTGCCGACGTCACCGTCCTGGACCAGGCCGACGCGCCGGGCGGGCAGTACCACCGGACGTTGCCGGGCGCCCGGCACGGTTTCGAGGAGCTGCTGGACCGGTGCACGTGGTGGCCCGGGAGCACGGTGTGGGCTCTGGAGGGCCGGCGGGTCCACCTCCTGCGCGGCCCGGCCGACGGCGCCGGCCGGCAGCGGCACGTCCTCGAGCCCGACGCGCTGGTCCTCGCCACCGGCGCCCACGACCGGACCCTGCCGTTCCCCGGCTGGCAGCTGCCCGGCGTCTTCACCGCGGGCGCCGCGCAGGCGCTGGCCAAGGGGGAGCGGGTCGCCGTCGGGCGGCGGGTGCTCGTGACCGGCACGGGACCGTTCCTGCTGCCCGTCGCCGACTCGCTGCTGGGCGTGGGCGCCGGCGTGGTCGCCGTCCTGGAGGCCGGCACGGCGGCGACGGTCCTCACCGGCTGGAAGGTTCCCGGAAAGCTCGGCGAGCTCGCCCGCTACGCCGGGACGCTCGCTCGTCACCGCGTGCCGTACCACCTGGGCCGCGCGGTCGTCGAAGCCCGCGGAGACGACCGGGTCCGGGAAGCCGTCACCGCCCGGGTCCGCGCGGACTGGTCGGTCGTGCCCGGCACCGAGCGGGTCTTCGAGGTCGACGCCGTCTGTGCCGGGCACGGGTTCGTGCCGCAGCCCGAACTGGCCGTCGCGGCCGGCTGCGTGCTCGACGGCGGGTTCGTCGGGGTCGGCGGCGACCAGCGCACCAGCGTCCCCGGCGTGTTCGCCGCCGGCGAGATCACCGGGATCGGCGGCGCGGCCGCCGCGGCGGCGGAAGGCGCGGTCGCGGGGTGTGCGGCGGCCGGCGGGACGCCCGGCCGGGCCCTGCTGCGCAGGCGTGACCGCGCCCGAGCGTTCGCCCGTCGCCTGGCGGCCGCGCATCCGATCGGCGCGGCGTGGCCCGGCTGGCTGCGCGAGGACACGATCGTCTGCCGCTGCGAGGAAACGCCGTACGGCGAGCTGGCCCGCGCCGCCGCCGACCCGCTCACGGCGGGCCCGCACGCGCTCAAGCTCGGCACCCGCGCCGGGCTCGGCCCGTGCCAGGGCCGGATGTGCGGCCCCACCGTCGCCGAGCTGTGCGGCGTCGCCGAACGCCACCACCGCCCCATCGCCCAGCCGATCCGCCTGGGCGAGCTCGCCGAGCCGGAGGAGACCTGAGCCATGCCCACCCGCGACCTCGGCGGCGTGGTCGTCGCCGCCGCGCTGCCCTACCGCGCCGACGACGCCGCGCCCGCCGGGCTGGCCGTCGACTACGACGCCTACGCCGAGCACTGCCGGTGGCTGGTCGACCACGGCTGCCGCGGTGTCGGGCCGAACGGCTCCCTCGGCGAGTACTCCTCGCTCACCGACGACGAACGACGCCGCGTCACCCGCACCGCGATCGAGGCGGTCGGCGCCGACGGGATCGTCGTCGCCGGAGTCCACGCCCCGGGCGCGCACCAGGCGCGCCACTGGGCCGAGCTGGCGGCCGAGGACGGCGCGGACGGCGTGCTCTGCCTGCCGCCGACGCTCTATCGCGCCAACCCCGGCGAGGTGGTCGCGCACTTCGAAGCGGTCGCGTCCGTCGGGCTGCCGGTGATGGTCTACAACAACCCGTTCGACACGAAGGTCGATCTCACCCCCGCTCTGCTGGCCGAGATCGCGCGGATCGACAACGTCGTCGCGGTGAAGGAGTTCTCCGGCGACGTCCGGCGCGTGCTGGAGATCCGCGAGCGCGCGCCGGGCCTGGCGGTGATCGGCGGCGCCGACGACGTCGTGCTGGAGAGCCTGCTCATGGGCGCGACGGGCTGGTTCGCCGGGTTCCCGAACGTCTTCCCGGCCGAGTCGGCGCGGCTGCACGAGCTGGCCACCGCGGGCAAGCTCGACGAGGCGAAGGCGTTGTACGAGCCGCTGGTCGCCGCGTTCCGCTGGGACTCGCGCACCGAGTTCGTCCAGGCGATCAAGCTCGGGATGGACATGGTGGGCCGCTACGGCGGGCCCTGCCGGCCGCCGCGGGGCCCGCTGCCCGACGACGTCCGCGCGCGGGTCCGTGCCGACATGGGCCGCGCGCTGGCCGCGCTGGGCGTGGCGTGATGCGGTCGTCACGGGCGATCACGGCGGTCGATTCGCACACCGAGGGCATGCCGACGCGCGTCGTGACCGGCGGCGTCGCCCCGATTCCCGGGACGACGATGGCCGAGCGCCGTCGGTACTTCACGGCGCACCTGGACCACATCCGGCAGTTCCTGATGCACGAGCCGCGCGGGCATTCGGCGATGAGCGGCGCGATCCTGCAGCCGCCCTGCCGCGACGACGCCGACTGGGGTGTCGTGTACATCGAGGTGTCCGGCTGCCTGCCGATGTGCGGCCACGGCACGATCGGCGTGGCGACGGTCCTGGTGGAGACCGGCATGGTGGAGGTCACCGAGCCGACGACCGTGGTGCGCCTCGACACCCCGGCCGGGCTGGTGCGCGCGGAGGTCTCGGTACGCGACGGCCGGGCGACGCGGGTGAAGCTGCGCAACGTCGCCTCGTTCCTGGCCGAGCGTGACGCGGTCGTGGAGGTCCCGGGTCTCGGACCGGTCCGCTACGACCTGGCCTACGGCGGCAACTTCTACGCGATCCTCGAACTGTCCCGGGTGGACATCCCGTTCGACCGGGCGGAGAAAGACCGGATCCTTGCGGCGGGCCTGGCGATCATGGGCGCGATCAACGAGCAGCGTCCGCCGAAGCACCCGGCCGACCCGCTGATCGGCGGCTGCAAGCACGTCCAGTTTCTCGCACCGGGTTCGGACGCCCGCACGTCCCGCAACGCGATGGCGATCCACCCGGGCTGGTTCGACCGGTCACCGTGCGGCACCGGCACGTCAGCCCGGATGGCCCAGCTGCACGCTCGCGGCGGGCTGCCGCTGCACACGAAGTTCGAGAACAGCTCGTTCATCGGCACGACGTTCACCGGCGAGCTGGTGGCGGAGACGACGGTGGGCGGCCTGCCGGCGGTGATCCCCGAGTTCTCGGGCCGGGCGTGGATCACCGGCACAGCCACGTATCTGCTCGACCCGGAGGATCCTTTCCCGGCGGGTTTCGTGCTCTGACTTCGCCCGCCGGCGCGGCTACGGATTCACGGTCGCCCGATTTCGACGTCGTCGAGGATGCCGAGGGCGTCGGGGACGAGGACGGCGGTGGAGTGGTAGGCGGAGACGAGGTAGCCGGTGATGGCTTGGTCGCTGGTGCCGGCGAACCGGATGTTGAGGCCGGGTTCGTGCTGGTCGGGCAGGGTTTCCGGGCGCAGGCCGATGACGCCGTTGTCCTTTTCGCCGGTGCGCAGGGCGAGGATCGAGGTGGTTCCGTACGGCGTGATCGGGATTTTGTCGCTGGGGAGGATGGGGACGCCGCGCCAGGCCATGACGGGTTTGCCGTCGAGGGTGGTGGTGGCGGGGTAGGTGCGGGTCCGGGTGCAGGCGCGGGCGAAGGCGGTGATGGCGCGGGGGTGGGCGAGGAAGAACTTGGTCTTGCGGCGGCGGGTGAGCAGTTCGTCGAAGTCGTGGGGGGTGGGTGGGCCGGTGCGGGTGGTGATGCGGTGCTGGGGCGCGGCGTTGTGGAGCAGCCCGAAGCCGGGGTCGGTGATCAGGTCCTGTTCCTGGCGTTCGCGGAGGGCGTCGATGGTGAGGCGAAGTTGGTGGTGGAGCTGGTCGTGGGGGGCGTTGTAGAGGTCGGTGACGCGGGTGTGGGTGCGCAGCAGGGTTTGGGCGACCGCGAGGTCGTATTCGGGGGGCGCGGGGTCGTAATCGACGTAGGTGCCGGGGAGGCGTGGTTCGCCGTCGTGGCCGGCGGTGAGGTCGATGGCGGCTTCGCCTTTGGTGTTCGCTGGCGGCTTCGGTCGGCTGAGGACGGTCGTGATGTGGCTGCGCAGCGTCGGCAGGCTGTCCTGGAGGCGGGTGTAGGCGGTGGCGGGCAGGACGAGGGTGGTGACCGGGGTGGCGGCGCGGGCGGTGTAAGGCCAGGTGGCAGTGGAGGTGGTGAGCAGTTCGGCGCCGAGGTGGTCGCCGGTGGTGGCGGTGGTGAGGGTGAGTTCGTCGCCGTAGGGGCCGGTGGTGTGACGGGTGATCTTGCCGTGTGCGATGAGGATGAGGGCGTCGAGCGGGGCGTGTTCGGTGGTGATGGTGTCGCCGGGCTCGTGGTGGCGTTGTTCGAAGGCGTCGGCGAGGGTGGTCAGGGCACTGTCGTCGGCGAAGCCGCGTAGCGGGGCCAGTTCGGTGAGTTCGGTGGGGATGACGCGGGTGTGGGCACCGGTGGTGGAGAAGGTGAGTTTGCCGTCGCCGAGGATGTAGGTGAGGCGGCGGTTGATGCGGTAGCTGCCGGCGGGCAGGTCAACCCAGGGCAGCTGGGACAGCAGCCAGCGGGGGCTGGTGGCCCGGGTGTGGGGGATGGTTTTGGTGGTGGTGGCCAGGGTCCGGGCGGCGGCGGTGCTCAGTGACAGTGGTGTGTGCCGCTCTTCGATGGCGGTCACGGGCCCACCCGCCTGCCGGGCTGGGATTTGCCGTCGGTGGGTGTGGTGGCTGGCGGGAGGACCGTGGCGGGATTGATCCGCTGGCCGGTTTCGGGTTTGGCGCGGGTGGGGGTGATGCGGGTGGCGGTGGTGCCGAGTCCGGTGGGTCCGTGTGCCGAGGGGGGCAGGCCGGTGCTGGGGTGGGGTGGCTGGTGTTCGGGTGGGCGTGGGGGTGTGGTGGGTGTGGGCATGGTGGTCAGCTTTCGCGGCCGAGTTCGGCGGCTTCGAGGATGGCGAGGGCGTCGGGGACGAGGACGGCGGCGGAGTAGTAGGCGGAGACGAGGTAGGAGATGATGGCCTGGTCGGAGATGCCCATGAACCGGACGTTGAGGCCGGGCTGGTATTCGTCGGGGAGCCCGGTTTGGTGCAGTCCGACCACGCCTTGGGCTTGTTCGCCGGTGCGCATCAGCAGGATGGAGCTGGTGCGGGTGTCGGTGACGGGGATTTTGTTGCAGGGCAGGATGGGGATGCCGCGCCAGGCCGGGATCTGGTGGCCGCCGAGGTCGACCGTGTCGGGGTAGATGCCGGCTTTGGTGCATTCCCGGCCGAACGCGGCGATGGTTTTGGGGTGGGCGAGGAAGAACCCGGGGTCTTTCCACACCAGCGCGAGCAGTTCGTCGAGGTCGTCGGGGGTGGGTGGGCCGGTGCGGGTGGGGATGCGCTGGGCGAAGTCGGCGTTGTGCAGCAACCCGAACCCGGGGTTGTTGATCAGTTCGTGTTCCTGTCGTTCCCGCAGGGCTTCCACGGTCAGGCGCAGCTGCTGCTCGATCTGGTTCATCGGCTGGTTGTACAGATCCGCCACCCGGGAATGCACCCGCAGCACGGTCTGGGCCACCGACAGTTCGTATTCCCGTGGCTGGGCGTCGTAGTCGACGTAGGTGCCCGGCAGGACCGGTTCCCCGTCGTGTCCGGAGGCCAGCGCGATTTCCGCCTCGCCGTGGTCGTTGCGGGCCCCCGACCCGCGTGCTGCGAATTCGTGCAGGTGCGCCTGCAGGTTTTCCGAGCGGGACAGCACGTCCTCGAACGCTGCCCGGGGCAGGGTGAGCACGGTGCAGGCGGTGACGGCCTTGGCGGTGAACTCCCAGATCTCCTCGCCGGAGAGCAGGGCGGCTTCGCCGAAGTAGTCACCGTCGGCCAGGGTGCCCAGCACGGTCTGGTCGCCGTAGGCGCCGGTCCCGACCTTGCTGATCTTGCCGTGGGCGATCAGGAACACCTGATCGGCCGGTGACCCGAACTCCACCAGCGCGTCCCCCGGCTGGTACTCGGCCTGGGTGAACCGGTCGGCCAGCTCGGCCAGGACTTCCTCGTCGGCGAACCCGCGCAGCGGGGCCAGCTCGCCCAGCTCCGGCGGGATCACCCGCACCTGGCTGCCGGTCGAGGTGAACGTGACCCGCCCGTCCCCGACCGCATACGACAGGCGCCGGTTCACCCGGTAGGTGCCGCCCGAGACCTCCACCCACGGCAGCACCCGCAGCAGCCACCGCGAGGAAATGCCCTGCATCTGCGGCACCGACTTCGTCGTCGTCGCCAACGTCCGGGCCGCGGCCCGCCCCAAACTCAACGGCGCCTGCTCGTCGGATTCCACCGGGTCGGTCACAGTCACAGCGAAAACCACCCATCGATGAGGATTGGTCGGAACAAGGTCAAGACTGGTAACGCGGGTTGGTGGCGTGCCAGGTGAAGCCGCCGCCCATCCACGAGCGGACACCCACGAGGAACCGCTGCAGCTCCGGGGACGGCACGGCCATCAGCTCCCGGTGGCCCTCCTCGAACTCGTGGACGATCTGGTTGTGCAGGTCGACGGTGGCCTCCACCGCCTCGCCGACCGGGCAGCCGCGGTCGGCGGCGATCTGCAGCACCATGTTGCAGACCGGTTTCTCGTCGGCCGCGTCCTTCGCGACCGAATGCAGGTCGTTGACCAGCACCGACGCCGTCCCGGCCCGCATCATCGCCGCCCGCACGCGCGGGTCGTAGTAGAACGGCGCGGGCAGCTCGTAACCGCCGACGGCGTCGACGAGCGTCATCGACGTGTAGAAGCTGTCGTGCTGACGTGCGGCCAGGTACTCCCACGCCGGCGGGTAGCGGCCGGTGTGACGCCACGCCGCGTAGGCGTCCCAGCTGACGAACATCGAGAACGTCGCGTAGCAGACGCGCTGCACCAGCACCGGCGAGCCGTGCCTGCCCAGGTGCTCGATCGCCGAGTGCAGCCCGACCAGGATCGGGTCCGACCGCAGGGCCTCCTCCAGCGGGGCCGTGAACTCCCCGGCCGGCGCGACCGGGTCCATGGCCGCCATGACGAGCGCCAGCCGCGGCGGGAGCTCGGTGGGCGCCGCGCCGAGCGTGCTGTCGTCGGCGTAGTAGTCGTCGGCCGCCCACCACGTGGCGTTCAGCTGGGCCGCGACCAGCAGCCGGTCGGGGTCGTCGCAGTCGGTGTGGGCCAGCATGACCAGCCTGCCGAAGCCGGCTCGCGCGATCTGCTCCAGGCCTTCGCCGGTGAAGCCGCAGCCGGCCGCCCACGCCACCAGCCGCCGGTCGACTTCCGCGGCCAGGCTGTCGTCGACGCGGCCCTGGACGGGGCAGTACAACGGCGACGCGCTGCCGTCACCCCACGGCAGGTACGCGTAGGCCGGATCCGGCCCCGGCGCCGGGGCGAACTGGGTCCCGATCCGCGCCGCCGACGTGCCGAGACCGAACGGCCCCACCGGCGGGCCCGCCGCCCCGACCGTCCACTGCGGACACACCGTCATCGCGCTCTCCCCGGTCACCCGCCCGCCTCAGACGCGGTCGGCGGCGATGAGCAGGTAGTGGAAGCTGCCTTCGCGATAGGCGGTCAGGAACGGCTGCTCGATCCCGGTGGCGACCGACGACTTCGCCCGCAGCTCCCAGTACGGGATCGTCGCCGCCGTCAGGTCGACCACGTTGATCGGCACGAAACCGTTGTCCGACAACGCCTTGAAGTAGTCGCCGCGGGCGTGGATGTTGCAGATGTAGTGCTGGTCGATCTGGCTCACCGCCCGCGACCGGCCGCCGGTGACGTCGTTGTAGCACCCGGTGATCGTCACGTACCGCCCGCCCGGCTTGAGCTGCCGCGCGTGCTCGGCGAACAACGCGTGCAGGTCGACGTACATCGTGCTCTCGTTGTTCCAGATGCCCTGGAAGATCCCGGACTCGAACCCCGTGTCGAGCATGTTGCGCAGGTGATAGCGCACCGAGCCGTCGATGCCGCGCTGCCGCACGTGCTCGTTCGCGAACGCCACCTGCTGCTCGGAGATGGAGATCCCGTCGACCTGGCAGCCGAACCGCAGGTGGGCCATGACGCTCGTGCCGCCGCGCCCGCAGCCGGCGTCGAGCAGCCGGTCGCCCGGCGAGATCGGGCCGAGGTGGTCGAGCAGGACGTCGGCCTGCGCGGTCTCGAGCCGGTGCATCTCGGCGATGATCGCTTCGTCGCGCCGGTCTTCGGGCGTGTCGAGCACCGCCGGGTCGTAGTCGCCGACGCCGTAGTGGTGGTGGTAGAGACCGTCGACGTCCCCCAGCCGGAGGTTCACCGGGTCCTTTTCCGCGTTCCAGTAGTCGGCGACCGACTGCTGGTACGCGGTGCGGGCCACGGGCTGGTCGAGAGCCGTCATCGAGAACTCCTCGTTCGCTTTTCCTTGGGGTACAAGGAAACGCTCCCGGCAGCCCGGAGCCGTCCCCTCCCTTTCGACGCTAGCGAGGATCCGATCGCGGCGACAAGGAGCTTCACTCCCGTCGCGCCGGTGTTGCCCGTCTGGCCCAGCGGCGCCCCTGCACCGTGTTGTCCGCGGCCGGGCCCGACGACCCTTTCGAGACCGGGAGCGACTCGTCCGGATGACGAGAGGCGACCCTCGGTCGTCAGCCCCGCCGGCTGTCGGTGGTGATCCCGGCCAGGAAGTGGCGTTGCGCGAGGAAGAAGACGATCAGCAGCGGCACGGTCGTGATGACACTGCCCGCCAGCACGATCTCCCAGCGCTGTTCACCCGCCTGGCCGAACTGGTCGGACAGCGCCTTCAGGCCGCGCGGAAGCGTGTACAGCGCCGGGTCGCGCAGGTAGATCAGCGGCTTGAGCAGGTCCGACCAGCTGGCCTTGAGCTCGAACACGAAGCTGACGATCAAGGCGGGACGGCAGAGCGGCACGGCGATGCGCCAGAAGAGCGTCCAGTGGTTCGCGCCGTCGACCCGGGCCGCTTCGAACACTTCGCGCGGCAGGCCGAGGAAGAACTGGCGCAGCAGGAAGATGTAGAACGCGCTGCCGAACAGGTTGCCCGCCCACAGCGGGACCTGCGTGTGCGCGAGGCCGACGCTGTTCCAGATCAGGTAGACCGGGATCATCGTCACCGCGGCGGGCAGCATCATCGTCGCCAGCACCAGGCCGAACAGCGCGGTGCGGCCGGGGAAGCGGAAGTACGCGAACCCGAACGCGACCAGCGAGCTGGTCAGCGTGACCGCGGCGGCCGCCGTCACCGAGACCACCACGCTGTTGAGGAACCACGCCGCCACCGGAGCCGCGTGCCAGATCTCGACGTAGTTGCCCCACGCCCAGTTCCGCGGGATCAGCGCGTTGTCGAACACCTGCGGGCGCGGTTTCACCGAGGCGCTGAGCAACCACACGAACGGGTAGAGGAACAGGACGGTCGCCGCCGTGAGGGTCACCCATCGGAGCAGACGCCGGGCCGTCACCGGTCGCCCCCTTCGTAGTGGACGAACCGCCGGCTGAGGCGCACCTGCACGAGCGTGATCGCCAGGATGACGAGGAACAGCAGCCACGCCATCGCCGACGCGTAGCCGAGATGCAGGAACTCGAACGCCTGCTGGAACAGGTAGATCAGGTAGAACAACGCCGCATCGCTGCTGTAGGTCGCCGATGCCGCGGAGCCGTAGAAGGCGGTGTAGGCCTCGTCGAACGACTGCAGCGCCGCGATCGTCTGGACGATGAGGGTGAAGAACAGCGCGCCGCTGATCATCGGCACGGTGATCCGCCGGAACCGCTGCCACGCCGACGCGCCGTCCAGTTCCGCGGCCTCGTACAGTTCACGCGGCACGCCCTGCAGCGCGGCCAGGTAGATCACCACCGTGCTGCCCACCGACCACAGGTGCATGAGCACGAGCCCGGGTTTCACCCACAGCGGATCGGTGCTCCACTGTGGACCGTCGATGCCGACCAGCCCCAGCACGGCGTTGACCAGGCCGGCCTGGCCGTTGAACAGGATGAGGAACAGCACGCCGACAGCGACCTTCGGGGTGATCTCGGGCAGGTAGAACACCGTGCGGAAGAACCCGGCCCACCGCCGTCCGGCGCGGCTGAGCAGCGAGGCCAGCGCGAGGGAGACGGCCATGGTGGACGGCACCGACAACACCGTGTACACCAGCGTGTTGACCAGGCTCTTGCGCACGGCCGGGTCGTCGAACAACCGCCGGTAGTTCGTCCAGCCGACCGCGTCCGGCGACCGCAGCGCGTCGTAGTCGGTGAAGGACAGGACCAGGCTGGCGACCATCGGGACGGCCATGAAGATGAGGAACCCGATCATCCACGGCGACAGGAAAGCGTAGGCGGCCCAGGCTTCTTTCGTGCGCCTCTTCACCGGTGGGCCACCGCGGCGTCGAGCGCTCGCTGGGCCTCCTGTTGCGCTTGGCGCAGCGCGTCGGCGGGTTTCTGCTCGCCCGACAGCACCCGGTTGACGGCGTTCTGCCACGCCGTCTTGAACTCCGAGCCGGCTGGGGACGCGGGCATCGTGAACGCGCTTTCCTGCGCGTGCAGCACGGTCTGCACGGCGGCGTCGAACTGCGGCCGGTCCTTCAGCCGCACGAGGCTGCCGAAGATCTCCTGGTCCGCGACGCGGTTGCCGGTGTAGACGCCGGTGAACGCCTTGCCGGCGGCGCGGCGCTTCTCCGCGCGGGCCTTCGCGGCGGCGATCCACGTCTGCGCGTCGGTCATCGTCTTGATCCACGCGCAGGCCTGGTCCTTGTGGGTGCTGCCGGCCGGGATCACCCACGCGCTGCCGGTGACCCAGTCGATCGGCTTGCCCGCGGTGTCGGTGAACGGCGCCGCGGACACCCGCACGTCCGGCGAGTAGTTGGCGAGGACGTTGAGGTACCAGTCGTCCATCAGGGTCGAGGCCAGCTGGCCCTGCTTGAAGGGGTTCTTCTCGCCGAAGAAGTCGAACGAGTCGCGGAAGGCCTTCACCGAGCCCCAGCCGCCCTGCGCGTCGATCAGCGACTTCGTGTATTCGAGGACGCCGACGAGCCGCGGGTCGTCGAGGTGCGCGGTCCGGCCGTCTTCGCTCAGCATCTGCACCCCGGCGGCCCTGGCCCACAGCGGCAGGAACTCGGGGATCTTCGGGTCGAACCCGATCCGCGACAGCCCGCCGTTCGCGGCGCGCGCGGTCAGCGTCCGGGCGGCGGTGGCCAGCTTGTCGCGGTCGGCCGGGTCGACGTCGCCCGGGCGCAGGCCGCCCGCTTCGACGGCGGCGTCGTTGACCAGCAGGACCCGGTTGTCGTAGAACTCGGGCAGGCCGTAGACCTTTCCGTCGAGAGTGACTTCCTGGAGCGCGGCGGGCCGGTACTGGCCGACGTCGATGTGCTGCTTCGCGATGCAATCGGTCAGTGGCTCGAGCGTGCCGCGAGCGGCGTAGGTGCCGAGCAGCTGCCGGTCGAGGTAGACGAGGTCGGGTGGGGTGTGCGACGCGACGGCGGCCAGGAACTGCTGGGCGTCGAAGGCGCTGCCGCCGATCTTCACCGTCGCCGGGGCGATCGCCTTCCCGGCCAGGTCGGCGCGGGTCGTGGCAATCTCGTCGCCGAGCCCGAACCCCATCGTGGTGAGGGTGGCCGGGCCACCGCCGTCGTTCCCGGAGCCGACGCCGCCACACCCGGCGAGCAGCAGGACCACACCCGCGCCGGCGAGAAGTTTCCGCACCATGCCGCCCCTTTCCCCGCAGTGAAACCCGGAGTGGGTACCCGGCGGGGCGGCGGTTCAAACCACGGTCAGCCGACCCAGGGGTTGGGCCGGCAGACGGCCCCGTCCGCCGGGACGCGGGTCGCGGCACCGGGTTCGGCGCGGTTGAGGTCGGCGAGGTAGCTGTTGGAGAGGCCGAAGGTCTGCTGCATCATCACGGGCGCGGGCGCGCCGGGTGCGGGGCAGCCGACGTGCCCGAAGCCGAGTTCGTGCCCCATCTCGTGGTTGACGGCGTAGGCGCGGTAGCCGGTCAGGTCGCCGTCGAAGGAGTGGGCACCGCGGACCCAGCGGGCGAGGTTGACGACGATCCGGTGGGTCAGGTGGCAGGACGAGTCGTAGGGAATGGCGAACCCGCAGAGCCGGCGGCTGGTGGCGGGGGTGGTGAGGCTGATCCGCACCTGGGGTTCGGCGTCGGCCGAGGTTTCCCGCCGGAACCGGACTTCCCCGCGGCCGATCCACCCGCGCGGATCGGCGAGGATCGCGTCGACCTGGCCGGCGAATCCGGGAGCGTCGACGCCGTCTTCGACTTCGATGGTGTAGGTGACTTCCTTCCCACCGGTGCCGGCGAGGGTCTGCGGACCGGGCTGGACGCGCCAGGTCCCGGCACCGGCGGGGGTGACGGGACCGCCGTCGGGCAGTTCGGCGGGCGCGGGTTTCTTGGCGGTGGTGGTGGGCGCGGAGGTGAGCGGCATCGGCTGAGCGGCACCGGCGAGCCGCCGGGGCTCGGCGGCCCGGGGGAGGAGAAGCAGGGTGACGGCGAGAGCGACGGCGAAGACCAGTACTGCGGGTGGCCACCACGGGACGGGCTGGGCGGGTGTTTCCCGCTCTGGCTCGTGCTCCGGTTCGGTTTTCGGTTTCGGGACTTCGAGGAGCATGGTCGTGATGGTGAGTGGTTCGGCCGCGGCCGCTTCGGGCTCGGTCGGCCAGGCCGGTTCGGTGGGTCCGGAGGGGGTGGGTGGGTTGGTCCTGCGGACCGAACGCTGGCGCGGAACCTTCGGCGCACGCGGTGCGGCCGGTGGACGGGCTGGAGCCGATGGGGCCGCTGGAGTCGCTGAGGTCGGCGCGGGTGCGGAAGCCGCAAGTGGGCTTGTTGCAACCGGTGTGGTCGCGGTCGCCCGGGCCTCTGGAGGCACTGAAGTCGGCGCGGGTGCCGAAGTCGTGACTGGGCTCGTCGGAGCCGCTGGGGTCGCGGTCGCCGAAGCCGCTGGAGTCGCTGAAGTCGGCGCGGGTGCGGAAGCCGCAAGTGGGCCTGTTGGAGTCGCTGGGGTCGCGGTCGCCGAGGCCTTCGGCGCCGTCGAGGTCCGCGCGGTTCCCGAAGCTGCTGGACGAGCCGTCGGAACCGCGCGAGTCGCCACGGGCGGAGTAGCGAGCGCAGCCGAGTTAGCCGCCGCAACCGGTGCGGCTTGAGTTGCCGGAGCCGATGGCTCGACCGGCTCGGCCGGGCGGCCTGGAACAACCGGTGTTGCTGAGGCTGCGGGGCCAGCCGAAGCAGCGTGGCGTGCCGGAGCGCCCGAGCCTGCGAAAGTCGCCGGGCGGGCTGAAGATGCCGCGTGGCGTGCCGGAGCGGCCGGTGCCGTCGAGGCGCTGGGAGCTGCGTGGCGTGCCGGAGCGGCCGATGCCGCCGGAGCAACGGAAACCGCCGGAGCCGCCGGAGTAACTGGCGCCGCCGGAGTAACTGGCGCCGCCGGAGTAACTGGCGCCGCCGGAGTAACTGGCGCCGCGGGAGTCACTGATCCGTCCGGAACCGTGGAAGCCGCCGCCGGAACTACCCGCCCGCCAGTCGCACCCCGGCGCCGAAACCGCCACCGCCGCGGCGCCGGCACCGGCTCCGCCGCAACCTCCGCCGGCGGCACGACATGCGGCCGCGGCCGTGGCTGGGGCAGCCAGTCCACCCGGGCCGCCGGCATTCCCTCAGTAGGCAAGACCCACGCTCGCACAGGCCGGGGCCGGGGCGGGGCCCGAACGCGGATACGCCACCGTTGCCGGGTCGCCGTCCGACGTGTAGCGGTGGCCCTCCGGCTTGGCCAGCTCGTCGAGCCAGTGCGCCGAGCCGTACTCCGCTTCCTTGCCCGTCGACTGGGACCTGATCCGCGGGATGGAGCCCGGCTCGAACTCGCGTGCGCACGGCGAAGGCGCCGGGCCGGCTCCCACCAGCAGCGCGCCGCCGTACGAATACCCCGGGCCGCGCAGCGCCAGCTCCGGACGGTGCGGGTGGGTGCCGTACGGCAGGGCCAGCGTCGTCGGCTGGTAGCCGTTCGCGCGGAGTGCCGTGTCCTCCTCCGTGATCGCCGCCGTCACCTCGCTCTCCGACGCCGTGCGGAGGTTCGTGTGGTGACGCGTGTGGTTGCCGATCTCGAAGCCGTGGCCGGCCAGCCAGCGCAGCTCCGGGCCGCCGTCCGCCGCGCCGAACGGGTGCTCGTTGACGTACAGGCTCGCCACCGGCCGGAACCGCGGGTGCGCCGCCGCGACGTCCAGCAGGATCCGGATCGCCGTGCCCGGCGCCGGTTGTCCCTGCGGCGTCAGGGCGAACACGCTCGGGTCGCCGTCGTCGAACGTCAGGACCACCGGGTGCGCGCCCGCCGGGATGTCGATGCGGCGCGCCACCAGCTCGGCCGTCGTGATCGGCACGTAGTCTTCCGCGGCCAGCCGCTGCAGTTCGGCGGTGAAGTCCGCCGGCGTCCGGTCGTAGACCGAATGCGGCTGCGCCACGATCCGGTGGTACATGAGGATCGGGATCCGGCCGAGCTCGTCGGCGCCGACCTGACGCGCCAGCGCGGGCGTGACGCGGGCCGGCGCGGCGGTCGCGGGCGACGGCGGCGCGGTCTTCGGCGCCACGGGAGCCGGACCACCGCAGGCGGCCACGGCGACGGCGACGGCACACCCCGCGCCGAACCGGAAAAGGCTACGCATGCGGGAAGTGTGGGCCCGGCTCCGGCCGCGCGCGGGCCGAGACACCGGGTCGGGTGAGCGCCGAACCCCGCTTCACCACCCGGGAAACCGTGTTTCCGCAGGCAGTGGCACCGCGCCCGGAACCGGGAAAGGCACGATGTGGTGATCGTCGGAAACGGCGTTTGCGCGAAGATCACCGCGGGTATTTCCCCGCGATGGTCCCGAAAACGGCGTCCGCCGCCGAACGAACCCTCGATCGACGTCTGGTCCTCACCGCCGCTCTCGCGGGTCTGTCCGCGAGCGCGTGCGGTGCCCAACGACCGGCGAGAGCCCTCGCCGTGCCGGTCACCGCGTCACCCGCGCCGCCGACGCCACCGCCGAACCCGTTGGAGAAAAGCCTTCTCGTCGGCTTCTGCGGGGCGCCGGGCTCGAAGGCGCTCGGCCGCATGACCGGCGACCTCGCGGCGGCGAGCCGCGAACTGCGGCAGCAGATCCGGTCGTTCCCGGCCGGCCGCCCGATCACCCCGGTCGTCGAGCTCATCGCGACCACCGTGCACCGCTCGCCCGGCGAGGACGGCATGTACCGCAGCCGCTGCGGGGAGGAGACGGTGCGGGACTACCTCGACGCGGCCCGGGCGCTGAACGGCTTGCTGCTGCTGAACATCCAGCCAGGCCGGGCCGACTTCCTGCCGGAGGTGCAGGCGTACGAGCGGTGGCTGACCGAGCCGGACGTCGGGGTCGCGCTCGACCCCGAGTGGGCCGTCGAGCCGGGCGTGATCCCGGGCCGGAAGTTCGGCCGCACGACCGGCGACGAGCTCGACGGCGTCGCGCGGTACCTCGGCGGCCTCGCCGAAGCGCACCGGCTGCCCGCGAAAGTCATGGTGTACCACCAGGTGGCGTCGTCGGTGGTGCGGGACGAACAGCTCCTGCACGCGCATCCCGGCGTCTCGCCGGTGAAGGTCGTCGACGGGATCGGCTCGGCGACGGCGAAGAAGGCCACCTGGAAGACGCTCATGACGACCAAGCCGGCGCACGTCCGCGCCGGGTTCAAGCTGTTCTTCGACGAGGACACCCGCCGAGACGCGGCCCTGATGACCCCGGCGGAGGTCATGGCCCTGAGCCCGGTGCCCGCCTACGTCGTCTACGAATGACCGAGCCCACGAGAAAGGCCCGGGGCGGGAGCACCGCACCGGGCCTTTCTCCTTGTCCGTATTGACCTGTCCGTATTGACGACGAAAGCCCGGTGCGGGGAGGTGCGCCGCACCGGGCCATCGCCGGCTTGTCCGTCCGGGGGTCCGGTCGGGCCCTAGCCGACCGGGACGGGCAGCCCGCCGAGAAGGTCGTTCACCAGCGCGGACAGCGAGATCAGGAGCCGTTGCACCAGCGCGTTCAGCAGGGTGGTCACCGGCGGAAGGGACTGGCGTTCCTTCAGCTGCGTGGCCAGCTTGTCGACGCCCTGGCGCGCCTCGGTGTTCTGCTGCTGGGCCGTGGCCGCGGTGTCGCGGGCCTCCGCCTGGATCGTGTACCGCTTGCCCTGCGCGAGATCCGTGAGCAACGGGTCGAGTTCGCCGAGGGTCGCCTGCGTGCCGGGCACGTCGCCGTGGTCCACACGGGACTTCAGCTGGTCGCGCAGCGTCTGGACGCTCGCCGCGGCGCTCGTGGTGCTCGACGACCCGCTGCCGCCGGGGCCGCCCGCCGTGGCCACACCCACGCCGGTCAGGGTCACCGCCGTCGCGGTGAGGAAAACCGTGACCGCCCGGGCCAGTGCACTTTTCATGTCGTACTCCTCCGGAATTCCGATACCGACTCCGATCATGGTGATCTCCGGACGCGATCGCCGCGAGCGGATGCCCGGACCTGGGCCGCAGTGCCGATTCCGCAGTGTGCGCGGCCGCCGGAGATCCACGGAACAAACATCAAGTTCGCGTGAAGCCGATCGGCGGCGATTCGCCCTCCGTGCCACGATCCGTGACTGCGTCACTCTTTAGTGAGGGTCCGTTACGATGGACGGCTGAATCAGCCTGATTTTTCTCACGGAAGGTATGACTGGAGTGGTTCCGGCGGCACGCGCAACTTTCACTCGTTCGTGAGGTTTCTGGTGGAGATGAACGGGTAATCAATGCCGTTTACCGATGTCGGAAAAGACACTCTTAAGTAGGGTACGATGCGAAACCACTTCTTGCCCACCGAGCGGGTCGTTAATCTGGGCGGCGGCCGTCGAGGGCCGGTTTTTCCGGCTGGTCGACGGCTTCCTCGGTGCCGAGACCTGACACGAAGGCGCCATTCGGGAGTACGAAAAGCGGAACGTCCCGGTGCCAGGCGGCACCGGGACGTTCTGTGCGGGAGAGAGGGATCCGGGTGCGGGGTACCAGCGTGACGCGCGCACCCCGTGGCACCCGGGTGGCGGGAACTTGGCTGGTGGGAGGTTCTCGAACCGCCGGTGGGTCGCCGGTCGCGGGAAGCACGCTGGTGAGAGGCGCTCGCAGCGCCGGTGGGGCGTGGGTAGCGAGAAGTTCAGCGGTGGGAGGCCGTCGGGCCGATGTTGGGTCACAGGTCGCGGGAAGTCCTGCGGTCGGAGGTTCTCGAATCGCCGGTGCCGCGCGGCTGGCGGGAACTCCGCCGGCGGGCGGCCTTCCGGCCTCTGGGCGGTCATGGCCAGCGGGTGCCGTCCCGGCTCGCGTGGCGAGAAGTCTCCGGGCGAAGGGGGACCCCGGCCCGCAAGCTCCCGCCGCGGCCCGAGTGGCGGATGGCGTCACCCGAACGGCCCAATACTCCGATGTGCGCCCGAAAAGCGGGGCGCGCCGCACCGCGGGCGCTTGGCGGTCCGTTCCGGTGCGGCGCGCCCGGTCTCAGACGCCCGGCGGGTTGCGGCGCGGTTCCGCCGGCGGGTACGTGTTCGCCGGCGGCGCTGCCTCACCCGGCGGGTACGCCGGACCCCGGGAAGTCCCGCCCGCCGGGTACCCCGCCATCGCGTCCCGCTTCGGCCCGCGCTTGACCAGGCCCGCCAGCCCCAGCAAGCCCAGCAGCCCCAGCAGGCCCCACAGCCCGTTGTCGCCGTTGTCGTCGCGGGTGGTGCCGTCGTTCGTGCCGTCGTTGTCCGCCTGGTGCCACGCCGGTACCGGCGACGCCGGTGCGGGGGCGGCCGAGGCCGGCGCCGCGCCGGGCAGTGCGATGGCGGCCGCCGCCGTGGCGGCGGCCAGCAGGTTCCTTGCCGTCCGGTTCATTTCGGATCTTCCTTCCGTCGCGAATTCCGGTCACCGGCCGCGTACCCCCGGCCTCCGCGTTCACACCCGGCGTCACGGAAACGGGCGATCGGTGGCCCCGGATTCCGGTGTCCCGGCGCCTTTTGTAGGATGGCCACCGGTTCAAGCAGGAGCCCAGGAAGGACGTGCCGTGCGCGCCCGTCCGCCGCCGTCCTTCCCTTTTTCGCGCAGGTGCGCATCCGTATCGGGAAACACCGTCCATTGCCGTGGACTGGGGGAGGAATGAACAGTCAACTCGTGGTCGCCCCGCTCGGCGCGACCTTCACGCCCCGCCTCATCTGCACCACCGGCGACCGCCTGATCCACCCGGCCGACGGCCGCAACGACCTGGCCCGGATCGTCGTGCGCTGGGCCCGTGCCTGGGTCCCCGAAACCTGGCCCGCCCGGCAGTACTTCGCCGCGCTCGGCATCGGCGACGACGAAAACCCTTGCTACACCGACGAAGACGTCACCGGCTGGCACCTCCTCGAGCCCCGCCCCGGATCGCTCGCGTGGCGGGTGCGCTCGGGCGAGATCGACGTGACCACCGCGCTCACCGCCGAGGCGGAGGCCTGGCCCGGCTAGAAAACCGTTCCACGGCCGCCCTGCGTCGCCGTCACCACGGCGGCGCAGGGCTCTTCGTCGTGTCCGAAATACCCCTTGCCGGGCAACCGATACCGGCGCATCCTGAACCCGAACTCTTTGCGGGAAAAGGGGAGCGTGTAACCCGATCGGACCACACCAGGGCCGGTCACAGGCTTGCGGCACCCACACGATGGTGGCACCGAGTGGAAACGGTCCCGGGCCATCAGTACGTTTCCCTCACACGGGTGCGGAGACACACCTTCATTGCCGCCCCGTCCGACGCAATCGTCAACCGAGGAGAATCCCCCATGCTGAAGAAGATCGGGTTCGTCACGGCCGCCGTCGCGGCCGGTGCGTTCCTGGCCGGTGGCGTCGCCGCGGCCGGCACCCCGGACGGCCACGACCACCACCACGGTGGCTACGACCACCTCGGCCAGGTCGGCCTGGTCAACCTGAACAACACCGACGTGCTCCACAACGTCAACGGCACGCTCGGCCTGTGCGGCAACGACGTGAACGTCCTCGGTGTCCAGGTCCCGGTCCGCAACTCGCTCAACGGGATCGGCGTCCCGATCCTGTCGCCGGGCGAGTCCGAGGCCAGCGGCGAGAACCCGTACAACTGCGCCGCGAGCGGCCTGGCCGACGGTGGCACGAGCCAGGGCAACTGAGTTTTCCGTGCCGGCGCCGCCCGCAGTGTGTGCGGAAGCCGGCGCCCGGCGCGGAAATCCGGCGACCGCGTCGACGTCGTGACGCGTGCCCGGAACGCGGGGCGAGCTGCACACTCCGGTTCCGTGTCCCGGGCACGCCGCGACGCCGATCGACGCCGACCCGGGTGGGACCGGCCACGAACTGGAGAAGTGCGCCGGTCCCACCCGGCGTGCACCGCACCTTAACCGACTTCCCCGGGCCCGGCGAACCGAAGCGCCGGGCCCGCTTCCATTCCCCGAACCCCCGCCGGACGGTCCGGTGGGTCTGTTGAAGGAGTTCTTTCCGTGATCAAGCAGCTCGGTTTCGTCGCGACCGCCCTCGCCGCCGGGATGGCGGTGTTCGGCGGTTCCGCGTCCGCGACCGACATCACCGTCGCCGGTCACCCGATCGACAACACCGACCAGGTCGGGCTCGGCAACGTGTCGAACTTCGACGCCGTGCACAACCTGAACCTGGTCGGCGGGGTCTGCGACAACGAGGTCAACGTCCTCGGCGTGCAGGTGCCGATCCACCAGGTCGCCGACGGTGTCGACGTGCCGGTCCTCTCGCCGGGCGAGTCCGAGGCCGACGGCATGACCCCCGAGAACTGCGCCGCCGGGACCCTCGCGGACGGCGGGACCGCGCAGGGCAACTGACCCGGCCGTGACCGGGAGCCGCCGCGCGGATGCCCCCCGCGCGGCGGTTTCACGTCCGGTCGAGCCGGTGCACCGCCACTTCACGGACCACCAGCAGCACGGCCGCCGCGACCGGCACCGCCACGAACGCGCCGACCACGCCGAGCAGCTCGAAGCCGAGGAGCACCGCGACCACGGTGACGAGCGCGGGGATCCGCACCGCGCGGCCGACGATCTTCGGCAGCAGCAGGTAGTCCTCGACGACGCGGTAGGCGACGAAGAAGCCGGCGGTCGCCAGGCCCACCGGCACCGAGACGGTGAGCGCGACCAGACTGGTGCCGACCCCGGCCGCCACCGAACCGGCGACCGGGACGAGGTCGAGCACGGCGACGAGCAGAGCGAGCACGAGCGGGTACGGCACGCCGAAGGCCGAGAGCCAGGCGAACGTCAGCACCCCGGCGATCAGCGACACGACGACGTTGCCGACCAGGTAGGCCCCCACCTTCCGGAAGACCGCGTCGCCGATGAGGATCACACGCGGCCGTCGCGAACGCGGGGCCAGCCGGTACAGCGCCGTGCGCACCCGCGGGAAGTCGGCGACGAAGTAGGTGCTGAGGATGACGACGATGGCCGCGTCACCGAGCACGCCGGCGAGCGACTTGGCCACGTCGGCCACGTGGATGCCCCGGACGGTGGCCTCGAGGTCGAACGCCTGGTTCGCCCGGCCCAGCAGAGTGGCGGGGTCGCGCAGCAGCGCCAGGTAGTGCGGCGCGCCGTCCCGCAGCTGCCCGATCTGGTCGCCGAGCGGGACGGCGGCACCGGCGACCGCGGCGGCGAACACGGCCAGCCCGGCCGTGACGACGACGGCGGCGGCGAGGGCACGCGGCATCCGGCGCGCGAGCCGCCCGGTGACCGGTTCCAGGCCCACCGCGATGAAGAACGCGATCCCGATGAGCAGCAGCACGTCGGACGCGGCGAGGACGACCTCGACGACCGCGACCGTGACGACGACCCCGGCGGCGGCCGTCAGCCCGGCGAAGAACGGCGACCGGCGGTCGAGCGGCTTTCCCGGTGTTCCCAACGGTTTTTCCTGGCACTGGGCCGTGCCTTCGGCTTCCCCCACGGCGTGGCCCGCCCGGTGCGCACCGCGGCCATTCGTTGCGTGCATGCGCCGGTGGCTACCCGCCGGGCCCGGCGGCGAATCCACCCGATCGGGGCGCGCGGGCAAGTCCACGCTTCCCGGTGACCACGCCCGGCTCCCGTTGCCGACCACGCGAAAGTGTCATCAGAATCGCCTATGAGCGTCAAAAAACTCGTGCTCGCTCCCGTCATCGCCCTCGTGATCGCCTTCGCCGCCTGCCCGGAAGCGGCGGCCGCCAGCGAGCCGCGGCTGCTCATCAACCAGGACTTCCCCGATCCGGACGTCGTGAAGACCGCCGGCGGCTACTTCGCGTTTTCGACCGGTACCGGCTCGCAGCGGATCCCGGTCGCGACCGCGGCCGCGCCGGAAGGACCGTGGCGCGTCACGGGCGACGCCCTCGCCGCGGTTCCCGCGTGGGCCAAGCCGGACGGCGGTTTCTGGGCCCCGGACGTCACGCAGCTGCCGGACGGCACCTTCGCCTTGTACTTTTCGGCGGCGCAGACGGCGGGCGGGGAGATGTGCATCGGCTCGGCGACGGGCACGAAGCCCGAAGGCCCCTACACGCCGGTCGGCGACCGTCCGCTGATCTGCGTCCCGGAGGACCACGGCGACATCGACCCGCAGACGTTCGTCGACGCGGACGGAACCCGTTACCTGTTCTACAAGAGCGACGGCGCC
Organism: Amycolatopsis australiensis; assembly: GCF_900119165.1. NCBI lineage: Bacteria > Bacillati > Actinomycetota > Actinomycetes > Pseudonocardiales > Pseudonocardiaceae > Amycolatopsis > Amycolatopsis australiensis. The sequence goes on along the minus strand of NZ_FPJG01000006.1, from coordinate 6,350,452 downwards.
GCGACGGGTCCGCCGGCGGCGATCTGGCTGCAGAAGCTGCAGGCCGACGGCCGGACGCCGGCGGGCGCGCGCACGGAGTTGCTCCGCGCGGACCTCACGGCGGAGAAGTCGGTCGTCGAGGCGCCGTCGGTGGTGAAGACGGCGAACCGCTACCTGCTGTTCTACTCGGCGGACACGTTCCAGAGTTCGGGTTACCACACGTGCTACGCGTCGGCGCCGACGGTGGCCGGCCCGTACGTGAAGGCGGACGCCCAGTTCCTGTCGACGGAGCTGCTCGGCGGAAAGGTGGACGCCCCGGGCGGCGCGGACGTGGTGGACGGCCACATCTACTTCCACGGCTGGCTCGGCGGCGGCCGCACCGCGCGCGGGCTGTACGAGCTGCCGATCTCGTTCCCGAACGACGCGCCGCGGCTGGGCTGACGTCACCCACAAGGGTAAGGCTCCGGTTGGCGTGCCGGGCGCGGGTTACCCGCGACGGGGAGCACGGAAAGGGAGGACGGTCATGACGGTGTTTTGGGGTCTGGTCGGCTTGCTCGGCCTGCTCGGATGCTGCGGCCTGCTGCGGAGCCGGACAGCGGCGGAGACGGATCCGCTGGAGCGGTACCCGGTGGCGCGCGAGCCGGCCAGGCCCAACGCCGACGCGGCCCACACACCGCTCATGACACCGGCGATCACGCCGGGGATGCTGGGGACACCTGGGCGGCCGGAGGGTGGGCCGCGGGGGGAGGGGGAGTCGCGGGGTGAGTCCGGGCCGCGGGGTGAGGCTGAGCCGCGGGTGGAGCCTGGGGTGCGGTCGGTGCCGGAAGGGCAGTTCCAGTCGGAGGTTCACACGCGGCCGGATGTGCGGCTTCGGTCGGCGGCTCAGGCTCAGCACGATGCTCAGGTTGGATCGGAAAGCCAGACGCAGCCCGAGGTTCAGGGCCAGCCGGAGGTTCAGGCTCAGCCGGACGCCCGGCTTCGGTCGGGGGTACAGGGTCAGCCGGACGCCCGGCTTCGGCCAGGGGCCGAGCCGCAGCCGGAGACCGATGCTCAGCAGGGCATGCGGCCTCGACACGAGCGCCAGGCGGAGCCGGATGCCATGTCTCGGCACCAGCTCCAGCCGGAAACCTCGCCGCAGTCGGCGCACCGGGCGCAACCGGAAGTCCAGCCCAAGCATCAAGCCCAGCCGCGGCCCGAAACCCAGCCGCGGCCCGAAACCTCACAGCCCGAAACCCAGCGGCGGCCCGAAACCCAGTCACAGCCGGAAACGCAGTCACAGCCCGAAACCCAGCCGATGTTCGCTCCCCAGCCACGGCAGGCTCCGGCGCCCTCGCCCGTCGCCGCGGGCACCGCCGCCCGGCCTACCGCCGCGCCGACCCAGGCCGCCGCCGCGCCCACCCGGTCCGCCGCCGCGCCCACCCAAGCCGCTGCGCCCGTCCGGAGTGCCGAACCGCTTGCCGAGGACCCGGCCTCCGGCTCCATCGCCGGGGAAATCCCCGCGCCCCGAGCCCAGCGGGCCGAGGAAACCCCGGAAACCCCGGAAACATCGGCCTCCCGCGAAGAGGAACCCAAACCTCAAGGCCGTCTCGCGGCGCTGCGAGGACTCGCCGGTAAGGCCAAGCGCGTCCTCAAGCGACACTAGGGCAACGGCGCGCGCTCCTCGGCCAGCCCCACGAGGAGGTCACCGTGCTCGTCCACGCGGTCCAGGACCTCCTCGGCCGTGAACGTCAGGTGGTTCACGTGGCGGCACGCGCGGACCTCCTCCCACGTGACGGGCGTCGACACCGTCGGGTGGTCGCGGCCGCGCAGCGAATACGGGGCCACCGTCGTCTTCGCCGGGTTGTTCTGGCTCCAGTCGATGAACACCCGGCCCGTACGCTGCGCCTTCGCCATCACCGCCGTCACCGAGGCGGGCGTCTCCCGCGCCAGTCGCTGCGCCAGCCGCTTCGCGTACGCCGACGGTGCCGCCGGGTCGTCCGTTTCGATTCCACAGTAGAGCTGCATCCCCTTCGATCCCGATGTCTTGGCGTACGGCGTCAGGCCGTCGGCAGTCAGGACGTCGTACAGCCGTTCGGCGACGCGCGCGCAGTCGACGATCGTCGTGCCCGGGCCCGGGTCCAGGTCGAACACCAGGCGGTCCGGGGGCTGCCGCGTCGCGCCGGAGACCGTCCACTGTGGAACGTGCAGCTCCAGGGCCGCCATGTTCGCCGCCCACACCAAAGCGGGCAGGTCGTCGAGGAGCGGGTAGTCGATCGTGTCGCCGCTGCCGCGGGAGCCGGTGCTCGGCAGCCGGACCGTCCGCAGCCACGGCGGGGCGCCGTTCGGGACGTTCTTCTCGAACCACTTTTCGCCGCCGACGCCGTTGGGGTAGCGGATGAACGTCACCGGGCGGCCCGCCAGATGCGGCAGCAGGACCGGCGCGACCCGCGAGTAGTAGTTGATCACCTCGCCCTTCGTGAACCCGTCCGCCGGATAGAGCACCTTGTCCAGATTGGACAGCGTGAGCCGCCGGTCGCCGGCCTGCACGGTGATCCGGCCGCCGGACGGCTCCGGGCGAGGCGGTGCGGGCGGCTCCGGTGGTGCCGCGCGTGGCGCCACGACGTCCGCCGGTTTCTTGTCCGCGCGCAGGCCGCGCCAGGCCGTGTGGCGGACGCGGCCCGCGCGGGTGAACTGCCGGTACACGATCTCGCCGACCAGACGCGGCTCGACCCACCGGGCACGGACCGTGTCCTCACGCGGCGGCGTCTTCACGAACGGGTGGGTGCGTCGGGCGAGCGGCTCGAGCTGGGCCATCAGGTCGGCGCGGGCGGCCTGGCTGAAGCCCGTGCCGACGTCGCCGATGTAGACGAGGTCGCCGGTGTCCGGGTCGTGGGCGCCGAGCAGGAGGCCGCCGAGCGTGCCGGTGAAGCTGCGCTGGCCCGGCCGCCAGCCGCAGACGAGGACCTCCTGGGTGCGGATCAGCGGGTGCTTGAGCCACGAGTCCGGCCGCTGTCCCGGCACGTACGCCGAGCTGCGCAGCTTCGCGACGACACCCTCGTAGCCGGCCGACGCGGCGTGCGCGAGGAAGTCTGCGGGCGTGCGGCGGTCGGCGGCGAGCTCTTCGAACGTGACCGCGCGGACCACCGAGACGCGGTACGGATCGGGCATCGGCAGGCCCGTCAGCAGCCGGCGGCGTTCGTCGTACGGCGTGCTCAGGAGGCTGCGGTCGCCGAGCCGGAGCAGGTCGAAGGCGAGGAACCGGACCGGGACGTCGGTGAACTTCCGCCCTTTCGGCCCGCTCTGGTGCCGGACCCAGCGGCCCCGGCGTTCCTGCATGAGCTCGAAGTCGATCCGGCCGTCCTCGCCGTAGGTGACGATCTCGCCGTCGAGGTAGGCGGCCCGGCCGTCCAGCGCGGGCGCGAGCACCCCGGCGAGCTCGGCGAACTCGGCGGTGAAGTCGATGTTGTTGCGGCTGGTGAGCACGGTGGTGCCGTCCGGGGCGATCCGCATGGCCGCGCGGTAGCCGTCCAGTTTGTACTCGTACGCCCACTCGGGGCCGCTGCGCAGCCGTCCGCCGTCGGCCTTGGCCAGCATCGGCTCCACCCACGCCGGGACGCCGGACGCGTCGTGAGCAGCCATGCCGGACCTCCGTCACCTACCGTGCCTCTCGAAGGTAACCCGTTCGGCCTAGTTCTGCTGGGTTTCCGCAGGTGAAAGCGCGCGGAACGCCTGTTCCCACCGCTGCGCGCCGGCGAGCCGGTCACCGGGCGCGGTCGCCCAGCAGGCGGCGAGCAGGTCGTAGCCGAGGTGGACGAGCTCCGCGTGGGCCGGCCAGTGCCGCCGCGTCCAGGCGAGGTCGTTGTGCGCCGAGTCGACCGCCGCGCGGGTCGTGCCTTCGAGCTCGAACTGCAGGTCGCGGCGCGGGGCCATCGCCGGGGCACTCACGAGCACCTGCCGGGCGGCGGCGCGGACGCGGGCTTCGGTCCAGTGGAACGTCCGGCGGTGGGCGTGCGGCGCGAGCAGGTACAGCGACAGGAACGCGAGCGCGACACCGACCGCCGTCTCGGCGAGCCGGTCGCGGATCACCGGGCCGATCGCGCCGGTCGCCGCGGCGCCGCCGGCGAGCAGCGCCACCGGCGTGATGAACACGACGGCCACGGCGTAGTTGCGCGGGACGAACAGCTCGATGCAGAACTGCAGCGCGGCCACCGCGGCGACGAGCGCAAAGCCCGCCGGCGAAAACGCGGACAGCGCCGCGAACAGCCCCAGCCCGACGGCGGTCCCGGCGAACCGTTGCAGCCCGCGGACGTTGGCGCGGACCCGGTCGGTGCCCTGCTGCAGGACCACGAGCGCGCTGAGGACCGCCCAATGTGGACGCGTCAGCCCGAGCGACGCGCTCAGCGACCCGGCGGCCACGCACGTGACACCCACGCGCAGCGCGGTCACCATCGCGTGCGAGCGGAGGGACGCCGACCGTCGCAGCCGGTAGCCGACGCCGGGGCGGGGGAGGGGCAAGGCGTCACCCGGGGACGCGTCGCCGGCCGCGGCCACGAAGCGCCGGTGGGCGGCGATGAGCGTGGTCGCCGGTTCCGAGCCCGGTTTCCGGCCGGCGTCGTGGACCGCGTTCCAGGCCGCGGAGAGTGCCGAGCTGGCCGCGTGCCGGGTCTCCGTTCCGGCGTGGCCGAGGAAGGTGTCGACCGCGCGGACCGCCCGCTGGACGGCGACGCGCTCGGGCTTGTCCCGGTCGGCGACGACGCCGGCCATCGACACGACGGCCGACGAGACGGCGCCGAGCGCGGTGCAGGCGAGCAGGGACAGCGGATCGGCGCCGGCCTCGGTGGCGACCAGGGCACCGCCGCAGGCGAGGGCGAAGAACAGCGCGCCGGGCGGCCCGAGCCGCAGCGCGTCGACGGTGTAGACGGCGAGGACCGCGACGACGGTGACCACGAGGACGACGGCCGGCTTGCCGGCCCCGAGGGTGCCGACGGCCGTCCCGAGCCCGGCGGAGAGCAGGAGGGCGGCACCGGCGGTCAGGACGACCCGGGCGCGAACCCGGTAGGGGCGGCCTTCGCCGTAGAGGACGGCGAAGGAGCCGAAGGTGACGAAGAGGGCGGCGCCGGCGTGGCCGGAGAGGAGGACGAGGGTCCCGGGAAGGGCGACGGCGACGGCGGCCCGGAGCCCGGCACTCCACCGCCGCCCGGCGGCGGGCAGGGCGAAGAGCAGAGAGCGCGGCCGGACGACGCGGGGGAGCGGTTCTTCGCGGGCATCGGACGGCACGCCCCATTCCAGCACGGCAGGTGGCGGCGGTTCGGGCGGGGAACGGCGGGGGTGAGCTCGGTCGCTTCGAGACGGTGGGCCGCGAGTTCGGCACGCGGCCGCCGCGGAGTGCGATGGGCAGGTGGCGGCGGATCCGGCGCTCGGGGGCCCGCGGCGGGCCGAGCCATGTGGCGGCGCCGGTCGATTCGCCGCCGGATCGGGGCTTGGGTCCCCGCTTGACGGGCCGGTCGGCCCGTCAAGCGGGGAAGAAGTCCTCCACCGCGCGCCGCAGCGTGGTGCGGACCGTCTCCGCGTCGTCGAGTTCGCCGCCGTGGAGGGCGCCGTCGCGGAGGAGGACCAGGACCCTTGCCACGTACTCCGGGTCCTCGTGGCCCGCTGCCGCCGCCTCGGCTCTGAGCACCTCGAAAAACCACCGGCGGTGGTCGTCGATCACCCGGCGGACCCCGTGGTCCGGGTCCGGGTACTCCGCGGCCGCGTTGAGGAACTGGCAGCCGCGGAAGTCTTCGCCGCACGTCGCGTCGCCCACCACCGCCAGCGCCGCCGCCAGTGCCTCGCGCGGTGGCTTGCCCGCGCGGGCCGCGTCCACCGCCACGCGGATGCGGCGGCTCGTCTCCGCCAGGTACGCCGCCACCAAATCGTCCTTCGTGGGGTAGTGCCGGTAGAACGTCGCCCTGGTCACGGCCGCCTCCGACACCAGGCGCTCGACCCCGACCGCGTGGATGCCCTCCGCGTAGAACAGCCGGGACGCGGTCTCCAGCAACCGGTCCTTCGGGTGCATCTCGGCAGACTTCATCTGCCCAGCATAGAGAAAGACTGATCGTTCTGCCAGACGGGCTTCGTCACATTGCCACGGCGACCCGGAACCGCCACAGTACGAGGCAGAAAGACTGATCGTTCTCTCTGAAGGAGCCAGCCATGAGCAAGCCCACCATCGTCCTGGTCCACGGCGCGTTCGCCGACTCGTCGAGCTGGACCGGCGTCGTCACGAAGCTGCAGGAGCAGGGCTTCCCGGTCGTCGCGGTGGCGAATCCGCTGCGTGGCGTCGAGTCCGACGCGGCCTACGTCGCTTCCGTCGTCAACTCCGTGTCCGGCCCGGTCGTGCTGGCGGGCCACTCCTACGGCGGCGCGCTCATCACCCGCGCCGCGACCGAGACGCCGAACGTCCGCGCACTCGTCTACATCGCCGCCTTCCAGCCGGAGGCGGGGGAGAGCGTGTTCGAGCTGTCCGGCCGCCACCCGGGCGCGAAGCTCGGCCCGGAGACCACGAACGTCCTGGTCCACGACGGCGAGGCGGAGCTGTCGATCAAGCCGGAAAACTTCGCCGAGGTCTTCGCGGCCGACGTCCCGCCGGCCACCGCCGCGGTCATGGCCGTCACCCAGCGGCCGGTCGCGCAGCAGGCGCTGGCGGCGCCGTTCGAAGGCACGCCCGCCTGGACGAAGCTGCCGTCGTGGACCCTCGTCGCCAACCAGGACAACGCCATCCCCGCCGCGGCGCAGGAGTTCATGGCCGAGCGGGCGTCCTCGACGGTCCGGCGCGTGGACGCTTCGCACGCCGTCGCCGTGTCGCGGCCGGACGTGGTGGCCGAGGTCATCGCCGCGGCGGCCGACGGCACCGAATGAGCCGGTGACCGGCCCGGGAGCCCGTTCTCCCGGGCCGGTTCGTGGTTGGCTGGGCCGATGACGAAGGCGCAGCGGTGGACCCGGTACTGGGACCGCAAGTCGGCGACCTACGACGCGGAGATGGGCTTCTGGGACCGCCGCCTCTTCGGCGACTCGCGGCAGTGGGCGTGCGGGCAGGCGTCCGGTGCCGTGCTGGAGGTCGCCGTCGGGACCGGGCTCAACCTGCCCTGGTACCCCGCCGGCGTGACGCTCACCGGGCTCGACCTCAGCTCCGGCATGCTCGGCGTCGCGCGCGAACGGGCCCGGCAGCTCGGCCGCGACGTGACGCTGCAGCAGGGCAGCGCGCACGAACTGCCGTTCCCGGACGCGTCGTTCGACACGGTGGTCTGCACGTTCGGCCTCTGCGCGATCCCGGACCCCGCGGCGGCGGTGGCCGAGATGGCGCGGGTTCTGCGCCCCGGCGGGCGGCTCGTCCTCGTCGACCACGTCGCCGGGTCGTCGCGGCTCGTGCGGGCCGCGCAGTGGCTGGTGGAGCTGGCCAGCGTCCCGCTGGCCGGCGAGCACTTCCGGCGGCGTCCGCTCGAGCTGGTGGAGGCGCTCGGGCTGACGGTGGAACGGCGGGAGCGGTTCAAGCTCGGTCTGGTGGAGCGGCTGGTGGCCCGGAAGGCCGGCTGACCTCGTCCGGCTCGCGCCGGCCCGCCTTGCCCTCAGCCACCCAGTCCTCCTTGCCGGTGGCCTGCCCGGCGATCTGCTCCGCCTTCGCCGCCAACTCGGCGGCCTTGTCGCTCATCCGCCGAACAGCTCGCTGAGCGGGCTGCCCTCCAGGTCGGCGAGCAGGGCCGCGACGTCCTCGTACACGGCGATCGCGCCCGCGTCCTTCAGCTCCGCCTCGCCGACCCCGCCCGACAGCACCGCGATCGTGCGCACGCCGGCCTTCGTCGCGGCCTTGACGTCCCAGACCGCGTCGCCCACGAAGAACGTGTTCTCCGGGGTCGTGCCCGCCTTCTCCAGCGCGACCTGCACCGGCTCCGGATCCGGCTTCGTCGCCTCGACGTCGGCACCGGCGACGATCTCCTTGATCACGTCGTCCACACCGAGCACGCGCCGCAGCACGTCCAGCTCGTCCGGACCCGCCGACGTCGCCAGGACCACCCGCACGCCCTTCGCGTCGAGCGCCCGCACCAGCTGCGGCGCCTGGTCGAACGGCCGCAGCAGCTCCGCCGTCTCGAGGTAGTAGCGGCTGTGCAGCTCCTTCGCCTCGTCGCCGACGCGGCCGGCGTCTTCGTCGCCCAGCAGGGTGGCCAGCAGCTTGCCCGAGCCCTTGCCGATGGCCCGGTGCACGCGCCAGGAGTCGACGTTCCGGCCGAGCTCGTGGAACGCCCGCCGCCAGGCGTGGACGTGGAGGTAGTTGGAGTCGACGAGCGTGCCGTCGACGTCGAACAGGACCGCGGTGGCGATGGTGGTCTCCTCACGTTTCCCGGTGCCCGGCGCGGGTATCGCCGGGGACAGAACGGAGTTCCCCGGATCGGGAGGAAGCAATCATGACCACGCCGGACGACCGCGAAGCCGCCACCGAGCTGGACCGCGAGCTCAGCGGCACCGACGGGCTGGAGCCGGACGCCCAGCGCGACGAGGCCGAGCGCGAAGCGACCGAAGACCGTTGACCGGCCTGGTCGCGGCGGGCTTCCGCGGGCTCGCCGCGCTGCGGCACGCCCGGGCGTTCCACCCCGCCGGGCTGGTGCTGCGCGGCGAGCTGAGCCCGCTCGACGACGACCTGCCGTGGCCACCGGGGCCGGTGCCGGTCGTCGCGCGGCTGTCCAAGGGCGCGGGCACCCCGGGACGGCTGCCGGACGCGCTGGGCCTGGCGATCCGCCTGCTGCCGCAACCGGGGCTCCACCCCGGGGCCGGGGGCTCCGCCACCCGGACCCCCGAAAGGCATCGGGAACAACCGGGGCTTCGCCCCGGGCCGGGGGCTCCGCCACCCCCGAAAGACATCCGGGCCGGGGACGGCGGCCCCTGGGACATCACCCTGACCACGGCGGGCAGCGGGCACATCGGCCGGATGCTGCCCCGCCCGGCCACCTCCTGGACGCGCGGCGCGTACACCAGCCTCGTGCCTTACCGGCGTGCCGACCGGCTGATCTGGCTGGGCGCGTGGGCCGAGGAGACGTCGCCGCGGATCGAAGCGTCGCTGCGGGCGGTGCGGGAGGCGGGTGCGCTGCGGTTCGTCCTGCGGACCGGCCGGGAAGACGGCCGCTGGTGTGACACCGCGGTGCTCATGCTGGAGGAAGCGGGTGGTCCGGCGCCGGCGTTCGACCCGATGGTGCACCTGCCCGAGGGATTGACCATGGCCCCGGAGTGGCTCGCGGCGGTGCGGGAGCGAGCTTACGAGGGCAGCCGCGCCGGGCGGCCGTGACCGCGTTTGACCCGGCAGCCCGCGGGTATGCCGCGGTTTCGCCCGATCGGAGGACCGCCATGAGCACTCCCGAAATCGACCCGGTGACCGCGGAGAGCATGGAGCAGGACGCCGACGTCGGCGGCGAGCACACCGAGCCGACGTTCCGCGACCAGGAGCCGCGGCCCGCCGCGACCGACGAAGAAGACGCCGACCACGGCGGCATGCCGCCCGGCTGAACGCGTCACGAGCGGGCGCGCGGGTAGCTCCGCCGCTCGCCGACGCGGCCGTCCTTCGTGTGGATGTAGTGCGCCGTGCCGCGCTTGATCGCCAGCTTGCGGCCCGCCGCGACCGCCGCGGACTTCGTCTCGGCGCTGCCCGACGCCCGCGCGTTGCCGACGACCTTGTTCTTCCACACCGCGCCGTCGTAGAACGTCTCGACGTCGCCGTCCGCCGGTTCGAGCCCGGGCGCTTCGCGATCGGCGGCCGTCCCGTACAGCGCCGGGTCGGGTTCCGGCGCGGTCGCCGGCCCGCCGAGCGGTTCGGGGTCCGTGAGGTACTCGAGCCCGGTGGTCCACGCGGTGCCCTCGGCGCCGTCCGGGCCGTCGGAGAGGTGCCAGATCGTCCGGTTGTGCGTCTGGTCTTCTTCGTCGAACAACGCGCTCGGCGCGATCGGCCCTTCGAGCCCGTCGGCCTCGAGTTCTTCGATCGCGGCGAGCCACTGCCGCTGGTGCACGGTGTCGCGGGCGAGGTTGAACTTGAGCATCGCCTTGACACCCGGGTCGTCGGTCATGTTGTAGAGCCGGGCGGTCTGCAGGCGGCCTTGCGCCTCGGCGGCGGCGTTGGCGCGGAAGTCGGCGAGCAGGTTGCCGGAGGCGACGATGTACTTGCCGTTCCACGGGGTGCCGTTGCTGTCCGCGGGCAGCGCCCCGCCGCCGCCGACGATCGCCTGCTGCGGGTCCATCCCGCCGAGCACCGCCGCCATCACCGGGTCCTTCACCGCTTCCGCCGTGGCCGTGGCCGGTGCGCCTTCGAGGAGGCGGGCGACCATGGTGGCGAGCATTTCGACGTGCCCGATCTCCTCGGTCGCGGTGTCCATGATGAGGTCCTTGTACTTGCCTTCGATGCGGCAGTTCCAGCCCTGGAACAGGTACTGCATCGTCACCGTCATCTCGCCGAAGGCGCCCCCGATGAGTTCCTGGAGCTTGTGCGCGTAGACGGGGTCCGGCTTCTCCGGCTTGGCTTCGAACTGCAGCAGCTTCGTGTGACGGAACAAGATCGTCTCCTTTCCGGTACGCCGGGGTTCCCCGCGCGGCCGGCGTCAACCGGGAAACCCGTCGTTTGAGAACTTCGCTTCCGGATATCCGATCTTCGGATCGCGGCAGGAGGTGGTCGGCGTGCTCGCCCGGCACAATTCGGTGTGGCTCGTTCCCCGGCACGGGGAACCGGAGACGGCTTCGGTGGTCGGCGTGCTCGACCGGACGACGTATCCGAAACTCCGCGACGGGCTGCTCCAGTTCGCGACGGAAGCGCAGCACGGCGTCCTCGTCGACATCGAGCGCCTCGCGCTGCGGGACCGCGCGCTGGTCAAGGTGTTCCCGCTCGTCGCGCTGCTGATCGGGGACTGGCCGGCCGTCCCCTTCGCCCTCGTCACGAGCCGTCCCGAGCAGCGCGCGGTGCTGGCCGCGAGCGCGGTGGACCGCCGGGTGCCCGTCTACGCCGACGCGAACGCGGCCCGGGCCGCGCTGCGCCAGCCGGCCCGGCGGCGGGCCGTGCGGATACTGGGCCGCTCGTCGCGCACCTCGGCGTGCGCCCGGGAGTTCGTCCGGGAGACCTGCGCCGGGTGGTGCGTGCCCGAGCTGGCCGAGGACGCCGAGCTGGTCGCCACCGAATTCGTGGAGAACGCCTTGCGGCACACCGATTCCGTGCCCCGGCTGCGGCTGGAGCTGCGTCGCCGGGCGCTGGCCGTCGAGGTGGCCGACGACAGCCCGCGTCCCGCCGTGCTGCGGGAAGGGCTCGACGTCGTCGAGGCGGGACTGGGCCTGCGGATGGTCGCCAAGGTGGCCAAGACGTGGGGCAGCAGCCCCTGCCGCTCCGGCGGCAAGACCGTGTGGGCGGTGCTGCGGCGGCGCTGAGACCCGCCGGGGCGTCTACTGTGGACGCTTGAGCCGCGGCCGGTAGTCGCGCTCGGTCTCGATGTCGCCCTCCGGCGTGTGCACCACGTGCCCGACGTGCCGCTTCTTCGCGATCAGCCGGCCCGCCAGCACGGCGTCGGTGCGCCGCGGCGAGGTGTTGGAAGCCCGGCTCCCGCCCTCGACACGGTTCTTCCACAGCCCGTCCTCGAAGTAGGTGTGCACGTCACCCTCGGCCACGACGACCGCCTCCCGTTCCCGAGCATCGGCCAAGCGGATGCCCGGGGACGGAGCGGACAAACGTTCAGCCGAGCCCGAGTACCCGGATGGCGTTTTCCTTGAGGATCAGCGGCCGCACGTCGTCTTTGATGTCGAGGGCGGCGAAGTCGGCGAGCCAGCGGTCGGGGGTGAGCACGGGGAAGTCGGAGCCGAACAGCACCTTGCGCTTGAGCAGCGAGTTCGCCGCGCGGACCAGCTGCGGCGGGAAGTACTTCGGCGACCAGCCGGACAGGTCGATGTACACGTTCGCCTTGTGCGTCGCGACCGAGATCGCTTCGTCCTGCCACGGCACCGACGGGTGCGCGAGGATGATCGTCAGGCCCGGGAAGTCGGCGGCGACGTCGTCGAGCAGCATCGGGTTCGAGTAGCGCAGCTTGATGCCGTGCCCGCCCGGCAGCCCCGCGCCGATCCCGGTCTGGCCGGTGTGGAACAGCGCCGGCACGCCCAGCTCCTGGATCGCCTCGTACAGCGGGTAGAAGCGGACGTCGTTCGGCTCGAACGCCTGCAGGCTCGGGTGGAACTTGAAGCCGCGGACCCCGTGCTCGGCGACGAGCCGCCGCGCGCGCAGCACGGCGGCCTTGCCGGCGTGCGGGTCGACCGACCCGAACGGGATGAGCACGTCCGCGTGCTCGGCGGCGGCGTCGGCGATTTCTTCGCTCGAGAGCGCGGGGTGCCCGGTCGCGGCCGGCGCCTCGACGGTGAAGACGACGGCGGCCATGTTGCGCGCCCGGTAGTGCTCGGCGATGGCGGTCACCGTCGGGGTGCGGTCCTGGCCGGCGCGGAAGTACTTGGCCGAGGCGTCGAGCAGCTCCTGGTCGAGGGCGAAACAGCCGTGCCCGTCCTGCTCGACGTGGGTGTGCACGTCGATGGCGGTCAGCGAGGAAACATCCACGGGTACTCCTGGGGTTCAGGGCAGGTCGGGTTGCGCGGCCTTGGCGGCCAGCAGCCGGTCGAGGACGGCGTCGCGGGCGGCGACGAGGGCCTGCTGATCGGTGCCGGCCAGCTCGGCGTCGACACCGGCGACGAGCGTGGCGGCCAGCTCCGGGGTCAGGTGGACGCGGCCGAGGTCGCGCCACCACTGTTCGGTGGGCGGCCCGAGGTGGGCCAGGACGTGCGCCAGCCCGCCCGGGCCGCCGGAGAGGTGCTGGTTGAGGAACGGGCCGAGCACGGCCCAGCGCAGGCCGGGCCCGTGCGCGATGGCGGCGTCGATGTCGGCCACCGTCGCGATGCCCCGTTCCACGAGTGAGTACGCCTCCTGCCACAGCGCGGCCTGCAGCCGGTTCGCGACGTGGCCGGGCACCTCACGGGCCAGCCGGATCGGCCGCTTGCCCGCCGCGGTGTAGAACGCCATCGCGCGGTCGACGACCTCGGGCGCGGTGTCCCGGCCGGGGACGACCTCGACGAGCGGGATGACGTGCGGCGGGTTGAACGGGTGACCGATCACCAGCCGCTCCGGGTGGTGCGGGCAGCCACGGGCGATGACGCTCGGCAGCAGCCCGGACGAGCTGCTGGCGAGGATCACGCCGGGCCGCGCCGCTTCGTCGAGCACGCCGAACAGCGCGTGCTTGACGTCTTCGCGCTCAGGGCCGTTCTCCTGCACGAAGTCCGCGACGGACGCCGCTTCGCCGGCGTCGGCGACGAACCGCAGCCGGTCCGGCGACGCGCCTTCGGCGAGGCCGAGCCGCGTCACGGTCGGCCAGTGCGCGGTGACGTCGGCGCGGAGGCGGTCCTCGGCGCCGGGCGCCGGGTCGGTCGCGACGACGTCGAACCCGCGGCCGAGGAAGTGCGCGGCCCAGCCGGCCCCGATCACGCCGGTGCCGACGATCGCGACGGTCGTCATGCGCGCTCCCCGAGGAAGGCGTCGAGGGACGCCGGGTCGGCCAGTACGTCGGGCCCGACGACGTCCTCGAGCCGCGCGCCACGCAGCAGCTTCTTCACCGGCAGCTCCAGTTTCTTCCCCGTGCGGTTGCGCGGGATCGCCGGGACGGCGGTGATCGCGTCCGGCACGTGCCGCGGCGAGAGCGCTCCGCGCAGCGCCGCGGCGATCTTGTGGCGCAGCGGCTCGCCGAGTTCGGCTCCCGGGTGCAGCACGACGTACAGCCGCAGCTCGCCGTTCCCGCCCGCGGGGTCTTCGAGGTGCACGACGAGCGAGTCGTCGACCTCCGGGAGCTCTTCGACCACGGCGTAGAACTCGGCGGTACCGAGCCGGACGCCGCCGCGGTTGAGGGTGGCGTCGGAACGGCCGGCGATGACACAGCTGCCTTCGGGGGTGAACCGGATCCAGTCGCCGTGCCGCCAGACACCGGGGTAGGTCGAGAAGTACGTCTCGCGGTAGCGCGCGCCCGTGTCGTCGCCCCAGAAGCCGACCGGCATGGACGGCATCGGCGCGGTGATGACCAGCTCGCCCAGCTCGCCGACGACCTCCCGGCCCCGCTCGTCGAACGCCTTCGCGTCGACCCCGAGGCACGGCCCGGCGATTTCGCCGGCCACCACGGGCTGCAGCGGGCTGCCCTGGACGATCCCGCTGCAGACGTCCGTGCCGCCGCTGCCGACGTTGAGCAGGACGTCCGGGCCGAAGACGTCCCGCACCCAGTGGTAGCCCTCGGCGGGCAGCGGGCTGCCCGCCGCGCCGATCTGCCGGATCGCCGACAGGTCGAACTCGGCGGCCGGGTCGAGGCCCGCCTTCCGGCACGCCATCAGGAAGCCCGGGCTCGCGCCCATCAGCGTCGCGCGGGTCTCGGCGGCCAGCCGCCACTGCCACGCCAGGTCCGGGTGCAGCGGGTTGCCGTCGACGAGCACGATCGACGCGCCGGTGAGCAGCCCCGACACGAGCGCGTTCCACATCATCCACGCGGTGGTGGAGAACCACAGGATCCGGTCGCCGGGGCGCAGGTCCCAGCTCAGGCCGTGGTTCTTGAGGTGCTCCAGCAGGATCCCGCCGTGGCCGTGCACGATCGCCTTGGGCTTGCCGGTGGTGCCGGAGGAGAAGAGCACGCACAGCGGGTGCGCGAAGCCGACCGGCTCGAATCCGGGGCCGCCCGCCTCCGAGACGTCCGGGTGGCGAAGCCCCTGGCCCGGGCCGAAGGCCCGGATGTCGCTGCTTTCGGTGAGCAGCTCGCCCCATCCGACGGTGTCCGGGAGTTCGCCGTCGCCGTACGGGACGTGCACGACGTGCTCGACGGTGGGCAGGCCGGCCCGGATTCCGGCGACCTCGGCGCGGCGGTCGACGTCCTTGGCGCCGTAGCGGTAGCCGGCCACCGTCAGCAGCACCCGCGGCTCGATCTGACCGAAGCGGTCGACGACCGAGCGGGCGCCGAATTCGGGGGCACAGGAGGCCCAGACCGCGCCGAGACTGGCCACCGCCAGGTACGCGACCACGGCTTCGGGGATGTTCGGCAGGTAGGCCACGACGCGGTCGCCGCGGCCGACGCCCAGCCGCGCCAGGCCGGCGCGGGCCCTGGCGACCTGGTCGCGCAGCTGCCCCCAGGTCAGCTCGGCGCGCTCGCGGGTCTGGGAGTAGCCGATGACCGCGACTTCGCCGTCGGGCCGGTGGCCGAGGGCGTGCTCGGCGTAGTTGAGGGTCGCGCCCGGGAACCATTCGGTACCGGGCATCCGCGGGTCGGGCACGACCGCGCGGGCGGGGGAGCGGAAGCGGACGCCGAAGAAGTCCTTGACCGACGACCAGAAGCCGTCGAGGTCGGTCACCGACCAGCGGTGCAGGGCCGTGTAGTCCTCGAACGCGTGGCCGCGGGCGGCCAGCCACGTCAGGTACCGGCCGATCTCGGTGGTCTCGCGGACGTCCGGCGCGACCGGGCGCAGGATCATCGGCCCACCTTCCCGGCGCGCTTGTCCAGGAACGCCCGCATCCGTTCCTTGGCTTCGGCGCTGCCGCCCGCGATCGCGGCCATCAGCGCCTCCATGAAGTAGCCCTCGGCCGGGTTCGCCTCGGCGATGCGCGGCAGCGCCTGCAGGACGGCGAAGTTCGTGATCGCGGAGTTCGCGGCGATCTTGCGGGCCAGGCCGAGCGCGTGCTCGAAGCCGTCGTCGGCGCGGTAGTGCGACAACCCCGCGGCGTGGCCCTCGTCGGCGTCGAGGACGCGGCCGGTGAGCATCATGTCGGTCATCCGGGACGCGCCGATCAGCTTTGGCACCCGCACCGACGCGCCGCCGCCGACGAACAGGCCGCGCTGGCCCTCCGGCAGCGCGTAGAACGCCGAAGGCTCGGCGACGCGGATGTGCGCCGCCGCGGCCAGCTCGAGGCCGCCGCCGACGACCGCGCCCTTGAGCACGGCGACCACCGGGACGCGGCCGCGTTCGAGCCGCTCGAACGCGCGGTGCCACATCATCGAGTGCTCCAGGCCCTCGAACGCGTCCCGCTCGGTCAGCTCCGACAGGTCGAGCCCGGCGGAGAAGTGCTCGCCCACGGCGTCGAGCACCACGGCCTTGACGCCCTGCGGCGGGGCGCCGAAGAAGGCTTCGAGACCGAGCACGGTCGCGTCGTCGAGGGCGTTGCGCTTCTCCGGACGCGCCAGGCGCAGCACGGCGACGTCGCCGAGCAGCTCCAGGCGCAGCGAAGGGGGCAGGAGAGGGGTGGTCATGCGGGTCCGTTCGTGAAGGTTTCGGCGGCTCGTGCGCGCAGCTCGACGCGGCGGATCTTGCCGGTGGCGTTCACCGGCAGGGTTTCGAGGAACTGCACGTGCTTGGGGATCTTGTACCGGGCGAGGTGCTGTTCGAGGTGGGCGCGGAAGGCGGCTTCGTCGAGCCGTGCGCCGGGACGGCGGACCACGAAGGCGGCGCCGGCCTCGCCCCAGCGCTCGTCCGGCACGCCGACCACGGCGCAGGCTTCGACGTCGTCGAGCCGGACCGCGACCGCCTCGATCTCGGCCGGGTACACGTTCTCACCGCCGGAGATGATCATGTCCTTGACGCGGTCCACCACGTGGGCCCAGCCGTCGTCGTCGACCTTGACGACGTCGCCGGTGCGGAACCACCCGTCGACGAAGCTCGCCTTCGACTCCTCGGGCCGGTTCCAGTAGCCGCCGAAGACGTGCGGGCCCCGCACCAGCAGCTCCGCCGGCGTCTCGCCGAGCGGTGCGGGCGTGAGGCCCGGACCGAGCGCGGCGACGTCGGTGAAGAAGTGCGGGACGCCCGCGGCGACCGGATGGTCGAGCGTGCCCTCGTGGGTGGCCATCGAGACGCCCGGAGCGGCTTCGGTCATCCCGTAACCCTGAAGAAGTTTCACGCCACGGTCCAGCCACGCGCGGGCGACGCGCTCGGCCACCGGCGAGCCGCCGTAGAGCACGCAGGTCAGCGAGCTGAGGTCCGTGCGGTCCCAGGACTCGTGGCGGCACAGCATGTCCAGCATCGTCGGCACCGCGGAGAAGCTCGTGATCCCGGCCTCGCCGATCCGGCGCAGGATCGTGCCCGGGTCGAACCGGGCCACCGGTTCCACGCTGCCGCCCTTGAACAGCGTCGGCAGCGTGATCTGGCCCAGCCCGACGCAGTGGAACAGCGGTGCGATGCACAGCGCCTTGTCGGTGCCCAGCACGTCGAGGTGGGCGAGCTGGTTGACGGTGTTCCAGGTGAGGTTCGCGTGGGTGAGGACCGCCGCTTTCGGCCGCCCGGTGGTGCCGGAGGTGTAGAGCAGCAGGCACGGGTCCTCGAGCCGGACGCCGGTCTCCGGTGGCGGCCCTGCCGCGGCGATCTCGGCTTCGAAGCCGCCGTGTTCGCCCGTCGTGATGACGACACCGTCCGGGAGCCTGCCGGCGGTTTCGACGAGATCGGCGGTGTCCGGGCTGTGCACGAGCACCGAGGCGCCGCTGTCGTCGAGCATGTAGCGGATCTCGGCGCCGGAGAGCCGGTAGTTGAGCGGGACGAAGACCGCGCCGCACCTCGCCGTGGCGAAGAGCGTCTCGAACACCGTGATGTCGTTGACGCCGAGGTAGGCGACGCGGTCGCCCGCGCGCACGACGAGCCGGGTCAGCGCGCCGGCCAGCCGTTCGACGCGGCCGGCGAGGGCGGCGTAGGTGAGCGTGCGGCCGTCCTGGTGCAGCGCGGTGCGGCCGGGGGAGATCCGGGCCCGGCGCGCGGGCCAGCTGCCGAGGCCGAAGTCGGCCGGGCCGAGCGGCGATCGGGTCACGCCGGGCACCTCCGAGAGTATATCAGGAAACCTGAGACGATACCGAGTCTGGACGTCACCCGCACGGGCTGTCAAGCGCGCGGGCTCCGGCACCCGGTTTTCGGTGCGGACGCGGGGAAGACGGCTTTCGGCGCACGAGGAGAGGCCGCCGGTTCGGCCGTTGGCGGGGTTGCGCCGTTTGGATCAAGGGCTAGGCTGCGAGGGTGCGGTTCAGGAGCAGCCGCCCTCCCCCGACTTGCCGGCGTTCGAGCGGGCAGTGGACACCGCTCGGCACGCCATCGCGACTGAAGGCGTATTCAAGATGTTGGTCGTGCAGCCCCCCGCGACGGCGATCCCGATGGCGCCGCCGCCTCCCCGTGCGGAACGAAGTCCGTTCGACATCAAGGTGATCCGGCCGTACTTCGGCGCGGTCATGGTCCGGATCCGCGGCGCGCTCGACGAGGACAGTGCCGCCGAGCTCGGCTCGGTCCTCAGCACCTGGGCCCACCGCCGGTTCCCCGTCCTCGTGCTCGACCTGTCCGAGGTCGACTTCCTGGACTCGGCCGGGCTCTCCGTCCTCGCCGGCATCCACGCCAGGACGGTCCGCGAGAGCACCACCCTGCGGATCGTCACCGGCAACAACCGCGTCGTGCGCCGGGCACTGGCCGGCAGCGGCCTCGACCACGCGCTCAACGTGTGCCAGCTGCCCTCCGGCTGGGAACGGGCCACCGAGATCCCGAACTGAGCCGCCGCGGCGCACACCGGTCCGGACCGGGCCGGCGCTGCCGCGCGCCCGGGAACGCGGGTCCGGCGTCCGGGTGCGTCACTGTGCCACCAGCCGCGGCTCAGGGCCGGACGATCGGCGCCAGCTCGGCGAACGGCCGGCGCACCCGGACCTCCGGCCCGGACAGGTCGACGTCCGCCCACTCGACGTACCGGGTGTGCCGGTGCAGCCACCGGATCAGCGCCACCAACGGCCCCGGCCCGCGCTGGTCGTGGCGCTGGTAGCCGAACAGCCGGACGCGCGTGCGGGCGACGACCACCCCGCGCACCACCAGCTCCGGCATCCCGTCGCCGCGCGGCGTCGACTCCGTGCGGATTTCGCGGACCGCCCCGATGCGGCGGCCCGTCGCGTCCCGGACCGGACGGCCGATCAGCTCACCCGCTCGCATCGCCCGCTCCGGGGATCCGGTCGACGATCCGGCGCCGCAGCCACTCCTGCGACGGGCTGGTCGTCGCCTGGGCCACCGCGGTCGTCACCACGATCGCCGGCTCCACCCGGCGGATCGCGGTCATCGGGATCCGCTGCGGCGGCCCGGTGCGGAACCCGCGGCCGATCCGGTGCAGCAGCTTCCCGACCGGGCCGCCGAGCCGCCCGGCGAGCGCCTCGGGGCCGACGAGCAGCGCGTCGACGACGAACGTGTCGCCGTCGGGCCGCAGGTCCAGGTCGTCGACCTTGCCGACGACAGTGCCGTCCTCGCCGAGGATCTGCCGGTCCAGCAGCGCGTCGGCCAGGTCGATCGGGCGCTCTTCGTCCCACGGGTTCATTGGCCGGCTCCGGTGAAGATCATCAGCGGGATCGCCGCCACCGCCGCGACGGCGATGACGACGAGCATGGCGAAACCGAGGATGTTGCTGAACCGCTTGTTGGCGTGCTCGCCGAGGTACTCGCGGTCGTTCGCGACGATCAGCACCGGCAGGTAGGTCAGCGGGAGCGCGACGGCGGAGAAGATCAGCGACACCTCGGTCAGCCCCACCGGATCGATTCCCGTCTGCACCACGAGCACGGCCAGCAGCAGGCCACCGGCCACGGCGACGTGGAACCGGGCGGCGTCACGCGGCTTGCGGCGTTTGCCCCATTCCCAGCCGAAGTACTGCGCCAGCATGTACCCGGACGACAGGCCGGTCTCCAGCGCCGCGCCGAACGTGGCGGCGAAGATGCCGATCAGCACGACCACCACGCCCGCGGTGCCCAGCGCCAGGGTCACCGGCAGCACGATCTGGCTGAGCTGGCCGACGTCGACGCCCGCCGGGAACAGCACCACCGCGGCGCAGGCCATCACGCCCAGGGCGAGCAGGCCGCCGAGCGGGAACCCGAGCAGCACGTTGACGCGCTGGACCGGCAGGTCCTTGACCGTCCAGCCTTCCTCGACGCCGCCGGAGGAGAAGAAGAACACCTCGTACGGCGTCATCGCCGACCCGAACAACGCGACGGCGTGGTAGGCGTAGGTCGGCAGCGCCTGGTCGGCCGGCGGCGCGAGCCCGGCGATCTGCGCGCCGAGCGAAGACCAGTCGGGGTGCAGGAAGAAGACCGCGACGGCGAACGCGGCGATGGCGAGCCCAGCGAGCCCGAACGCCGTTTCCATCTTCTCGAAGCCGACCCGCCAGACCACCAGCCACACGAGCACGCCGATCGGCAGGACCCAGACGAGCCGGTCCACGCCGGAGGCCAGCTCGACGGCGAGGGCGACGCCGCCGATCTCCGCGCTCACGGTCAGCAGCGTGATCAGGAACGAGCCGGCGAGGTTCAGCAGCGCCATGCGCGGCCCGAGGCGTTCGCGGATCAGGTCGAACACCGGGCGCCCGGACACCGCGACGATCCGCCCGGACATGTCGGCGTAGACGCAGATCCCGAGCACGCCGAGCACGGTCACCCAGACCAGCGCCATCCCGTAGCGGGCGCCGACGACGCCGCTCTCGACGAGGTCGCCGATGTCGACGAAACCGCCGACGGCGGTGAGGATGCCGAGAGTGACGGCGAGGAGCTTCTTGTTCACGACGTCACGCCCCAGCGGGCCAGCTCGCCGATCAGGCCCCGCAGCTGCGCGTCGATCCGGTCGAGCCCGGCGTCGGTGCCGTCGCCGAGGCCGTCGTCGAGCTGGTGGGCCAGCCCGACGGCGCGGTCGGTGATCGACGCGAGCGCGGCGCGGGCCCGGGCGTCGGTCAGCTGCCCGACGTCTTTGCCGGCGGAGCCGAGTTCGTCGGCGGCGTCGCGGACGGTGACCGAAAGGCTGGGCACGGGCGGCACGGAGTCGCGATCGGCGGTGACGACCAGCCGCAGCAGCTCGAGCTGGCCGCGGATTTCGCGGCCGGCGTGCACGGTGTCGGCCTGCGGGTCCGTGGCGCAGCCCGCCGCCAGTACCGCCACGGCGGCGAGTGCGGCGAATACGCGGAGTCGCGGCGCATTCACTCCACTGGAGTACCCGGAAGACGGCCGAGCAAACATCAAGATCCGGTCGCAGTGTCGCGAATGGACGGCGGTTGAACCGGCGCCGTCCGGGGAACCTGCGAGCCATGCCGAGCGCGATGTCCCCTGACGGGCTCGACACGAACACGCTGCCCGTCACCCGTCCGGCGAGGCCGGTGACGGCGATCAGCGTCCTGGCCCGCGGCGGTCTCCTGTGGATGGTGGTGGCGGCGGCGTTGGCGTGCCGCCCCGGCCGCTGGCGCCGGGCGGCGGGCCGCGGCCTGGCGGCGGGCGCGGCGGCGATGGCGGTGGGGCACGGGATCAAGGCGGTGGTGCGCCGCCCCCGCCCCCCGGACGGCGGGCTACCGGCCCGCAAGGCGCTGCCGGAACAGCCGAAGTCCCCGGCGTTCCCGTCGACGCACGCGACGACGGCGGCAGCGTTCACGGCAGCGGTGGCGCTGACGGCCCCGGCAGCGGGAGCGGCGGTGACCCCACTGGCGGCGGTGGTGTGTTACAGCAGGCTCCGCACCCGGGCCCACTGGCCGACGGACGTGTACGGAGGAGCGGCGATCGGCGCGGCGGTGGGGTGCGCGGTGGCCCGGCCCGGCTGGGTGCGCTGGCTGTGGAGGCGCGTGAAGTCGGCGGGGTAGCGGCTCGCGGTGCGTGAGGGACGGGCGCGGCGGTGGCTCGGCGGGCCCCGACCGCGCCGCTGAGGAGGGTCGCCGGTCGCCGGTCGGTGCGGGCTCGGCAGGTGCTCGGTGGCTCGGCGGGGCCGGGCGCGCTCGGGCGCGAAGGGCTGCGGTCGCCGTGGGAGGGCGCCCGGCGTCGTCAAACCCGGAAGTACGCCCGGAACGTCGTGCCGTGGTCGCCGGTGTGCAGGCGGAGCAAGTCCGACAGGTAGTTGACCAGCAACAGCCCGCGGCCGCGGGGCTGTTCCGGCGTCGCCGGGTGGCGGCCCGCCAGGGGGTCGGACAGGGTGCCGTGGTCGTGGACCTCGATCACGAACTCGCCACCCGCCGTCCAGAGGCGGACCGTGCCCGTTCCGCTGCCGTGTTCCACGCAGTTCGACAGCAGCTCCGTCACGACCACCTCGACGTCGGCCACCTGGTCCGCCGTCAGCCCGGCCGCCGCCGCGCGGACGTGGGCCAGTGCCCGGGCCGCGGCCAGGTCCGTCGTGTCCGCCAGCTCGGTCACCTCGCCCGCCGGGGGACGCTCCGGCAGCGGCCGGTTGTAGCGGGCGATCACATCGTCCGGGGCATACGCGGTGCTGGGCCGCCGTCCGGTGCTGTCGATCAGGACCGGGTGCGTGGCTTCCGCGTCCGACACCACCGCCGGGTCGAGCCGCGAGACGTCGTAGGGGCACAGGATCGTCGCGTCGCGCCCGGTGAACGCCAGGTTGATCAGCGCTTCGTGCTGCACGCACGCCGGGTACTCGGTTTCGGACCGCCCGGCCCAGATCGGTTCGCCGATGATCCGCACCGGGCCGCCCGGATGGGCGTCCGCGAACGCCCGCAGCACCCGCGGGATGATCCGTCCCGGGTTGCGCCCGGCGTCGGTCATGTCGAGCATCCGGACGCGGGCGGCGTCCGCGCCCAGCTCACGCCGCAGCAGCTCGAGGTTCGGGCCCGGGACCGCGACGGCGACCGGTTCGCCCGCGGCGAGCCCACCCCACACGAACGGCACGGTGCCGGCGAGGTATTCGGCGTCGTCGCGGTAGAACAACGCGGGGTGCACGAACGGGTCCGCGGGTGCGCTCAACTCGTCTCCTCCAGGGCCGAGGACGCCCTCCAGTATGCGCGAACCGCTTCACCGGTTCAGGGGAACCCCTCCGCCGCTGGTCAGCTGAGCCGCTGGGCCGTCTCGAGCAGCATGGCGTGCACGAATGCCTGCGGCAGGTTACCGCGCAGCTGCCGCTGCCGGACGTCGTACTCCTCGGCGAACAGCCCCGGCGGCCCGCACGCCGCCCGGTTGCGCTCGAACCAGCGGAACGCCCCGGCCCGGTCGCCCTGGTGGAAGCACGCGAGCGCCATCGTGAACCCGCACAGCAGGAACGCTCCTTCGGCCTCGCCCAGCGGCAGCTCGTCGGAGGCGAAGCGGTACACGTAGCCGTCTTCGGTGAGGTGCTCCCGGACCGCCACGAGCGTCGCGCGCGTGCGGGGGTCGTCGGCGGGCAGGGCGCCGCGCACCGGCGGCAGCAGCAACGCCGCGTCGGTGCCCGGGTGCACCGGGCTGCGCTTCCAGAACCCGCCCGCGTCCAGGCACCGGGACGTCGTCTCCGCGAGGATCTTGTCCGCGAGGCCGGAGAGCTCCGCCCCGCGGTGCGCGGGCACTTCCCGCGCCAGCGCGTTCAGGCCGGCGACGCAGGCCAGCCGGGAATGCGTCCACCACTGGTCTTCCAGCTCCCAGACGCCCGCTTCCGGCTGGTCCCAGCGTTCGGTGATCAGCCGGACGACCACGTCGGACGCGCGCTGGACGTCGCCGTCGAAGTGGCCGTGGCGGGCCGCGGCCGCGTGCAGCTGCAGCAGCTCGCCGAGCGCGTCCAGCTGGAACTGGTGGGCGACGTGGTTGCCGACGACGTCCGACCCGCCGGGGTAGCCGGGCAGCTTCAGCGTCGTCTCGTCGGGCGGCGGGGTGCCGTCGGTCCGGTAGGCGGGCAGGATCCGGTCGCCGTGGTCGAGCACGCGGGCGGTGCTGAACCGCAGCGCGTCGTCCAGCAGCGGGTGCGGCTCGTCGACCGCCGCGGCGAGCCCGGCGTAGCACTGGTCGCGCAGCCACACGTACCGGTAGTCGTAGTTGCGGCCGGCCTCCGACCGCTCCGGCAGGCCCAGCGTGGCCGCGGCGACCATCCCGCCGGTACTGGTGGTCAGGCCGCGGAGGACCGCGTACGAGTGACGTGCGTCGCGCGGCGCGACGGTGTGCCCCAGCTCGGGAACCGCGGTGTGCCAGCCGTGTTCGGTCGCCTGCCACAGGTAGCCGGGGTCGACCCGCCCGGGCAGGCGGCGGTCGCTGATCTCGAGGACCAGGTCGTGCCGGCCGCCGGCGGGCACGGTCAGCTCGAAGCCGAGGCCGTCGTCGCCGGCCACCGCGTCGCCGGCGCCGGTCCACCGCACGCGCAGGTCGCCGGTGCGGCCCGTCCACGTCCCGTCGCCGTCGCGCCGCAGCTCCCGCAGCGACCGGCGGCCGAAGGCGTCGCCCAGCTCCAGCCGGACCTGCATCCGGACCTCGCGCTCGACCGCCTCGACGCGGCGCAGCAGCACGACCCGGTGCGGGTCACCGGGATAGGACAGCGCTTCCCGGCATTCGACCGCCGTCGACGTCGTCACCCAGCGGTTGCGCCAGACGAGGGTGCCGGGCTCGTAGTAGCCGCCCCAGACGCACGGCTCGACCGGGCTGACGGTGTAGCCGCCGGTGCCGCCGATCAGCGACGACATCACCGCGCTGTCGGACCACCCCGGCGCGCACAGCCAGGCGATGTCACCGCGTGGGCCGCACAACGCGCCGCGTTCGCCGTCGGCCAGCAGGGCGTACTCGCGCAGGACGTGCGGGACGAAGCCGCTCATGACCGGGCTCGGCGCCACACCGCCAGCGCCGTCGCGGCGAGCGCGCTGCCGCCGGCGGCGAGCAGGCCGTGGTGCCGGCTCGCCCACAGCTGGAAGCTGCGCGGGGTGGACTGGTCGTCGAACTCGCCGTGCGCGCCGAAGTCGCGATCGCGGTCGGCGGGCGCCCACAGGTTCGCCGGCTGGGCGGGCGGCTTGGGTTCGCCGGTCTGCTGCGACTTGTAGCCGGTCCGCGCGAGGTAGCGGTCCAGGATCCCGGGGGCGACGGCGTTCGCGACGAGCGTGCCGACCGTGCTGCCGCCGACCCAGTACTCGCGCCGCCGCGGATGGTCGGCGGCGTACAGGACCGCGCGGGCGGCGACCTCGGGCTGGTAGATCGGCGGCACCGGCTGCGCGTGGCGCGGCAGCTTGGACAGCACCCAGGAGAACTGCGGCGTGTTGACGGCGGGCATCTGCACCATCGTCGTCCGGACGTGGCTGCCCTCGTGCAGCAGCTCGCAGCGCAGCGCCTCGTTGAAGCCCTGGATGGCGTGCTTGGCGCCGCAGTAGGCGCTCTGCAGCGGAATCCCGCGGTAGGCGAGGGCCGAGCCGACCTGCACGATCGTGCCGCGGTCGCGGGGCTTCATCCGCCGCAGCGCGGCCATCGTGCCGTGGACGTAGCCGAGGTAGCTGACCTCGGTGACGCGGCGGAACTCGTCCGGCTCGATCTCGATGAACGGCGCGAACAC
Organism: Amycolatopsis australiensis; assembly: GCF_900119165.1. NCBI lineage: Bacteria > Bacillati > Actinomycetota > Actinomycetes > Pseudonocardiales > Pseudonocardiaceae > Amycolatopsis > Amycolatopsis australiensis. Next base: position 6,325,201 of record NZ_FPJG01000006.1, on the reverse strand, counting down.
CGAGGTGAAGGCGACGTTGACCCAGACGTCGATGGGCCCGAGCTCTTTCTCGGCCCGCTCGGCGGCGGCGTCGACCTGCGCGAAGTCGGCGACGTCGGTGGGGATTTCGAGCGCGGTCCCGCCGGCACGGGTGATGTCCGCGGCGGCGGCGCTGAGGCCCTGTTCCCCGCGGGCGAGCAGGGCGACACGGGCATGCCGCGCGCCGAAAGCCCGCGCGACGGCGCGCCCGATCCCGCCGCTGGCCCCGGTCACGACGACGACCTGGTTCTGGTTGCTGGACATGAAACCTCCGATCAGCTGCCGGGACTGGGGGATGCGCCCGCGCGAGGCCGGGCCGCCCGGGCCCAGGCCGCCGCGACCGCGGCGTTGGCCAGCGCCGCGGCCCGCCACCGCCGGGAGACGGCGGCCAGCGCGAGCATGCTGGCGCTGTGGGCGGCATCGGCGGACCAGCCCCACCGGGCGACAAGACCCGCAGGCCACCGCAGCGCGGCGGCGGCCTGCAGGAGATGGCGGCCGGCGAGGAGGAGAACGACTTTTCGCGGCACGGGGAGGAACCGCGCGGCAACGAGCAAGCCGGCGGCCCAGACCAGACGGGCCCGGGCAACCTGTTTCGCCGCGTGGGCTGCTTCGCTGGCGCCGCGGGCGGATGCGGCGGCTCGGCGGGCTTGGGCGGCGCGGCGTGCGGTGCGGCCGCGCTCAATTCTCCGTCGGCGCGTCATCGACCGGCCCGCCGGCGTGCCCACACCAGTCCCGCCGCCGCGGCTACCGCGAGGGCCGGGGCCAATGCCCGTCGCCTGCGGCGTGGCGTTTCCTCCGGCCTCTCGAGCCCTGCCGCCAGCAGTTCCGCCAGGTGCTTGCCTTCGCGGCCGCCGCTGTCCAGCTCGTGCAGCTGGGTTCGGCAGCTGAACCCGTCGGCCAGCACCGCCGTGTCCGCCGGCGCCGATCGCACGCGCGGCAGCAGCACCCGCTCCGCGCACGCCTTCGAAACCTCCAGATGTCCCTTCTCGAACCCGAAGTTGCCCGCCAGCCCGCAGCACCCCGAGTCCAGCCGCTCGGCGTCCACTCCCGCCGCCTGCAACAGCTTGCGGTCCGCGTCCCAGCCCATGACCGCGTGCTGGTGGCAGTGCACCTGGGCGATCGCCTTCGCGTCCAGGCGCGGCGGCCGGTAGCCGGGGGAGTGCTCGGTCAGCAGCTCCGCGAGGGTGACCGTCTGCGCGCGCAGCCGCCGGACGTCCTGGTCGCCCGGGAACAGCTCGAACGCGTCCGACCGGAACACCGCCGTGCAGCTGGGTTCCAGCCCGACGACCAGCCCGCCCTCGTGCAGGTGCGGGGCCAGCTCGCGGACCGTGCGCGCCAGGATGTTCTTGGCGAGCTTCAGCTGGCCGGTGGAGATCCAGGTCAGCGCGCAGCAGACCGGGCCCGCCGGCATCGTCACCCGCCAGCCGGCGTCCTCCATCAGCCGGACCGCGGCCTGCCCGATGTGCGGGTGGAACGTGTTGGTGAACGTGTCCGGCCACAGCAGCACCGTGCCGCGCGCCCCGGTGCCGGCCGGCCCGCGGCGGGCGAACCACTGCTGCAGCGTTTCCCCGGCGAACATCGGGATCTCGCGGTCTTCGACGCCGGCCGCGCGCGTGGCCAGCCGGGACAACCCGGGCGCGTGCGTGAGGGCGTTGACCACGCGGCCGGCCCGCAGCCTGCCCACGACCTGGGCGAACGCCGGGAGCCAGCCCATCGTGAAGTCCGACCGCGGCCGCCGCCACGGCCGGCCTTCGTAGTGGTGGGAAAGGAACTCCGCCTTGTAGGTCGCCATGTCCACATTGGCCGGGCAGTCGGTCTTGCAGCCCTTGCAGGCCAGGCAGAGGTCCAGCGCCTCGCGCACGTCGGTGGAGCGCCAGCCGTCCCCGACCGGGCTGTCGCCGTGGCCGTCGAGCATCTCGAACAGCAGCCGCGCCCGGCCGCGCGTCGAGTGCTCCTCCTCGCCGGTCACCTGGTACGACGGGCACATGACCTGCCCGCCGCTGGTGGTGTGCTGGCGGCACCGGCCGACGCCGACGCAGCGGTTGGCGGCCTGGGCGAACGAGCCGCCGTCGTCGGGGAACCGGAAGTGCAGGCCCTGCGGGTCGGCCGGCGTCCAGTCCGCGCCGAGGCGCAGGTGCTCGTCGAGCCGCGCGGGCGCGACGACCTTGCCCGGGTTCATCCGGTTCCCGGGGTCGAAGACGGCCTTGAGCCTGCCGAACGCGGTCACGATGTCCTCGCCGAACATCTTCGGCAGCAGCTCGCCGCGGGACTGCCCGTCGCCGTGCTCGCCGGAGAAGGAGCCACCCAGCTCGGCGACGAGGTCGGCGGCGCGCTCCATGAACCGGCGGTAGGTGGCGACGCCGTCGGCGGAGTACAGGTCGAACGGGATGCGCGTGTGCACGCAGCCCTGGCCGAAGTGGCCGTAAAGGCTCGGGCCGGTGTCGCTGGCGTAGCCGAATTCTTCGTACAGCTTCGACAGTTTCCGCAGGTACTCGCCGAGCCGCTCGGGCGCGACGGCGGAGTCCTCCCAGCCTTCGAACGTGTCACGCCGTCCCGGCAGGTGCGCGGTGGCCCCGAGGCCGGCTTCGCGGACCTGCCACAGCTCGTGCTCGCGCTCGGGATCGTCGAGGAACGCGACGTCGGCTTCGTGCTCGGTGTCGTGGAGAGCGTCGAGCATCCTATGCGCCTGACGTTCGGCCTCGTCGTGCGTCTTCGCGGCGAACTGCACCATCAGGAACGCGCGGCCTTCGGGCATTTCCTGCAGCGCCTGCGGGTTCATGGCCTTGATCTGCTGGTCGCGGATCAGCTTGTGGTCGACGCCTTCGAGGGCGACCGGCTCGTGCGGGAGGATCGACGGCACCGCGTCGGCGGCCTTCGCGATGTCGGGGTAGCCGAGGACCACGAGCGTCCGCTCGGGCAGCACCGGGACGAGCTCCAGCTCGGCCCGCAGCACGGTGACCAAAGTGGACTCGCTGCCGACGAGCAGCCCGGCGACGTCGAAGTCGTGCTCCGGCAGCAGGGAGTCGAGGTTGTAGCCGGACACGCGCCGCGGGATGTCCGGGTAGCGGCGGCGGATCTCGTCGGCGTAGGTGTCGCGCAGCTGCCGCAGCTGCCGGTAGATCGCCGCCCGCTTGTCGCCGTGGCGTTCGATCTCGGCGTACTCCTCGTCGGTGGTTTCCCCGCACCAGAACCGGGTGCCGTCGTAGGTGACGACCTCCAGCCGCCGGATGTTGTCGACGACCTTGCCGGTGCGCTGGGCGGTGGCGCCGCAGGAGTTGTTGCCGATCATCCCGCCGAGCGTGCAGTTCATGTGCGTCGCGGGTTCCGGCCCGAACCGCAGGCCGGTGTCGGCGAGCTGCCGGTTCAGCTCGTCGAGCACGATCCCGGGCTGCACGACGCAGGTGCGCGCCTCGGCGTCGACCGACTCGAGTTCGGTGCAGTACTTGGAGAAGTCGAGCACGACGGCGGTGTTGGTGCACTGCCCGGCGAGGCTGGTCCCGCCCCCGCGCGAGAGGATCGGCGCCCCGAACTCGCGCGCGACGCCGACGGCGGCGACGGCGTCGTCCGGAGTGCGGGGCACGACGACCCCGATCGGCAGCTGCCGGAAGTTGGACGCGTCGGTCGAGTAGGCGGCGCGCGTCCCGCGGTCGAAGCGCACTTCACCGCGGACGCGCTCCCGGAGGGCGGCGGCGAGGGCGCCGACGTCGAGGTCTTCGTGGGCGGGATGGTGCACCACGGGGTCGGGGAGCTGGACGGTTCCCATCGCGATCCTCCTTCAGAGTGCGTACTCGGCCGCGGCGCCGGCGCGGAAGGTCAGGCCGTGGCCCGGCTGGGCCAGCGACGGGGTCACCGTTCCGCCCGCCGGGTCGAGGCAGCCGTCGAAGAAGCGGCGCTCGATGCGGTCGTGGTCGGCGAACCACTCGATGTGGCGGAAGTTCGGCGTCGCCACCGCCGCGTGCGCCGACAGGTTCGGGGCGCAGTGCGCCGAGACGTCCCGGCCGGCCGCCGCCGCCAGTGCGGCCGCCCGCCGCCACTCCGTGAAGCCGCCGCAGCGGGTGACGTCCACCTGCAGGCAGTCCACCACCGGGAGCAGGCGCGCGAACGCGGGCAGGTCGTAGCCGTACTCGCCGGCCGCGATGTCCGGGCCGCCGGGGAAGCGGGCCCCCGCCAGCCCGGCCAGGTCGTCGCTGGACACCGGTTCCTCGAACCAGGTGACGCCCCACTCCAGCAGCCGCTCGGCGACCCGCCGGGCCTGGCCGGCCGAGTAGGCGCCGTTCGCGTCGACGAACACCTCGACGTCGTCGCCGACCTTGTCGCGGGTCAGCCGCACGCGCTCGAGGTCGCGCTCCACACGGGTGCCCCACGACTCGCCGATCTTGATCTTCACCCGCGGCAGGCGCTGCCGGCGCACCCAGTGGTCGAGCTGGGCGGCCAGCTCGCCTTCGGACAACGTCGTGAACCCGCCGCTGCCGTAGACGTCCACACTTTCGTGTACGCGCCCGAGCAGGCGGCTGACCGGCAGGTCCAGCCACCGCGCCGCGGCGTCCCACAGCGCGACGTCGACGGCCGACAGCGCGCACGACACCAGCCCCGCCCGGCCCAGGTTCCGGATCGCCCGCTGCATCGCCGTCCACGCCGCCGGGACGTCGCACAGCGGCCGCCCCCGGACGACCTCGGCGAGCTTGCCCTCGATCAGCGGGACGCACGCCTCGTCGGCGTACGTCCAGCCCAGGCCGGAGACCTCGCCCGCGTCGGCCCGCACCACGACGATCGTGGTCGCGTCCCAGGCCAGGGTCCCGTCGGCCTCGGGTCCCGGGGTCGGCACCCGGTAGGCCCGGGCGCCGACCCGCTCGACGAGCGGCGGCTGTCTCGTCATCAGCTCTTCCCGCCCGGCAGGAACTCCTGGATCTTCGTCTTCACGCCCTGGGCGACGAGGTGCAGCGCGTCGGGGTCGCCCTTGAGCACGGCCTCGGTCGCCGACTTGACCTGCTCGAACGTCGCGTGCGGCGGGATCGGCGGCACCTCCGGGTCGCAGCGGACGTCGAGCACGGCCGGCTTGCCCGCGGTGAGCGCGGTGTCCCACGCCGCGGCGAGCTGGCCGGGCTTGTCGACGGTGACCGCGGTGAGCCCGAGCGAAAGCGCGAAGCCGGCGTAGTCGACGTCGGGCAGGCTCTGGGACTCTTCGAACTTCGGCGCGCCGCCCATCGCGCGCAGCTCCCACGTGACCTGGTTCAGGTCGTTGTTGTGGAACACGCAGATCACGCAGCGCGGGTCGCTCCACAGCGTGTGGTAGCGGGCGACGGTGATCAGCTCGGCGAGGCCGTTCATCTGCATGGCGCCGTCGCCGACCAGGGCGATCACCGGCCGGTCGGGGTGGGCGAACTTGGCGCCGATCGCGTACGGCACGCCCGGGCCCATGGTCGCCAGCGTGCCCGACAGCGACCCGCGGATCTCGCCGCGGATGCGCAGGTTGCGGGCGTACCAGTTGGTCGAGGACCCCGAGTCCGCGGTGACGATGGCGTTTTCCGGGATCCGCTTGGACAGCTCGGACACGACGGCCATCGGGTTCACCGGATCGGCGTCGACGGCGGCTTCCTTGTCGACGGTCTCCCACCACGACGCGACGTTCTTCTCGATCGTCTCGCGCCAGGAGCGGTCCGGCTTGCTCGTCAGCCGCGGCAGCAGCGCGCGCAGCGTGGCCGCGCTGTCCCCGACGAGGTTGACCTCGGTGGGGTAGCGCATCCCGATGAACTTGCCGTCCAGGTCGATCTGCACCGCCCGCGCCTGGCCGAAGTCCGGCAGGAACTGGCTGTACGGGAAGTTCGACCCGACGATGAGCAGCGTGTCGCAGTCGCGCATCAGCTCGTAGCTGGGACGCGTCCCGAGCAGCCCGATCGCGCCGGTGACGTACGGCAGCTCGTCGGACAGGACGTCCTTGCCGAGCAGCGCCTTCGCGACGCCGGCGCCGGTGACCTCGGCGACCTGCCGGACCTCTTCGGCGGCGCCGCGCGCGCCCTGGCCGACCAGGATGGCGACCTTCTCGCCGGCGTTGAGCACCTCGGCCGCCGCGTCGAGGTCCGGCTCGGGCGGGACCGGGTTCGGCCACGACGTGCTCGGCTTGCTCGAGGGCACCTGCTTGAACGCGTGCTGGGGTGCCGAATACGGCTCCTCCTGCAGGTCGGCGGGGATGATCAGCGCGGTCGGGCAGCGGGAGGACTCGGCCGTGCGGATGGCGCGGTCGAGCGCGTTCGGCAGCTGCTCGGCGACGTTGACCTCGACGAGGTATTCGCTCGCGACGTCCTTGTAGAGCGCCTGCAGGTCGATTTCCTGCTGGTAGCTGCCGCCCATCGCGCTGCGCGCGGTCTGCCCGACGATCGCCACCACCGGGACGTGGTCGAGCTTCGCGTCGTAGAGCCCGTTGAGCAGGTGGATCGCGCCCGGGCCGGAGGTGGCCATGCAGACGCCGACCTTGCCGCTGAACTTCGCGTAGCCGACCGCCGAAAAGGCGGCCATCTCCTCGTGCCGCGCTTGCACGAACCGCGGCTGGTTGTCCGCCTTGCCGAACGAGGCGACGATGCCGTTGATCCCGTCGCCCGGGTAGGCGAAGACCTGCTCGACCCCCCACTCGCGCAAGCGCTGGAGCAGGTAGTCGCCGACCGTCTGAGCCATGAGTACTCCCTTTGCCGTTCCGGAACCTCCGCGGCGGGCTTCACCCGGACGGGTGGCCGCACCGCGCGGTGTTCTTCTCGGGCCGTGCCAGTTCGGTGAGCGCCGCGCGGACCCGCCGGGCCACGACGGCGGGCCGCGGCCGCCGCGGTTCCGGCCAGCGGACCAGCACCGTCGGTTCTTCCGCCGCCTCGGGCTCCAGCGCCAGGCACCATCCCGCGTCGGCGGCCCACTGCAGCATCAGGAGCCGGCCCGCGTGCCGCGGCGACCGGTCGGCCAGCGCGATGTAGGCGGTCGACGGACTGCCGTGCTCGCTCCACGAAGCGGCCGGTTCGACGCGCAGCAGTTCGGCGACGGCCTCGACGTAGTCGCGCAGGGCGGCGGTGTCGGCGTGCCCGGGATCCGGTTTCACCGGTGCGGATGCCTCCTTCCGTGGTCGCCGGCGGCGCCCACGAATTCGCTGTACCCGCTTTCCGCCCCTACCATACTTGCGTGACGCAAATGTGGCAGGCGGACGACGGGACCGACGCGGCCCTGTCCGTCCTCCGGGCGATGGTGACGATCGCCGACTCGACCGTCGGCCGGAACACCGAGCAGCTGACTCTCACCCAGTTCCGCGCGCTGCGGGTGGTGGCCGACCGGACGCCGGTCACCATGGGCAAGGTGGCGCGCGAACTGGCGCTGAACCCGTCGTCGGTCACCCGGGCGTGTGATCGGCTGGTCGGGCTGAATCTGCTGGAAAAGGCCCCCAACCCGCTGAACCGGCGGGAGACGCTGCTCGCGCCGACCGCGGCGGGCCGTCAGCTCGTCGAGCGGGTCGACCACGACCGGCGGGCCGTGCTGGCGGCGGTGCTGGCCCAGCTCGCCCCGGCCGCCCGTGATGCCGCGATCGCCGCTTTCGAGCGGTTCGCCGGAGCGGTCAAAGCGTACGAAGCGGATTCCGGCGCACTGTTGCGTGACGCAAACTAACGAGCGTCCGGCGTTTGCGCCCCCGGTCCGAGGGTATCCCGGCCGCAGCCGAGTTCCAGGAGGTCTGCGGTGGCACAGCGCGACGGCATCACCGAACCGTGGGGGACGAGGACACCCTACGGACGCGGGGATCCGTGGCCGGTACGCGTGGACACCCGGCTGGCCGAGGGCCTGCGTCCCGGCGACGTCGACCGCTGGGTCCGCAGCGCCGCCGTGCTGCACTCCAACGGCGACGGGCTCGACATCGCGGTGAAGGACGGCCGGATCGCCGGCGTCCGCGGCCGCGCCGACGACCGTGTCAACCACGGGCGCCTCGATCCGAAGGACCTGTTCGGCTGGCAGGCCAACTCCGCGCCGGACCGGCTGACGACGCCGCTGGTGCGCCGGCACGGCGAGCTGGCCGAGGCGAGCTGGGACGAGGCGATGGACCTGATCGTCCGGCGCAGCGAGGAGCTGCTCGGCGAGCAGGGGCCCGGCGCGCTCGGCTTCTACACCAGCGGCCAGCTGTTCGCCGAGGAGTACTACACGCTCGCCGCGATCGCGCGCGGCGGCCTCGGCACCCACCACCTCGACGGCAACACGCGGCTCTGCACGGCGACCGCGGCCGCCGCCCTCAAGGAGTCCTTCGGCTGCGACGGCCAGCCGTCGTCCTACACCGACGTCGACCACGCCGACGTCATCGCGCTCTTCGGGCACAACGTCGCCGAGACGCAGGCCGTGCTGTGGTCGCGCATGCTCGACCGGCTCGCCGGGCCGAACCCGCCGGCGCTGCTGTGCGTCGACCCGCGCGAAACCCCGGTCGCCCGGGCCGCGACGCTGCACCTGGCGCCGCTGCCCGGGACCAACGTCGCCCTGATGAACGGCCTCCTGCACGAGATCGTCGAGCACGGCTGGGTCGACCGCGAGTACGTCGAGCGCTGCACGGTCGGCTACGACGACCTCGCGGCGATGGTCGCGGCCTACCCGCCCGAGCGCGCCGCGGAGATCTGCGGCCTCGACGCCGGGCAGATCCGCGAGGCCGCGCGGCTGCTGGGGTCCGCCGAGCGGCTGCTCTGCACGGTCCTGCAGGGCTTCTACCAGTCCCACCAGGCCACGGCGGCCGCCGTGCAGGTCAACAACCTCGTCCTGCTGCGCGGCATGCTCGGCAAGCCCGGGGCCGGCGTCCTGCAGATGAACGGCCAGCCGACGGCGGAGAACACCCGCGAATGCGGCGCCGACGGCGACCTGACCGGCTTCCGCAACTGGGCCAACGACTCGCACGTCGAAGAACTCGCTTCGCTGTGGAACGTCGACGTGAGCAAGATCCCGCACTACGGGCCGCCGACGCACCTCATGCAGATGCTGCGCTACGCCGAGACCGGCACCCTGCGGTTCCTCTGGGTCTCGGCCACCAACCCGGCCGTCTCGCTGCCGGAACTGCACCGGATCCGGTCCATCCTGGACTCCCCGCGGCTGTTCCTGGTGGTGCAGGACGCGTTCCGCACGGAGACCGCCGAACTGGCCGACGTCGTGCTGCCCGCGGCGATGTGGGGGGAGAAGACCGGCACGTTCACCAACGCCGACCGCACGGTGCACCTGTCGGAGAAGGCCGTCGAGCCGCCCGGCCAGGCCCGCGCGGACCTCGACATCTTCCTCGACTACGCGCGGCGGATGAACTTCCGCGGCAACGACGGCGAGCCGTTCCCGCAGTGGCACGACGCCGAAACGGCGTTCGAGGCCTGGAAACGCGCGTCGGCCGGGCGGCCGTGCGACTACAGCGGGCTGAGCTACGCCAAGCTGCGCGAGGTGAGCGGCATCCAGTGGCCGTGCACCGCCGAGAGCCCGGACGGGACCGAGCGGCTGTACACCGACGGGGAGTTCTTCGCGCAGCCCGACTACTGCGAGAGCTACGGCCGTGACCTCGTCACCGGCGCGCCGCTGGAACCGGTGGAGTACCGCGCGATGAACCCCGGCGGGAAGGCGATGCTCAAGGCCGCCGAGTTCGTCCCGCCGCACGAGGTGCCCGGCGACGACCACCCGTTCCACCTGATCAACGGCCGGACGATCCACCACTTCCACACGCGCACCAAGACCGGCCGGGCGCCGGAGCTGCAGGCGGCCGCGCCGGAGGTGTGGCTGCAGGTGTCCGAACGGGACGCGGCCGCCGCCGGGCTCGCCGAAGGGGACCTGGCGGAGGTCTCGACCCCGCGCGGCCGGGTCCACGCGCGCGTCCGCGTCGGCGGCGTCCGCGACGGCGTGCTGTTCCTGCCGTTCCACTACGGCTACTGGGACGTCGACCACCCGGCGGGCAAGGACGGCGACCGCGCGGCGAACGAGCTGACCTGCACCGACTGGGACCCGGTGTCGAAGCAGCCGCTGTTCAAGACGGCGGCGGCCGCGCTGCGCAAGGCCGGCGCGGCGCCGGCACCCGAATCCGCGCCGCTGCCCGCGCCGGTCGAGGAGGAGGTCGTCCGATGAAGCTGGATCTCGTCCTGCGCGAGCTGCACCGCGCCGAGACGGCGATGGCGAAGGACCTGCTGCACACCGCCGACCGCCACCACGCGGAGCACGAGATCCACCACCTCGCCCGCGACCTGGCGGCCTGGTCGGTGGTGCACGTCCGCGAGATCGCCCGTGCCGGCCGGGCCCACGGCCTGGACCTCGGCGAGGACGTCCCGGGGCCGGGTCCGCTGGCCCCGCTGCGGACGGCGCTGGCCGACCTGGCCGGCCGCCGCCCGGAACCGGGAGTCCTGCTGCTGGCCGACCTGCGCCGCCTGCACCGCCGGGCGGCCGGGGTGTCGCTCGACTGGGAACTGCTCGCCCAGGGCGCGCAGGCCGCGAAGGACACGGAGCTGCTGGAGCTGGCGAGCCGGTGTCACCCGCAGACGCTACGGCAGCTCAAGTGGGCGAACGCGATGCTGAAGGTGCTTTCGCCGCAGATCCTGACCAGCTAGGTTAGCCGGCCGCGGCCGGGGTACTGCGTGATCATGCTGCCCACGGTGAAGGACCTGGCGGACCTGGTCCAGTTGTTCGAGGCCGAAGGCGACGACGTGTACGTCCGCTGGTCGCGGGGACCGGATGTCGATCTGGCGGATTCGGCGTCGAGCCGCGACGGGCTGACGGGCATCGCGCTGCCGGGCCTGTCGGCGAACTCCCTGCGCCGCGAGCCGTGGTGGGGCGATCGTTCCCTGCGGCTGTGGCTGGCGCGGCGGCTGTACGACTACGAGCACCTGCGCGACCTGCGTGGCCCGGGCGTCCGCCCGTGGGTCCTGCGCGGCCGCGAGATCGCCCGCGGCCCGGACAACGAGCCGCTGGTCGTGGACGCGGAGCCGCTGGCCTGGGTGGCCGACGAGGTGCTGCGGGAAGCCCGCCGCCTGGTCGACGAGCAGGGATCCCGGGAGTGGGGGCCGATGGACCGGCGCGCGCACCGCTGAGCCCGTGTGTCACTCACGACGGCGTGCCGGACCGCGGTCTTCCTGGAGGGTGCGCAGGAACGCGACCGGATCGTCGCCCAGGCGTTCCAGGGCGCGGTGGCGGATGCCCGCCGCCACCGCCGTCGCCGCCACCGCCACCGCCCACGCCGCGATCACCACGACCACCGCCGGGGCCGGCAGCACGCGGCCCAGGAACGCCAGGCACACCGTCGCGGCGAGCGCCCCGACGCGGGCCACGCCGCCGTACCAGCGCTTCCCGGGGCCCGTCGAGAAGACCCGCGTGCCCGCCAGGTACAGCGTCAGGCCTGCGGTCGTGAACCACGCCGCCGCCTGCGGCGGGGATTCGTGCAGCGACAGGTTCAGCCCTGCCGCGATCAGCAGCAGCGCGAACGCGGGGAACAGGTGGCCGCCGGCGTACAGCGAATACGCCAGTGCCGGATTGCCGCCGGAGAGGCCGAGCATGCGCTCGGAGAACCGTGCCGCCGACGAAAAGTACAGCCACCACAACGCGCCCGCCATCACCAGGCCGCCGGCCAGGGCCGCCCAGTAGGCGAAGTCGTCGGCCGGGCGCGCCAGCGCCGCGGTGCCGACCGTGATCACCAGCTCGCCGAGCAGGAGGATCATGAACAGCCCGAACCGCTCGGCGAGGTGCGCCGAGTCGACCGCGAGGTTCGGGTCGCGCGGCGGCGCCAGGAGCGTCCGCCACCGGGCCGCGCGCGTCGGGCGTTCGCCGCGGCGCCGTGGCGGGCGGTCGCCCAGCAGCAGGAACCCCGCCTCCTGCAGCAGCGCGAGCGCCCACACGGCGCCCGCGTGCGGGACGACCGCCGAAACGCCGAACAGGACCGCCGAAACCGCATAGCCCCAGCTGATGCGGCTCTGGTCGAGCCCGGCGCGGGCCGGCCAGCGGTGCGCGGCCGCCAGGATCACGCGCACCCCGGCCATGGCCGCCGCGAAGCCCGCCGGATGCCCGTCGAAGACGCGGTGGGCCTGCGTGGCGGCGATCGCGCAGGGAATGGTGCCGGCCAGCACGAACAGCCGGTCGGCGGCGCGGCTGTCGTCGCCGCGGCGGTTGTAGAGCACGGCGAAGCCGATCCACGTCCACCACAGTGTCGCGAACAGGCCGAGCGCCGCGGCGACGCGCGCCCAGCGCGGGTCGGCCACCATGCCGTGCGCCACCTGGCCCACCGCGAACACGAAGACGAGGTCGAAGTACAGCTCGACCCACCCGACGTGCTTGCCGGGCGCGCGCCGCTCGCTGCTGCTGTCCGCATCGGTCACGTCGCCGATTCTGCCGTCTCCCGGCCGGTGCGCCTCCGCCCGGACGGCACGGGAACCGCCGGACGGCCTGCGGGCAACGCCGGAACGTTCCCCGCAGGCCGTCACGTCAGCTCGCTAGAGGATGCACAGCAGCGAACAGGCCTTCGCCGACGACCACGCCGTGTGGGACGGCGGCGTCCCCGGCGGCGCGTTCACCGGCAGGTAGCTCACCTTCGCCTGGTTGGTGATCGGGAACAGGCTCAGCAACGCGTACGTCGAGCAGTAGACCTGCTTCGACTGCCCGGCGTCCAAAGTGAACGGATCCGTCTGGCAGGACGGCTCCACGCTGTCCACGACGTGCGCGGACGTGATGCCGACCGGACCGGCGTTCGTCACCGTGATCCGCCAGTACGCCGTCGCGTTCAGCAGGCCCAGCAGCCCGACGCCGGCCTGTTTCGCCCACGGGCCCGCGCTACCCGGCCCGCACTTCGCCGCCGACGAGGACGTGCAGATCTCCTTCTCCACGCTCACCTTCGGGGTGCACGACGCACCGGGGGCGACCGGGAGCGTCACCGTGTTCGACGTGAACGAACCCGTCGAGTCGGTGCCCGAAGCCGTGTTCGTCACCGACGTCACCGCGCAGTCCGCCGCGATCGTCGTGCGGAAGCACAGCTGCGGCGCGTCGCCCGCGAAGCCGACCACCAGCCGGCCGCCGAAGCCGGCTCCGCTGTGCAGGACCAGCGTCGTGGTCACCGTGATCGACGGGTGGGCGGTCACGGACACCCCGGTGAGGTCGACCGAGCCGTCCGGGGCGAAGCCCGGGGCCGGCACCACCGCGCCGTCCTGGTCCACCACCGTGACCCGCGACGCGGCAAAGTCGACGTTGGCCGGGTCGACGCCCGTCAGCCGCGCCGCCGTGTAGCCCTGGACGTGCGAAGTGCCGCCGTCGCAGTAGAAATCGGCCGGCTTCAGCGTCACCTGGCCGCCGGAGCGCACGCACGGCGTCGAGCCCGTCGCCGGGTCCATCGAGAACAGCACGCCCGCGTCACCCAGCCCGATCAGGCAGCCCGACGGCGGGTCGTACGCGTAGCCGTAGTCCCGCGTGGCCCCGCCGTTCGCCGACGGGTGCGTGACCGGGCCGGGCAATCCGGCGCACGCGGCCGCCGTCGTCCAGTCGTGGCACAGCGCCGCGCCCGCGTACGGGCCACCCCAGATCGGCAGGTAGCTGCGGACGTGGCCGTTCGGGTCGGTGACGACTTCCGGGTCGAAGGCGATCACGCCGGACGGCAGCGACGCGGTGATCGGCGGAGCCGGCAGGGCCGACCCGTCGAGCGCGTAGCACGTCGTGACGTCCGTGCCGCCGGTCGTCGTCGAACACGCGCCGACCGGCGCGCCGGCCGTGCTGAACGCCGTGTAGGCGTTGTAGGTGTAATTGCCCGCGGGCGCCGTCGGCCGTGACGACGCCCAGCCCGCGCACGCCGTGGCCGTCGCCGGGTCGAAGCAGCCCAGCGCGGGCTGCTGCGCAGTGTTCGGGTTCGACGTCGACGCGAAGACCTTGCCCGCCACCACGGTCAGCGCGCCGTACACGTACGGCTGGTTGCTCGCGGCCGGCAGGATCGGCGCGTACGGCTGGCCGCCGCAGGCGCTCTTCGTGGCGATGGTCCAGCAGACGACCGCGCCGCTGCTGACCACGCCGTAGAGGTTCCCGGCGCTTTCCGCGAACCCGGTGACGCTGTTGACCGACGGCGACCCGCCGGTGGCGGCCAGCGGCCAGTACCCGCAATTGGCCGCGGCGGCCAGGTCGAGACAGCCGACGCCCACCGACCCCGCGGTGACCGCGGGGTAGTAGACCTGCGCCGGCGCGGCGGGGTCGCGCACGTACTGCTCCACCATGGTGCTGGCGACGTCCCCGGCCCCCAGGGTGCCCAGCGGGCCCGGCGTGGTGTTGAGGACCTTCGGCCAGGAGCCGCCCGGGCAGCGCTGCCCGGTGGCGAGATCGGTGCACACCACCTTCGGCGCAGTGGCGCCGAGGTGGTGGTAGATGTTCCAGGCCTGCAGCGTGCCGTTCGGCGTGCGGTACAGGATCGGGCTGAAGCCGTCGCCGCCGGTCGCGGTCGTCACCGCCTGCACGGGCGGGGTGAGCGCGCCGGACAACGACGTCGCGTCCGGGCCGGCGTCGGGGTCGGTGGCCCGCAGGGCGGTCACGCCGGACGCCGGTTCGACGCCGCCGAAGGTGCTGCCGTCGGTGGACCACGACGGCGTCCAGCCGGGTGGCGCGTGCAGCGAGCCGGACTGGAAGGCCTGGCCGGGGCCGACGGGGTCGGTGATGGTGGCGGTGCCGGCGCCGGTGGCCTGGTCGTCGTAGCCGATGACCCAGTTGGCGGTGGCGCCGTGGCTCGCCGGGGAACCGGTGCCCTGCACCGACTTCGTCAGCGCCGAGACGACGGCGGGCGCCGGATCGGCGGCCGCGGGCAGGGCGGCCGCGGTGGCCGCGACGAGCACCAGCGGCACGGCCGCTACCAGCATGCGTCTTCGCATGAACGGTCCTCGATTCTTTCACACGGTGGATTCCGGGAATCGTTTCCCGGCCGAAGAGAAATCGTATGCCGAACCGGCGGTGTGGTTGAAGTGCTCTCACTCGGGCGCCGAAAAGGCGACGCCAACAGCGCAGTTTCGGACCGGCTCGGCCCCGGTCGTTCCTGTCCGGACAAGGGCTTTCACGTCGGATCCTCACCCGGATGCCGTCCGCTATCACCCGTTCGGGTAGCGGCCGGTAGCGCATTTCCGGGCCGGTGAAGATCTGTTTCCGAAAGCGCGCTCAGCCCGATTCGGCGTCGAAACGCAGTTTCGACGTGATGCGGTACCGGTCGCCGCGGTAGACCGACCGGGTCAGTTCGACGACTTGGCCCGTCGTGTCGCGGGTCAGCCGCTCGATGTGCAGGATCGGCGCGTAGACGGCGATGTCCAGCAGCTCGGCCTGCTCGGGGTTGGTCACGGACGGCTCGATCGTCTGCACGGCGTCCTGCACGGCGATCCCGAACCGTTCGCGCAGCAGCCGGTAGAAGTTGCCCGCCTCCAGGTCGGCGGGGGCCAGCCCGGGCACGAGCGCGGCGGGCAGCGCGAGCCGTTCGATCGCGATCGGCTCGTCGTCCACGTGCCGGACCCGCGTGACGCGCAGCACCGGCGTTCCCGGCTCGCGTTCCAGCTCGGCCGCCAGCGACCGCGGGGCGGGCGACACCGCGAACGCGACGACCCGGCTGGTCCAGTGGCCCTCCGCGGGCGGGACGGCGAGCCCGGTCGCCAGCTCCTGGGTGACTTTCTGCGGGCTGGTGAACGTGCCGCGGCCGCGCTGGCGGACCAGCAGCCCGGTGCGGGTCAGCTCGTCGATGGCCGCCCGGACGGTCGGGCGGGACACGCCCAGCTCCGCGGCCAGGTCCCGTTCGGAGGCCAGCCCGGTGCCGGGACCGGCGTTCTCGATCACCTTGAGCAGGTGCCGCCGGACGCGGTCGCGCTTCACGGTGGGCGGGCGGTCGGCCGGGTCGCCTTCGCTGCGGGGGTTGCGGGTGGCGGGGCCCCCGGGCTGGGGTGACGCCCCGGATGTCACTGTTTCTTTTCGGGGGTTCCGGGTGGCGGAGCCCCCGGCCTGGGGCGACGCCCCGGATGTCACAGGGGTCAAGGCACCGTCTTCCCGGGTACTCCGAGCGCGCCGGCGAACCGGATGCGCTCCTTCGGCAGGGCGTCCAGGGCGCGCAGCCGCTCGAGGTGACCGGTCAGGCGCTCCCGGAAGTCAGCATAACTGCGCCCCGGTGGCGACCACGCGCGCTCGGCCAGCGCGCACAGCCGGGGGAATGCCAGGCGCCGGACGTGGCCGGGGGTCGGCGCGTGCTCGGTCCACAGCTGGGCCTGGGTGCCCAGGACGCCGGGCCGGGTGCCGTCGCTGACCGGCAAGCCGCCTTCGAGGGGGTCGAAGCGGTAGACGTCTTCCAGGGTCGTGACGTCCGTGCGCGGTGGCTCGCCGGGTTCGTCGCTCTGCCGGTAGTCGAAGTACGTCGACGTGTGCGGCGCCATGACGACCCGGTGGCCGCGGGCGACGGCGAGCGCGCCGTGGGCGGCGTCGCGCCAGGCCGTGACGACCATGTCCGGGGGCAGCCGGCCGGCGGCGTGGCCGGTTTCGTCCCAGCACACGGCCTGACGTCCCAGGCCCGCCAGGAAGCGGTGCAGCTCGCCGAGGAACCACGGGTGCAGCTCGGCGGTGTCGCGCAGGCCGAGCCGCGCCGCCTTGTCGCGCGCCAGCGGGTTCGCCGCCCACTGCGCGGCCGGGCATTCGTCGCCGCCGATGTGCAGGTGCCGGGCCGGGAAGATGTCCGCGACCTGGGTGAAGACGTCGCGGCAGAACGCGAGCGCCTCGTCGTGGACGCCGAGGATGTCCGGGCTGATGCCCCATTCGGTCCACACCGGCAGCGGGGTCCCCGGCCGGTTGCCCAGCTCGGGGTAGGCGGCCAGCGCCGCGCGCACGTGCCCGGGCACGTCGATCTCGGGCACGATCGTGACCCCGCGCGCGGCCGCGAACGCGACGAGGTCCCGCAGCTGCCGCTGGGGGTAGAAGCCGCCGTGGGGGACGCCGTCGAACACGGCGCTGCCCGCCGGCCCGACCATCGATTCGGCCCGCCACGCGCCGACCTCGGTCAGCCGTGGCCAACCGCCGATCTCGATCCGCCAGCCCTGGTCGTCGGTGAGGTGCAGCTGCAGGACGTTGAACTTGTGCAGCGCCAGCAGGTCGACGAACTGGCGCAGGAACTCCGGCGGCATGAAGTGCCGGGCGACGTCGAGCAGCACTCCGCGCCACGGCAGCCGCGGCGCGTCGCGGACGTGCAGGCACGGCAGCCGCGGGAGCAGCTGGCGGACCGTCTGGACCCCGGCGAGCAGGCCCGCTTCCGTGGATGCCGTGAGCAGCGCGCCGCCGGGGGTGACGTCGAGAGCGTACTCCTCCGGGCCGAAGCCGGGCGCCAGCGCGAGCCGGACGGCCGGTCCGCTGTGGACGAGCGGCAGGCCCGCGTACGCGGCGAGCAGCCGGGCCGGGCCGGCGGTACCCGGCGCGGGCCGGACGCCGGACGGCGTGAAGGAGCCGGTGCGGCGGGTGAGCCGCGCGGGGTGGGGGACGAGCATCAGCCTTTCACCGCGCCCGCGGTCATGCCCTCGACCAAGTGGCGCTGCACCAGCGCGAAGAAGACGACGACGGGCAGGGCGAACAGCGTCGAGGCGGCGATGAGCCCGCCGTAGTCGGTGCCGGTGCTCGTGCTGAACGACACCAGCCACACCGGCAGCGTGTAGCCGGAGCTGTCCTTCATGATCACGTAGGCGAACAGGAAGTCGTTCCACGCGGTGATGAAGGCGAACACGCTGGTCGAGATCAGCCCGGGCAGCACGAGCGGCAGCAGGACCGAGCGCATCACCCGGGCGCGGGTGGCGCCGTCGACCATCGCGGCTTCCTCGAGCTCGACCGGGATGCCGTGCAGGAACCCGCGCAGCGTCCAGATCGTGAACGGCAGCACGAGCGCCACGTACGTCAGGATCAGCCCGGCGAGCGTGTCCAGCAGGTGCGCGCTCTTGAGGCCGAGGAACAGCGGGATGACCAGCGCGGGCACCGGGACCATCTGCAGCACCAGCACGCCGACGAGGAAGCTGCGGCGTCCGAAGAACCGGAAGCGCGTCAACGCGGTGGCGGCCAGGAAGGCGACCACGACCGACAGGGCGACGACGGCGGTGACGACCACGGCGCTGTTGACCAGCCCCGGCACGAACCCCGGCTTGGCGAGGGCGTCGGCGAAGTTGTCCAGCGTGACCGCGGACGGCAGGAACTCGGGCGTGGGGCGGAGGATGTCGCCGGCGGGCTTGAACGCGGTGAGCACCATCCAGTAGACCGGGAAGATCCACACGAGGCAGAAGACGGCGGCTGTGACATTGCGGCCGGCCCGGCGGATCACAGGTCCTCCCCGGAGCGGACGAGCCGCCGCACGTACACCGCCGTCATCGCGGCCAGCAGCGCGACCGAGACGACGGCGATCGCCGCGCCCTGCCCGAAGTCGTTGTGGCTGAAGGCCCGGGTGAACGTCCAGATGCCGAGTGTCGTGGTGCCCTCGCCCGGGCCGCCCTGGGTGAGGATCCAGATCTGGTTGAACACGGTGAAGTCCCAGATCACCGAGAGGATCGTGACCAGGCCGAGTATCGGCCGCAGGAACGGCAGCGTGATGGTGCGGTGCACGCGCCACGGCCCGGCGCCGTCCAGCGCGGCGGCTTCGTAGTACGAACGCGGGATCTGCGACAGGCCCGCGTGGAGCGTGAGCGCGACGAACGGCACCGACTGCCAGACGACCAGCAGCCAGACCAGGGTGAACGCCGAGGCGGGCGTCGTGGTCCAGTCGTGCTGGGTGAGGTCGCCGAACCCGGCCTGGGTGAGCAGCCAGTCGACCACGCCGTAGCCGGGCTGGAACAGCCATTGCCAGACCAGGGTCGAGGCCACGTTCGGCAACGCCCACGCGGCGATCAGGCACAGCGTGACGGCCGTGCGCATGCCCCGGCCCAGGCGCCGCAGCAGGAGCGCGACACCGAACCCGGCGAAGAGCGTGCCGAGCACGAGGGCGGCGCAGAACACGACGCTGCGGGCGAGGACCGGGAGCAGCCGGTCGTCGGCGAGGACCGCGGCGTAGTTGTCCCAGCCGACGAAGCTCGTCGTGCCGGTGAACAGCGAGCGCAGGCCGTACTGCTGCAGCGAGATGACGACGAGCCGGACCAGCGGGTAGCCGAGGACGAGCCCGAGCAGCGCGGCCGCGGGCAGCAGGAGGCCGTAGGGCAGCAGCGAGGGTCGCCGGCGCGGGGTCGCCGGTGCCGGCGGGGCTTCCGGCGGCGCTTTCTCGAGCAACACGGGAACTCCTTCGCGGGTGGAGGGGGCGGGGTGGCCCGGTGGGGGACGGCGGTCGGCCGGGCCACCCCGCCGGTCAGCGGGCGTTGAGCGCCTGGGTGAGGTGGGCGTCGAAGTCCTCGGCGGCCTCGGCGATCGTCCGGCGTCCGGTGGCGATGTCGGCGAAGAAGGTGTTGATGGACTTGTCGCTCTCGATCGTCGCCCAGCCCGGGGTGGCCGGAGTCGCGACGCTGCTCTTGGCGGCGGTGGCGAAGGCGGCGTCGAGTGGCGGCAGGTTGGGGGTGACCTGGTCGATCAGCTCGGCCGAGATGGGGGTCCAGCCGTCGATGCCGACGATCGCGGCGCGCTGCACGGCCGGGTCGGCCGCCGCCTCGAGGTAGGCGAGCGCGAGGTCCTGGTGACGGCTTTTGGCCGCGATGGCCAGGTCCGAGCCGCCGAGGAAGACCGGTTGCGTCTTGCCGGGGGTGGCGCTGGGGAACGGGAAGGTGCCCAGGCGGTCCTTCAGCTCCGGCTTGTTCTTGACGACGGTGTTGACGCTCGTGTCGAGGATCGCGCTCGCGCCGCCGGCGGCGAAGACGGCCGCCTGGTCGGGGGCTTTCGTGTCGGCGTTGCGGGACGCGGGGGAGGAGTAGGTGTTCTGGAAGTCCTTCCACGCCTGAAGGCCTTTCTGCGCTTCGGGGCTTTCCAGCGCGCCGGTCCACTTGCCGTCCCGCTGGGTGGCGAGCTGCCCGCCGGCGTCCCAGACGAACTGCAGCGCGCCGAACCAGTAGCGGCCGGGGAAGTGGAAGGCGGAGTAGTCGGCGCCCGGGTGCTTCGCCTTGACCTTGCCGAGGTCCGCGGTCAGCTCGGCGAGTGACGCCGGCGGGGCGGTGATCCCGGCGTCGGCCCAGACCTGCTTGTCGTAGATGACGGCGCGGTTGCCGGCGAACAGCGGCGCGGCGTAGCTGCGACCGTTCACAGTGGCCGGTCCGGCGAGACCGGGCAGCCAGGTGTGGCCGGCGGTCAGCTCGGCCAGATGCGGGGTGAGGTCGGTGAGGGCTCCGTTGGCGGCGAAGAGCGGGACGTCGGTGTTGCCGATTTCGATGACGTCGGGCGTGGTGTCCTGGGCGAGCGCGGTGCTGATCTTCGTGTTGATGTTGTCCCATTCCTGGACCTGCACGGTGACTTTGGCGCCGGTGGCCTTCTCGAAAGCCGCGTTGACGGCCGCGGTGGCCTGGTCGCTGAGGTCGCCGTTCATGAGCCAGACGGTGAGCTGCCCGCCGCTCCGGGCGGCCGGGGCGGGGGAGTCGGTACCGCAGGCGGTGGCGGTCACGGCGGCGACGGCCAGCGCGGCGGCGAGAGCGGTTCTGCGCATGGGGGTTCCCGGGGGTGCGGTAGCGGAGGAGGGCTCGACTGTGCGCCGGTGCCAGTGGCCGTGAGTGAGAACACTGTTTCCCGCTCACGACCGGGCGGCGCGGGGGTCCGGGGTCAGCAGTGGCCCAGGTCGGCCCACTGGGCGGTGAGCCCGGGCTCGGAGCCCTGGGTCCACCAGTTCGCCTGCCAGAGGTGGGCGTTGTGCTGCACCCGCTGGCCGCCGAGGTAGACCGTGCCCCAGTCCCACTCCGGTGCCGTCGAGCAGCCGGCGGGCTGGGACGGCGTGGTCGGGGTGGCCGGGGTGGTCGTGGCCGGCGGCGGGCTGGCAGGCGTCGTGCACCCGGTGACCGTGTCCACATGGGACGTTCCCGCGCTCCGGTACTGCCCGGCCTTCGCCACCGCGTCGGCGGGCGAGACGACCTGGTCGCCCGCGTAGTACGTCCAGTCGACCTGCTCGGTGTACACGCTGGTGCCGCCGGTGTGCCCGGCCGTGTCGATGAACCACATGTTGTAGTTGATCGACATCGGCGTCCGCGGGTACACCGGGTCGCCCTGGGCGTCGGTGGTGTGGTCGGCGGTGAGCACGCCGTCGAGGTAGTACTTCACGTGCCCGCCCGACACCTGCGTGACGATGTCGTGCCAGCCGTCGAAGCTGCGGTTCTGCGCGGTGGACGTGCGCAGGCCGTCCCACGTCGGGTTGTTCCAGTACGTGTACCAGCTGGTCTGGTAGTCGGCCGTCGGCCCGCCCCAGCCGCCGTTGGGCAGGTATTCCGAGAAGTCCAGTTCGCTGTAGAGCGGGTCCCGGTCGTACCGCAGCGGCGAGATCGTGAAGTACGTTTCGTTGACGTGGTCGCCGTCGGAACCGCTGACCGGCGTGTCGGTGAAGCGGACGCGGCTGGCGTACGTGCCTTCGAGGAACCGCAGCTGGTTCTGGTACATCTCGGCGTGCGTGGTGCCGGCCGCGCTGCCGTCGGTGGACGCGGTGAGCTGGGCGACGCGTTCGCCGTCGACCGCCGGGAAGCTGATGTTGCTCGTCAGCCAGCGCGCGCCGGGCACGCCCGGGCTGCCGACGTCGTTGCGCGTGGTCCAGCCGGCGCTGCCGAACGCCGCGTCGGTGGGCGAGGCGTAGTGGAAGTCGTCGAACAGGACGCCGCAGCCGGCGGCGGCCGCCGGGCTGGCGTCGGCCCCGCCGGAGAGGACGAGGGCCGTCGCGGCGATGGTCGCGAGGCTCGTCAAGGCGGCTGTGGTGGTCCGGGTTCTGCGGGACATGGGTCTCCTCCTGGGGATGGCCGTCCGCCGGAGCTCTGATTGGTCTAGACGAATCAGTGGCGAGGACTCTCCTCCTGACCATTGGTAAAGTCAAGACGGCATCAGAACGTACCTTTGGTAATTTCGGTTGTCCGGTCCCGGCGGGCCTGTCGAGTTACCGTCTTCCCGTTCGTCCTCAGTTACGACCGACGCCGGACGAAGGAGCGCACGTGCTGTACATGCTGCTGATCTACAACTGCGAGCGGCCCGAGCCGGGTGACCCCGGCTTCGAGGAGGCGCTGGCCGCCGTCAACGCCTTCGCCGACGAATGCCGGCGGCGGGGCGTGTTCGTCTCCGGGCATCCGCTGCAGGGCGAGCACACCGCGACCACCGTGACCGTCCAGGAGGGCCGCACGCTGATCACCGACGGGCCTTTCACCGAGACCCACGAGCACCTCGGCGGGGTGTACGTGCTCGACTGCCCCGACCTCGACGAGGCCCTGGAGCTGGCGGCACTGTGCCCGATGGCGTCCCAGGGGTCCATCGAGGTCCGCCCGATCGCCGGGGTGCCCGGGCTGCGGCACCCGGCCGCCCGTGGGTGAGGCGGCGGCCGGCGTCGTCGAACGCGTCTACCGCGCCGACCGCGCCCGGCTGCTCGCCGCGCTCGTGCGGGTGCTCGGCGACTTCGAGCTGGCCGAGGACGCGCTGCAGGACGCCGTCGCGCGGGCCCTGCGGACGTGGGAGTCCGCCGTCCCGGACGACCCCGCGGCCTGGCTGCTGACCACGGCGCGCAACAGCGCGCTCGACCGGATCCGCCGCACCCGCGTCGGGCAGGCGAAGCTCGCCCGGCTGGCGGCCGGCGAAAGCGGGGTGAAGACGTTGAGCCTGCCCGACGACCGGCTCGCCGAGGTCGGCGACGACCGGCTGAGCCTGCTGTTCACCTGCTGCCACCCGGCGCTGGCCGAGGACGCGAGGGTGGCGCTGACGCTGCAGGCGGTGGCCGGGCTGACCGCGGCCCAGATCGCCCGGCTGTTCCTGGTCGCCGAGCCGGCGCTGGCGCAGCGGCTCGTGCGGGCGAAACGCAAGATCCGTGACGCGGGCATCGCGCTGAGCGTCCCGCCGGACCACCTGCTGCCCGACCGGCTCGCCGGCGTCCTCGCCGTCATCTACCTGGTCTTCACCCGCGGCTACGTCTCGCCGTCGGACCGGGACGAGCCGGCCGAGCTGCGGCGCGAGGCGATCCGGCTGGCGAAGCTGCTGGCCGCGCTGATGCCGGACGAGCCGGAGACACTCGGCCTGCTCGCGCTGCTCCTGCTGCAGGATTCGCGCTCGGCCGCGCGCTACACCGCCGGCGGCGACGTCGTCCTGCTCGAAGACCAGGACCGCACGCGCTGGGACCGGGCCGAGATCGCCGAAGCGCTCGGCGTGCTCGGGCGGGCCCTGCGTCGCGGGACGGTCGGGCAGTACCAGCTCCAGGCGGCGATCGCGGCGCAGCACGCCCAGGCGCGTTCGGCCGCGGACACCGACTGGGCGCGGATCGCCGCCCTCTACGCGCAGCTGCGGACGCTCGCGCCGTCGCCCGTGGTGGCGCTCAACCACGCCGTGGCCGTCGCGATGACCGACGGCCCGGAAACCGGCCTCGCCCTCGTCGAGGCGATCGACGGGCTCGGCACCTACCACCTCTGGCACGCCGCCCGCGCCGACCTGCTGCGCCGCCTGGGCCGCTCCGCCGACGCCGCCGCCGCGTACCGGCGGGCGCGCGAGCTGGCCCGCGCCCCGGCCGACCACCGCTTCCTCACCACCCGCCTGCGCGAACTGGAGTCCTGATGCGACTGTCCATCCTGGAACACGGCCACCGCCGCCGGGCCCGGCTGTTCCTGGCCGTCACCGGAAAGCTCTCCGGCGTGCCGAGCCCGGACATCGTCAAGTTCCTGCTCTACCGGCCCGGTTTCCTGACCCGGCCGCTGCTGGAGCTGACCGCGCCGGCGATGCGCGGCCCGTCGTACTGGACGGCCGGCGAGCGCGAATACCTGGCGATGAGCACCGCGCGGGTGCACGAGTGCCCGTTCTGCGTCGTCACGCACGCGGAGCTGACGCGGATCGCCGGCCACGGCGAGGTCGACCCGGACCGGCCCGCGGACGCGCGGCCGGAACTGCTGGCCGTGCAACGGTTCCTGGCGGACGTCTCGCGTGCCGCCGATCCGGATCCCGCGCCGGTCCGCGACCTGCCCGGGCAGGCCGTGGCGGAGGCGCTGAAGGTGAACCTGGTGTGGAACATCGTCAACCGCCTCGCCAACGCGTTCGGCTTCGAGCTGCTCGACGGGCAGCTGAAGACGGGCACCCGGGCGCTGCACCGCGCCGGCTACCGGTTCCCCGGCTTCCTCCTCGCCGCCGGCCCGGACGATCTCCGGGAGAGCGTCTTCGAGCAGCCCGCGCACACGAGTCCCGAGCTGCGGCGGGCCGCCGCCACCGGGGACGGGCTGGAGCCGCCGTGGCGGGACTACGCGGCTTCGGTCCGCGACGCTTCCCACCGCGTCACCGACGACGACGTCCGGCGGCTGGTCGCGGCGGGCCACACCGAGGACGAGATCTTCGAGGTCACGGTGGCCGCGGCGGTCGGCGCGGCCCTGCGCAGCTTCGACGCCGGCCGTGCCGCGCTGAAGCAGGACTGACCGGGCCCGTCTCCGAAGTCACCGAGCCGATCCTGCCGGGCCCACGCACGCGCCGGACGAGAGGCCCGAGGTGCCACCCGCCGCGGGGGAGTGGCCGGTCGAGGTGACTCCGACGCTGCTGTTCCGCTTCTCGGCCTTGGCCAGCAGCGGGTATTTCGCGGGCGTATCGAAATTCGGCTACGCCGCCGCAACGGTGTTGCCGGTTCAGTGGACGCATGGAGGAATCGGGAACAGCACACGGAATCGACCGGCGACGGCTGCTCGGGTGGGGCGGGCTGGCGGCCGCCGGCGTGGTGGCGGCCGGGGCGGCACCTGCCGGCGCCGCGCCCCACCCGCCCGGTGACGACCGGATTCCGCCGGACACGCTGCCCGGCGGGGCCTACGACCGGTATCTCGCGAACCTGGCCGCCGAGGGCGAGTTCTCCGGGGTGGTGCTGCTGTCGCACCGCGGCCGGACCGTGCTCTCGCGCAGCTACGGCATGGCGGACGAGGAGCGCGGGATCGCCAACCACGAAGGCACCGCGTTCAGCCTCAGCTCGGCGGGCAAGCCGTTCCGCGCGGTCGCCCTCCTGCAGCTGGCGCAGCGGGGGGAGCTGAGGCTGTCCGACCCGGTGGGCGCGTTCCTGACGGGCTTCCCGAAGGACATCGCCGAGCAGGTGACCGTGTACCACGTGCTCTCCGGCACTTCCGGGCTGAACGGCCCCGACGAGGACGTGCAGCGCGTCTTCACCAGCCGGG
Source organism: Amycolatopsis australiensis (assembly GCF_900119165.1). Classification (NCBI taxonomy): domain Bacteria; kingdom Bacillati; phylum Actinomycetota; class Actinomycetes; order Pseudonocardiales; family Pseudonocardiaceae; genus Amycolatopsis; species Amycolatopsis australiensis. The sequence continues at coordinate 6,299,948 of NZ_FPJG01000006.1, read as the reverse complement.
AGGAGGTGCTCGAGTACAACGAGCAGTGGGCCCGCCGGGCGAAGCTCGTGTCACCTCCCGGCACGCCCACCGACCACGCCGGCGCGGAGGTCGCCATCTCCGCGCAGATCGTGGCGGCGGTGGCCGGGACGACGTACTGGGACTACGTCGAGGAGCACATCTTCCGCCGCTGCGGCATGACCGGCACGGCGTTCTGCACCCGGCCCCAGTGGCTCACCGACGAGCACATCGCGCACCCGTACATGACAGCGGCCGGCGGCGGCCAGGTCGACGCGGTCCGCCACCTGGACCAGAGCAGCCCGCTGCCGTACGTCCTGGGCAAGAACCCCGGGCGCGCCTTCATCGACGCGCCGGGCGACGGCGGCTTCGCGACCGCGCCGGACCTCGTCCGGGTTCGCGAACGCGCTGCGCGACGGCACGGTGCTGGAGCGGCACTACGCCGAGTTGTTCACCGGACCCAAGATCCCGCACGGCGGTGCGCAGGATGGCCGTCCGGCACCCGCCACGCCGTCGTTCGGGGCCTACGACGTGCCGGTCCACCTCGTCGACGGCCAGTGGGTGATCAGCCGCGCCGGCGGCAACCCCGGCGTCGGCGCCGGCTGGACGATCTACCCGGACACCGGCTGGGTCGGCGTCATCCTCGGCAACCGCGACGGCCTGCCGCTGCAGGAAGTGGGTGAGCGGGAGGTGCAGGCCGTCACCGGGCGCCGCTGAACCAGGTTCCCGCACCAGGCGGATCGAAGGAGACGGGGTGCTGACAGGCTGGCACAGCTGGGTCGCGACGTTCACCGGCGTGGCGGCGGGCGCGGTGCTGCTGCTGCCGCTGTCGGCGCTGGTGACGTGGGCGCTGGCCCACCGCCGACAGGTCCGGGGCGTCCCGCCGGGACGGGCGTGGCGCCGGTCGCTGGCCGAAGTCGGCCTCGTCCACGGCACGCTGCCGGGGGTGTGGCTGACGCTGCTGCCGGGCAGCCGGGCCGGCGAAGTCCCCGGCCGCGTCAGCCTCGTCCCGCTGCGGGACCTGGCCACGATGCCGGTGGCCCAGATCGCGGGCAACCTGCTGATCTTCGCGGCACTGGGAGCGCTGGCCCCGCTGCGGTTCGCGGCGCTGGCGTCGGTGCCGCGGATCCTGGCGCTGCCGGCGGGCTGCTCGGCGCTGATCGGGGGCGAACGGGAACTCCGCCCGCGGGCCGAAGACGTGGCAGTGCGCGTCGACGGTGCCGGGTGGCAGCGCGAAGTCCGGTTGGGACGGCCGGGGGTGCCAGTCCAGCCACCCGGGCGTCACCGGCCCTGCCCTTCCAGGAGGGCGTCGAGCCGCGGGTAGACGGCGCGGGCATTGTGCTCCCGGATCGCGGCCCAGTCCTCTTCGGACAGTTTCGCGGCTTCGGCGTACCGGCGCGTGTCGTCGAAGTGGTGGCCGGTGCGCGGGTCGACGCTGCGGACGGCGCCGATCATCTCGGAGGCGAACAGGATGTTGCGCGCCGGGATGACGTCGAAGAGCAGGTCCGAGCCGGGCTGGCACCGTTTTCCCGCGCCCGGTCACGCCTTCGTGAGCTCGCGGTAGGCGTCGGCGACGCGGCAGAGGTACTCGGTGTCGCTGCCGATGTCGCGTCCACCGTGGACGGTCGGTGCGGGCGACGCGGGTGGACGCCCTTCCTCGCGGGCCCGCAAGGCGGCGGCGATCTCGGCGGCTTCCTGGCGCTCGGAGTCGGGGACCGTCCGCCGGTAGGGGCGGATGACGAGCAGGCCGTCCCGGATCTCGATGACGCGCCGGTAGAGCTGCAGCCGCGTCGGGAACACGGTGGCGCGTGGCGGTTCCAGGGCGATCCCGGGCTCGGCGCGGTAGAGGGCGAGCCAGAGCGGGCCCAGCCGCCGGTACTGCCGGTACCGGCGCAGCCACGCGGCGGCCGCGGGGACGCCGACGCCGACGAGCACGAGCAGGTGCGCGGTGGTCGGCAGCGCCTTGCTCAGCAGGAAACCCTTGCCGGCCGCGAAGGTGAAGGGCGCCCGCGCGGTGATGGCGACGACGGTCCGGCACACCATGTACCCGGCCGCGGCGACGACGCCGGCGACGACCAGCCCGAGGCCGGCGCGCAGGATCCGGTCCCGGGCCGTGCGCGCGTCGCGCAGGCACAGGTGCGCGATGACGGCGAGCCCGGGCAGCAGCGCCACGGCATAGGCGATGCAGTACTCCATGACGAAGGGCGACTGCGGCATCACGTCGGGCGCGGCGGCGAACAACACGGCCATCACGACACCGGCACCGAGAGCCCAGACGGTGTGCCGGCGCGCCCGCGCGGGCAGCGAGTGCAGCCGGAGGAGAACCTGAGCCCCGGCCCAGACGGCGACGACCATGGCGAGGTGGGCGAGGAGAAGTTCGACGTCGGGGGCACCGAGAGCGCGGCTGAGGGACCGGACGGCGGGAGTGAGAGCGGTCTGCGACACGGCGAGGCCGAGAACGCAGACCCGCACGAGCCGCCGGCCGGGCGCGGGGCTGGGGCGCAGCCAGAGCAGCAACGCCCACGCCAGGAGGGCCGGGCCGTAACGGCGGATCAGATCAGCCATGGGGGCCGCTCGCCTGGGCTTGGGTGTGGTTCGCTCGCGGGAAACGGTGGGTCGAGGTAGGTCGAGCGGGCTTGGCTTGCCTGCGGACCGCGACCGGAGGACTGGGTGATTGGTGGGGTGGCCGCCGGGCGGGGCCCGCGCGGGCATGACCGCGGCTTGCCCGCGCGGGCGGCCGGGGGAGTGGCGGTTGGCCGCGCGACGGCCGGGTGGGCGAGCGGCATGGCAGGCATCGCCGGGACCCGTCCGCCCGGACGGCGGCCAGGCGGCTGAGCGGTCGGCCGGGCGCCGGCCGGGTGGGATCGAGCCCGCGCAGGCACCGCCGAGGCGGTTGTGGCTCGCCGAACGACCCGCTCACCCATGGTCGCCACCATCGTCGAGCGCCGACCTCAGCCGGTCCGTCGCCGAATCGCCGCGAGGCGCCACCCCCGCCCGCTGGCCCAGCAGCGAAGCGAACAACTCCGCCTCCCGCTCCTCCTCACTCGAATACCCCGCGCGCCCCAGGACGCGGCTGATCATCGCCGGGTCCAGGTTGGGCAGCAACAGCCTCGCCTGCTCCGCCGGGGTCAACGACGCCGGGTAGTGGTCGCACAGCATGTGGCCGATCTCGTGCAGCACGATGTGGTCCTGGTGCGGTGCGCTGGTGTGCTGTTCGTAGCCGATCATGTCCGTCGTTTCCGTGGCTATCCACAGCCCGCACACCTCCGACAGGCCCGGCAGCGGCAGCAGCCGGATCGGGCGGCCGCGGCGGGCGGCCAGCTCCGCGCACAGCGTCGGGACGTCGAACGACCGCGGCAGGTGCAGCTCGCGCAGCACCGCCGCGAACCGGTGCCGCAGCCGCCGCGTCCTCATCGGTCCGCGTCGGTCGACGGCAGCCCCTCGAGCTCGCGGACCCGGTCGACCATCTCGCTGATCGCTTCGAGGCTCTTCGCCGACAACCCCCGCGCGCGGAGCGCGATCTGCCGGACCGGCGCGTCCCGCAACGCGCTCAGCAGCGTCAGCTCCGCGTCGATGCGCTCGGCCTCCGCGTCGTCGAAGAAGTACGCCGGGGGTACGCCGAAGAAGCCCGCGAGCGCCTCCAGGTGACGCTTCGTCGGGTTGTCGCGCAGGCCCTTGCGCAGCTGCCACAGGTACGTCGCGGAAATGGTCGGCCCGCCCTGGGCCCGGATCGCCTCGGCGACCTCGTCGAACGTGTACTCGTCACCGTCGGCCGGGCGCACGACGCCGAACAGGTGGTTCAGCTTCGCCGCCAGCGTTCCCGCGGCGATCTCCTCCGGCATGTCCGGAGTGTACCCGGCGCCAACTGCCGTGAGGCCGCTGCACGGCCGCCGCTTCACCTCAGTTGACCCGCGGGGTCACGCCAGTTTACGATCGCCAGCGAGTTCACCAACTGATGTGAATGGACGAGGGGGCGGTTCACATTCCGAGGAAGCCGACGTCGATTCCGGTGCGCGTGGCCGTGGTAGCGGCGACCGGACTGCTCTACGCCTACTGCATCGGAGGCGCCGGCTGCCCTACGGGGCAGTGCAGGTGAACTGACCGAGTCACCCCCGCGGCAGTGTCGGCCGACTGCACGACGACACCCCTCATCCACCCCATGCGTATAACGGTCTATACGACCGTGCTGAGCGGCTCGGGTCCTCCGGTGCCGGTCGCCCTCACGCGCATCGTCCCGGTCAAACGGCTCGGACCGGCCCACGCCGGTTGCGCCGGAGCCGACCGCTGACCGGAACGGCGGCATAACACCTCCCGGCGGCGGATCGGCTACCCGCGGCCACCTGCCGCGATCGGCCCGGCCCGCCGAAAGTCGGTGTCCCGCAAGGAAAACCGCGACCTAGCATCCGGGTCCCGCGGGCGGTCACCCGTCCGCCAAGGACGAGGAGATGCGCCGATGCGGAAACTGCTTGCCGTCCTCTGTTGCGCGTTCACCGCCACCGTCTCGGTCACGGCCGTCGCCGGACCGGCGTCCGCGGCGGGGACCGTCCCCGGCCTGACCGGCGCCGCCGCGAAGGCGGCCGCCGGCCCCATGGCCGACCGCTTCCGCCTGCTGCGCCAGGCCCAAGCCGCGCAGCGCCACACTTTCTGGGGCCCGGTACCGCAGCTCGCCACCAGCGCGGACGGGCTGATGGTCACCCAGAGCGTCACGCCGTCCCTGCGGCTGTCCAACCCGGACGACGTCGTCTACGCCCCGACGACGAAGCCCACCGGCCACTCCTGCATCGAGGTCGTCACCGCCTACGGGCTCGGCGAAGCCGCCCAGGTCTGGGCGTGGGACTGGTGCCGCTCGGTGTCGCCGGCCAAGGTCGTGCCGATCGACAGCGCCTTCCTCGCCACCTACACCAGCACCGTGGACGGGCACCCCGCCTACACCGTGCAGGAGGTCCGGACCAGGGCGACCGGCAACAGCTGGACGGCCTCGCTGTACAACGTGAAGACCGGCGCGTGGGACACGTTGTTCGCCCAGAGCGGCAGCGACCAGAGCTCTCTCGACGAAGGCTGGGACATCTTCGAGCTCTACTCCACGCGCGATCCCGCCACGGGCAACGCGTACTACTGCTCGGACGCGCGCGGCGCGGTCTTCGAGTCCAGCTCGCTGCAGCTGCGGATCGCCGGGCACTGGGTGAACGCGTCGCCGGCGAACTCGCCGCTGCGGCCCACCGCGAACCCGCGGCCGTCCGACTACGACTGCCCGACGCTGCGGTTCGAGGTCCCGGCGCCGAACAGCGCCTGGCGGGTGACGGTCTGAGCTCAGCCGGCCGGCAGCAGCTCGCGGCCGCCTTCGCGCCACCAGGCGTCGAACGCGGCGCTGCAGCCCTGCCGGCCGGCGTAGCTCGCGACGACGGCGGCGTGGATCTCCTCGGCGTGCGCCGCCACCGGCGTGCCCGGCCGGTAGCAGAGCCGCAGCTCCTGCCACAGCGGCGCGCCTTCGATCGCGCGGACGGCGATGCTCGACGGCCGGTCCTCGCGCGTCGCCAGTGCCGGCGCCACCGCCATGCCCGCGCGGACGAGGTCCAGCAGTGTCGCCAGGCACTGCGGCCGGTGCGGCTGGTCGAGCGCGACGCCGTGGCGGCGGCACACGCGCTGCAGGTACGCCGACCAGCGGGTGGTGCCGGGCGGGTCGTCGGCCCACGGGTGCTCGGCGAGGCCGGCGAACGGGACCGCGCGGGCCGCGGCCAGCGGGTGATCGGGCGCCAGGACCACGAACACCGGTTCGCGCGGGTGCACCACGAGCGAGGCGACGCCGTCCGGCACCACGGGATCCGGCAACGGCGGCAGGTACACCAGCGCCAGATCGAGCGCGCCGGCGGCGAGCCGGGCGAGGGTGGCGGTCTCGTCCTGGTCTTCGTGCACGCTCACGCCGTGGCTCCACGGCCGGTCCCGCAGCCAGCGCGACACCGCCAGGTGCAGGAAGCCGCAGTACCCGCCGACGCGCAGCGGGCCGCCGGGCGCACGCCGTTCGCCGAGCCGCTCGGTCAGCGCGGACAGGCCGGCCAGCACCGTCCGCGCGTCGGCGACGACGTCCGCGCCGAGGCGGGTGGGCACGCACCCGGCGGGGGAGCGGACGAACAGCGGGCCGCCCACCGAGCGTTCGACCCGCCGCAGCAGCCCCGACAACGCCGGTTGCGAGACGTGCAGCACGCGGGCCGCGCGGGTGAGGCTGCGCGTGTCCGCGACGGTGACGAGCACGCGCAAGTGGCGCAGTTCCAGCTCCACGGCCCCTCCGCCGGTCCGGGTCTCGCTCGGCCCGTTCCACTGTAGGCCGGGTGATCACCGGGGACATCCGACCTGAGTCGGGCGATGCCGCCGGACGGCTAGGGTGAGGCCATGGTCTCGGTGCGTCCCGCCACCCGCTTCGAGGACGTCGCCGCGATCCTCAACCCGACCGGCAACGAGCGCGCCTGCTGGTGCCTCGCGTACCGGATCACCTCGGCCGAGTACAGCGCTCTGCGGGGTGCGCAGCGGGCCGCGCGGGTGCGGGAGCTGTGCGCCGGGCAGCCCGCGCCCGGCGTGCTGGCCTATGACGGCGACACGCCGGTCGGCTGGTGCGGTGTCTCGCCGCGGTCGCGGATGGAACGGCTCAAGCGGTCGCGGACCATGCCGCCGCTGGACGATCTGCCGGTGTGGAGCGTGATCTGTTTCGTGGTGCGGGCTCCGTACCGGCGGCGCGGGGTGTCGGCGGCGCTGCTGGACGGCGCGGTCGAGTACGCGCGGTCGTGCGGCGCCCCGGCGGTGGAGGGCTTCCCCGTCGACACCGAAGGGGCGCGCATCAGCTCGAGCGCCGCCCACGTCGGCACGGCGACCTTGTTCGCGGCCGCGGGATTCCAGCGGATCCGGCCGACCGCGGCGCGCGCCGACCGCCGGGTCCGCTGGCTCATGCGCCTCGACCTTCCCTGAGGCCGCCGCGATCACGCCGGGACGCCGGGACGCGCGGCCAGCTCCGGCACCTCGGCCGCGGTCAGGGCGCGGTTCCACACCCGCACGTCGTCGACGCTGCCCGGCCACAGATCGCTGTGGTGGCCGCCGGACACCGCCCGGCCGATGGCCAGCGGGCCGGGCGCCGCGTCCCCGGCCGGCTGGGCCCAGGTCCTGGCCTGCGCCACGCCGTCGACGTAGAGAACGTAGGTCCCGGCGTCGGCGTCCCGCACGCCCGTCAGGTGGTACCAGCGCCCGGTTTCCGGGGCCGTGTCGGACAGGGCCCGCCCTGCGCTCGTCGAGAACGCCAGCCGGTTGTCGGCCGCGGAGTACTGGAGGTAGAAGCCGCTGCTCGGGTCGCCGTCCTGGCTGACCGCCGTGGCCCACGATCCCGTGCGGTCGAGCCGGACCCAGGCGCTGACCGAGAAGCTGCCGGTGGTGTCCACGACCGGCCCGCTCGTCTGCGCGTACTGGCTCGAACCGTCGAACCGCAGCGCGGTGCCGGTCACGCCGCCGACCCACGCGGGAGCGCCGGTCAGGGTGGCGTCGTGGGATCCCGCGGTGTCGTGGGCGATCGTGCCGCTGCCTTCGTCGAGGCTCCAGGCGCCGACGGGGTCGTGCTGCCCCGGCGGCTGGGCGATCCGGAGGTTCTGGCTGCGGTGCGTGGATTCCGGGCCGCCGGGGCCGCGGTAGGACGCGGTCGCGATGAGTGCCGCGGCGCTGCCGGGCGCGGCGTCCGGCGGTGCGGTCAGCGTGTAGTTCCACGTCCGGGACTGCCCGGGCGGGATCGCGCCGGATTGGCCGCCGGCGGGCGTGACCGACCAGCCGTCCGGCACGGCGAGGCGCACGTCCGGGGCGACGAGCGGGCCGCGGGTCGTGTTGCGCACCGTGACGGTGAGCGGGGTGCGGTGGCCGATCGTGACGACGCCGGTGGCGTTGACCGGCCCGACGTCGATCCGGGCGTCCGGGCTCGACGGTGCCCAGGACTGGAGTTCGGTCACGCCGACGAAGGCGCCCGGCGGGTTGGTGAACAGCAGCCGGATCTTGCTGGTGGTCACGGCCGGGAAGGTGACGCGGTTGACGCCGTTGCCCACCGGGCTCGCCGGGGTGCGGACCTGGCCGGGGACGTCCTGCCAGCCGTCGCCGGCCCAGTACTGCAGGCGGTAGGCGGCCGCGGGCCGCACCCCGCCGCCGTCGTCGTAGCCGTGCCAGCGGATATCGCCGACCTGCGTGGGGGCGCCGAAGTCGACGCCGTAGAAGTCGTTCGCGTTCGGGGAGGCGTAGTCGGTCCACCGGGTGTTCTCGGGCACCTCGTCGTACCAGACCTTGCCGTCGAGGGCGTTCCACGCGTTGTCGTAGGTCCAGGTGTAGGACGTGATCGGCCGCGGGTAGCCGGTGCGCAGCGGGTTGGCGGCGTCGTCGACGAGACCGGGCGAGCGGGGCAGCAGCGTGGGGCCGACGTCGATCGTGGTGGCGCGCAGGGCCGCCGACTGCTGGACGAGCCTGCCGTCGACGTAGAGCCGCATCCCCGCGCCCTGCCCGTAGTGGGTGCCGTCGCGATCCCAGAGCACGGTCACGGTATGTCCGTGGTAGGGCACGTTTTCCGCGGCGAAGTGGTCCCATGTGGACGGTGTGAGCGGCCGGACCTCCAGCGTGTCCCCGGTTTGCGGGCGCAGGCCGATCAGCCCGGACAGGACCAGGTCGGTGTAGGTGGAGTGGTTGTAGTCTTCGCTGTGGCCGCGCCCGTCGTAGATCCACGCGTCGCGGTCCGGGTCGTGGGCCTCGGCGACGTAGGGCCGGCCGTCCCTGGTCTGGGTCCGCGCGTAGGTGGCCAGCGCGGCGGCGTAGTCGTCCCGCGAAATCGAGTTCTGGGCCGGGTAGCTGTCCAGCAGGGTGGCGAGGCCGGTGAGGGTCTGCGAGGTGGCGAACGGCCAGCTCGGCCCGTCCCAGCGGCAGCAGGATCCGGCGTCCGTCATGAAGAAGGGGCTGCGGCGTTCGGCTGTGGTGGGGCCGTACGCGCTCGCGAAGCCCTGGGGGTCGAGCAGCTGCGCCCAGGCCGGGTGGTCACCGGGCTCGGCGGCGCCGAACATCCACGGGAGGTACCCGATCTGCTCGCGGGTGCCGGACAGCCGGTGCTGCGGGTTGCCGTCGCGAGGCATCGCGTAGTAGAAGCCGCGCTGCGGGTCCCACAGCCACTTCTGCATCGCGGCCTTGAGCCCGGCGGCGCGTCCGGCGTACTCGGTGGCGAGCCGGTGGTCGCCCGCGGAGTCGGCGATGCGGCTGATCGCGACGGCGTCGCCGTACTGGTAGGAGTTGAGCGTCGGGCGGTACCCGGCGCCGCCGTGGTAGGGCTCGGCCGACTCGTAGGACGAGGCGGAGTACTCCATCGCGTCCCACACCGGCACCGACCAGTAGAGGCCCAGCTCCGCGTCGAACTGCTTGTCCCAGCCGCGGTACTGGCGCACCAGCGCGGGAAGCAGCTCGCGCAGCGCGCCGAAGTTCCCGGTCACCTGGGCCTGGCCGTAGGCGGCGGTGGCCAGCCACACGCTGTACTCGTGCGCCCAGTCGGTCGTGTCGGCGTTGACGTCGTCCGTGGCCGGCTTCGGGCCCGAGCCGGGGCCGGTGAGCCAGAACCGGAGGTAGTCCTGTGCGTAGGCGGGGTCGCGCACCCAGCGCCCCTCGGTCAGCTGGTGCCCGGCGGCCGCGTTGATCGCCTGGTACGGCGCGGCGTACCCGCAGCAGTCGAGGAACTCGGTCGAGATCCAGCCGTCGGCGGGGTCGGTGTAGCGCAGGTGCTCTTTCCAGACGCGCCAGCGGTAGTAGTAGACGCTCTGCATGGTGGCGTCGGGCAGGTCGACGAACGGGATGTTCGCCTCGTACCAGCCGGGATCGGCGTAGCCGGCGAGGCCGGCGGCGTGGTCGAGGAAGTGCGTTCCCGGCGCGTCGGGCGTGGTCCCCGCCGCGTCCGCGACGCCGGCGACGGGGACCTGCGCGCCGAGGCCGATCGCGACCGCCCAGACGAGGACGGCTCGCACCCCCCGCGACCGGAGACGTCTCCAGGACTGCCGCATCGGTCCCTCCCGACAGATTTACAACGTTGTAAAAACACGGACTCCATCACTATCGCTCAGGAGAGCGCAAAAGGGAACACTTGACGACGGTTCGATGGGCCTGCGAACCGCAGGGCTCACGGCGCCTTGCCGCCCGGACGCGGACGTCGCTGGTCGGGCGGGTGCGGTCGTCAGCGGCCGCCCGGACGCTGCGCGTCGCCGGTGGCGTCGGTCGTCGTGCGGGCCCCCGACAGGCTGCGGGCCGTGTTGACCAGGCCGACCATGCTGAACGCCTGCGGCGTGTTGCCGACCTGGCGCCGCAGCTTCGTGTCGTACTCCTCCGACAGCAGGCCGACGTCGTTGCGCAGCGCCAGAAGCCGCTCGAACAGATCCCGCGCCTCGGCGCCGCGGCCGGTGCCGTGGAGGGCGTCGGCGAGCCAGAAGCTGCACACCAGGAAGCTGCCTTCCCCGCCGCCGAGGCCGTCGACGCCGCCGTCGGCTTCCGGGTCGTAGCGGCGGACGAAACCGTCGTGCGCCAGTTCTCGCCGGACGGCGTCGACCGTGCCGCGGACCCGCGGGTCACTCGCCGGCAGGAACCCGACGCGCGGGATCAGCAGCAAGGCGGCGTCCAGGCCGCGGGAACCGTAGAACTGGGTGAACGTCTGCCGTTCCGGGTCGTAGCCGTGGCGGCACACGTCGTCGTGGATCTTCTCGCGCAGGGCCCGCCACCCGTCCGCCGGACCGTCGAGGCCGTGGTGTTCCACCGTCCGGACGGCCCGGTCGACGCCCGCCCACGCCATGACTTTCGAGTGGACGAAGTGACGGCGCGGCCCGCGGACCTCCCAGAGGCCGTTGTCGGGCTGGTCCCAGTGGCCTTCGAGGAAGTCCAGCAACGCGCGCTGCAGGTCCCACGCCGGGTGCGAAGTGGGGACACCCGCTTCGCGCACCAGGTGCAGGCCGTCGAGGACTTCGCCCCAGACGTCCAGCTGGAACTGGCCGGCCGCGGCGTTGCCGACGCGCACGGGCGCGGAACCTTCGTAGCCGGGCAGCCAGGGCAGCGCCGCCTCCGGCAAGCGCCGGGTGCCGTCGAGGCCGTACATGATCTGCAGGTCGGCCGGGTCGCCCGCGACCGCCCGGACGAGCCATTCCCGCCAGGCGCGGGCCTCGGCGTGGTAGCCGGTGCCGATCAGGGCCTGCAGCGTGAAGGTGGCGTCGCGCAGCCAGCAGTACCGGTAGTCCCAGTTGCGCTCGCCGCCGAGCTGCTCGGGCAGCGACGTGGTCGCGGCGGCGAGGATGCCGCCGGTCGGGGCGTAGGTGAGCGCCTTGAGCGTGATCAGCGCACGCCGCACCGCGTCCGGCCACTGCCCGTCGTAGCGGCACTGGCCGATCCAGTCCGCCCAGAACTCCTCCGTGTCCCGCAGCGCGGTTTCGGCATCGACACGCTTCGGCCGTGGCAGGTGGGACGCCCGGTGCGTGAGCACGAACGGAATCCGGTCGCCGGCGGCGACGGTGAACCCGGCACAGGTCGCCATGTCTTCGCCGCGCAGGGGCACCGGGGTGTCGAGCCAGACCGCCTCGGGCCCGGCGACCGCGGCCAACTCGCCGTGCTCGTGGCGCACCCACGGCGTCACGGCGCCGTAGTCGAACCGCAGCCGCAGCAGCATCCGCATCGGCACCCGCCCGGACACGCCTTCGACGATCCGCACGACGTCCGCGGCTTCCCCGCGCGGCGGCATGAAGTCCAGCACGCGGACGGTCCCGTCCGGGGTGTCCCATTCGGTCGCCACGATCAGCGAGCCGCCGTGGTACGAGCGGCGCGTGGCCGGCCCACCGGCGGCCGGCGCGAGCCGCCACGTCCCGGCGTGCTCGTCGCCCAGCAGGGCGGCGAAGCAGGCAGGGGAGTCGAACCGGGGCAGGCACAGCCAGTCGATCGCGCCTTCCCGGGACAGCAACGCGGCCGTGTGCAGGTCGCCCAGGAGGGCGTAGTCCTCGATGGGGGCCATGGTCAGTCGCCCGGCAGCGCGATGACGACCTTGACGTCGTCCTCGCCCGCGTCGAAGGCTTCCGCGGCGCGGCCGAGCGGCACCCGGCGGGTGATCAGCCCGCTCAGCCAGCCGAGGTCGGCGCGGGCGAGCGCGTCCGCCGCGGCGTGGTAGTGGCGGAGGTTCGCGTTGACCGAGCCGATGACGACGTCGTTTTCGAGGACGAGGTCGCGGTTGAGGGACCCGGCGTCGACGGTGAGGCTGCGCCCGGCCGGCGACACGCCGGTGAGGCAGACGATGCCGTAGGACGCCGTGCCGGCCATCGCGTCGAACACGAGACTGCCGACACCGGTGGCCTCCACGACGACGTCGGGCCGCAGCGCGGCGAGGACGCGGTCGACCGGATCGTGGTGGTAGGTCGCGCCGAGTGCCTTGACGAGACCGGGCTTCGGGCCGTCGGCGACCCGATCGAGGACGTGCACGTCGAGACCGCGTTGCGTGCCCAGCAGCGCGGCGAGCAACCCGATCGGCCCGGCGCCGGTGACGAGCACCCGCCGCGGCTCGAACCACGCCCGCTCGCCGACGCGCTGGATCTGCTCCCACGCCTTGGCGACCACCGTGGTGGGCTCCATCAGCATGCCGACGTCGGCCAGCCGCGGATCCAGGCGCACGGCGTAGTCCGCCTCGACGGTCCACAGTTCACTGCCGTAGCCGTCGCGTTCCTTGATGCCGCGTTCGGTGTAGCGGCCGTTGCGGCACATGTCGAATTCCCCGGCCGCGCACGCGCCGCACGGCACGGGATCGGGCCGCCGCACGACACCGACGACGAGGTCGCCCTCGGCGAAGCCGCCGGCGGGGGTGAGGACCCGGCCGAGCGACTCGTGCCCGAGCACGAGCCGGTCCCGCCCGGGCGGCGCCCAGCCGTATTCACCGCGCGCGATCTCCTTGTCGGTGCCGCACACGCCGAGCGCGACGCCCCGCACGAGCAGCTCGCCCGGCCCGGGCCGCGGGTCGGCGACCGAGCCGACGTCCAGGCTGCCCGGTTTGTCCGGCACCACGGTGAGCGCTCGCATGCATCGTCCCTTTCGCGCGCGGCCAGTCCGTCCGCCGTCTTCCCGCGGGCGGGGTGCGACAAACCTTCCCGACGCAATAGTTGGGTTGGGCAACTTTCGGCAAGGACGCGCGGGGCGAGGGTCGGGCGGCGAAGGCGCGGAGAGTCGTGTCGGCTGCTTGGTCGTCGACGGCGTCGATCTCGGGGGCGCGTCCCGAGCCGGGAGCGGCGTTCGAGCGGGCCGGTCAGCAGGGCGAAGAACTGCTCCGCGGCGAGCGCGGGGTCGCAGCCTCGGTCAGCAGCTCGGGGAACCGGCCCAGCTTGGCCTGTGTGAGCGTGCGCAGCGCGCGGGAGGCCGTGCGGTTCACCGACGACGCGGACCCGGGACCGGCGCGAAAATCGCGGAGCTGCACCGGGAAACCTCGCGAGTACCCGGAATGGGCGCGGCAGCCGGCGTCGACTCCCGCCTGACGCCGCGCCCGTCCGGGACTCAGCAGGCCGGCTGCGTGGCGATCTCCTTGGCCACGGCCGTGATGTTGACGTCCACGAGCGTCGGCAGGGACGCCACGTTCGGGTAGTCCGGGTAGGCCGCCGCCAGCTGGGCCTTCACCGACGCCAGCTCCTCGGGCGTCACCGCCGTGCCGCCCGGCGAAGACGGCGCGGCGACCGGCGCGACCAGCGCGCGGACGTCGCGGATGTAGCGCGCCTGCGCGCCGATCAGCTCCGGGCCGCCCGGGGCGCCGTGGCCCGGGTAGAGGACCCGGGCGTGCGGGAACCGGCGGGCGAGCCGGTCGAGGTCGGCCAGCCAGCCGCAGGTGTGGCCCTCCAGCAACGCCGGCGTCATGTGGTTGGCCACCAGGTCGCCCGCGAACAGCGTGCGGCTGACCGGCTCGTAGAACGCCGTCGCGGCGTCCGTCTCGCCCGGGCCGAACTCGGCGGTCCGCAGCAGCAGCCCGCCGACGACGACCGGCACGCCCGGCCGCAGCACGTGGTCCGGCACGGTCATCACGGCCGGGTAGTCGGCCCCGTCGATCTGCCGCGTCAGCGCGTAGAAGCCCTTCGAGTCGGTGCGGATCTCCTCGATGGTCGCGGCGCCGGCGTACATCGGCGCCTGCGGGAAGGCCGCGTGCAGCACGCCGAGCCCGCCGACGTGGTCGGGGTGCGCGTGCGTGATGACGATTGCGGCGACCGGACGGCCGGTGGCGCGGATCGCGGCCACGGTCTTGCGCGCTTCGGACAGCGTGCGGCCCGAGTCGATCACGACCAGGCCGCGCGGCGCGTCGGCCCACAGGACGTTGACCGACCCCGGGTTCGGTGACGCGGACCGCCCGACCGTGAGCGGCCGGGTGGTGGCCGCTGCCGGCGGCGCGAGCAGCACGAGCAGCAGCAGGACGGCGAATGCCTTTCTCATCGGTATGCCCCCAGGCTCCGTTTCGAATGTTAGGGATCGTTCCCTAACGTGTTAACCTAGCGGCTGTGCGACGCAGTGCCAACCAGACCCGGGAGCACGTCCTGGCGGTGGCGCACGAGCTGTTCTACTGGCGTGGCATCAAGAACACGGGCGTCGACGCGGTCGCGGCGGCGGCCGGCGTCGCCCCGACCACGCTGTACCGCCTGTTCGCTTCCAAGGACGACCTGGTCGCCGCGTACGTCGAGCGCGCGGGCGAGCGCTACCGGCAGTGGTTCCTCGACGCGACAGCCGGCGCCGGCCCTGCCGAAGCGATCCGGTCGCTGTTCGCCGCGCTCGCCGACCAGGTGCGGCCGGACCGCTGCCGCGGCTGCCCGTTCCTGATGGCCATGGCCGAGCTGCCCGACGCGTCGGCGCGCGCCCATGCGCTGGCCATCGGCACGAAGGCGTGGGTGCGCGAACGGATCGGCGAGCTGACGGCGGGACTGCGGGTCGCGGATCCCGGGACGCTCGCCGACCAGCTCGTCCTGGTGATGGAAGGCGTGTACGCGTCGGCGCCCGCGTTGGGCGCCGACGGCCCGGCCCGGCAGGCGCGCGGGCTCGTCGAGGCACTCCTGACGACGGCGGTCAGCGCGTGATCCCGGTGTGCCCCAGGGAGTAGCGGCCCGGCTGCGGCCAGACGCACAGGCCGTGCGGCTCGTTGCCGACGGGGATCTTCCTGATCAGCGAACCATCCTTTGTGGACAGGACGTAGACCACCCGGTCGTAGCGTCCCGACAGCCACAGCTGCGTGCCGTCGGCGGTGACGTTGCCCATGTCGGGGCTGCCGCCGCCGGGCAGGCGCCACGTCGTGACCGGCGCGCCGGTGTAGGCGTCGAGCACGCTGACGCTGCCTTCGTGCCGGTTGGTGACGTACAGCTGCTTCGCGTCTCGTGACAGGTAGAGGCCGTGCGCTCCGCGGCCGGTGGCGATGAAGCGCAGGACGTGCGTCGCGGCGCCGTCGAGGACCCAGAGGCCGTTCGCGTCGGAGTCGGCGATGTAGTACACCGAGCCGTCCGGGGCGAGCTTGATGTCCTGCGGGCCCATGTGGGTGTTGCGGTGCGGCATGTCGATCATCCGCACGAGCCGGTGGGTGGCCACGTCGACGACCGCGACCCGGCCGGCGAATTCGCAGGTGAAGACCGCGGTGCGGCCGTCGGGGGAGAAGTCGGCGTGGTCGATGCCCGCGCAGTCCGGCGCCGGGGTCTCGTCGTGGACCTGCCACGTGTGCGGGTCGTACCAGACCAGCTTGCGCAGCCGTTCCGCCACCGAGATCGCGTAGCGCCCGTCCGGGGTGAAGTACATGTTGTACGGGTCGACGACCGGGAACGGCTTGCCCGGCTGCCCGGTCTTCGGGTCGAACGGCAGCACGTGGTCGCCGCGGTCGTCGGTGGCGTAGAGGGTGCGCAGGTCCCACGACGGCACGACGTGCTGGAGTTCCTTGCCCGCCGGGTACTTGGCGACGACCTGGAAGGTGGCCGGGTCGATCACCCAGACGTCGCCGGACCCGCTGTGCGGCACGTAGACCAGCGGCTTGTCCGCCGCGACGGCGGGCGCGAGCTTGCCGGCCCCGGCGGCGGCGTCGACGTTGTGCGGGTCGGGGACGGCGGGCATGCCGGGCAACGGGTTCAGGGCGGGCGCGGGCGGGGTCGGCTCGTGCGGCAGCCCGGACGTCGGGGTGCCCGGTCCGCTCATCCCGGGCATGCCGGACATCGGGTCGCCGCCGGAGGAGCACCCGGCGAGCAGGACGGTGACAACGGTGAAGGCCAGGGCGGCCGAGCGCAGGGACATGGGCTACGCCAGCAGTTCCGACGCGGTGACCGGCGTGAGGCCGCGGCCGGCGAGATCGGTCAGGATCCCGGGCAGGGCGGCGACCGTGCCGGGGTGGCCGAGGTGCATGCTCACGACGCTGCCCGCCTTGGCCTTGGCCACGGCCGCCCGGATGGCGGCGGGTCCCGGGTCCTGCCAGTCCAGCGAGTCGACGTCGTAGGACAACACTTTCGAGTAACCGGCGCGGCCGGCTTCGGCGAGTTCGCGCTCGGTGGCGTGCTGGCCCTGGGACTGCCGGAAGAAGCCGCCGGGCGACCCGGTGAGCTCGACGAGCTTGTCCCGGCACCGCTGGATCTCGGCGTACATCGGGTCGGCGGCGTACCCGGACAGGGCGGGGTGGCTCCAGGTGTGGTTGCCCAGCTCGTGCCCGCCGTCGCGGACCATGCGGGCGGCATCCGGGTGGGCGGCGAGCCAGGTGCCGACGGCCAGCACGGTGATCCGCGCGCCGTGCTGGTGCACGATGTCGAGCACCTCCCGGGTGACCCGCGGATCCCCGGCACCGTGGAAGGTCAGCGCGACCTGCGGACGCCCGGAATCCGACCGGCTCACCTCGGTGGCCGGCCCGGAGGGCGCGGTGTCGGCGGGAGCGGCGGAGGAGGTGGTGGCGGCCGTGCCGGTCGGCCGGCTCGCGCTGCCGGGCGTAGGCGTGGGCGCGGGTTCGGGAGCCGAGCACGCGGTCAGCGCGGCGGCGCCCAGCGCGAAGCCGAAGAGACTGCGTCTGGTCAGAGGGGCGTTCACAGCCAGTCTCGTTTCTCGGTGGTACAGGGAGCGGGCGGCGGCCCCAACTCTTGCGGAAGATCGCTGTGAGGACGCTGAGAACGTGATGTCGCGCGGGCGAGGACGTGCGCTCAGAAGACGTCTTCGTAGGTGACCTCGATGAACTCCGCCGGCATGTCGGGCAGATCGACGGCCGGCGGCTCGCCCCAGTCGTTCTCCACCCCTCGATGTTCGAACCGGTCTTCACCGAACAGACGGCGTCGCACGCCTGATGCGCGGAACAACGGCGTCAAGCCCGTCGGCGCGATGATCTTCACCCCGATCCCCCGCGAGCTGACCACGTCCAGGGCCGCGGACGCCGACGCCAGCGGCAGGGCGTCCAGCGGGGCCGGGACCGTTGCCGCCAGTTCCATGCGGGCGTCGTGGTGGCCCGCGACCAGCACCACCGCCGGTCCCGTCGTGACCAGCTCCGTGATCACCACGTGGTTGCGGGGCCAGCGACCTGCCTCGGACAGGGCGAGTACTGCGCGGCCCAGCGTGTGGCGGTCCGCGATCTCCTTCGTGTGGCACGACTTCGCCTGGAACACGACGCCGTGCTCGCGGGCGAACGAGACCGCGATGCGCAGCGGCCCCGCCACCGGGCTCTCCGCCGCGCCCGACACCGTGATGCTGACGTTGCCCGACGAGCTGTAGTCCAGGTCGATGCCGTGGCCGCTGTTTCGCGTCCGGTACGGGATGCCCAGCTCGGTCAGCGATGTCTGTCGCTCGAACCGGTCGCGGCGCAGGATGCCGACGTCGCCCAGCTCCAGGTGGGTGTTGGGCAGCCAGGCCGGCAGGTAGTCGAACTGCGCGCGCAGCTCGTCGGTGTATCGCTCGAACATCGCTGCCACGGGCGGCCTTCCCCTCGGGTGCGGATCATCGGAGCCTACGGCCCCACGTGGAGGTACGGGGCCCAGCGCGACGGCCGGTCGGGGTAGCGGTCACGCAGCTGTCGCACCGCCGCGTGCAGGGCTGTCGCGCTGCGGGTGGCGTCGAGCCCGGACGCCGCGGAACCGCCGAGACCGCGGTAAAAGGCCTCCGTCAGCTCGGCGGACGCGGCGTCGTGCGCCGACCAGAGCGTGGCGATCACGTGGGGGTACCCGGCCAGGTGGAACGCCGCGCCGATGTGCAGTGCCTCGTCGGCCAGCAGGGCACCGCCCTGCGCGGTCTCGCAGGCCGTCAGCACGGCCAGCACGCCGCGCTCGGTGTCGAGCGCCGCCAGGTCCTGGACCGACAGCGGGCCGTCCCACAGCCGGACGTTGCTGCTCGAAGGCCGCATGACGTCGTTGCGGCCGTGGCAGGCCAGGTGGACCCACTCGTGCGCCGGCAGCTCGCGCAGCACACCGGCGCGGGTCGCCTGCGGGCCGCGCAGGACCACGGTCTCGGGGAACAGCTCGGTCAGCAGGTCGCGTTCGCGTGTGACGCCCGGCAACCGCGCCAGGCCCGGGGTGTTCGGCAGGGCCACGACCAGTCCTCGCCGGATCGGCGCCTGACGTCGGCCGCGGGCCCGCAGCAGGGCCCCGACGGTCGGGGTGTACGACGAGACCGTCTCGCCGGTCACGGCGGCGTGCAGCGGGAGGAACGACAGCAACGACGTCGGCGACCACCAGATCCGCGGGACCGGCGCGTCGAACGCGGCCAGCACCGGCTGGGTGACCGTGTCACGCAGCCAGGTGATCGTTGCGGAGATGGTCTCCTCGGCGGCGTCGCGGGCGGCGGCCGTCGGCGCGCCTCCGCAGGCGATGCCGAGGGCCCCGACGAAGCCGGCGGCCCGCTCGGCCAAGGTGGCCGACGCCAGGCCCGGCAGGGGGATCGCGCGCACGCCCGACGCGGTCACGGCGAGCGCGTCGCAGCGGTAGCGGCTCACGTTGATCATGACGACGGGTCCGTCCGCGGCGGCGGGCACCAGCTCGTCGAGCCGCGGCGGCCGGAACAGCCCGGCGCCCCCGTGCTCGGTCCGGACGGTCCGCACCAGCTCGGCCCATTCGCGGGCCAGCTCGTGCCGGGTGTCCAGCCGATCGGCGAACTCCGGGCCGCCGGCGTCCGGTGCCGCGGCCGCCGACCCGGCCAGCGCCGGGTCGTCCCGCAACTCGGCGAACCGGCGGGCCAGCTCCGGCGCGCGGGCCCGCAGGTCCGCGAGATCGCCGCGGCTCTCCAGCACGCGGGCGTGCAGGATCGCCCGTCCCGCTTCGAGCAGCTCGACGGCCCGCTCCGGCCGGCCGGCGGCGATGGCCGACGCGGCCGCGTCGGAGGCCAGGCCGTGGTGACGGGCCAGCTGGAGCTCCTGGTCGGGCCGGCTGAGCTGCCGTCCGCTCACCAGCGGCAGCTGCTCGACCGCGGTCGTCAACGCGGCGAGCGCCGCCTCCGCCTTCCCGGCGCCGAGTGCCGCGTCACCGCACTGGCGGGCGGCGAGGATCCGGGCTTCGGCGGGTGCGGTCGGCATCGCCGCGGCCGCGCTGAGCAGTTCGAGCGCCTGGTCCAGCTGCGCCGGGTCGCGGCCGGCGCGGTGGCGGGCCAGGTGCGTCCGGCCCAGCGACGTGAGCGCGACGCAGCGCGTCGGATGGTCGTCCGCGAGCAGGGTGACCGCGCGGCGGGCCGCGTCGGCGGCGAGGTCGAGGTCGGCCGCGGAGCCGGTCTCGTCGTGGCGGTCCATCAACGCGGCGGCCAGGTTCGACAGGAACGCCGGCGGGTCCTGGCCGTTCCGGTGCCGGACGGCCTCGGCGAGGATGCCGATCGCCGCGTCGCGTTCGGCCCGGTCCCCGGTGCGCAGGTACGTCTCGTAGCGGGCGCCGCCGAGGTTGCCGAGGTACGAGCCGCGCTTGACGTGGTCCTCCGGCATCCGGTCGGCCACCCACCGGAAGGCGGCGACCGACTGGTGGAGCGCGTCGGCTTCCCGTGTCTGCCGGTACAGCGCCCCGAACGCGGCACCCAGGTTGGTCCGGACGGTGAGCTGCAGCGGGTGGTCGTCGGGCAGCTGCTCGGCCGCCGCGTCGAGTGTCGTGATCGCTTCGGCGAGCGCCTCCCGGTCGCCGGTGCGGTCCCCGCGGTGCCACAGCGTCCGCCCCAGCAGGTTCTGCCGCAGCGGGCGCATCGGATCTTCGGGCGGGCTGGCCACCACGGCCGCCCGCGCGGACCGGATCGCCTCGTCGAGGCACGCGTCGTCGCCGGTGGCCAGGTGCAGCGCGAGCAGCGCCGAGCCCAGCGCCGACCGCCAGGGGGCTTCGCCCGGGTCCGCGGCGATGGCCTGGCGCAACGCGTCCACCGCCGCGTGCAGGTCGGACACGTCGCCCGTGACCGCTGCCCGGTCGGTCAGCGCCGACCCCAGCTCGCCGAGGGCCGACACGCGCTGCGCCGCCGAACGGGCCGCGCTCAGCGCGGCCCGGGACACGGCCACGGCCTCCTCGATGGCGGCCGGTTCCCGCGTGCTCGCGAACCGCAGGCGGCAGGCCGAAGCCAACCCGGCCTGGTAGCGGGGACGTTCCGGGTCGGGCGCGAGGCCGACCGCGCGGCGGAACACGGCGACAGCCTCCGTGATGTGCCGCCGGTCGCCGGTGCGCTGGTGCGCCAGCACGAGGACGAACCCGAACTGCTCGAGCCGGCCCGGGCCGGCTTCACCCGCCGCGGCGACGGCCTCGCGGAGGCTGCCGACGGCACGGTCCATGGCGGCCGCGTCCCGCGTGGTCACGGACCGCAGCGCGCGGAGCAGGCCCAGCTCGCGCAGGCAGCCGGCGCGGTCCGGGTGGTCGCCGGGCATCGCCGCGGCCGCCCGCTCCAGCGTCTCGATCGCTTCGTCCGCGGTCGGCTGGTCCCCGGTGGCGTTCGCGCGCGCCCGCAGGACGGCGCCGAGGCGGTACAGGGTGCTCGCGTAGAACGGCGAGTCCGGCCGGGTGGCGGCGGCGGCCTCGCGGGCGGCGGCCACCGCGCCGGCCGCGTCCCGCTCGTCGCCGATCAGCTCGTGCCGTGCCACCAGCCCGGCGCACAGGCTGCTCAGCCGCTGACCGCGCAGCGGGTGTCCGGGAGGCGTGTCGTCGACCGCCTCGCGCAGCATGGCGACGGCGTGGCCGAGCTTCCCCCGGTCGTGCTCGGCCGCGGCGGCTTCGGCGAGCCGGACGCCGTCCCTGGCCAGGGTTTCGGCCCGTTCGACGATCGTCCCGCCGACGACTTCCGCCCGGTGGCCGAGCAGGCTCCGGACGGACCAGGGCACGTACTCGGGCAGGTACTCGTGGACCGGGCGGAACAGCTCGATCGCGGCGAGGAGGTCCCGCTCGCCGTCGGCCGCGCCGAGGTGCCGGTGGCGAGCGAAGTGCACGCATGCGGCGGTGTAGTCGGCGAGGAGGGACAGGACCCGGCGCGCCTGGCGGCGGCCTCCGCGCTCGGAGATCAGCCGCCGCAGCGTGGCGACGTCGTCCAGGAGGCGCGGATCGAGGGCGGCCCGCGGGTCGTTCCCGTTCGCGCGGGCGGCGATCCGGCCGGAAAGCTGCACGATGGGGTCGTCGGCGTCCATTCCCCGAATGGCCATGCGGCAAGCCCCCCGTACGTCAGCCGGCCACGGTCAGCGTACCGCCGGTGCTGAGCGGAACAACGGAACCGGCGCCGGCGTCGTAGCCTCGTGGTGACCGCGCTTCGCCGCGCGGGAGGTCGAGCAGAGGAGTTCGCGTGGACGGTGTAGATCCCTCGGTGCCCCCCAGTGGCACGGGCTGCGCGGACTGCGAGGCCGCGGACCCGCGAGGCTGGTGGTTCCACCTGCGGCGCTGTGCCGGCTGCGGCCATGTCGGCTGCTGCGATTCCTCGCCTGGCCAGCATGCCAGCGCCCATGCCGCTGCGACCGGGCATCGGTTCGTGCGCAGTTTCGAGCCGGGTGAGGAGTGGTTCTGGGACTACGGCGAGCAGGTGATGTACGAATCCGGTCCCGAGCTGGCCGGGCCGCAGCACCGGCCGCTCACGCAGACCGCGCCGGGGCCTGCCGACCGGGTTCCTGAGGACTGGACGCAGCGCCTGCACCAGTGAGGTGCCCGGGGCCGGGCGTGGCGCCTGAACGAGTGGGCCGCCTGGCGCGACGCCGGAACCCGCTCGGCTCGGGCGTGCAGGATCGGGCTCGCGCGGGCCCGGCATGGCACCTGGGCGGCGATGCTGAGATGGCTGCTGCCGCCGGGCCGCTCGGCCCGCACGCCTTGACCCTGCCGGTCGAACCCGTCCTACCAGGCGTTTCGGACTCGTCCGGACCGAGCGCCACGCGGCCTTGCCACTCCACGTATCACCCATCCGGGGGTTCCCCGGCCGGAGCTGCGTCACGTCGCTCGGCCACGCCGGTTCCACCGCTGCACGCGATCGTCGGGATCGGGTGCGGGGACCGTCGTGCTCGATCGGCTGGGGAGCCGGAGGACGACATCGGGGATGCGGTGTGCCGGGCTCGCGTAGGGGGCGGGCCCGGCACACCGGTTCCGCACGCCCTGCCGCGCCGTTGCCCGACCGCGCTGCTGCGCCGCCGCTCCGCCTGCGCTGTCGCCCCGCCCCGCCCCGCTGCGCTGCCGCGCTGCACTCCTGCGCCGCCGCCTCGCCGTGCGGCGCCTGCACCGCCCCGTCGCTGCCCCTCGCTGCCGCTCCCGCGGCGTCGGGCTGTGTTGCCCCGCTGCGCCGCGCCTGCGGCCCCGCCCCGCTGCGCTCCTGCCCCGCTGCGCTCCTGCGTCGCGTCGCTGCGCCGCCGCCCGGCTGCGCCGCGCCTGCGGCCCCGCCCGGCTGCGCCGCCGCGCCTGCGTCGCCCGGCTGCGTCGCCCGGCTGCGCCGCGCCTGCGTCGCCCGGCTGCGTCGCCCGGCTGCGCCGCCCGGCTGCGCCGCGCCTGCGGCCCCGCCCCGCTGCGCTCCTGCGTCGCGTCGCTGCGCCGCCGCCCGGCTGCGCCGCGCCTGCGCCCGGCTGCGCCTCCCCACGGCCCCGCCCTGCCGCACAGTCAGTCTTCGTCCGCCTGCTCGTCGGTGATCGTGTCGAGGATGCTCGCCGCGATCGTGTGTGCGGCCGGTTTCAGCTCCGTGCTCAGCGCGTAGAACAGCTCCTGTGCCGGCTCGGCCGGCCAGTCGGCCGGCAGGTGCTCCCGGGGCAGCCGGGGGTCCGTGCGGATCGTCTGCAGCCAGTCCGACTCCAGCAGCAGGTCGCGGGCGAGGCTGTCCGCCGCCTGGGTCGTCGGGTTCTGCCAGCGGGCCAGGAATGCTCGGTAGTGGCCGGCCAGCTCCTCGATGTCCCACGCCTCGCGCACGATCTCGGCCACCTCGGTGGGTGCCAGCGTGCGGGCCTGGAACACCTTCACGTGACCGTCGGCGCCGAGGCCGTCGAGCAGCGGGGCCGGGTCGACCCGGCCCGGCGCGATCCACAGGCCGCCCTGGAGGCTGCCGAACCCCGACCACAGCAGGCGGGAACGCAGGGCGTGCCGCTGGCGCTGCCACGACTCGGGCATCGAAAACCCGAGCAGCGTCCACGTTCCGTCCCACTGCCGGTTGACCGCCCCGGCGTGCCAGATCCGGCGCTCGCCGTCGTGCAGGATCGCCCGCGATCGCTCGGTCAGGCCGACGTACACGTGCCGGCCGCGGCGCACCCGGTGCAGCAGGCCGCGGCGCGCCATGCGGCTGAGCGTCGAACGGGTGGCGTGCTCGGAGACGCCGACCCGGTCCAGCACGTCCAGCACGCTCGCGGTGGCCACGTGGATCCCGCGGTCGAGGACGTGGCCGCCGAGGAACGTGAGCAGCAGCGTCTGGGGACGCGGCGTGTCGGCGCCGACGCCTTCGGCGGCGGCGGGTTCGGCCAGATCGGTCACCTCGCGAGCATAAGCCCGGACCTGATGTTGGGCAGAGTCTTGACCGTAGTCACCAATGTGCTTAACGTTCGTCGCGGCGTGGCGTGGGTCACGTGGGGTCGGCGACGAGGCAGGGTGCGATGGCGGAAAACCTCCGATCGCGGGCGCAGCTGCGCCGCGCGGTGCTGTCCAGCTACTTCGGCAGCGTGATCGAGTACTACGACTTCCTGCTCTACGCCACGGCTTCGGCGGTGGTGTTCAACAAGGTCTTCTTCTCGAACCTGGATCCGGTGGTCGGCACGATCGCCAGCCTGGGCACGTTCACCACCGGCTACCTGGCGCGGCCGATCGGCGGGATCGTCTTCGGGCACTTCGGCGACCTGCTGGGCCGCAAGCGGATGCTCGTGATCACGATGTCGATGATGGGCGTCGGGAGCGCGCTGATCGGGCTCCTGCCCACGTACGCGCAGATCGGCGTCTGGGCCCCGATCCTGCTGGTCGTGCTGCGCGTGCTGCAGGGCGTCGCGGTCGGCGGCGAATGGGGCGGCGCGGTGCTGATGTCGGCCGAGCACGCCACCAGCCGCCGCGGGCTGTGGGCCGGCTTCACCAACGCCGGCGCGCCCAGCGGGATGGTGGTTTCCACGCTGCTGCTCACGCTGATGGGCGCGGTCACCACCGACGCGCAGTTCCTCGCGTGGGGCTGGCGCGTGCCGTTCCTGCTCAGCGTCGTGCTGCTGGCCATCGGCCTGTTCATCCGGCTGAAGGTCACCGAGACGCCGGTCTTCGCCGCCGCCCGCGGACCGGCCGGCATCCCGCTGCTGGAGGTGCTGCGCCGCCACCCGAAGAACCTGCTGCTGGCGATCGGCGTCGGGTTCGGTGCCTTCGTCGCGCAGGGCACGCTCACCACGTACGTCCTGTCCTACGCCGTGCAGGCGGGCTTCCCGCGCCAGACCGTGCTCAACGCGATCACGGTGTCCTCGGTCGGCGCGGTGATCGGCATCATCGGCTACTCGGCGCTGTCCGACCGCGTCGGACGCCGTCCCGTCGTCATCGGCGGGGCGCTGGCCACCGGCGTCGTCGCGTTCCTGCTGTTCCCGTTGATCGACAGCGGCTCGGCCGCGCTGCTGACGCTCGCGGTCGTGCTCGGCCAGTCGGTCGCGCACCCGGCGATGTACGGGCCGCTGGCCGCGCTGTGCACGGAGCTGTTCGGCACCCGCACCCGCTACACCGGCGCGTCGCTCGGCTACCAGGTCGCCGGGCTCGGCGCGGGCATCGGTCCCGTGGTGTTCGCGGCCGTCGCCGGCGCGGGCACCGGCGTGATCTCCGCGGTGATCGCGGGCTGTTGCCTCGTCACCGTGCTGTGCGTGCTCGTCCTGCGCGAAAGCCATCGCGACGACCTGGCCGAGCCGGCCGTCGCCCGAGCCGTGGAGGTCGAACGGTGAAACGCCGTTTCGGATTGGTCTCGATGCTGGTCACCGCGCTTCTCGCCGGCGGTCTCGTGCCGTCCGCCGAAGCCACCGAAGCCGGCCACCACACCGGGCAGCTGCCCGACGGCGCGAGCTGGGTGGCCGACGTCCCGGACGCGTGGAACGGCACGATCATCCTCTACAGCCACGGGTTCGGGCCGCTCACCGCGCAGGACGCGCCGGACGCGGCCACGGCGTCGGCGCTGCTCGCCGGCGGCTACGCCCTCGTCGGGTCGTCCTACTCGGGGCCGTCCTGGTGGGCGCTGGAGTCCGCGGTCGGCGACCAATTCGCCGCGCTGGCCGCCCTCGAAGCCGAAATCGGTCCCGCGAAGCGCACCATCGCGTGGGGGACGTCGATGGGCGGGCTGGTCAGCGCCCGGGAGGCGGAGGACCCGCACCGCCGCGTCGACGCCGCGCTGACGACGTGCGGGCTCGTCGCGGGCGCGCTGAACCTCAACGACTATCAGCTGCACGGCGAATACGCGCTGTCCCACCTGCTCGCGCCCGAGCGGGCGATCAAGCTGGTGCGCTACGCCGGTCAGGACGAGGCCGCCGCCGCGGCCGCCGCACTGGCGCAGGTGACCGGCGACGCCCAGGCCACCCCGGCGGGCCGGGCGCGGATCGCGCTCGCCGCCGCGTTGATGAACGTGCCCACCTGGTACACCGGCTCCGCGCCGCCCGCGCCCCGGGACTACGAAACCCAGGAGACGCACCAGGAACAGACGCTCGCCGGGTTCGTGCTCGGGTTCGTCGTGACCGGCCGCCGGCAGATCGAGCTGGCCGCGGGCGGCAACAGCGCCGCCACCCGCGGCACCGACTACCGGCAGCTGCTGGCCCGCAGCAGCCACGCCCGGCAGGTCGGCGAGCTGTACCGGCGCGCGGGCCTGGACCTCGACACCGACCTGGCGAAGCTCACTCGCGACGCGGACATCACGGCCGACCCGGGCGCGGTGGCCACGCTCGCGAGGACGTCGATGCCGACCGGCCGCCTGCGGGTGCCCGAGCTGGACGTCCACACCGTCGCCGACCAGCTCGTGCCGGTGGAGCAGGAGAACTGGTACGCGCGCCGGGTGGCCGAGGCGGGGGCCGGGCCGCTGCTGCGGCAGGCTTTCGTCGAAGGCACCGGGCATTGCGCCTTCCAGCCGGCGGAGACGATCGCCGCCCTGCACGCCCTCGAAGCCCGCGTCTCGACCGGCCGCTGGGGTGACGTCGCCGAACCGGAGCGGCTCAACGCCGCGGCCGGCACCGGGCGGTACGTGCGGTTCGCGGTGCCGCCGCTGGTGGGCGCGATCGGCTAAGCGGCTTCGCTGACCGCGGGGCGGGTGGGTAGCCCGAGCAGGACCCGGTACTGCGTCTCGAACGCGCTCAGCACGCCGTCGATGTCGTGACGGGCGACGAGGGCGCGGGACTGCTCGCCCATCCGGGCCCGCGCCGGCGGGTCGGCGGCCAGTTCGGCGAGGTGGCGCGAGATCGTCGTGATCGCGCCGGGGGTGAAGAGGTGGCCGTTGACGCCGTCGTGCACCAAGTGGGGCAGCGCGACGGCGTCGGCGGCGATCACGGGCAGCCCGGCCGCCATCGCCTCCATCGTGGCGAGGCTCTGCAGCTCGGCCGTCCCAGGCATGCAGAAGACGTCGGCCTCGGCGTAGCGGCGAACGAGCTGGGCGTCGGGGACGAAGCCGTGGAACGTCACGCGGTCTTCGATGCCCAGCTGCGCGGCGAGGGACTCGAGGTCGGCCCGGCGGGTGCCGTCGCCGACGAGGTCCGCGCGGACGTGCGGCAGCGGGGCGAGCGCGCGCAGCAGCTGGTCGACGTTCTTCTCCGCGTCGAGGCGGCCGACGAACAGCACGGACATCGGCTCGCCGTCCGGGCGCGCGGGGGCGGCGTAGTGGGCGAGGTCGATGCCGCAGGAGACGACCTCGACCGGGCGGCCGAGCCCGATCCCGGCGAGCACCTCGGCCGCGCGCGGAGTGGGCGTGGTGACCAGGCGGGCGTGGCGGTAGACGCGCTTGAGATCCCGCCACGCCCAGCGCGCGAGCGTTTCCTTGACGCGGCGCGGGAACGGCGTGTAGCCGAGCAGGTTGTCCGGCATGAAGTGGTTGGTGGCCATCCCGGGGATGCCGCGCGCGGCCGCCGCCGCGAGCAGGGCGCGGCCGACGCCGAAGTGGGCCTGGACGTGCACGACGTCCGGACGCAACCGCTCCAGCAGCGGCCCGGCGGCCCGGCTCGCGGCACCCGGCGTGCAGAAGCGGTAGCCGCCGTGGAACGGGATGGGCCGTGACCGGAGCCGGTGGACGGTGTAGCCGTCGCGCTGCTCGGTGCCGGCGCGGCCGCGCGTGGACGGACAGACGACGTGGACGTCGTGGCCGCGGCGGGCGAGGCCACGGGCCAGGCGCGCGGCGAAGAAGGCGGCGCCGTTGATGTCGGGCGGGAAGGTGTCGGCGCCGATCAGGACGCGAAGGCCGGACGACGGGGGCACGGGGATCTCCTCGGTTCGGGTGGGCGGGACGGTCCCGGCGAGCACGCGCACGCCGGCGACAGCGACGGCCGCGGCGACGACGGCCGCGGGGCGGGGCGTTTCGCCGTAGGCGAGCGCACCGACGGCGACGGCGGTGAGCGGGTCGAGGACGGTGGCGGTGCCGACGACGACGGCCGCGGACCCGGCGGCGTAGGCGCGGTGCAGGAGCACGCCACCGGCGCCGAGCAGGAGCAGCGCCTGCCCGCCGAGCAGCACGGCGGAACCGGCGGGCTGAGCGGCCGCGGCGTGCACGACGGCGGACCCGAGTCCGAAGAGGACGGCGGCGGCGGAGGCGAGCACGGCACAACCGGCGCGGGTGAACCAGGCACCGGCGGCGACGGCGAACCCGGTCAGGGCGACGACCTGGGCGGTGCCTGCGGTGACCGCGCCGGTGGTGGCGGAGGTGGCGAGCGCGACGAATCCGCCGACACCGGCCACGACGAGCGCGAGCGCGACGAGGACCCGGCGGTCGCGGACGCGGCGTCCGAAAAGGACGGTGAGCACGAGGCTGAGCACACCGAGCGGCTGCACGACGGGAAGCGGGGCCAGCGACAGGGCGGCCAGGTGGAGCAGGCTGCCGCCGGCGGCCAGCCCGGTGCCGGTCCACCAGCGGCGTGAGCGCAGCAGGCGGGCGAGGGTGCGCAGGGCGGGGCCGCGACCGGCGCCGAGGCTGGCGACTTCGGCGTGTTGCCGGGTGGCGGCGAGGGCGAAGAACACGGCACCGAGCAGGGCGGCGGCGATCGCTAGGGCGGTCATCGGACTGCCCGCCGGGCTGCGGTGGGGGTGATGGGCGGTGCGGTCATCGGGCGGCCCTCCCGGTGAGGGCGGCGGCGACCGCGCGGGCGGTCATCGGACTGCCGCCGGGCCGCGGTGGCCGTCGTGGCGATGATCGCGAACTCCGCCAGCAACGCCAGCCGCTCCAGCAGGCCCGCCGGCAGCTCCGCTACCACCTGGGCCGCTCCGAATGCCGCCGCCGTTGCCATCCCCGCCGTGGCGCCGCGGCGTAACGCCGCTCCCGCCGCGACCCAGCGTGCTTCCGTCCGCAGCCGGGCGCTCAATGCCAGCGCCGCCAGTGGCAGGCTCGTGAACAGCACCGCCCCGCCCGCGCGGTGGACCTCGCCCGGCACCGTCGGGTTCGCCGCGCTCACATTGCCCGGGAACACCAGCACCACCACCAACCCGGCCACCCACAGTCCGAACAGGACAGTCGCCGCCGCGCTGCGGGGCAGGCCGGCCACCCGGGCCGCCACGACCAGCGCCGCCGCCGCGGCCAACAGCAGCAGCACCGCCAGCGTGAACAGCCAGCGGCCGCCGCGGTGCCAGGCGTAGTCGCTCACCGGATCGCGCCACGGGTCCACGTGGCCCGCCAGCCCGACCGTCAGACCGGCGATGATCGCCTGCGCCGCCAGGGCGAGGGTCAGCGTCACCGTCGCGGGGGAAACCTGTGGGGTCACCCCTCAGACACTGCTGGCCCTCCATGAGAGTTCGATGAAGATCACGCGCGGTTTCCTTAAGAAGCGGCCAAGGGCAGGACGAGGTCGAACCGCGCGCCCCCGGTGTCGGCGCGGCCGGCCTCCGCGTGGCCGCCGTGCCGGTTCAGGACCTGGTCGACGATCGCCAGGCCGAGGCCCGAGCCGGGCAGGGCGCGGGCCGCGTCCGCGCGGTAGAACCGCTCGAACACGTGCGGCAGATCGGCTTCCGCGATTCCCGGGCCCTCGTCGTCGACGCGCACGCACACCTCGTCAGCCGTCGCCGTCATCGACACCCGCACGACGCCGCCGGGCGGTGACCACTTCGCCGCGTTGTCGAGGACGTTCAGCACCGCCCGTTCGAGCGCCGCCGGCCGGGCGACGACGTCCGCGCCCGTCAGCTCGGCCGCGAACGTCACCTTCGGCCACCGCGACCGCGTGCGTTCCAGCGCCGAACCCACGACGTCGGCCAGCGCCAGCCGTTCCGCCGCCTCGCTCGGCCGTTCCCCCGTGGACAGCTCGACCAGCTCGCCGATCAGCGCCGTCAGCTCGGTGGCCTGCGTGTCGAGGTCGGCCAGCAGCCGGGACCGGTCCTCCGCCGACAGCCGGCGCTCCGGGTTGGCCTCGGCGTGGATGAGCAGCTCGATGTTGTTGCGCAGGCTGGTCAACGGCGTGCGCAGCTCGTGGCCGGCGTCTTCGGCCAGCCGCCGCTGCTCGTCGCGCGAGCGGCTCAGCGCGCCGAGCATCGCGTTGAACGACGTCGCCAGCCGCCCGATCTCGCCGGACGCGGTGACGTCGATCGCCGCCGACAGCTCCTGCGTGCGCGCGACGTTCTCGGCCGCCGAGGTGAGGTCGTCGACCGGGCGCAGCGCCGAGCGGGCGATCGCCCGGCCGGCCAGCGTCGCCCCGAGCACGCCGGTCAGGGACACGACCAGAAGCCAGAAACCCAAGCGGGCCAGCGTCTTCTCCACGTCGTCGGAGTCCTGGGCGACCTGGACCAGGCCGCCGCCCGGCCGCGGCGCGGTCCACACCCGGAACGGGTCGCCGTCGATGCGGCGCAGGTCGGCGGTGCGGCCGAGCGAGCCGTCCGCGACGAACCCGTCGAGCGGGGACGCCGGGATGAGCGCCATCGCGCCCGCGGTGCCGGTCACCGCGCCGCCGGCGTCGAGGAACTGCACGGTCAGCCCGTCGTCCCGGCCGAACCCGCGGTCGTCGGCGGACCGCAGCGTTTCCAGCGCTTCCTCCGGCGACGACGTCTTCGCCGCCAGCTGGGCGTAGGACTGCAGCCGGGCGTCGAACTCGTCGTACAGATTCGCCCGGGTGATGCTCCACGAGCTCGCCGACACCGTGACCACGGCGATCGCCACCGCGGCGGCGACGAGCACGCCGAGCCGGGCCCGCAGCGACAGCGTCTTCCAGCGCGGCCGTCTCACAGCGGTTCCTCGCGCAGCACGTAACCGACACCGCGCACGGTGTGCAGCAACCGCGGCTCCCCGCCGGCCTCCAGCTTGCGGCGCAGGTAGCTCACGTAGACGTCGAGGCCGTTGGACGCGGTCCCGAAGTCGTAGCCCCAGACGTTCTCGAACATCACCGTGCGGGTCAGCACGATCCGCGGGTGACGCAGGAACGTCTCGAGCATCGCGAACTCCGTCCGGGTCAGGTGCACCGGGCGGGTGCCGCGGAAGACCTCCCGCGTCGCCGGGTCGAGGGTGACGTCGGCGAACCGCAGCGGCGGGGGCGCGGCCGGCGCGGGCGGGGCGTGGTAGTCGGTGCGCCGCAGCAGCGCCCGCACCCGGGCCAGCAGCTCCTGCAGGGCGAACGGCTTGACGAGGTAGTCGTCGGCGCCGGCGTCCAGCCCGGCGACCCGGTCGGTGACCGCGGTCCGCGCGGTCAGCATCAGGATCGGCACGGTGTTGCCCTCGGCCCGCAGGACCCGGCACGTCTCCAGGCCGCCGAGCACCGGCATGGTGACGTCGAGCAGGACGCCGTCGGGACGCTCGTCGCGGATCATGGTGAGCCCGGCGGCGCCGTCGCCGGCGACGGAGACGGTGTAGCCCTCGAAGCGCAGCGTCCGCGAAAGCGAGTCCTGCACGGCCGTTTCGTCGTCGACGATCACCAGGTGCACCCGGCGTCCCTTCGTCCGGCCAGCGATGACACACGGTGACTGTAGCCGAGCCGGCCGCCCGGGCCGGAAACTCTCATCGAAGCTTAACGTTCGCCCGCTTTTCCGCGGTTAGCCTCGGCAGCAGGGGATTGTGCGCGGAAGGAGAACCGATGAGCGAGAACGCGCCCGTCGGCGTGGCGGACGGGATCCGCTGCTCGGACGCGGAACGTGAGCGCGTCCGGGCGGCCCTCTACGCGGCGGCCGGCGAAGGCCGGCTGACCATGGCCGAGGTCGAGGACCGGCTGGGACAGCTGGAGCGGCTGCGCTTCCGGCACGAACTCGCGGCCCTGACCGCGGACCTGCCCGTGGCCGAGGCAGACGAGACGACGGGATGGCGGCCCGTCCTCGCCGCTGCCCGCCGTGCTCTCCTCGCCGACCTCGCGATCCTGCTCGGGCGCGCCGCCGAGCCCGTGCCCGGCCGCCGGCGACGGCTGCTGGCCGCCGTCGCCGGGGTGGTCGGGCTGCTGATGGTGGCCGCCGTCTTGCTGAGCGCCCTGCACGGGTTCGACGCCGGCGAATTCCGGCACGCGCACCGCGGCTGACCGCCCGCCGGCTACGGCCGCCAGGCGGGGTCCCGGCCGAGGAACGCCACGAGCTGGTCCTGCGGGGAAGCGTCGTCGCCGACCGGCACGGCGGGGCCGAACTGCCCGCTGTCCCGCAGGATCCGCTCCATGGGCCGCATCGCGGCCAGCGCTTCGGCGCAGCGCTCGCGGCCCAGGTCGGGCTCCCGGCCGAGCGCCTTGGCGAGATCCCAGGAGTGCAGCCAGATGTCGCCGGTGTAGAACTGGTCGATCGCCTCGTCCACGGGCTTTTCGCCGGTGTGCGGATTGCTCAGCACCCGCCCCGTCGGGGCGTCGAGGATCGCTTGGATGTCGGTGACGTGCTGCTTCCACGCGGCGCGCGGATCGGCTTCGACGTCCAGGCGCGCGAGCTCGATCCCGGCGCCCTTCAGGAAGTCGCGAGGCCAGTCGACCAGGTGCCGCACCACGTCGAGCGCCGTCCACTCCGCGACCGGGCTGGGCCGCGTCCAGTCTCCGTCCGAAGCGGACTCGACGATCCCGGTGAAGCGGGCGGCCTCGCGCGCGTGGCGCCCGGCCGGGCTCGAGGGATCCGGGGTCATCTCAGGCACCCTTCGCGAGGAGCTCGTCGAGCTTGTCGTAGCCCTGCTTGACGCCGGCGTCCATGCCACTGGCGAGCATGCCGTCCCGCGTGGCGAAGTCCGGCACCACGCTGAGCACCCTCAGCCGCGTGCGGCCGCCGTCGAGTTCTTCGAGGGTCAGGGTTTCGAGTGCGACTCCGTCCGGTTCGCCTTCGTAGGTGAAGGTCCACACGATCCGCTCGGGCGGCCGCACGTCGTGGAAGCTGCCGTAGAAGGCGGCGATCTCCTCGCCGTCCCGGTCGTTCGCGAAGGCCCACGCGCCGCCGGTGCGGGCGTCCCACCGGGTGATCCGCGTGGTGACCGAGTGCGGCCCGACCCACTGCGCGTAGAGCTCGGGGTCGACGTGGGCCCGGAACACCTGGTCCCGAGGGGCGTCGAACTCGCGGGTGATCTCGATCGTCGGCACCTTCGGGTCGGCCGTGATCTCGGTTTCGTGCTGGGTCATGATGCGTCCTCGCGGGTCTGCTTGTCGTCGCCGGTCATGCGGTCGAGCAGGGCGTCCAGCCGCCGGTAGCGTTCCTCGGCCCGGCGGCGGTACCGCTCGATCCACTTCGTCATCAGGTCGAACGTCTCGGCGTTGAGGTGCACCGGCCGGCGCTGCGCGTCCTTGCTGCGCGTGACCAGGCCGGCCTCCTCGAGCACCTTCACGTGCTTGGAGATCGCCTGCATGCTCATCTCGTACGGTGCCGCGAGCTCGCCGACGGTGGCGTCGGCGCTGGTCAGCCTGGCGACCAGGTCGCGCCGGGTGGGGTCGGCCAGCGCCGCGAACACCCGGTTGAGCTGTTCGGTGCT
This sequence comes from Amycolatopsis australiensis, assembly GCF_900119165.1. Taxonomy (NCBI): domain Bacteria; kingdom Bacillati; phylum Actinomycetota; class Actinomycetes; order Pseudonocardiales; family Pseudonocardiaceae; genus Amycolatopsis; species Amycolatopsis australiensis. Next base: position 6,266,513 of record NZ_FPJG01000006.1, on the reverse strand, counting down.
GTCGTCCACGGGTATCCTCAACCTTTCGGTTGAGTAGGACTGTAGGCCGCCGGAGCGCTGTCGTCAACCTTCTGGTTGAGAACGGGTCAGGTGAGGCGGACGGTGCCATGACCGCGTGGCCGGGACGCGGCCCGGCCCGGCCACCGGGTCAGGGAGATTCCCCGATGCGCGAACCCGGCACCGGCGGCGATCTTGGAACGATGAGCGCACGAGCGACGGAGGCGGCGACCCTGGCGGAGGTGGGAGCGGTCCTGCGCGAGCTGCCGTTGCCCCCGGTGGAAGTCCGGCTGCCGGCGGAACTGGCCCGGCGCGCGGTGGCGGCCTGGGCCCGCGACGACACCACGGCACCGGAGGCCGCGGAAACCGAGGCCGACCGGCGAACGCGCCACCACGCGGGGACGCTCGCGTTGATCGGCCTGGCCGTGCGGGCTCACGGGCGCCGGGAGGGGGAGGACGTCGTGGTGCCCCTGCCGGTGGAGCTGGCGGGCGTGGCGATGGACGCTGCGGACGGTTGAGTTGCCGCGCCCGGGAGGACCTGCGCGGGGTTTGATGGCTGCGGGGAGGCTGCGCGGGTTGGTGGCAGCCGGGGACGGCTGGGTTGCCGCGCCCGGGAGGACCTGCGCGGGGTTTGATGGCTGCGGGGAGATTGCGCGGGTTGATGGGCGCCGGGGAGGGCTGGGTTGCCGCGCCGGGAGGACCTGCGCGGGGTTCGGCGGGGAGGACTGCGGGGGTTGCTGGCCACCGCGCAGCCGCGGCTCCGCGCCCGCAGGGGCGCGACGGGTTGGTGGCCGCCGCGGGGTCACGGCCGCGTGCCGGTCACCGGTCCCACGGGCGGCCGATCAACCCGCACCCGGGGCGAATCCCGGGTGCGGGCGTCAACCGGTCGTCCACGTCTGGCCGCTCTGCCCGGTGCACGTCCACAGCCGGACCGGGGTGCCGTTCGCCGTGGCGCCGGCCGACGGCTCCAGGCAGAGTCCCGATTGGACACCCGTGATCGTGCCGTTCGCGTTGGCCTGCCACTTCTGGTTGGCCTGGCCGTTGCACGTCCAGATCACCACCTTCGTGCCCGGGGTCGTGCCCTGGCCGGAGGCGTCCAGGCACCGCGTGCCGTCGTAGACCGTCAGCTCGCTCGCCGCCGTCCGTTCGGCGTCGAGTACACCGGCTGGAAGTCGTACAGGCCGCGGTTGCGGTAGTCCTGGCTGCCGCCCGGGTCGTTGGCGCCCCAGCCCCAGCCGACGTCGACGCCGTCGTAGGTGAGGTCGGCGACGTCGTTGTGCGTGATCACCGCGTGCGTGACGTACGTCGACAGGATGCCGGCCATTTCGCGGTAGTCCAGGGCGACCCGGGACACCGTGTTGTACGACAGCGTGATGTCGCGGTCGGTCATCGCGGGGTCGGCCGGGTGGTGCGCGTCCGGCCGGACGCCGCCGACGACGATGCCCGCCCCCGAATCCTCGGTGAAGGTGTTGTGGTCCACCGTGACCGACGACGCGCCGAGACCGACCCCGGACGCGTGGGCGTCCGCGTCGTTGCCGATGCCCAGCGCCACCTGCCCGAGGTGGGCGAAAGTGTTGCCGGTGAAGGTGATCCCGGTGGCCGCCGACACCTGGATGGCCGCCGGAGCCTGCGCCCAGCCGTTGCGGGCGCCCTCGAACTGGCGGCAGCCCGACTGGCACGAGGTCAGGAAGTCAGCCGGCATCGGCGCCGCGGCCGGCAGGAACGTGCCGCTCTGCTGGTTCGCGTAGCCCACCGACGTGCCCGGCGTCAGCCACGTCGTGTGCTCGAAGCGCAGGCCCTTGAAGGTGAGGCCGCGCACCGGGTTGCCGTAGCTGCCGCTGATCCGCAGCAACGACGTCAGCCGGGGCAGCTCGACGTCGTGGCTGCCGGGCACCCATCCGCCGGGTGCCTTGTAGTACAGCCGCCCGGCCTGCGGGTCGAGGAACCACTGGCCGGTGTTCTTGAGGAACGCGTAGGAGTTCTCCAGGAACAGCTGGCCGCCACCGAAAGGCTTGGCGAGCGTGTCGTAACCCCAGTTGTTGTTGTTCCACGCCGGTTGTTGCATGACGACCGAGCTGCCGCTGACGTGGTCGACGGGGGAGTACCGGTCGGTGAAGGAGTTCTGGCTCTCCACCTCGATCCGGTTCTGCTGCGGCAGCGTGGCCAGGTAGTTCAGCGCGGAGTTGACGATCGTCATGGCGTTCGACGCGTTCAACTGCGGAAAAGTATGTAAGTTTCATTCCGGGCTTGCCGGTGTTGACGCGCCAGCGCCGCCCGGCGGTAGAGTCACTGAGTCGTACTCATCGAGTGACCAGTGACGAGGAAACGGCGCCGTCCGTCCCGTGCCGGCCCGGCTACGAGGTGGTGGCCGAGCAGATCCTCCGGCTCATCGCCGAGCTGCGGCTGCGGCCCGGCGACCGGATGCCGACGGAGAACGAGCTGGCGGCGCGGATGGGAACCAGCCGGACCGTGGTGCGGGAGGCCGTCAAGATCCTTTCGGCGCTCGGCCGGGTGCGCGCGCACAAGGGACGTGGGCTGTATGTGTCCGACGACGAAGGCATGCTCGGCGCTTCCGGGTGGGGCGGGTTCTTCCTGCCCGCCGATCTCGGCCACGTCCACATGCTCTTCGAGTCCCGCCGGATCCAGGAGACCGCCGCCGGCCGGCTCGCGGCCGTCAACGCCACGCCCGGGGAGCTGCGCGCGATCGAGGCCGCCGCCGAGACCTGCCGTCGCGGTCACCTGACCGGCCGGAGCGCGTTGTTCGACCGCGGGGACGACGAGTTCCACCTCTGCGTCGCGGCCGCCTCGCACAACCAGTTCCTCGTCGTGGCCGTGCGCGAAGCCCGCCGGCTGCAACGCCGGACGAACATCGTCGGGATGTCGGGCACGGTCGGCGGGCACGCCGCCGACGCGCTCGACGAGCACGACGCCATCCACCGCGCGATCCGCGACGGCGACCCGGACGCGGCGGCCCGCGCGGCCGCCGTCCACATCGACAACACGCTGGAGGACTACCGCCGCGAGATCCAGCAGCGCATCTTCGGCCAGTGAGCGCAGCATGCCGTGCTGCGCCGATTCCTTTGTGGACAGACGCGCGTCCGGCGCCGGATCCCCTTGCCGCGAGTAACTTTCACACCGCATTGACCTTGCCGCCGCCCGCTCCTATCTTGGCTCTTGCCGTTCGGTGACCGGACGAGCGCACGGCGCGCACCCCCGCGCGCTCCGACCATTGTGGACCAACCAGGGAGCCCGTGGTGAACCGCCTGATCCGTGTCCTGTTCGCGTTGGCCCTGCTCGCCGTCACCGCGCAGATCGTGACCGCCCGGCCCGCCGAAGCGGCCGCGTTGACCCGCATCGACGGCTTCGGCAGCAATCCGACCAATCTCGGCATGTACCTGTACGTGCCGGACCGGCCGGCGCCGAAGCCGGCGCTGCTCGTGCTCGTGCACTACTGCGGTGGCTCGGCCAGCGCCATCGCCAACGGCAACGGCCACGACTACCTGACGGCCGCCGACCGGTACGGCTACCTCGTCGTCGTGCCCGAGGCCACCCGTGACGGGCACTGCTTCGACGTGTCCACGAAAGCCGGCCTCACCCGCAACGGCGGCAGCGACTCGACCGGCATCATGGCGATGGTGGCCTGGACCCGCCAGCACTACGACGTGGACCCGGCCCGGATCGTCGTCAGCGGCTTCTCCTCGGGCGCCATGATGACGAACGTACTGGCCGCCGAGTACCCGGACGTCTTCTCCGCCGGTGCGGCGTTCTCCGGCGTGCCCGCCGGCTGCTTCGCGACCACCGACGGGTCGCTCTGGAACAGCCAGTGCGCCGGCGGGAACGTGATCAAGTCCGCGCAGCAGTGGGCCGATCAGGCCCACGCGATGTACCCGGGCTACACCGGCGGTTACCCGAGGATGCAGCTGTGGCACGGGAACCAGGACACCACCCTGGCGTACCCGAACTACGGCGAAGAGATCAAGCAGTGGACCGCGCTGCACGGGCTGGGCCAGACGCCGTCCTTCACCGACCACCCGCAGCAGAGCTGGACCCGGAACCGGTACGGCGGCACCGGGACCCGCGCGACCGTCGAGGGCATCACCGTCGCGGGCGCCGGGCACACCCTGCCGCAGGCGGGGATGCTCGCCTACGCCGTTTCCTTCCTCGGCCTGGACACCGGCGGCGCGGCCACCACGGGCGCCCCGCTGCGCTCGGTGGCGGCCGGGCGGTGCCTGGACGTGCCGGGCGTGTCGGCCACCGCCGGCACGCGCACCCAGATCTGGGACTGCCACGGCGGCACGAACCAGACGTGGACCACGACCGCGGCCGGCGAGCTGACCGTCTACTCCGGCGACACGCTCCGCTGCCTCGACGCCGAGGGCGGCGCGACCACCCCGGGCACGGCCGCGATCATCTGGCCGTGCCACGGCGGGGCCAACCAGAAGTGGCGGATCGACGCGGACGGCACGGTCACCGGGACGCAGTCGGGCCTGTGCCTCGACCTCGCCGGCGGCGCGACCGCGAACGGCACCGCCGTGCGGCTCGGCACCTGCACCCACGCCACCACCCAGCAATGGACCAGGAACTGAAGGCCACGATGTCGAAGACCAGAGGGAGCCGCGTCATGGTGAGATACCGAGCCCTGTTCGCCTCCGTCGCCGTCGGAGCGCTGCTCGCGATGGCGGGGAACGGCACGGCCGAAGCCGCCGGTGCGGGTGCGACGCCGGCGGCGGCCGCCGCGGGCACCGCGGGCTGCGGAAAGGCCCCCGGGCTGGCGAGCGGCAGCCACACGATCTCCAGCGGCGGCCAGAACCGCAGCTACATCCTGCGGGTGCCGAACAACTACGACAACAACCACCCCTACCGGCTCTTCGTCGGGCTGCACTGGCGCGGCGGCACGGCCAACGACGTCGACTCGGGCGGCACCGACGGCTACAACTGGTCCTACTACGGGCTCCGGCGGCTGGCCGACAACGCGAACAACGGCACGATCTTCGTGGCGCCCCAGGGCAACGGCAACGGCTGGGCCAACCCCGGCGGCCAGGACGTCACGTTCGTCGACGACATGCTGCGGCAGCTCGAGGCGGCGCTGTGCGTCGACACTTCGCAGGTCTTCGCCGGCGGGTTCAGCTACGGCGGCGCGATGAGCTACGCGCTCGCCTGCGCCCGGCCGTCGGTCTTCCGCGCGGTCGCCGTCTACTCGGGGGCGAACCTGAGCGGCTGCAGCGGCGGCACCCAGCCCGTCGCCTACATCGGCCTGCACGGCATCCGGGACGACGTCCTGCCGATCGCGTCGGGACGCGCGCTGCGGGACACGTTCGTCCGGAACAACGGCTGCACACCGCAGAACCCGCCGGAACCGGCCTACGGCAGCCTGACGCACATCGTCACCGCCTACTCCGGCTGCCGGGCCGGCTACCCGGTGGTCTGGGCCGCCTTCGACGGCGCGGGGCACGACCCCGGCCCGCGCGACGGCTGCACCTGTGACGGCTGGCAGACCTGGACCTCGGGCGAGGTGTGGAAGTTCATCACCCAGTTCGACTCCACCACCCCGCCGCCGTCCGGCTCGCCGGTCCAGGTCGGCGTCAGCTACACCTTGACGGCCGAGCACAGCGGCAAGCTCCTGGACATCGCCGGCGTCTCGACCGCGGCCGGCGCCCTGCTGCAGCAGTGGACGGCCACCGGCGGCCAGAACCAGCAGTTCGACTTCCTCGACTCCGGTGACGGCTACTACCGCGTCCGGGCCCGCCACAGCGGCCTGGTGCTCCAGGTGGCCGGTTCCGGCACCGGCGCCGACATCAGCCAGCAGCCCGACTCCGGGTCCGCGGCCCAGCAGTGGCGGGTCACCGACCTGGGCGGCGGCGTGGTCAGCCTGGTCAACCGGCTGAGCGGCCTGACGATGGACGTCTGGGGCGCCTCGGCCGCCGACGGCACGCGGGTCTCCCAGTGGACGGCCACCGGTGGTGCGAACCAGCGATTCCGGCTCCAACGCGCCTGAGTCAGCCGATTGGAGGGGATATCCTCGAGCGAGCCCATCCGGACAACGACGTCTTGGGAGAGCGAACGTGTCGTCCGTCGAGTCACCCGAACTCCGTCCGACCCTGGCCGACGTCGCGCGGGCGGCCGGGGTGTCCACCGCCACCGCGTCCCGCGTGCTCAACGGCTTCCCGCGGGTCCGGCCGAAAACGCGCAGGCAGGTCGAGTCGGCGATGTCGTCGCTGGGCTACGCCCGGCAGCGGGCCGCGCGCGCCTCGACCGGCGGGCGCACCGGCTCGGTCGCGCTGGTGGTGTGCGAGGAGGTGCTGCGGCTGTTCGCCGACCCCTACTTCGCCCGCATCTCCGCCGGGGCGGGCAAGGAGCTGACCGCCGCGGGCCTGCAGCTCGTGCTGCTCACCGTGCCCGCGACGGAGGACTACCAGGCGCCGGTGGTGCGCTACCTCGACGGCGGGCACGTCGACGGCGCACTGGTCGTCGGCATGCACGGCCGCCGCCCGCTCGACCTGGGCTGGCTCGGCATCCCCGTGGTCTTCGCCGGACGGCCGGTCTGCCCGCGGGAGCCCGGCCGCTTCTCCTACGTCGACGTGGACAACCGGGGCGGGGCCCAGCGGGCGACGCAGCGGCTGATCGACGCGGGACGGCGGACGGTGGCGACGATCGCCGGGCCGCAGGACATGACCGCGGGCGTGGACCGGCTCCTCGGCTACCGGCAGGCGGCGGCGGGCGCCGGCCGGGACCACCGCGGGCTGGTGGTGTTCGGCGACTTCGGCCAGGCGTCGGGCGAGCACGCCACCGCGCGCCTGCTGGACCGCAAGCCGCACGTCGACGCCATTTTCGCCGCGTCGGACATGATGGCGGTCGGCGCGCTGCGGGCCCTGCGCCGCGTGGGACGGCGGGTGCCCGGTGACGTCGCCGTCATCGGGTTCGACGACCTGCCGGTCGGCCGCCGCACGGACCCGCCGCTGACCACCGTGCGCCAGCCGATCGAAGAGATGGGCACCCGGATGACGGCCGAGCTGCTGGCGATGCTGGGCGGCTCGGCCGCGCCGGGCTGCGCGGTGCTGGACACCGAGCTCGTCATTCGAGCTTCGGCTTGATGTTAGCGCTAACATTCGGCACCTCATGGAGGTCTGGTGAGCATTCGAGCCAATCCGGCGCGGGCCTTCGTGGTCCTGGCCGTGCTGGTGGCGGCCGCGCTGACCGGCGCGGTCCCGGCGGCCGCGGCGGCGACGGCCTTGACGAGCGCCGCGTCGGGGCGGTGCCTGGACGTCAAGGGCGCCGTCGACACACCGGGAACGGCCTTGGAGATCCGGGACTGCACCGGGCAGGCGAGCCAGGCCTTCGAGTTCACCGCCGCCGGCGAGCTGCGGGCGATGAGCGGGACACGGTGCGTGGACGCCTACGGCAACCGGACCGCGCCCGGCACCGCGGTGATCATCTGGACGTGCACCGGCGCGGCGAACCAGCAGTGGCGGCGGAACGCCGACGGGACGATCACCGGTGTCCAGTCCGGGCTGTGCCTCGACGTGACCGGCGCCGCCACCGCCAACGGCACGGCGGTCATCCTCTGGACCTGCCACGGCCAGGCCAACCAGCGCTGGACGACCGGGACACCGCCGCCGTCCGGAACGGGCCCGTGCGACATCTACGCCTCGGGCGGCACGCCGTGCGTGGCCGCGCACAGCACGGTTCGCGCGCTCTTCGGTTCCTACGGCGGGAAGCTGTACCAGGTCCGGCGCGCGTCGGACAACACGACCCGTGACGTCGGTGTCGTCGCGGCGGGCGGCGCCGCCGACGCCGCGGCCCAGGATTCCTTCTGCGCCGGGACTTCCTGCGTCATCACGGTGGTCTACGACCAGTCCGGGCACGGAAACGACCTGTGGTACCAGGGATCGAGCGTCGTGCCCGGGTCCAGCCAGAGCAGCCCCGCCAAGGCGACCTCGGAGTCGCTCACGGTCGGCGGCCGGAAGGCGTATTCGCTGTTCATCAATCCCGGCAACAGCTATTGGCGCGACGGCCACCTGACCGGCGTGCCGACCGGCGGCGCGCCGGAGGGCATGTACATGGTGACCAGCGGGAAGCACGTCAACAACGGCTGCTGCTTCGACTACGGCAACAGCGAGACGACGAGGAAGGCCGACGCGGCCGGCGCGATGGACGCGCTGAACTTCGGCACGCAGTGCTGGTTCGGCGGCTGCGCCGGCACGGGCCCGTGGGTGCAGGCCGACCTGGAATGGGGGCTCTACCCCGGCGGCAGCCAGTCGTGGAACCCGAACCAGCGCGCGTTCACCGGCAAGTTCGTCACGGCGGTGCTGAAGAACAACGGCACGTCCCGGTTCGCGTTGAGGGGCAGCGACGCGCAGTCGGGCGGCCTGACGACGCTGTGGGACGGCGGGCTCCCGCCGGGGTACAGCCCGATGAAGAAGCAGGGCGCGATCGTGCTGGGCAGCGGCGGCGACTGCTGCAAGCCGGGCGGCGGCGCCAACCTCAGCGCGGGGACGTTCTACGAAGGAGCGATGGTGGCGGGCTACCCGTCCGACGCGACGGAGAACGCGGTCCAGGCCAACATCATCGCCGCCGGCTACCGCTGACGGCGAGTCCCCCGGGGAGAGGCGGGTGCCCGGGCCGTTCGGGGACGGCCCGGGCACCCGTGTGTTCGCCGGAAGCCCGGGCGGGGTTGCCGGGTGACGCACGAGGCGCCCGGGCCGTCGCATGACGGTCCGGGCGCCCTCGCGTCTTCTCAGGCCCGTGCCCAGCGCTGGTTCGCCTGGCCGTTGCAGCTCCAGAGGATCACGTGCGTCCCGTTGGCCGTGGCCGCGCCCTCGGCGTCGAGGCACAGTCCGGAACGGACGTTCCGGAGCGAGCCGTCCTGGTTGAAGGTCCACTTCTGGTTGTCCTGGCCCGTGCACGGCTGGCTCAGCACCCGGGCGCCGCTCGCGGTCCCGTCCAGGCACTTGTCACCGAACACGCGGATCTCCCCGTTTCCCCAGGTCGTCCACAGCTGGTTCGCCGCGGTCTGGCAGTCCCAGATCAGCGTGCCCGCGCCCGGCGCCGTCGACGCGTTGTCCACGTCGAGGCAGCGGCCCGACCCGGTGCCGCGCAGCCGGGACGTCGTCGCCGCCAGCGGGGTGCCGCCGGACACCCGGTACACCGCGATGCCGTGGGCGGGCACGCTCGCGGTGATCGGGCCGCTCGTCGGCGACGTGCCGCCGGTCCACAGGTCGGTCAGCGTGAACGCCGACCCCGCCAGCCCGATCTGCGCCGCGGTCGTGCCGACCGTCGAGGTGCCGCCGCCGCGGTTGAGCAGGCCCACCGCGACCGAGCCGTCCGCCAGCGGCTTGGCGAAGACCTCGACGTCGCCGTCGTCGCGCACCCGGCGCCCGCCCGCGCCGAGCCGGTCCTGATCGACCGCCAGCAGCCGCGGGTTCCGGAGGATGGCACTGACGTCGGCCGCCATGCTGCGGATGTCGTTGCCGGCCATCAGCGGCGCGGCCATCAGCGCCCACAGGGCGAAGTGGGTGCGCGACTCCGTCAGCGACAGCCCCGGCCGCCCGACCACCAGCATGTCCGGGTCGTTCCAGTGCCCCGGCCCGGCCTGGGCGGCCAGCGGGGCGGTGACGTCGAGGACGTTGCCCACGCCCATCGGGTAGCTGTTGGTGTTGCCGTTCTGCCAGATGTCGAGCAGGTCTTCGGTGGTGCGCCAGAGATCGGCCACCTCGCCCCAGTTGTACTTGTCCCCGGTGATGGCGTGGTAGCTGTTCGGGTTGATGCTGTAGACGATCGGGCGCCCGGTGGCCCGCAGCGCGTCGCGCATCACGGTGAACCGGGCGACCTGCTCGTCCCGTGTGCCGGCGGGGGAGCACCAGTCGTACTTGAGGTAGTCCACGCCCCACGACGCGAACGTCTGCGCGTCCTGCGCCTCGTGCCCGGCGCTGCCGGTGGACCCGGGGTAGGTGCCGGTCCGCTGGGCGCAGGTGCGCTCGGTCGGCACCTGGTAGATGCCGAACTTGAGGCCGCGGCTGTGGATGTAGTCGCCCAGCGCCTTCATCCCGCTCGGAAACTTCGACGGGCTGCCGCGCAGCGCGCCCTGGGTGTCGCGCTGCGGGTCGAACCAGCAGTCGTCCACCACGACGTACTGGTAGCCCGCGTCCTTCATCCCCGACGAGACCATCGCGTCGGCCGCCTGGCGGACGGCGGTTTCGCTGACGTTGCAGCCGAAGCTGTTCCAGCTGTTCCAGCCCAGCGGCGGGGTGAGCGCCGGGCTGCCGGGCGCGGCGGCCGCGTCCGGTGGGGACGGTGTCGTGGCGGCCACGGCCAGCGCCGCCGCCGTGGCGGTGAGCAAGGACAGCACGCGGTGAAGCGGTCGAACGGGCATCTCGCCCCTTTCGGTGTGGGGTGCGGGAAACGTCAGGCGGCGAACTGCCACCAGTTCACGTTGAACAGGTAGCCACCGCCTCCGGTGAACCGGAAGTACACGTCGTGCGTCCCCGCCGTCCCGGTCACCGGGCAGGACACGCTCGTCCAGGTCTGCCAGCCACCGGTGCCGGGCACGGTGCAGGTGCCGGCCAGGGTGCCGGCGGCGTCGTCCAGGCGGATCTCGAGCCGGCCGCCCGAGGTCGCGGACGCCACGCGCGCGGTGAACGTCTTGGCGCCGGCGCCGAAGGCGGCGCCCTTCACCTTGATCCAGTCGCCGTTCTCGAGCCAGCCGACGTCCCGCCCGCCTTCCCCCGACGGCTCGGTCTCGACGCCGGACTCCCAGGCGATCGTTTCCGCTTCCTGCCGCGTGTACGGGTTCAGCGTGCCGACCTGCGGCGCGCCCGTCGTGGTCATGGTGATGGTGGGGAACGTGCCGTCGGCGCGGTAGCTGAACTTCTCCACGGCCACCGAGCGGGTGTAGCCACCACCGCCCGGCAACGCGCCGTTGTGGTAGAAGAAGTACGAGTTCCCGTTGAAGTCGATCACGCCGGGGTGGTTGGTGAAGCTGCTTCCCTGCGTGGGCATGATGGTCCCGCGGTAGGTCCACGGCCCGGTCGGCCCGGGCGCCGTCGAGTAGGCGATGAACTCCGGGCAGCAGCTCGCGGCGAAGACGTTGTAGTACAGGCCGTTGCGCTTGTAGACCCACGGTCCTTCTTCGAACAGGGTCGGCCGCGAGGTGTTGCCCGGGCGCGTGCCGAAGCCGGCGGTGGTGAGCGGGATCTGGGTGGGGCTGCCGGAGTAGGAGATCATGTCGGGGTTGAGCTTGACGTACCACAGGTGCGGGTTGCCCCAGTACAGGTAGGCCTGGCCGTCGTCGTCGACGAACACCGTGGGATCGAACTCGCCGTTGGCGACCAGCGGGTGGCCGAGCGCGTCACTGAACGGGCCCGTCGGGCTGGTCGAAACGGCGACGCCGATGCCCATCGCGCCGGTCGCCCGGACCGTCATCGGGACGTACCAGTAGAACTTGCCGTTGCGGTAGATCGCCTGCCCGGCCCAGGCGTTGGCGCTCGCCCAGCCGAAACTGGCCAGGTTCAACGGGGATCCGTGATCGGTCCAGTTCACCATGTCGGCCGACGACCACACGCGCCATTCCTTCATGGTGTAGTTCGTCGACCCGTCTTCGTCGTGGCCGGTGTAGAGGTAGACGCGGCCGTCGTGGACCAGGGGTGCCGGATCGGCGGTGTAGATGGTCTGGACGATCGGGTTGTCGGCCCTGGCCACGGCGGGCAACAGCGCCAGTGCGCACAGCAGGCCGGTGAGCAAGGCGAATCCGCGCCGGGACTTGCGGATCGCCGAAGAGGGGGACGCGACTTTCACGGGTGCTCCTTCGGTAGTGGTCACCGTTGTTTCGCGCGCTCCGGGGCCAGGCGAACAGCAGTGTGACACGGCGATGTTCACGCTCACAAGACGTGCGCCGCGATTGCGTCGCCGCGTTTCCCGCCGGCGCGAGGAATGAAACTTACACATCTTTCGTCGGTTCCTGCCCGGCGTTTCGGCCCGCTTTGCCGCCGGGCCGGGAAAGAGGGCTTGACCACCGGGTCACCCGCGCCTAGACATGGTGCAGTTCCGCCGGTCCGAACGCCCGGAAACGGTCGGGCGGCGTGAATGTTAGCGCTAACTCAAACCGCGTCCCGGAGCCGAGGAGGCCGCCCGTCATGTCCCCGTTCAGCCGTCGCACCATGCTGGGCCTGGTCACCGTGAGCGGCGCCGCGGCGGCCGGCCTGCTGCGCGGCGGTGCCGCGTCGGCCACCGCCGGCCCGGCCGCGTACACACCCACCTGGTCGTCGGTCGACCAGCACCCGCCCGCGGCGGAGTGGTTCCAGGACGCCAAGTTCGGCATCTACTTCCACTGGGGCGTCTTCAGCGTCCCCGCCTTCGGCAACGAGTGGTACCCGCGCACCATGTACATCGCCGGCTCGGCGGAGAACGACCACCACAAGGCCGTGTACGGCGACCCGTCGGTGTGGCCGTACCACAACTTCATCAACGGGGCGCGCGACAAGTCCGGCGCCTGGGTCCAGTTCGCCCCGAAGCTGAAGTCCGCGGGCGGGAACTTCGACCCCGCCGAGTGGGCGCAGCTGTTCGCCGACGCCGGCGCCCGCTTCGCCGGGCCCGTCGCCGAGCACCACGACGGCTTCTCGATGTGGAACAGCGCGGCCAACGAATGGAACTCCGTCGCCAAGGGTCCGCGGCTGGACCTGGTGCGGCTGCACGCCGACGCGATCCGCGCCCGCGGCCTGAAGTTCATGGTGTCGCTGCACCACGCCTACCACTTCACCGGCTACTACGACCACGTGCCCGCGCAGTCGGACGCGGGCTTGCGCAAGCTGTACGGCCAGCTCGGCTCGGCGGCGGAAAACCAGCTGTGGTACGCCAAGCTCGCCGAGGTCGTCGACGGCTACCGGCCGGACCTGCTGTGGCAGGACTTCAACCTGTCCCACGTCGACGAGTCGCGGCGGCTGGACTTCCTGGCGTACTACTACAACCGGGCGGTCGCGTGGAACAAGGACGTCGTCGCCACCTACAAGGACGGCTTCGACAACCGCGGCGAGGTCTTCGACTTCGAGCGCGGCGGCCCCGGCGACATCCAGAACCCGTACTGGCTGACCGACGACAGCATCTCCAGCTCCAGCTGGTGCTACACGACCGGCATCGGCTACTACTCGATGAAGGCCATGCTGCACGCGCTGATCGACCGCGTCAGCAAGAACGGCACCATGCTGCTGAACATCGCGCCGACGGCCGACGGCACCATCCCTCCGGGACAGCGCACGATCCTGCTCGGCATCGGCGACTACCTGGCCCGCTTCGGCGAGTCGATCTACGCGACCCGCGCCTGGTCGGCCTACGGCGAAGGCTCGACGCAGATGGGCGGCGGCTCCTTCACGACCCCGCGCGAGGGCACCGCCCGCGACATCCGGTTCACCCGTAGCAAGGACGAAACCGTCCTGTACGCCACGGTTCTCGGCTGGCCCGGCGCCACCCTGGACATCGCGACGCTCGCCACGGGCCGGATCGACCTGGGCTCGCTGCGGGCCGTGCAGCTGCTCGGCGCCACCGCCGGGTCGTTCGTCGACCTGCCCGGCCGCACCCAGGACGGCTCCGGGCTGCACATCCGGATGCCTTCGGCGACCGCGCCGTTCAGCGCCCCGGCGTACGTGGTGCGGCTGGCCTTCTCGGGCCGGATCCCGGCCCTCGGGTCTCCTCCGGTGCCGGCGAGCTGGGTGCGGATCGCGAACGTCACCACCGGGCTGGTGCTCGACAGCGGCGGGAACGTCGCGTCCGGCTCGGTGCTCAAGCAGTGGTCCTACGACGGCTCGACCAACCTGCACTGGCAGCTCGTCGACCTCGGCACCGGATACCACCGGATCGTCAACCGCACCAACGGCATGGTCGCCGACAGCGGTGGCCGGACCGGCAACGGCGTCAGCGCCGTGCAGGCGCCGTGGACCGGCAGCGACAACCAGCAATGGCGGCTGGCCGCGCTGGGCGACGGGCGCTACCAGATCGTCAACCGGGCCACCGGAACCGCCCTCGACGGCGCGGGCAACACCACGTCCGGGTCCACCGTCGTCCTGTGGGCGCCCAACAGCAGCACCAACAACCAGTGGACCGTCACGGCCGTCTGACCCCTTCGTCGGAAGCGAGAACAGCCATGCCCCGAACCCTGCTCCGGCGGGTGCGCACCGCGGCCGTCGCGGCGCTCGTCCTGGCCGGGTGCGTGGTGGCCGCCGCCGCGCCGGCCCAGGCCGCCACCTCGATCACGCTCGACGGCGCTTCGGCGGGCCGCACGTTCGACGGCGTCGGCGCGGTCAGCGGCGGCGGGGGCAACAGCCGCCTGCTGATCGACTACCCGGAGCCGCAGCGCGGCCAGATCCTCGACTACCTGTTCAAGCCCGGCTACGGCGCCGCCCTGCAGATCCTCAAGGTGGAGATGGGCGGGGACACGAACTCGACCAGCGGAGCGGAGCCCAGCCACGCCCACTTCCGCGGCGACCTCGACTGCGGCCGCGGCTACGAGTGGTGGATCATGGAACAGGCGAAGGCGCGCAACCCGGGCATCAAGCTGGTCGGCCTGCCGTGGGGCGCGCCGGGCTGGATCGGCAACGGCACGTTCTTCTCGAACGACCTGGTCGGCTACTACCTTTCGTGGCTCGGCTGCGCCAAGCAGCACGGGCTCACCATCGACTACCTCACGACCGTCCAGAACGAGAAGCAGTGGAGCGCCGACTGGACCGTCACCATGCGCAACGCGCTCAACGCCAACGGCTACAGCGCCGTGAAGATCATCTCCGGCGACTCGTGGCCGGGGGACTGGGGTCCGGCGAGCGCCATTTCGACGAACACGGCCTACCGCAACGCGACCGACGTGCTCAGCGCCCATTACACCTGCGGCTACCTCAGCGCGCAGACCTCCTGCGGCGTGCCGTCCGACGTCGTCGGTACCGGCAAGACGCTGTGGTCGAGCGAAAACGGCTCCCAGGACTACAACGACGGCGCCAAGCCGCTGGCCCGCGGCATCAACCGCGTCTACCTCGACGGCAAGATGACCGCCTACCTCAACTGGGACCTGATCGCCGCGACCACGCCGAACATCCCGTGGCCGACCGTCGGGCTGGTGCTGGCCAACCAGCCGTGGTCGGGCTCCTACGCGGTCGGCAAGGACACCTGGGCACTGGCGCACACGACGCAGTTCACCGCCCCGGGCTGGAAGTACCTCGACACCTCCAGCGGCTACCTCGGCGGGAACCGCGCCAACGGCAGCTCCGTCACGCTGAAGGCGCCGAACACCGGTGACTACAGCACGGTCATCGAGACGATGGACGCCGGCGCGGCCCAGACGCTGACCTTCACCACCACCGGCGGCCTGTCCACCGGCCCGGTGCACGTGTGGTCCACCGACCTCAACTCGAACAATCCGGCGGACTTCTTCGTGCACACGGCCGACGTCACCCCGTCCGGCGGGTCCTTCTCGCTGACCGTCCAGCCCGGGCGGCTCTACACCGTCACGACCACCACCGGCCAGGGCAAGGGCACCGCGACGAGCCCGCCGGCGGGCTCGCTGAACCTGCCCTACAGCGACGACTTCGACGGGTACGCGGCGGGCAAGGAGGCCCGGTACCTGATGGACATGGAGGGCGCGTTCGAGACGGCCGCCTGCGGTGCCGGCCGCGCGGGCATGTGCGTCCGGCAAGCCGCTCCGCAGAAGGCGATCCCCTGGAAGAAGGTGACCGATCCCTACGCGTTGCTGGGCAACGTGGCGTGGAGCAACTACACGGTCAACGCGGACGTGCTGCTGGAGAAGAGCGGGTACGCCGAGCTGATCGGCCGGGCCGGCTCGCAGGACACCGGCAACCAAGGCGCGCTGAACGCCTACTACCTGCGGGTCAGCGACACCGGGGCGTGGTCCATCCTGCGCAACAACACCAGCCAGCAGGTCACGACGCTGCGCAGCGGCACGACGGCGGCACTGGGCACCGGTCGCTGGCACCAGCTGTCGCTGGGCTTCTCCGGTGGCACCATCACCGCCGCCGTCGACGGGACCACGCTCGGGACGGTCACCGACACGACCTTCCCGGCCGGCCAGGCCGGGCTCGGCACCAGCCAGGGGGAGACCGCGCAGTTCGACAACCTCGCCGTCACCGGCGCGGGTGGCGGTTCGACCTCGGTGCTGCGCAACACGAACGCGGGCCGCTGCCTCGACGTCCCGAACGTGTCCCAGGCCAACGGCACGCAGGTGGCGCTGTGGGACTGCAACGGCGGCAGCAACCAGCAGTGGACGCTCACCTCCGGCAAGCAGATCCTGGTGTACGGCGCCAAGTGCCTCGACGCCGAAGCGGCGGGCACCGCACCCGGCACCAGGGCGATCATCTGGGACTGCACGGGCGGCGCCAACCAGCAGTGGACGGCGGGCACCGACGGCACGATCACCGGCGTCCAGTCCGGGCTGTGCCTCACCCCGAACGGCGGCGGCACCGGGAACGGCACCCCGGTCACCCTGCAGACCTGCACCGGCGGCACGGCTCAGAAGTGGGCACGGAACTAGCACCTCACCCGGACGAAGGAGTTCGCTGATGGGCGCGAAAGCACGTTGGAGAAGGGCGCTGCCGGTCGCGGGAGCCGCGGTGGCGTTCGCCGTGGGCACGGTCGCCGGCCCGGCCGCGCCCGCGCAGGCCGCCACGCAGGGACCGTGCGACATCTACGCCGCGGGCGGAACCCCGTGCGTGGCCGCGCATTCCACCACGCGGGCGCTGTACGGCGCCTACAACGGCCCGCTGTACCAGGTCCGGCGGGCGTCGGACAACACGACCCGTGACATCGGGCTGCTCAGCGCGGGCGGGGTGGCGAACGCGGCGGCGCAGGACTCGTTCTGCGCCGGCACCACGTGCCTGATCACCGTCATCTACGACCAGTCCGGCCGGAACAACCACCTCACCCAGGCCCCGCCGGGCGGCTTCTCCGGCCCGGCGGCCGGCGGGTACGACAACCTGGCCAACGCCGCGGCCGCCCCGATCACCGTCGGCGGCCAGCGCGCCTACGGCGTCTTCGTGGCGCCCGGCACCGGTTACCGGAACAACAACGCGACTGGCACCGCCACCGGCGACCAGCCGGAGGGCATGTACGCGATCTTCGACGGCACGCACTACAACGGCGGCTGCTGCTTCGACTACGGCAACGCCGAGCGCAACAGCCACGACAACGGCAACGGCACGATGGAAGCCATCTACTTCGGCAACATCAAGGTCTGGGGCTACGGCACCGGCAACGGCCCGTGGATCATGGCCGACCTCGAGAACGGCCTGTACTCCGGCATCAACGCCGGCTACAACGCCAACGACCCCACCGTGAACCACCGGTACCTGACGGCGGTCCTCAAGGGCGAGCCCAACCACTGGTCGATCCGCGGCGGCGACGCGCAGTCGGGCGGACTGTCCACTCTCTACAACGGCGCGCGGCCCAACGTGGCGGGCTACAACCCGATGCGCAAGGAAGGCGCCATCATCCTCGGCACCGGCGGGGACAACAGCATCGGCTCGGCCGGCACGTTCTACGAAGGCGTGATGACCTCAGGCTACCCGTCGGACGCCACCGAGAACGCCGTGCAGGCCAACGTCGTCGCGGCCGGCTACGGCACCGGCGGTACCACCACCGGCACCGGGCCGCTGCACGCGGTGGGCGCGGGCAAGTGCCTGGCCGCGCCCAGCCCGGCCCAGGGCACGCAGGTGCAGATCGCCGGCTGCACCGGCCAGCCGAACCAGACCTGGACGCGCACTTCGGACGGCAGGCTGACGGCCACGCTCGGCGGATCGACGATGTGCCTGGACGCGTCCGGCCAGGGCACCAGCCCGGGCACGAAGGTGCTGACCTGGCCCTGCAACGGCCAGGCCAACCAGCAGTGGACGGTCAACTCCAACGGCACGGTCACCGGTGTCCAGTCCGGACTGTGCCTGGACGTCACCGGCGCCGCCACCGCGGACGGCACGCCGGTCGAACTGTGGACCTGCAACGGCGGCAGCAACCAGCAGTGGACGCTGGGCTGACCGCCCCCGCACCGACGAATCGAGGGTTGTCATGATCACGGGTTCACCCCCGCGACGGCGCGCCCGGGCGGCGCTCGCCGTCTTCGCGGCCGCCGGCCTTTCGGCGACCGTCTTGGTGCTCTCGCCCGGCGTCGCCGGCGCGGCGAGCACGCTCGGGGCCGCCGCGGCGCAGAGCGGACGGTACTTCGGTGCCGCGATCTCCACGAGCCACCTCGGCGAGGCGGCCTACGTCAGCACCTGGACCTCGGAGTTCAACGGCGTCACGCCCGAGAACGAGATGAAGTGGGACACGGTCGAGCCGAACCGGAACCAGTTCAACTTCGCCCCGGGCCAGCAGATCGTCAGCCAGGGCAGCAGCCACGGCATGAAGATCCGCGGGCACACGCTGGTCTGGTACCAGCAGCTGCCCGGCTGGGTCGGCGGCCTGGACGCGGGCAACCTGCGTTCGGCGATGCTCAACCACATCAGCCAGGTGGCCGGTCACTGGAAAGGCCAGCTGTACGCGTGGGACGTGGTCAACGAGGCGTTCGAGGAGAACGGCACCCGCCGTCAGTCGGTCTTCCAGCAGAAGCTCGGCGACGGCTACATCGAGGACGCCTTCCGCGCGGCCCGCGCGGCCGATCCGAACGCGAAGCTCTGCTACAACGACTACAACACCGACGGCGTCAACGCGAAGAGCACCGGCATCTACACCATGGTCCGCGACTTCAAGAGCCGCGGCGTGCCGATCGACTGCGTCGGCTTCCAGAGCCACCTCGGCTCGACCGCCACCCTGAGCAGCTACCAGGCGAACCTGCAGCGCTTCGCCGACCTCGGGGTCGACGTGCAGATCACCGAGCTGGACGTCGGCGGGTCCGGGTCGGCGCAGGCGAACGTGTACCGGCAGGTGACCCAGGCGTGCCTGGCGGTCTCCCGCTGCACCGGCATCACGGTGTGGGGCGTGACGGACAAGTACTCGTGGCGTTCGGGGGACACCCCGCTGCTGTTCGACGGCAACTACGGCAAGAAGCAGGCCTACACCGCCGTCCTCGACGCGCTCAACGCCGGCGGCAACCCCGGCGGCGGCGCAGGTGCCGGCCCGGTGCGTGCCGTCGCGTCGAACCGGTGCCTGGACGTGCCCGCGTCGGCGACCGCGGCCGGCACCGCGCTGGAGATCTGGGACTGCCACACCGGCGCGAACCAGCAGTGGACCCGGGCGAGCACCGGCGAGCTGACCGTCTACTCCGGAGACGCGAAACGCTGCCTGGGCACCGCGGGCGGCGGGGCGGTCGCGGGCACGGCGGCGGTCATCGCGACCTGCACCGGCGCCACGGGCCAGAAGTGGACGTTCGCCGCGAACGGCACCGTCACGAACGGCCAGTCGGGGCTGTGCCTGGACGTGAAGGGCGCGGCGACGGCGAACGGCACCGCCGTCATCGTCTGGACCTGCAACGGCGGCGCCAACCAGCAGTGGACCGGCCCGTCGGTGCCGAGCGGCGGGCCGACCCTGCTGTCCCGCTAGACAGCGGCCCGCTGATCGCGCCGAGATCGGACGCGATCAGCGGGCCGTCGCGCGGCTCGGTCCGCGCAGATGGCTCGGCCGCGTCCGCCGGAGCCCGGTTCGGACAGTGGGAGGTCAGCCGGGCGGCGAAGGCGGCTGCCGCCGTGGTGGCGGGGGCAGGGGGAGGTGCGGGTCGAGTTCGATGCCGCCCGCGCGCAGTGCGTCGTCGACGATGCGCCAGATCCAGCGGGTGAGCAGGTCGGTGAGCTGCGTTCTCGTGATGCCGCGCGGCTCTTCCAGCCATTGCGCGGCGCACGAGTCGACGAGGCCGACGACACCGAACGAAACGACGTCGGCGATGCGCGTGTCCAGCTGGAACGCGGTCAGGTAGAACTCGAACACCTGCGTGAGCTGGCGGGCGATGACGGTCTTGACGTCGGCGACGGCGTCCCGGCCCAGGTGCCCTTCGAGCTGGGAATGCCGGGTCAGGTAGCGGTACAGGTTGCCGTTTTCGGCGAGCCACCCGGTGTGCGCGTCGACCGCGACGGCGATCATCTGCATCGCGCTGCCCTGCGGCTCCCAGATCGGCAGCAGCGCCGTGGTGATCAGCTCGGTGGCCCGGTCGGCGATGGCGAGCTTCAGGTCGGTCGCGTCGTCGAAGTGCTTGTACAGCTGCGGACGGGCGACACCGGCGACGTCGGCGATGCGCCCGGTCGACACGTCGGGGCCGTGCTCGGCGATCGCCCGCAGGGCGGCGTCGACGAATTCGCGACGCCGGCGCTCGCGTTGTCCCGCCCAGCGTGCCGCGCGGCCGTCACCCGGAGGCGCCGAAGAGGACGTCACCTCCGGCACCATACCGGGAGCGGGGTAGGGCTTACACTTCTGTATCTGTTACTTTGGGCCCCGGTTCATCACGGAGAGTGCCGGACGTCGGGGGAGGCGGAGAACGCGATGTGGGATGCGGTGGACGACGGCCCGCCGGACGCTCGGCTGATCGCCGAGTTCCGCCGGGGCGACGCCGACGCGGGTGACCTGCTGTTCCGCCGGCACGCGGAACCCCTGCGCCGGATCGCCGCGGGCTGGGTCAGCCAGCCCGCCGAGCGCGACGACCTGGTGGCGGAGGCCTTCGCCTGTGTGCTCTCGGTGCTCCGCACCGGCGGCGGGCCGCGTGAGAACCTCCGGCCGTACCTGGTCGTGACGATGCGCAACCTGGCGGCCCGGTGGAGCCGCCAGCACGGGCGGGTCGAGCCCCACGCGGTGGTGCCGGGCACCGGCGAGACCGAGGGCGCCGACGACCTGGTGCTGCGGCGCTCGACCGACGAGCTGGTCCGGTCCGCGTTCCACACACTGCCGGCGCGCTGGCGGATGGTGCTGTGGAGCACGATCGCCGAAGGTCACACGGCGGCCGAGCTGGCCCCGGTGCTGGGCGTGTCGCCCAACGGCGTCGCCGCGCTGGCCGGCCGTGCCCGCGCGGGACTGCGGCAGGCGTACCTGCAAGCCCAGCGGCTGCCCGCCGCCGGAGAGCGCTCCTGCCCCGAAGCTCGCAGCCGCCTGGGCTCCTGGCTGCCGGGCCCGTCACACCAGGACCGCGCATGACCGAGACCGCGCCCGGCGCCGCGTCGGCGACCCCGATCTTCGACATGCTCGTCGCCGAAACCGGCTTGCGCTGGCCCGAAAGCGGCCTCGCCGACGCGCCGGAAGACGCCGAGCGGATCCGCGAGGGCCGCCCGGATCAGTAGGCGGGCAGGTCGATTTCGGTGTGCCGCGCCGCCAGCGTGCGCGCGACTTCGGCCAGCTTGACGTTCAAGTCCTGGGAAGTCCGCCGCAGCACGTCGAACGCCTCGTCCGCCGTGCTGCCGCGCCGGGCCATGATGATGCCCTTGGCCTGCCCGATCACGTCCCGGCTGTCGATCGCCTTGCGCAGGTTCGCGGCCTCCAGCTCGGCCCGCGTCACGGCGTCGGTGGTGGCGAGGGCGAGCGAGGCGTGGGTGGCCAGCAGCAGCAGGACGTCGCGGTCGGCGCCGTCGAGCCCGTTGGCGGCCCGGGAGTAGACGTTCAGCGCGCCGATGGAGCGTCCCGACGGCGGCCCGGGTATGAGCGCGGTGGAGACGACGGCGCGGACGCCGAGCTCGCTCGCCGCGGGAGCCCACCGGGGCCAGCGGGGTTCGTCGGCCAGGTCGGGCGCGACGGCCACGGCCGGCCCGCTGGGCACGGCGGCCTCGACACACGGCCCTTCCCGGAACCGGTACTGCAGGACGTCCAGCTCGGTGGCCACGTCGCCGGTCTGGGCGGGGGTGTGGAACCGGCCGTCGGTGCCGATCACCGTGAAGCTCGCCAGGTCGGCCGCGGGGACGAGCACCTTGGTGGCTTCGAGGACGCGGTCGAGCACGTCTTCCACCGTGGGCGCGGCGAGCAACGCGGTGGTCAGCCGGGCGAACTGCCGGGCCGTGGTGTCGTCCTCGGCGCTCGTTCTGCCGTCCTGCGTACCGGTCATGCCGTTCTCCTCGCTGCCTCGGCGGAGGACGGCTGCCTGCTCAACCATCGCGACGACCCACTCAACCACACGGGCCGCCACCGGTCGACTGTATGCGGCGGCGCCACCGGACAGGTTCGGGGGCCGAGGTTTCGCGGGGGCGAGGCGGGGTACGGGTGTCGCGGGTCTGGATCTCTCGTACGAGTTCTGTTCGGACCTAGACCCCGCCGGCTCTAACAGAAGGGCCGGCGGGGTCGCCCGGACCCTCGGGCGGGGACGCGAAGGCGTGGCCGCCCTCGTGCCCGGCCGGACAGCCGCAGCCGTCGGCCCGCGCCGCCCCGGTCTCGTCCGCGGCGGCTTCCCCGCAGGACGGAATCCGCTGCAGGACGCGCCGTCCTGGCCACCAGCGCAGCCACCACTCGTCACCGCCGGTCCTGGCGGCGTGCTCCTGCCCGTGGTCGGCGACCAGGACGCACTCGAGCACCCGGTCCGCGGCCCGTCCGGAGAGCCCGCGGATGGCCCCGGCTTCCCGATCGGACAGCACGACCTGCCGCGAGCACAGCTCGACACTCGTCGTCATGCGGCCAGCGTAGGCAGCGCGGCCGGACGGGCCACCCGGCGGTGGCCTCGGCGTGTCTACCGGCCGGGACCGAAGCGGGGATGGAGCTGGCTCCACGCGGCCAACGCCACGAGCCCGGTCAACCCGAACACAGCCCCAGCCCCACGACCGACGCCGCCGCGCCGGCGATCGGCGATGCCGCCGTCTGGCCGATGCCCAGGCCGACGAACGACCAGGTCACCCCGCGGGCCGGCCGCTCCGGGAACACGCGTGCCGCCCACAGGATGCACAGTCCCGTCAGCGCCATGTACGTCACGCCGAACAACGCGCCCGACACCAACGCTCCCGCCAGTCCCGGGTCCGGCAGGCCGAGCATCGCGATCCCCGCCGCCGCCAGGGTCCACGCGGCCAGGTTCGCCGCCCGGAGGCCGGCGCGTTCCGCGACGCGCCCGGCCAGGCCGCCGAGCAGGCCCGCCACGCCGATCATCGCCCAGCACCAGGTCGCCGCGACCGGGCTGAGGCCCGCGCCGGTGAGCCGGGAACTCGAAAACGTCCAGTACGGCGCGCTCGTCAGTCCGATCAGGACGGAATTGAGCACCAGCGGTGCCACGCCACGGGAAGCGCCGGTGACCACGCCCGCGGGCGGGGTCCGGGGCAGCGTCCGCCAGGCGGCCAGCGTCAGCCCCGCGCCCAGCACCGCGAACGCGCCCCAGATCGCCGGCCAGCCGAAGGCCAGCAGCGGCGTGAACGCCGACGCCGCCAGCCCGAGCCCGGTCCCCGTGTTGGCCCACGTCTGCGCCCGGTCCCGGGCGCGCCCGCCGACGGTTTCGCCGATGACCTGCGCGACGCCGGGCGACACGAGCCCGGCGCCCGCGCCCGCGACGAAGATGCCGCCGCCGAACACCGCCACGTCCGGGGCCGAGGCCATGATCGCCAGCCCGGCGGTGGCGGCCGCCGCGGCCGAAACCACCGTGCCGCGGGCCGAACGCGCCGAGATTCCCGGCGACAGCAGCAGCCCGGCGCCGTACCCCGCGGTCGAGAGCCCGCCGAGGACGCCGACCGTGACCGTCGTGAGCCCGAACGTCTCGGTGAACCGGGGCACGAACAACCCGTACGCGTAGCGGGCGAACCCGTAGCACAGGGCGATTACGCCCGCGCCCGCCGCCGCTGTCGGCCACCAGCGGGTCTCCTGCGCCGTCGTGACTGCCATGCCGTCCACCAAACAGACAGGTCTGTATGATGTCAAGCGAGAGCGGTGGAACCGCAGCTGGACATTCAGACCGATCGGTACGGAGGCGACGTGGCGAAGACCCGCCCGGGCGATGCGGCGGCGAAGGTGCTCAACGCGGCGTCGGCGTTGTTCTACCGCGACGGCATCCACGCGGTGGGCGTCGACACGGTCGCCGCCGAGGCCGGCGTGACGAAGGCGGCCCTGTACGGCAACTTCGGCTCGAAGAGCCGCCTGGTCGTCGCCTACCTGCGTGAGCGCGACCGGCGCTGGCAGGAGGAGATCGACGCGATCACGGCCGGGCACGACGACCCGCGCGAGCGCGTCCTGGCGGTGTTCGACGCGTACGAGGCCTGGCTGTCCCGCGACGGCTTCCGCGGCTGCGCGTTCCTCAACGCGACCTCGGAGTTCCCCGATCCCGGCGACCCGGTCCGGGAAGTGGTCCGCCACCACAAGACGGCGTTGCGCGGCTACCTCGCGGCCCAGCTCGAACGCCTGGGTTCCGGCCGCGCCGACGAGCTGATGCTCCTGCTGGAGGGAGCGGCCGTCCAGTCGGTCGTCGCCCAGGACGCCCGGCCGTTCCACGTGGCGAAGCGGCTCGCCGAGTCGCTCGTCGCCTGAAGCTCGTCACCGCGGACCAACTTCGCGCCGGGGAGTCGTCGCTGTCGACGAACACACCCGGCCGCCGCGTTCCTAGCATCGTGACGCATGGCCGACCTTCAGGACATCGATGCCTGGCTCACCGAGCACCTGCCCTCGTTGCTGGACAAGCACTCCGTCCCCGGTGCGGCGTGGGCCGTGCTCCAGGGTGACCGGATCGCCGACGGCGCGAGTGGCGTGCTGAACACCGCCACCGGCGTGACGGCGACGGCGGACTCGCTCTTCCAGATCGGGTCCATCACCAAGCTGTGGACCAGCACGCTGGTCATGCAGCTGGTGGACGAGGGCAGGATCGGCCTCGACCGGCCCGTCCGGACCTACCTGCCCGAGTTCCGCGTCGCCGACAAGACGGCCGCGGAAGCGATCACCGTGCGGCAGCTGCTGAACCACACCGCCGGGTTCGAAGGCGACATCTTCACCGACACCGGGGTGGGCGACGACTGCCTGGAGAAGTTCGTCCGGTTGCTGCGGGACGTGCCCCAGCTGTTCCCGCCCGGCGAGCGGTTCTCCTACAACAACGCCGGGTACTGCGTGCTCGGCCGGCTCGTCGAGGTGCTGCGGGGACAGCCGTACGACACGTGCCTGCGCGAGCACCTCGTGCGCCCGCTCGGGCTCACGCACGTGGCCACCGGCCCGTACGAGGCGATCATGTTCCGCGCCGCGATGGGGCACGTCGAAGCCGGGCCGGACGCCGGCGTCGTGCCCGCGCCGGTGTGGGCCATGGCCCGGTCCAACGCCCCGGCGGGGTCGATGCTCGCGATGCGGCCGCGGGACCTGGTGACGTTCGCGCGCATGCACCTCGAAGACGGGCGGTCCGCCGACGGCACCGCGGTGCTGGCGCCCGGGACCGCCGCCCGGATGCACGCGCGCGAGGTCGACCTGCCCGACCTCGGGCTGATGGGCACGTCGTGGGGCCTGGGCTTCGAGCGGTTCGACACGCCGGCGGGGCAGATCATCGGCCACGACGGCAGCACCATCGGCCAGCACGCGTTCCTGCGGATCGTGCCCCAGGCGGGCGTGGCGGTGGCGCTGCTGACCAACGGCGGCGACGTCGTCTCGCTCTACCGCGAAGTCGCCGGCCACGTCCTCGGCGCGCTCACCGACGTGACGCTGCCCGCGCTGCCGGTGCCGCCGGCGAACCCGCCGCGGATCGACGCCGCACGCTACCTCGGCACCTATTCGGCCCGGGTCTTCGACCTCACGGTCAGCCAGGACGAGGACGGGCGGATCTGGCTCGAGCAGGTCCCGAAAGGGGAGTTCGTGGAGCTGGGCGGACAGGTCGAGCGGACCGAGCTCGTCGCGTACCGCGAGGACATGCTGATCCCGGTGCAGGCCGACCGGGGGATGCACATGCCGCACGCCTTCCTCGGCGACGACGGCACCGGACACGCGCTCTACCTGCACCTCGGGCGGGCCGTGCGCCGCGCCGGCCGCTGACCGGCGCCCGTGTGAGCCGGGCGTCGGGCGCGCCGGCTCACACGGACTCGGGGGAAGGGCTCTCAGTGCGGTGGGTCGCCGGCGCACGGGCCGGGGCGCTCCTGGCCGCGCAGCCGGGCCACGTCCCGGGCGTAGCCGGCCGCGACCCGCATCAGCATGTCGCGTTCGACGCGCAGCAGGGCGTTCTCCTTGCGCAACCAGGCCAGGTCGTCGTCCGGCTCCTCGGTGGTCATGCGCCCTCCCGGTTCGATGCTGGTCCGCTGCCAGGATGACTCCGCGGCCCGGCGCCGTGATTGTCGGAACGGCACAATCACGCGCGGGTATCGTGTCGGTTTCCGACAACGCGGCCGGGTCGAGGAGCGCAGATGGTCAGGTTGGACCGGCTGGTCAACGTGCTCGGCGGGTACGGGCTGCGGCTGGCGCGCTGCCCGGTCCCGCGGTCCACGGAACTGGGCAGCGTGGTCCTGCCCGAGGAGATCGGCGGCCGGGCCGTGGCCGGTGACGTGCTCCTCGCCGTCGGCGCGGGCTCGGTCGGCCAGGCGGTGGAGTGGGCGGTGGCCGCGCGGGCGGCGGTCGTCCTGGTCCGCGGCCGGGACGACCCCGGCGACGGCGCCGAGCGGCCCGTCGCGGTGGTGCTCGTCGATCCGGCGGTGTCCTGGAGCGCGGTGACCGCGGTCGTCCACGGCCTGGTCCTGGAGGGCCGGGAGACGGAGTCCGGCCGCGGTCCGACGGACCTGTTCGCGCTGGCCGACAGCCTCGCCGAGGCGGTCGGCGGCGCGGTGACGATCGAGGACCGCCTGTCGCGGGTGCTGGCCTACTCCCGGCAGCAGCAGCACGCCGACCGCGCACGGGCCGAGACGATCCTCGGCCGCCAAGCGCCGGAGTCGCTGATGGCGCTGTTCGCCGGAGCGGGCGTGCTGGCGCACCTCGGCGCGTCGGACGAGCCGGTGTTCGTCCCCGCGGATCCCGGGCACGGGCTGAACGGGCGGATGGTCGTCGCCGTGCGTGCGGGCCGGGAGCTGCTCGGCTCGGTGTGGGTCGCCTGCCCGGAGCCGCTGGACGGGGCGCGGCGGACGGCCCTGACCGACGGCGCCCGCACGGCGGCCCTGCACTTGCTGCGCTCCCGCGCCAGCGCGGACCTGGAACGGCAGGTGGAGACGGACCTGGTGCTGCGCCTGCTGGAGGGCACGGCGGACGCGGCGGTCGTGGTGAGCAGGCTGGGGCTGCCGCCGGGGCCGGTGCGGGTGATCGCGGTCCGCGCCGACCTGACCGGGCAGGAGCGGCACGCGGCCCTGCTGCTGGCCTTCGACCGGGCGACGACGGGTTTCGGCTGGTCCCGGCCGGGCCGCAGCGCGCTGGCGGCCGACAGCCTGTACACGGTGCTGCCGGGGGAGGACGTCGACGCCGCGCGAGGCTGGATCGGCTCGCTGCGCGCCGCGGTCGAACCCCGCGTGACCCTGTGCGCGGGCATCAGCGCGCCGGCCGAGCCCGGGGAGCTGCCCGCGGCCCGGCGCGAGGCGGACGAGTGCCTGGCGCTGCACGAAACGCGGCACGCCGACCGGCTGCCGCCGGCGTACGAGGAGTCGTGGGACGACATCCTGCTGCAGCGCCTGCGCGCCGCGGCGCGGTCGGGCCGGGCGCCGGCCCGCGGCCCGGTGGCCGAACTGCGCCGGCACGACACCGGGCACGGCACCCGGTACGTCGACACGCTCCGGGCATGGCTGCACGCCCAGGGGGATCCGGCCGAGGCCGGGAAGCGGCTCGGCGTCCACGAGAACACCGTGCGCTACCGGCTGCGGAAGATGACCGAGCTGACCACCCTCGACCTGCGTGACGGCGGCAAGCGGCTCGCCCTGGTCATCGAGCTGGCCGCGCTCGACCGCTCCTGAACCCGTCCTGTCGGATCCGACAAAACCCGGCGCCGGGGTTGTCGGCTTCCGATAACCGGCGGCGGGAGCCACGGCTGCACAGTGGCGGTTGCCGGGCACCGCCGCCCGGAACGGCCGTCAGGGCGGCCGGCCCCTCCCAACGCGAGCCGCCCTGACGGCACCGGCCGTGACGAGCGAGTGGAGGCAGACGTGGACACCATCGGCGAGAGCCCCCGTTCGGTCGTCGTGGTGGGTGCGGGCGTCGTCGGTTTGTCGACCGCGTGGTTCCTGCAGGAACGCGGCGTCGCGGTGACGGTCGTCGACCGCGCCCGGGTCGCGGCCGGCGCGTCGTGGGGCAACGCCGGCTGGATCTCGCCCGGGCTGGCGATCCCGCTCAACGAACCGGCCGTCCTGCGCTACGGCGTGCGCGCGCTGTTCGACCGGCAGGCACCGCTGCACGTTCCGGCGACCCCCGACCCCCGCCTGTGGGCGTTCCTGGCGAAGTTCGCCGCGCACTGCACCCACCGGTCCTGGGACCGTGCGGTGCGGGCGAACATGCCGCTCAACGAGGAGTGCCGGGAGGCGTTCGACGTGCTCACCGCGAACGGCGTCGACGCACCCACGATCGAGGCACCGATCACGGCGGTGTTCGAGACCGCCGCGCGGGCGGGCGTGCTCCGGCGCGAGCTGGACCGGCTCGCCGCGGCCGGGCAGGACGTCGAGTACACGACCCTCGGTCCCGCCGCCGTCCGGCAGCTGCTGCCGCAGGTGAGCGGCCGGATCACCGCGGGTGTCGCGGTGCACGGCCAGCGGTACGCGGACCCGGGCTGGTTCACCGAGTCGCTGGCGCGCTCGGTCGTGCGCCGCGGCGCGACCATCCGGCACGGCTTCGACGTCCGGTCGGTGCACCGGCACCGGCACGCGTTCACCGTGCGCTCGGCCACCGACCAGTCCGTGTCGGCGAACGCCGTGGTCCTGGCGACGGGCGCGTGGCTGAACCGGCTCGGCCGGACGTGGGGCGTCACCGTCCCGGTACGGGCCGGCCGCGGGTACTCGTTCACCGTGCCGACCGACCGGCCGGTGCCGGGCCCGGTCTACCTGCCGGACATCCGCGTCGCGTGCACGCCGTACCACGGTGGCCTGCGGGTCGGCGGGACGATGGAGTTCCGCGGCCCGGACGCCCCGCCCGACCCGGCCCGCGTCGAGGCGATCATCGCCTCGGCCCGGCCGCTGCTCACCGGCGTCCGCTGGGAAGACCGCACCGGCGAATGGGTCGGGCCGCGCCCGGTGAGCGCCGACGGACGGCCGCTCATCGGCGCCGCGGCCGAACCCGGCGTCTACGTCGCGGGCGGCCACGGCATGTGGGGACTGACCCACGGCCCGATCACCGGACGGCTGCTCGCGGAGCAGATCACGACGGGCAAGCAGCCGGAAGCGTTGCGGGTCTTCGCCCCCACCCGCTGAGCCCTGTTCCTGCGCACCGAGGAGTAGACGTCATGGCCGGTTCGAGCAGCGCGCAGACCTGGCTGACCCCGGAAGCCCACGAGCGGCTCCGGGCGGAACTGGCCGGGTTGCTCCGGGCGGAGGCCGCGGACAGCGGCCCGGAGGACCCGGACCGGTACGTCGAGGCCCGGCACCGCCGGGCCCGCATCCGGCACCTCCGGGACCTGGTGCACCACGCGGTGGTCGGCGAGGACCCGCCGGACGACGGAATCGCCGAGCCGGGCATGGTGCTGACGGTGCGCTACGACGACGACGGCACGACGGAGACGTTCCTGCTGGGCTTGGGCGACGACGCCGGGAGCGCCGACCTGGAGGTGTACTCGCCGCATTCGCCGCTGGGGCTGGCGCTCGGCGGGGCCCGCCGTGGCGAGCGGAGGTCGTACCGGGTGCCCAGCGGCGGGACGGTCCGGGTGACGCTGCTCGACGCCGCGCCTTACGGCCGCCATCGCGAGCGTGCCGCGGAGTTCGCCGAGGGCTGACGGCCGCCCGGACGCGACGACCGGCCGGCACGGACGGGTGGCCGGGCCGCGCCCGGGTTTGACCGCCGCGTTCCCGGGAATGCCACCGGGGAACGGTCGCCCGGCGGAGGTTGGTGTGCTCGGAGCTCTTCTCGCGGTACCCAAAGCCGCGCTGACCCTGGCCCTCGCCGGGCCGGTTCTCGTGACCCAGCAGGCCAGGAAAGCCGTCGCCGCGCTCACCCCGCTCGCCGGTGAACTGGCGTCCGCCGCCGCCGGGGCCGCCGGGGAAGCGACCACCACCAGCAGCCGTACCGCCGTGCGGGCCGCGCGGGTCGTGCGCAACGCCGCCGGCTCGCGCACCGCCGTCTGGCGCGCCGGGCGGCGGCTGCACGTGCCGCTGCGGCCCGCCGGCGACGCGGGCCGTCCCGACGGGCACGCCTTCGCCGCGCAGGTGGCCGCGCACGCCGACGTCGCCGGGGCGTACTGGGACGGCGGACTCGGCAGCGTCGTCGCGTACCTCGCCGAAGACGCCGTCACGGCCGAAATCGTCGACTGGATCGAAGTCCACAGTGGACACCATGGACTGACCCCGGCCGAGCCCGGCGACTGCGCCCCGGCACACCCCGGCGACACCTACGGCGTGCGGACGGCCGCCCTGGCACTGGCCATGGACGTCGCCGGGCTCGGCGTCTCCGTCGGCAGCCGCGCGGTGCGCGGCGGCCGGGTGCACGAAGCCGTCCGCGCGGCGGTGTCCGCGGCACGGGAGCACCCGGCCGTCCGGGCGGCGCTGGACGAGCGGTTCGGCTGGTACACCGCCGAACTCGTGCGGTCGGGCGTGTCCGCGGCGGTGCGCGGGCTGAGCCAGGACCCGGTCGAGCTGGCGCTGGACGCGGTCCTGCGCGCCGGCCAGCTCACCGAAGCGGTCGCGCGGCTCGCCGCCTTCGACGCCGTGCACGACGAGCTCTGCTCCCCGGACCGGCCCAGCCTCGGCGTGACACCGCCACCGCGGCGTGTCCGCGTCCCCATGGAGGACTACGCCCGCAACGCGGTCGGCGGCGGCTTGCTCGCCGCGCTCGCCGATCTGCTCGTGCGCCGCAACGCCCGCGAAGCCGCCGAAGCGTTCCTCGCGACGTCCCCCATGCCCGCCCGGTATGCCGACACCGCCTTCCACACCGCGCTGGGCACCGCGTTCGCCCGCGAAGGCGTGCTCGTCCGCGACCCGGACCGGCTCAAGGCCCTGAACACGGTCGACACCGTGCTGCTGCACGCCTGCGTCCTGCACGACGAGGACGGGCTCGACCCGCACGCCGAGGCCGTGCTGGACGCGGCCCGGCGCGCCGGCGCGCGGGTCGTCATCGCCGGGCCCGGCGCCCGCGACCGGCTCGGCGAGTTCGCCGCGCTCGCCGACGACGTGGTGAGCACCGGTGACGACGAGACGCTCGCCGGGCTGGTGACCCGCCTGCAGGACGAGGACCGGGTGGTGCTCGCCGTCGGGCGGCCGTCGCCGGGCTGCCTGCCGGGCTCGGACGACGTGGCCGGGCTGCTCGCCGCCGATCTCTGCGTCGCGCTGGCCGACCGGAACGCGCCGGTGCTGTGGGGCGCCGACCTCATCGTCCGGCCGGGCCTGATCGGCGTGTGGCGGGTGCTGCTGGCCGCGGCCGCCGCCCGCTCGACCGGCACGCGCGCCACCCGGGTCGCCACCGCCGCCGGCCTGATCGGCGGGCTGCTGCTGATGTCCGGCCGGCGTCCCGGCGCCCGGCGGCCCCTGCTCCCGGCGATGCCGCGGCTGGACCCGGTGGTGCTCGGCGGCGTGACCGGGCTGGGCCTGGGCTGGTTCGCCGCGCTGCGCGTAGCCGCGGCCCGGCCGCCGGCGGGCCGGGCCAGGGTCGCGTGGCACGAGCTGACCGCCGACGAAGCCGTCCGCCGGCTGGAAGCCGCGAAAGCCGACCCGACGCCGTGGGAACAGGCCGCGCGGCGGGTCCGCGCGGGCGCGGGCACGCTGGCCCGGCACCCGCTGGCGGCGCCGGTCCGGTTCGGCGCCGGGCTGGCCGCCGACGTGGCCGGCGAGCTGAACGATCCGCTCACGCCCGTGCTGGCGCTCGGCGCGGTGGCCTCCGCGGTGGTCGGCTCGCCGGTCGACGCGCTGCTGGTGGCCGCGGCGATGGGGCTCAACGCCGTGGTCGGCGGCGCCCAGCAGTTCCGCGGCCGCCGCGCGCTGGCCAAGCTGCGGGACGGCGAACGGCAGCGGGCGCGCCGCGCGGGCGGCCGGGTCGTCGACGCCCGGGAGCTGGCGCCCGGCGACCGGATCGAGCTGCGGGTCGGCGACGTCGTCCCGGCCGACGCCCGGCTGCTGTCCGGCGCCGGGCTCGAAGTCGACGAATCGGCGCTGACCGGCGAATCGCTGCCGGTCGCCAAGCAGCTCGACCCGGTGCCGGGCGCGCCGATCGCCGAGCGCAGCTGCCTGGTCTTCGCCGGCACCACGGTGGTCAGCGGCGAATGCACCGCAGTGGTCGTCGCGGTCGGCGCGGAGACCGTGGCGGGCCGCGCGGTCGAGCTGGCCACGCGCACCTCGGCCGCGGTCGGCATCCAGGCCCGGCTGCAGGACCTCACCCGCCGCGCCCTGCCCCTGACCATGCTGGGCGGCGCGCTCGTCACCGGGCTGGCCGCCGTGCGCGGCCGCCCGATGCGCCGTGCGCTGGCCGGCGGGGTGGCGATCGCGGTCGCCGCAGTGCCCGAAGGCCTGCCGCTCGTGGCCACGGTCGCGCAGCGGGCGGCGGCCCGCCGGCTGTCCGCCCGCGGTCTGCTGGTGCGCGCGCCTCGCGCGCTGGAAGCGCTGGGGCGCTTGGACGTCGTGTGTTTCGACAAGACCGGCACGCTGACCGAGAACCGGCTGCGCGTGGTGACCACGACCGGACCCGACGGCCAGGCGCGCGAGCCGGGTCCGGCCGACCCGGTGCTGCGCGCCGCCGCCCGCGCCTGCCCCGGCTCGCCGGAGGACCCGCACGTCCGCGCCCACGCCACGGACCGCGCCGTGCTGGACGCCGCCGGCCCGGACGCGGGCTGGACCGAGACCGCCGGCCAGCCGTTCGAAGCGAACCGCGGCTACTCGGCCGCGGTGGGGCACGAACCCGGCGGCGAGCCGATGCTGGTCGTCAAGGGCGCACCGGAGATCGTGCTGCCCGCCTGCGACGGCGGCGACGCCCTCGCGCCGGCCGGGGAATCGTTGGCGCGCAAGGGTTTGCGGGTGCTGGCGGTCGCCCGCCGCAAAGCCGTCGGCACCGATTTCGCGGTGAACGGCGACGCACTGGCCGATCTGGAGTTCCTCGGATTCGTCGGGCTGGCCGACACCCTGCGCGCCACCGCCGAGCCGCTGATCGGCGGCCTGCGCGCGGCCGGGGTCGCGCCGGTGATGCTCACCGGCGACCACCCCGACACGGCACGGGCCATCGCGACGTCACTCGGCTGGCCCGCCGACGCCCCGGTCGTCACCGGTGACGAGCTCGCCGCCCTCGACCGCGCGGGCCGGGCGGAGCTGCTGTCCGGTGCCGGAGTGATCGCGCGCGTCGCTCCCGAGCAGAAGCTGCAGGTCGTCGAGGCGCTGCGGGAGGCCGGGCGGGTGACCGCCATGGTCGGCGACGGCGCCAACGACGCGGCGGCCATCCGTGCCGCCGACGTCGGCATCGGCGTGCGCGCCCGCTCGTCCACCGCCGCCCGCACCGCCGCCGACGTCGCGCTGACCGGCGACGACCTGACCGTCCTGCTGGAGGCGCTGGCCGAGGGCCGCGCGCTGTGGCGCAGCGTGTCCGACGCCGTCGTCATCCTGGTCGGCGGCAACGCCGGCGAGATCGGCTTCTCGGTGCTGGGCACCCTGCTCTCGGGTGACTCGCCGCTCGGCACCCGCCAGCTGCTGCTGGTCAACCTGCTCACCGACCTGTTCCCGGCGATGGCGGTCGCGGTCACCCGCCCGGACGACGACGGCCGCGGCGGCCTCGGCGAGGGCCTGTCCCGCGCCATCACCAGCCGCGGCGTGACGACCGGCGTCGGCGCGGCGACGGCGTGGCTGATCGGCCGGTACACCCCGGGCACCGTGCGCCGGACGAGCACGATGGCCCTGTGCGGGCTGGTGGGCACCCAGCTGGCCCAGACCCTGCGCGGCCGCCTGCGCAGCCCGCTCGTGGTGGGCACGGCGGTCGGGTCCGCGCTCGCCTTGGCGGCGATCGTGCAGACGCCGGGGGTGAGCCAGTTCTTCGGCTGCACCCCGCTGGGCCCGCTCGCCTGGGCCGGCGTGGGCGCGGGCGTCGCGGTCGGCGCGGCGACGTCGTCCCTTCCCATCTGGGGCGGGACGCGGCAACCCGGGAACGAGCGGTCCCAGCGCGCGGACTCCCGTTGACACTGCGCGACCGGCTCGGTGTACTCGGGATCGAGGAAGGCGTCCGCCGCCGGACCGCCTGACGATTCCCGCCTGATCTCCCCGTGCCCGGGGTTCATCGCCGCGTGCGGTCCCGGGTCCCGGGCGATCGGTCCTGCCCGCGCACCGGAGGAAACCTTGACCACCACAGAAAAAACCGCCGCCGACTGGATCGCGGCCGCCCAGGACGTCGCCGCGAAGCTCGCCGTCGACGCCGTCGAGCGGGACCGCCGCAATGCCACGCCGTACGAGGAAGTCCGGCTGCTCAAGGAAGCCGGCCTGGTGACCCTGCTCGGCCCGCCCGAGCACGGCGGCGGCGGCCAGACCTGGGAAACCGCCTACCGGGTCACCCGGGAGATCGCCCGCGCGGACGGCTCGATCGGGCAGCTGCTCGGCTACCACTACCTGTGGGCTTGGGCGGCCCGGCTCGTCGCGACCGACGAGCAGATCGCGGCGGTCGAAGAACTGTACACGCGCAACAACTTCTTCTTCGGCGGCGCGGTCAACCCGCGCGACTCCGACCTGACCGTCACCGAGGACGGCGACGAGCTGGTCTACAACGGACACAAGTCGTTTTCCACCGGTAGCAGGGTTTCCGACCTGACTGTGCTCGAAGGCGTCCTGGACGGCACCGGCGACCACATCTTCGCCATCGTCCCGTCCGGCCAGGAGGGCATCGTCTTCCACGACGACTGGGACAACATCGGCCAGCGGCTCACCGAATCCGGCAGTGTCACGATCACCGACGTCCGCGTCCCGTGGGCGAGCGCCGCCGGGTACGTGGACCGGAAGTTCCGGCCGCTGACCTACAACACGCTCAACGTCCCGGCCATCCAGCTCGTGTTCACGAACTTCTACCTCGGCATCGCCCAGGGCGCACTGGCGGCGGGCCTGGAGTACACGCGCGACCGCACCCGCCCGTGGCCGTACGGCGGCGACGACAAGGAATCCGCGACGGAGGAGTGGTACATCCTCGACGGCTACGGCGACCTGCAGGCGAAGCTGTGGGCGGCGGAGGCGCTGACGGACAAGGCGGGCGCGGCGATTTCCCGGGTGCTGCACGCCCCGCGCGCGGATCTGACCCCGGAGGTCCGCGGCGAGCTGGCCGTCCTGATCGCGGCGGCGAAACAGCGCGTCATCGAGACGGGCCTGGAGATCGGGACGAAGATCTTCGAGCTGACCGGCGCCCGGGCGAGCGCGTCGAAGCACGGCCTGGACCGGTTCTGGCGCAACCTGCGCACGCATTCGCTGCACGACCCGGTGGCCTACAAGCGCCGCGAAGTCGGCGTTTACGCCCTGCGCGGCGAACTGCCGGAGCCGACCTGGTACACGTGACCGGTCGGCTCGCCGGGCCGCCGGCGTGCCGGCCGGCCCGGCCCGGAGTGTCAGCCCCGGTGCGCGGCCGCGTATTGCTCGTCCGTGACGGGCTCGAGCCACGTCGTGCCGTCCCCGCCTTGCTCGGGGGCTTCCAGCATGGCGATGTGGCTCAGGCACGTCGTGGTCGTGCCGCCGTGCCAGTGCTCCTCGCCGGGCGGGGTCCAGACCGTGTCGCCGGCGCGCATACGGATCACCTGGCCGTCACGGTTGACGACGAGGCCGGCGCCTTCGGTGACGTGGAGCGTCTGCCCGACGGCGTGGGAATGCCAGTGGGTGCGCGCGCCCGGCGTGAAGCGGACCAGGGACGCGACCAACCGCGACGGCGGCGAGGGTGTCTTGAGCATGGTCAGGTGGACGGCGCCGGTGAAGCGCTCGGCGGGCGCCCTGACGGTGTCGGCGAGGGGGATGAACTCCACGGTGTCGCTCCTGCGGGTCAGTTGCGGTAGACGAGCTGCTCGGTGTTGTCGTTGGCGGTCAGGGCCGCGACGGTGACCAGGCTGCGCTCCTCGGGCGTCAGCTCGCTGCGCGAAGTCACCGAACATCTTCTCCGCCCCGGACGGCTCCGGACGCGTGCCGGTCATGGAAATTCCTTTCACCGGGTGCGCCGGCGCCGGCGGTCGCGTTCCGCCGGCGGTCCGGTCAGGGGGTGAGCAGGGCCTTGATCGCGCGCCGCTCGTCCATGGCCCGGTAGCCCTCGGCGACCTGCTCCAGCGGCAGGGTGAGGTCGAAGACCCGGCCCGGGTCGATGCGGCCGGACAGGACGCGATCGATCAGGTCGGGCAGGTAGCGGCGCACCGGCGCGGGGCCGCCGCGCAGGCCGACGTGGGAGAAGAACAGCTCGTCGCCGGCGATCCGCACGTCGTGCGGGACGCCGACGAACCCGACGTTGCCGCCCGGACGGGCCGAGCGCAGGGCCTGCCGCATGGATTCGGCGGTGCCGACGCATTCGAGGACCGCGTCGGCGCCGATGCCGCCGGTGCGGTCCTTGATGGCCGCGACACCCTCGTCGCCGCGCTCGGTGACGATGTCGGTGGCGCCGAACTCGGTGGCCAGCTTCTGCCGGGACTCATGCCGGCTCATGGCGATGATGCGCTCGGCGCCGAGCTCCTTGGCCGCGATGACGCCGCAGAGCCCGACCGCGCCGTCGCCGACCACGACGGCCGTGCTGCCGGGCTTCACCTCGGCGGCGAGCGCGGCGTACCAGCCGGTGCCCATGACGTCGGACACGGCGAGCAGGCCGGGCACGAACCCCGCGTCCGGGTGCTCGGGGGTGGCGACGAGGGTGCCCTGGGCGTTCGGGATGCGGACGTGCTCGGCCTGGCACGTGCTCATGAACTCGCGGTGCAGGCAGTTGGACTGCCAGCCGTTGCGGCAGTTCGCGCACGTGTTGTCCGAGGTGGCGAAGGAGCCGACGACGAACTGGCCGGGCTTGACCGCGGTCACCTCGCTGCCGACTTCTTCGACGACGCCGACGTACTCGTGTCCCATGGGGTGCGGGTCGCCGATCGGCTCGAGGCCGCGGTAGGGCCACAGGTCCGAGCCGCAGACGCAGGTGGCGACCGTGCGGATGATCGCGTCGGCCGGCTGCTCGATCTTCGGCTCGGCGAGCTGCTCGAACCGCACGTCGCCGGGAGCGTGGATGACAGCTCCGCGCATGGTCACTCCTTCGGGTGCGAGGATGGTTCTCGTCCTTCCAGGGAACCCCCGTTCCGCGCGGACAGCGAGTCACTGACGAGGGGTGTACCGGCAGTACACCCCAACGGGTGGCCGTGGCGCGTACGGTCGCGCTGTGGACAACCGTGCCGAAGTCCGCGAGTTCCTCGTCTCGCGGCGAGCCAAGATCACGCCCGCGCAGGCGGGCCTGCCGGGTGGCGCCCGGCGCCGCGTCCCGGGCCTGCGCCGCAGCGAGGTCGCCGCGCTGGCCGACGTCAGCGTCGAGTACTACGCCAAGCTGGAACGCGGCAACCTCGCCGGTGCCTCGCCCGCCGTGCTGGAAGCCGTCGCCTCCGCCCTCCGGCTCGACGGCGCCGAGCGCGCCCACCTGCTGCACCTGGCCCAGGCCGCCGAGGGAGCGGACGTGCTCGCCCGGCCCCGGCCGCGTTCCGGCAAGCGGTGGACGCCGCACCGGAGTCTGCAGTGGACACTGGACGCGATCACCGCCGGGCCCGCGTTCGTCACCACCGGACGGCTGGACATACTGGCCGAAAACCGGCTCGCCCGCGCGTTCTTCAGCGACATGTACCGCGGCGTGGACACCCCGAACGTGGCCCGGTTCGTCTTCCTCGACCCCGTGGCCCGCCGCTTCTACACCGATTGGGAGCCGGGCGCCGACATCACGGTCGACCTGCTGCGCGCGGAGGCCGGCCGCGACCCGCACGACAAGGGCCTGCACGACCTGGTGGGCGAGCTGTCGACCCGCAGTGACGAGTTCCGCGGCCGCTGGGGCGCACACAACGTCCGGCGGCACGGCACGGGCGCGAAGCGCTTTCACCATCCGGTCGTCGGCGCGCTGACCCTCACGTGGGAGGCGATGGCCATGACCGCCGAGCCGGGGCTGTCGCTCGTGGTCTACACCGCCGAACCCGGTTCGCCGTCCGCGGAACGCCTGGAGCTGCTCGCGTCCTGGGCCGCTTCTCCGCGCGCCGCCGCGGAGTGAACCGGAGTGTCCTCAGTGGACGGCGTGGCGGCCCAGGACGACAGCAGCCGCAGGGCCGCTTCCGACGGTGAGCCCGGCTCGGCGGTGTAGATCGTCAGGGTGAGGCCGGGTTCGGCGGTCAGTTCGAGGCCCTCGTAGGCCAGCGTGAGCCTGCCGACGACCGGGTGGTCGAAGGTCTTGGAGCCGGTGCCGTGGTGGCGGACGTTGTGCGCGCCCCACCGGGTGCGGAACTCGTCACTGCGCGTGGACAGCTCGCCCACCAGGTCGTGCAGGCCCTTGTCGTGCGGGTTCCGGCCCGCTTCGACGTGCAGGATCTCGACGCAGACGTCGGCGAAGAAGTCCCAGTCCGGGTAGAACCGGCGGGCGGCCGGGTCGAGGAACTGGAACCGGGCCAGGTTCGGGGGCTGCTGCGAGCCGGCGTAGACGTCGGCGTAGAAGGCCCGCGCGAGGCGGTTCGCGGCCAGCAGGTCGAGCCGTCCGTTGCGGACGAACGCCGGCCCGGCGGTGACCGCGTCGAGCACCCACTGCAGGCTGGGGTGCGGCGTCCGCCGCTTCGGCTTCGGCGGGTGCAGGATGGCGCTGGTGCCGTCGGCCGCGCGGGCGAGGGCGAGCAGGTGGGCGCGCTCGGCGTCGTCGAGCTGCAAGGCACGGGCGACGGCCTCCAGGACCGACGGCGAGACACCGGCGAGGTTGCCGCGTTCGAGCTTGGCGTAGTACTCGACGCTGACGTCGGCGAGCATCGCGACCTCGCTGCGGCGCAGCCCCGGTACCCGGCGCTTGCCGCCGGCCGGGAGCCCGGCCCGCTGCGGGGTGATCTTGGCCCGCCGCGAGACGAGGAACTCGCGCACTTCCTGACGGTTGTCCACTCCGCCACTGTAAAACCGGCGCGCCGGGCGAGGGATGCCCTGCCGGTACACGTTCCGGGAGAACCCCCGGCATGCCCAGCCGCCGCGGGCGCCAAACCCCTTGTCGGAATCGGCACAGTGCCCGCGGAACGGGCCCGGCCTGGCGTAAAGTCGGGGCCCGTTCGCGGTTCAGCCCAGCAGCCGTGCTCCCGTGCCGCGCCGGGCCCGCGTGCCCCGGCCGGTGTTCACGCTCTGGCTGCGGAGGTCGATCCCCCTTGCTCGGCGACGGTGGTTCCACGGCTCCCCGGTTCTCGCTGGACGTGACCGGCGAGCGGCCGCGGTGGACCGGCGACGACCCGCCCGAGGTCATCGCCGGGCGTTACGAGGTGGCCGGCCTCATCGGCACCGGCGGGACGGCCCGCGTCTACCAGGCGTTCGACCGGCGGCTGGGCCGGGACGTCGCGGTCAAGGTGTACGACCGGGGCGCGGTGGCGGTGGAGGAGCTGCGCCGCGCGCGGGAGAAGGCCATCCAGGCGAGCATCGACCACCCCGGCGTCGTGGCCCTGCTCGACAGCGGCACCGACGGCGACCGGCCGTACCTGGTGATGCAGCTGGTGGACGGCGAGACGCTCGCCCAGCGCCTGCTGGCCGGGCCGTTGCCGCCGGAGCGGGTGCTGGAGCTGGGCGTTCAGCTGGCCGAAGCGCTGGCGCACGTCCACGCGCGCCGGGTCGTGCACCGTGATCTCAAGCCCGCGAACGTGCTGCTCGGCGCGGACGGACCGCTGATCACCGACTTCGGCATCGCCCACGAGCTGGACGCGACGCACGTCACCGGAACGGGCCTGGTGACCGGAACGGCGGCGTACCTGGCGCCGGAGCAAGTCGTGGGCGAGCACGCCGGCCCGGCGGCCGACGTCTACGCGCTGGGCCTGATTCTCCTGGAGTGCCTGACGGGCGAGCGCGAATACCCGGGAACGCTGGCCGAGTCGGCGATGGCGCGCCTGAACCGGGCGCCCCGGGTGCCGCCCGGCCTGCCGGCGCCACTGGGCCCGGCGCTGGACCGGATGACGGCGCGCGACCCGGGCCACCGGCCGACGGCGGCGGAGGTGCTGGCGATGCTGGCGGAGCCGGCCGCGGCGGCGCCGGGGCCGGGGCCGCGCCGGCGGAAGATGGCCGCGGCGGGAGGTCTCGCGACGGCCGCGGTGGCGGTCGCGGTGGCGGTGCTGCTCACGCGCCCGGACATTTCGCCGCCGGGCCTCCTGCCGGTCCCGGGACCGACGGCCCCGGCGGGCCCGGCAACGGTACCGGCGAGACCCCCGGCATCGACGATCATGGCGGGAGCTCCCCGCAGCCGCACCGCGCCGGAACCGGCCACGGCACCGCAGCGTGCGGCGGCGGGCCCGGCGGCGAGCGGTGACGCCGGGGGCGGCGGCAAGGCGGATGAGAAGCCGAAACCGGCCAAGCCGGGGAAGGGGAAAGGCCGCGACCGTCCGTGAGGCCTGGATTGCGGTGGCCGCCGGGATGGCGGTCGCCGTGCCCGCCCGGGGCGGCGGGTCCAGCGGGGCCGGCCCGCTCAGGCGGCTACCGCGCTCGCGGGGGCGGCTGGTCCGATGGGTGTGCGGAGGATGGGGGTTGCCGCGCTCGCGGGGGCGGCTGGTCCGATGGGTGTGCTGAGGATGGGGGTTGCCGCGCTCGCGGGGGCGGCTGGTCCGATGGGTGTGCTGAGGATGGGGGTTGCCGCGCTCGCGGGGGCGGCCGGTTCGATGGGTGTGCGGAGGATGGGGGTTGCCGCGCTCGCGGGGGCGGCTGGTCCGATGGGTGTGCTGAGGATGGGGGTTGCCGCGCTCGCGGGGGCGGCCGGTTCGATGGGGTCAGCTGAGGATGGCGGCCGCAGCGCCCGTCCGGCGCGTAGCCGGTCCGGCGGTCACCGCGCCCGCTCGGCCCAGCCGCCAGCCGGCGTTCCGCTCAGTCGGGCGGCTGCAACGGCAGCACGGCGTCCAACCCGAGCAAGGCGAGCTTCCGCCGGGCGGAGTCCGAGGCGGCGACCCGCAGCGTCCGGCCCTCGGCCTGGCAGTGCCGGGTGAGGGTCATCAGCGTGCCCGCCGCTTCGAGGCTCAGGTGGGTCACCGCCGACAGGTCCACCACCACCGTCGCACCCGGTGGGGCCGCCGCCACCGGGGCGACCAGCTGCCCGGCGGTGCGGGCGTCGAGGTGGTCGCCTGGTGCGCGTACCCGGACCACCTCGCCGGCGGCCTCGAACTCCGCCGGTCTGGAGCCGCGGTCGTGTGGTTCGGTCGTCGTGCTCATCCCGTTCCCCCGTCAGGAGGCCCCGGCCGGCACTCGGGCTGCCCGGGTCCGCTGCGCTTCGGGCACCAGGATATTCCCGGCTCTTCGCCGCCGGCCAGTGTCCGAGGTCAGGGCACCACCAGCACCGGCCAGTGGCCCGCCCGGATCAGCTTCGTCGCGACCGAACCCGCGAACCGGTGGCCCGCCTTCTGCGACGCGCCGACGACGACCGTGTCGGCGCGGGCGCGGTCGGCGGTGTCGCGCAGTGCCGTGAACGGGTCGCCGAACGTCTTCACCAGCGTGACCGGCACCTGCAGTTCCTCGGCGGCCGAGCGCGTCTGGTCACGCAGTTCCGCGTACAGGTGCGCGGCCGTGTCGTGGTCGATCACCGTCGCGACCGCCGGCCGCAGCGGGCCCAGTGGCGCTGGGCAGGCGACGAAGACCACGATGAGACTGCTGTCCTGGCGCCGGGCCAGGCCGAAGGCGAAGGCCGCGGCTCGCATCGCGGTGTCCGAGCCGTCGACGCCGGCCAGGATGGCCCGCGCCGCGGGGTCGCGGCGCGGGCCGAACCGTTCCGCTGTGGACTGGTAGGCGCCGGGCTCGGCCACGCTCATGGTCGGCTCCTACCGCGCGGCCGGCGCCGGGTCTTCCGCGTGCTCGGCCACGTCGATCGTCGTGCGCAGCGTGATCGGCTTGAGCAGCAGCGCCGCGACCACCCCGACGACGGCCACGGCCGCGGAGATCAGGAAGATGTGCGCGGTCGCGTCGCCGTACACCGTGTGCACCACCGACTGGACCTGCGGCGGCAGCGCCTTGAGGTTCAGCGCACTGACCCCGCCGGTCGACGTCTGGCCCGCCGGCACGTGCAGGGCGGCGGCCAGGTCCGCGGAGACGCGGTTGGCGAGCACCGCGCCCAGTACCGAGACGCCGATGGTGCCGCCGAGCGATCGGAAGAAGGTCACCGACGCGCTCGCCGCGCCGAGGTCGCGCAGCGGGACGTCGTTCTGCACCGCCAGGACCAGGTTCTGCATCGTCATGCCGACGCCGATGCCGACGACGGCCATCGCGGCGCCGACGATCCACAACGGCGTGGC
This sequence comes from Amycolatopsis australiensis, assembly GCF_900119165.1. Lineage (NCBI taxonomy): Bacteria > Bacillati > Actinomycetota > Actinomycetes > Pseudonocardiales > Pseudonocardiaceae > Amycolatopsis > Amycolatopsis australiensis. Next base: position 6,224,170 of record NZ_FPJG01000006.1, on the reverse strand, counting down.
GTGGTCGACCAGCCCGAGGCCGAGGAAACCGAGGACCAGGATGAGCGTGCCGGCGACGATGTACGGCTTGATCCGGCCGGTGCGGCTGATCAGGCGTCCGGAGACGGTCGAGGACACGAGCACCCCCGCCATCATCGGCATGGTCAGCAGGCCCGCTTCGGTGGGCGTGTAGCCGCGGCCGACCTGGAAGTACTGGCCGAGGAACACGGCGCCGCCGAACATCGCCATGCCGACCGCGAGGCTCGCGATGATCGCCAGCGCGGGCGTGCGCTGGACGACGATCTTCAGCGGCACGACCGGTTCGCGGACCTTCGTCTCCACCAGCACGGCGGCCGCGAGCAGCACGAGCCCGGCCGCGACCATGACGGCGGTCTGCCACGAGAGCCAGCCGAACGAGCTGCCGACGAAGGACACCCAGATGAGCAGGACGCTCACCCCGGCGGCGATGAGGCCGGCACCGAGGTAGTCGACCTGGACGTTCTCGCGGCGCACGGTCTCCAGCTTGAGGGTGCGCTGCAGCACGACGAAGGCGAGCACGGCGATCGGGACGCCGACGAAGAAGCACCACCGCCAGCCCAGCCACGGCACGTCGACGATCAGGCCGCCGAGCAGCGGCCCGCCGACGGTGGCGACGGCCATGACGGCGCCGAGGTAGCCGTTGTAGCGCCCGCGTTCGCGCGGCGGGATGATCGCGGCGATCACGACCTGGACCAGCGCCTGCAGCCCGCCGACGCCGACGCCCTGGAACGCGCGCGCGGCGATCAGCTGCCCGGTGTCCTGGCTGAAGCCGCTGATCATCGAGCCGGCCACGAAGATCGCGATGGCGACCTGCACGAGCGTCTTCTTGTTGAACAGGTCGGCGAGCTTGCCCCAGATCGGGGTGGTGGCCGTGGCGGCGAGCAGCGTGGCCGTGACCACCCAGGTGTACTGCGTCTGGGTGCCGTTCAGCGAGCCGATGATCAGCGGCAGCGACGTGGAGACGACGGTCGAGCTGATCATGGCGACGAACAGCGCGAGCAGCAGGCCCGACAGCGACTCGAGCACCTCGCGGTGGCGCATCGCCCCGGCTTCTCTCTCAGTTTTCACAGCACCCCTTCACGTCCGGGTAAATTATTGCCCATTGTGCAAACTTGCACAATGGGCAGTGTATTCCCGTCGCTAGGCTGACGCCCATGGACACCCTCGACACGCTGCGCACCCGCAAGAAGGCGGCGACGCGCCAGTCGCTGCACGAGGCGGCGCTGCGGCTGGCGATGGAGCGCGGGCTCGACGGGGTGACGGTGGAGGACATCGCGGGCGAGGTGGGCGTGTCCCGGCGGACGTTCTCGAACTACTTCGCGAACAAGGAGGACGCGATCCTCCACGCCGACCGCGAGCGGACCCGCGAGCTGATGTCACTGGTGGCGGGCCGGCCGGAGGCGGAGGGGCCCTGGCAGGCGCTGCGAGCGGCGAGCGGCGAGCTGTACCGGGCCCAGGCGGTGCCCGACCGTTCGTGGGTCGCGCAGCTGCGCCTGCTCAGGCGGCATCCGTCACTGCTGGCGCGGCAGGCCGGTGACCAGATCGCGTTGGAGCGCGACCTGGCGGCGGTGCTGCTGGCACGAGGGCACGGGCTGGACGAGGAGCTGGCCCGGTTGATGACGGCGACGTTCCTGGCCGCGGTGCGCACGGCGAGTGTCCGCTGGCTGGAGGGCGCGGGGGAGCAGCCGCTGCCGGAGCTGGTGGACCGGCTGCTGGGGCGGGTGAGTTTCGAGTAAGGGCGCGTGGTGGACCGGCCGCCGGTGCGGCCGGACCGGCGGCCGCTCACTCGGGCAGAGGAGTCCCGGTGTGGGCGGCCAAGGCGTCGAGCAGCCGGTCCTGGAAGTCCGGGTCACCGGCCGCCGGGTGGCGGTCGGCGTGGCGCCGGTGGAACCAGTAGCCGCCGGTCGTGGTGGCCTGCGGGTCGTCGCTCGTCGCCAGCCATGCCTGGGTCGCCGCGCCCAGCTGCAGGTCGTCTGGGGCGCCCGGGCCGCCCATCCGGGTCGGGACCCAGCCGGGGTCGACGGCGTTGCTGCGCACCCGCGGCCACCGGCGGGCGACGGCCGCGGCGAGCGTCGTGAGCAGGAGCTTGCTGTCCGAATAGGACGCGGTCGGGCGGGCGCCGGACCAGTCGAGCCCGTCCAGCTCCGGCCGGCCGCCGCGGTGCATGCCGCTGCTGAGGTAGACCAGGCGCGGGGGAGTGGTGACCAGCGCGGTCAGCAGGTAGGGCGCGACGACGTTGACCGGCAGCACGGTGGGCCCGGTCATCACGCCGGCGTTGTGGATCACCGCGTCCATCCGCCCCAGCCGGTTCACCTGCTCGGCGACCCCGCGCGTCTGGCCGAGGTCGGCGAGATCACCGGTGACGACATCGGCGCCCCGCGCGGCGAGATCCGCCAGCCGCCCGGCGCCGCGGGCGTGGACGACGACGCGGTGACCGTCGGCGAGGAGGGCTTCGGCGGTGAGGCGGCCGAGACCCTGTGCGCACCCGGTGACGAAGATCCGTGCCACGCCCCGAGGCTACGCCCGCGGTCACGTGGGGAGTCGGCGTGGTGGCCGTCGAGGACCGGGCCGTTTCGGGCGGCGCCGCCAGGACGCGAGCCGGTGGCCCGCCGTCGAGAACCTGGCCCGGTTGGCGTGGCAGCGCCGGGTCGGGCCCGGTGCTCGGGCGCATCTTCCAGGCGCCGGTCGAGATCGGCGCCCGAGGTGTTGCGGACGCCGCGGCCGCCGGGCTTTCCGGCTTGCGGGCCGCCTGGTCGCGGAAGCAGCCGAGGAACTCCGCCACCAGATCCAGGCGCGGATAGCGCTCCAGCACTTCCGTCCGGAAGCCCGCCGGGAGCGTGGCCGCGTCGCGTCCGGCGATGTCCGGTGCCGCCGCGCGGGAAAGCAGGAAGCCCCGGGCCCACGTCCGGCCACATGTGCCGGCCCGCGCCCGCCGCGGACACCCACGTCACGTGCCCGCCCGCCTCCTCGAACGGCCTGGTGTGGCTGTCGAACTCCGCCGCCAGCCCGACGTCGTGCAGCATCGCCGCGACGAACAGCAGCTCCGGATCGAACTCCGCGTCGTGCACCGCGCCGAGCGCCACCGCCCACGTGGACACGCGCATCGAGTGGTTGGACGGCGGGCTGTCGGGGAAGCCTTCACGACGCGTGGCGCGAGCCGAGGAGCAGCAGGCACAGCACGGCGACCCCGGTGACCAGCCCGGCGACGAGCAGCATCGGGTCCAGCGAAGGCGCCGTCGCCGCCGCGACCGCCGGGGCGGCCGTCTCCGGTGCCGCCGAAGCGGGCGCTGCCGCGCTGGACGCCGGGGCCGGTTGGGCCGGGCCGGTCGTCGCCGCCGGTACCCCTGCCGGGACCGTCGCCGGAACCGCCGCCGCGGTCGCCTGCTGCTGTTTCGGCGGGCTCTGCGTGGCCGGCGCCCGCGTGGGCTTCGGCTGGGCCGCGGACGTCTCCGCGGGCAGGACCGTCACCGTGGCCCGCATGTCCGGGTGCACCGAGCAGTAGTAGGCGTAGGTGCCCGGGGTGCGGAAGGTGTAGCTCCAGCTCTGCCCCTGCGACAGCTGCGGGCTGCGGAACGCGACCGGCGCGCTCGTGGTCGTCGCGTCGTGCGGGGCCTGGTCGTGCTGCATCCACGTGACCGTGTCCCCGACGTGCACGGTCAGGGCGGCCGGGCTGAACGCGTAGTCCGCCATCATCACCTGCTGGGTCGCGGCCCGGGCCGGTGGCGCGGCGAGGACCGCGTGCAGCACGACGAACAGCCCGGCCGCGGCGAGGGCGGCGACACGCCTCATCGGACGAACTCCGCGGCGAACTCGACGTGGATCCGCCGGGTGGCCACCAGCCGCGCGAGCGGACCGAGGCCGCGTGGTTTCCGGCGCGGCGCGGGCAGGAACCCCTTGAGCCACAAGAGGACCCGGTCGTCGCCGACGTGCCGGAGGTCGCCGCGCAGGCGCAGGTCCCGGCTCGTCCCGGCCACCTCGAGCCGACCGGCGACGTCGATCGTGCCGCCGTCCGGCTCGACGTCGCCGGTGAACGTGATGGCCGGGTGGTCGGCGGCGCGCAGGCCCCGCCTTCCGGTCAGTGGGCGGCGCAGCGGCTTGACGCCGGGGCGCAGCGACGCCGCGTCGAGGACGACCGTGAGGTCCAGGTCGTCGAAGTGCCCGCCGGTGGCGGTCAGCCTGGCGCGCAGCAATGGCAGGCCCAGCAGGCGGATCGACGGTTCGGCGACACAGCGGTCGCGCCGCAGGGTGAAGGTCGTGACGGCGGGCAGCACTTCGGTGTCGGGCATGGGTTTCTCCACGGGGTTGGCGGCCCGGCCGGTCGACGCCGGCCGGGCCGCCGGGACGGGATCGCGGGTCAGCAGCTCGCCTGGTTCAGCAGCGGGGTGAGCACGTTCTCGAGCCACACCGTGTGCGTCTTGATGTACTGGTCCAGGTTGAGCAGGTCGCTCACCTGCTGGCCCAGCGACTCCTCGAGGTGCGCGCTCTTGATGTGCGCGACGATCGGCGCGAGCGTGTCGGTGACGACCTGGCCCGCCGAGCCGTCGAACGCCGGCGCGAGCACCGTTTCCAGCCACACCGTGTGGGTCTTGATGTACTGGTCGAGGTTGAGGATGTCCTGCACCTGCTGACCGGGTGAGGTCTCCAGGTGCGCGCTCTTGACGTGGTCGATGATCGGCTGCAGCACCGACTTCGGCACGCAGGAGCCGCCGCCGGTCGGGGTGGACGGCATCGGCATCGAGTGGCTCGGCGCGGACGTCGGGGCCGACGTGGGCGGGGCGGTGGTCGGCGGGGCGCTGGTCGGCGCGGAGCCGGTGACGGTCACGGTGGCCTTCATGTCCGGGTGGATCGAGCAGTAGTAGGAGTAGGTCCCGGCCTTGGTGAAGGTGTGGCTGAACGTCTGCCCGGTCTGCAGCGTCGGGGAGGTGAACTTCTCCGGCCCGTCGGTGACGACGATGTTGTGCGGCGCGGTGTCGTGGTTGGTCCAGGTCACCGTGTCGCCGACCGAGATGGTCAGGCTCGCCGGGGTGAACTTGTAGCCCATGGCCTCGACCGACTTCGCCGACCCGGCCGGCGCGGCGGGGGCCGCGGGTGCCGCCGCCTGCTGCTGTTCCAGGCCCTGGTACAGCGGGACGGCCAGCGGGCTCTGCTTCGCCAGCGCGGCGAGGTCGACGTTCGTGGCGGACGCGGGAGCGGCCGACTCGCTGGGCCCGCCGCGGAGCGTGGCGAGGCTGAACAACGCCGTTGCCAGGGCGAGGATCGCCACGGCGACCGGCCAGTGCCGCCGTCGCCGCGCCGCCTCCGGCTGTTCGGGGGCGGATCGGGGGTTGTCCATTGAAGGACTCCTTTCGCAGGGTGCGCGATCAGCGGCCGGGACTGGCCGTGACGAGGAAGCTCGCCGCGAGGAGGACCACGATCACGAGCGTGGTCTCGGCGGCGACGGAGTGGACGAACGGGCGGACCGTGCGGGCGTCCCCGCGCAGGACCACCGCGAAGTCGAGGCGGCGGCCGACCCAGGCGCGGCTGGCCTGCGCGGCGAGGAGCACGACGGCGAGCACGGCCAGCTTGACCAGCAGGGTCTGCCCGTAGGCGGTGGCGAACAGCCGTCCGAAGCCGCCGACGGTCTGCCAGGCGAGGGCCACGCCCGCGGCCACCACGACGGTGACCGAGACCATCGCCAGCTTCGAATAGCGCGGGACCACCGAGGCGAGCTCCCCGGGGTCGCGCCGGGCCAGGACGCCGAAGAGCAGCACGGCGAGGCCGCCGATCCACGCGCACGCGCCCGCGAGGTGGGCGAGGTCGGCGAGCTGGCTCAGCCACGGCCGGGTGCTTTCGGCCGCGTGGCCGGTGAGGCCGGTCGTGCGCAGCAGGCCCAGCACGACGGCGCCGGCCCCGGCGCGCCACGCCACCGCCTTCGCGGCGTCGCGGCCGCGCTGCAGCAGCCACGCCAGCACGACGCCGGCGAGCAGCCAGAGCAGTGCCCGGGAGAACCAGACGCGGCCGAACTGGCTGCCGAGCGCCTGGGTGAGCAGGTCGAGCGCCAGGAAGTCCCCGGGCGGGCGCTGGGCGGCCCACGCCGCCTGCAGCCCGAGCCCGGCGACCGTGCCGAGCAGGCCGAGGACCCAGCCCGTGCCGAGCACCGTCCGGGTCCCGCGGTGCCCGGCGCCCGCGGGCCACAGCACCGCCACGAACAGCAGGCCGCCGGCGAACAGCGTGAGGCCCGTGTAGTCGACGGCACGGGCGAGCACGTACCACGCCTTGACGGAGTCCACGCTCACCGTCCACTCGGGACGGCCGGGATCCCGACGGCGGCGGCGGGCACCATCGCGGGCTCGAGGCCGGCGTCGGCGGTGCGGCAGTAGCCGAGGACGAGCGCGCCGAGCCCGTCCGGGCCGGTGACGCCGAGGCCGGTGGTCACCGCGCCGAGCAGCGGCAGGCCGCCGACGGTGCCCAGGACCTGTTGCGCCGCACCGGGTTGGCAGGCGGGAACCGCGGTGCCCGGTGGCGGCGGTGGCGGGAGCGTCGACGTCGGGGGTTGCGGCGGCTCGGGTGGCGGCGGATCGGGCGTAACCGGTGTCCCCGGTGTCCCCGGAACGCCCGGAGCCGGGGTCGCGGCGACGTCGCCCGGGACGGACGGCATCGCCGCGGCCGGCTGGTCGCCGACGGGTACCGCGGGCAGCGGCGGCACCGCGACGGCCGACGGGGGCAGCGCCGAGGGAAGGGGTGCCGCGCCGGGGGTGTCGGCGGTGGCCGGGTGCCCGCCGTCCGCGACCGGCGGCGGGGTGGCCGCGTCGGCGGCACCGCCGGGGCGCAGGCCGATGCCGGACGCGTAGCCGACGACGATCACGACAGCACCGGCCAGGCCGGCGGCGATGACGTGGTCACGGCGCAGGGCGGCTCCTCGCACGGTTTCGTCCTCCAAAGAACGCGGGATCCGCTCGTCCGGGAATGGGAATCCGCCGGAATGCCGGAGCGGTGGGGAAAGAACGGGATGCGGTGAGCAGAAAACCAGCACTCACGTTTCCTGGCGTGATCCGTACGTGAAGGACAGGTAAAGTCGGCCGGGCGGCAGACGGCTCGACGCGGTGAGTTGCTCCGCCGTACGGCCGGTTTGCTACGCCGAGTGGGTGGCCCGGGTGGCGAACCGGTGGAGTAGCAGACCGTTTTGTCCGGTTCTCGGACGGTGGCGGTGAGAATTGGTTAACGCAGCCGTTTCACGGTTACCCGTCGGCGTCCGGGATGTGCTCGCTAGTGTTCTCGAATTCCTGCTCCCCGAGTGCTCCCGCGAGGAAATCATGGCTTCCCGGTTGTCCTGCCCCGCCCGGATCGTCGTCACGCTGGCGGCCGCGGCGTGCGTGGCTCTGCTCGGCGCGCCCCCGGCGGACGCGCACAGCGTGCTGGTGTCCAGTTCGCCGGCGGCCGACGCGGCCGTGGCCGCGTCGCCGGCCGAAGTGGTGCTCGTGTTCAACGAGCCCGTGGAGAACCAGTTCACCGAGCTGGGGGTGCTCGGCCCTGACGGGACATCGCACTGGGAGGCCGGTCCGGCGTCCATTGTGGACGCCAAGGTCTCGGCACCGGTGCGTCCGCTGGGCCCGGCGGGCGATTACACGATCCACTACCGGGTGACGTCGGCCGACGGGCACCCGGTGTCGGGCACGGTGCCGTTCCGGTTGACGGTGGCGGGCCCGGGATCGGCGGTGCCGGTGACGGCGGCGATGACGAGTCCGGCGGCCGACGGCGCGATGCCGCTGTGGCCGTGGATCACCGGTGGCGCGGTCCTGCTGGGCACGGGGTTCGCGGTGGCGAGACGCCTGGCCCGCGGCTGAGTGGCACGGGCGGGTGACGGTGAGCTGATCCCGATCCGGGCTCGGCGTCGGAGAGTCCGGAGTGGAGGCGCGTATCGCGAAGTCCGCCGCCTGGGTGGCCTGCCCCGAGTGTTCCGGCAGCCACCGTGGTTACCTCGGGCGGCCGGACCCATCGCCGCGGCGGCCGGTTCGGGCGGCCCAGGCACCGGCCGGACCGCCACCGCTCGTCCGGACTGCGACGGTGCGTCGCGGGTCAGGCGGGGTTCCGCGGTGCCGTCGGGTCGGGACCGGCCATCTCGGCGGGCTCGGCGTCGAGCGGCTGCCAGCGGAAGACTCCGGCGCCCTGCGCGTACGCCAGGTGGCCACCGAGTGCACCGCCCGCGCCGGCCGTCGCCAGGCCGAGGGCGCCCAGCAGCTTGCCGCGGGCGTGGCGGCCGCGCCGGCGGGCCTGGTACGACGCGCCGAACAGGGCGATGGCCACCGTGTTGCACGCCGCGTGGACCAGGCCGACGCGCTGCTGGCGGACGTCCAGGTCCGCGTAGTCCGCCAAGCCCAGCACGATCGCCGGTGGTGCGGCCAGCAGGCCGGCTCCCACCAGCCGTCGTGCCTCCTCGTGCCGTCCCGGCACGAGGTCGAAGGCCGCCGAGCACAGCCACGCGCCGATCGGCACCGTTACCGCGATCGGGTGCAGCGGGTGCCCCAGCCAGCGCCCGCGCAGCAATCCGCCGACGGCGCTCGCAGCCGGCTTGCGCAGCCGCCGGGTGAGCTGAGCCGCGGGACCGTCGAGGGCCCGCGCTTCTTCGACGGCGTCCAAGGCCCGATGGGGTGCGGATTGCTGTCGCGTCATACCGGGCTGGCTACCCCACCCGCGGCGGGTCAACCGCTCCGGCCACGATCGGGGCTTCGGCGGAAGCCCGGATCCAGCGGGATCGTCCCCGCCAGGCAGGCGGCTCGTTCCGCCGCCGTGTGCATCAGGCTGGCGTCGTCGGCGATCAGCGCGTCCGCCGGTGGTCCCGGCGGCAGCAGCACGAACAGCACCTGCTGCTGACGTCGGGCGGCGGTCAGCCACGGCAGCGGTGCTTCGACCAGCTCGAAGCCGACCGTGAGGCGGTAGCCGCCGGCGTGCACCGTGACCGCGGCCGGGCCGTCGGACAGCTCCACGCGGCAGCCGGCGGCCAGCGGCCAGAGACCGCGCTCCCACTCCCACGCCGTCGGCGCGGCGAGCCCGGCCCGGCGCAGGATCCCGTGCAGCCGGCCGTGGTCGCCGGGGTGGCCGGGTTGCAGGAGCAGCACCGGGTAGGAGGACGTTTCCTCGTACACGAGCACGTCGATCTGCCAGCGTGACGGCATCGCCGTGCCGCCGGGCCCGGGCGGGGTCGTCACCGCCCCTCCCCGCCCGGGTCGCCGCCCAGGCCGTGGCGCAGCTCGCCGCGACGGGCGGCCGCCTCCAGGGCGGCGGTCTCCTCCGGGGGATCGGGCCGCAGCAGGCTGCCCGGTACCGGGTGCCCCGCCGCGCCGAGCTTGTTCGGCTTCTTCGGGACGGACGCGCCCTGGTAGGTGAGCGCCTGGCCGTCGAGCGGCTGGTGGATCTCGGCGTACGAGCCGGACGGCGCGCGCGTGATGATGCCGGTTTCCATGCCGTGCTCCAGGACTTCGCGGTCGGCGCGCTGCAGCGCGAGGCACACGCGGTAGGTGACCAGGTACGCGACCGGCGGGGCGAGCAGCAGACCGATGCGCCCGGCCCAGGTCGTCGCGTTGAGGGAGACGTCGAACTGCAGGGCGATGATGTCGTTGAACGACGAAAGCGTCAGGACGCCGTAGAGGGCCAGTGCCATCATGCCGATGCCGGTGCGGACCGGGACGTCACGGGGACGCTGGACGAGGTTGTGGTGCGCGGTGTCGCCGGAGAGGCGCCGTTCGATCCACGGGTAGCCGATCAGGGCGGTGAACAGCACGGTCATGCCCAGGACACCGGCGAAGAACGGCTGCGGGATGGTGTGGTTGCCGGGGAACAGCTCCCACGGCGGGTAGACGCGCAGCAGCCCGTCGGCGAACCCCATGTACCAGTCGGGCTGGGAACCGGCGGAGACCTTCGACGGGTCGTAGGGCCCGAACTTCCAGACCGGGTTGATCTGGAACAGCCCGGACATCAGGGCGAGGACGGCGGTGACGACGGCGAAGAAGGCGCCGCCCTTGAGGGCGAACACCGGCAGGATCCGGACGCCGACGACGTTGGTCTCCTTCCGCCGCACACCGGGGAACTGGGTGTGCTTCTGGTACCAGACCAGCGCGAGGTGCACGCCGACGAGCGCGAGCATGATCCCCGGCAGCAGCAGGATGTGGATGGCGTAGAGCCGGGGGATGATGACGTCGCCGGGGAACTCACCGCCGAAGAGGGCCCAGTGCAGCCAGGTGCCGATCACCGGCAGCGACAGCACGATCCCGGACAGCGTGGCGCGGATGCCGGTGCCGGAGAGCAGGTCGTCGGGCAGCGAGTAGCCGAAGAACCCCTCGAACATGCCGAGGATCAGCAGCAGCGCGCCGATCACCCAGTTGGCTTCGCGGGGACGGCGGAACGCTCCGGTGAAGAAGATCCGGAGCATGTGCACCATCATCGCGCCGACGAAGATCAGCGCCGCCCAGTGGTGCAGCTGCCGCACGAAGAGGCCGCCGCGCACCTCGAACGACAGGTCGAGGGTGGTGGCGAAAGCCCGGGACATCGGGACGCCGCGGAGGTCGGCGTAGGCGCCGTGGTAGGTCACCTCCTGCATCGACGGGTCGAAGAACAGGGTCAGGTAGACGCCGCTGAGCAGCAGCACGAGGAAGCTGTAGAGCGCGACTTCGCCGAGCAGGAACGACCAGTGCGTCGGGAAGACCTTGGTGAGCTGGCGGCGCAGGCCGGCGGCGGCGTGCAGCCGCCGGTCGGCGTTTCCGGCGGCTGTGGCGGCCGCGCGGGCGGCACGGCCGGGCCCGCGGGTCGGGGAAAGCGGCTGGCTGGGACTCATGGTTCCTCCGCGGGCTCGGCGGGCGTCGAGGCGCGCGTACCCGTCCGAGGTGCGGAGAACCTCCGGACCGCCGGGAAGTTTCCGTGCGTCAGCCGTGCCGGACGTCGGAGCGGACGTCCGCCGTGGTCGCCAGGTGGCCTTCGATCGCGATGCCGTGCGCCCTCCCGGCCGACACCGGCGCGTGCCGATCAGCGGCGGCCAGGCACGTCACGCCCGCGAGCGCGACGCAGCCCACGGCCAGTGCCAGCAGCCTGCGCAGTGGTTCCGGCGCCATCGGGTCCTCCATCCTCGGGGCAGGACCGTCCGGGTACCCCCGCGAGGGGAGACCACACGGATCGGGTTGGCGGGCGCCGGAACGGGTAGCTGCCTTCCATGGACGAATATCTCGCCATCTACCTACGGGACCAGCTGGCCCTCGGCGTCACGTGGCGCGAGCTGGCCCGCCGCGCGCGGGACCACAACCGCGGTACGGAGCTCGGCACCGTGCTGGCCGGTCTCGCCGACGCCATCGCCGAGGACGTCCGGTCCTACGAACGGATCATGGGCCGGCTGCGGGTGCGGCCCAACCCGCTCAAGGTCGCCGCCGCGGTGGCCGCCGAACGCGCCGGGCGGCTGAAACTCAACGGCCGCCTTCGCGGGTACTCCCCGCTGAGCCGGTTCTGGGAGCTCGAAGCACTCGCCATGGGCATCGACGGCAAGCGGACGCTGTGGACGACCCTCGCCGACCTCGCCGGCCTGCGTACCCGGCTCCCGGACATCGACTTCGACCGCCTGCTCGCCCGCGCGGCCGAGCAACGCGCGACGGTGGAGCCGTACCGGCGTGCCGCGGGGCAGGCGGCGTTCGGGGTGCCGGCGGAGTAGGACGTCCTTTGTGGACACCGGTCAGGAGCTGAGCGTCGCCGCGTAGTCGAACAGCGTCACGCGGTCCGGCAGTTTCGTCTTCGTCATCAAGCTCGACACGTGCTTTTCCACCGTCTTCGGCGAGATCAGCAGGCGGCGGGCGATGTCGGTGTTGCCGAGCCGGTGGGCCAGCAGCCGGAAGACGTCGTACTCGCGGACCGTGACCCCCGCCTCGCGCAGTTCGCGCGGCAGGTGGTGCAGGCCCGGCCGCCGCTGCCGGACCGGCTCGCCCGCCCGGCGCAGCAGCGTGCGGCAGGCCGCCGCGACGGCCGGGATCGCCGCGTCGTGGAAGTACTCCTCCGCCGCACGCAGCCACGGGACCGGGTCGCCCCAGCCGTCGGCGAGTGCGGCTTCGGCGACCAGCCGGGCACCGAGGTGCGCGGCCATCCGGTACGGGTACGCCGCTTCGCGGGCCTCCTTCGCCGCGGCCTCCGCGGCGGCCGTGTCGCCTTGCCGCCCGTGCCAGACCGCCTGCGCCAGCGCGGTGAACTGCCGGTTCCAGCGCAGCCGGGCCGCCGGTGCCGCCGCGGCGTCCGGTTCGGCGTCGCCGGCGAGAACGTCCAGCAGCAGCGCCAGCCCGTGCTGCCCGGACAGCGGCGAGCCGCCGGGCTCGTGCGCGCGGGCGAGCTTCAGGTCGCGCCGGGCCCGGTCGCGGTCCTCCTCCAGCAACGCGCAGAACGCCTGCGCCAGCCCCAGGCACAGGGCGAGGTCCGGGTGGTGGTCACCGCCGGCGGCGCGGACCGCGGCGATCGCCTCCGCCATGCGCGGGCGGTCCGCGC